>VXOG01000005.1 GCA_009840165.1 Chloroflexota bacterium
TCACACTTGTTCAACATCCTACCAAACAACCCGGTTTTCATATGCGATAGCCCTGGTCCCCGCGCCAGCATCAAGACGGAAATCGCGTTCCTGGAGCGGATTCACACGTTCCTGAAGCCGGGCACGGGCAAGGCCGCCGTGGTGCTGCCCGACGGCATCCTGACCAACTCATCGTTGCAGGGGGTACGCCACTGGCTGCTCAATCACTTTCAGTTGCTGGGCGTGGTCAGCCTGCCTCAGTTCGCCTTTCAGCACTACGACGCCGGCGTGAAGGCCAGCATCGTGTTTCTGCGCCGGCTGGAAAAGGGCGAAACCGTGTCAGATGACGAGCCAATTTTCATGGCGCTGACCGACAACATCGGCTACGACGCCACCGGGCGCAAGACGTTTGAGGTGTCGGTTGAGGAAGAAACTCCTGAAGACAGCAGGGTGGAACGCCACCGCTGTGACCTGTTCGACTACCGGGTCACTTACGAATGGAGCCGGGCCGGCGGCGTGGGCGAGTGGAGCGAACGGCGGCGGGAGGTGATTCCCGGCACGGGGTTGGTGGGACAGTGGGAAGAGTTTAACCGGGACCCGACACCTTTTTTCGTGTAGGCCCCGCTGCCACCGCATTTGCGCTGAAGTGGGGCGACGCCAAGGGGCGGCTGGATACCTGGTTCAACCATCCACGCTACACGCTGCTCAATGCCCGGCTGGATGCCGCGCCGATTCCGACGCCGGCGTTGGGCGGGTTGCTGGAGTCGATTGCCGGCGGGGCGACTCCCAGACGCAGCGACGACTCGCTGTATGCCGACGACGGGGTGCGGTTCTTCCGCATACTCAACGTTGACGACGGCGAGATTGTAGAGCGGGATTTGAAGTATGTCACCGATGCCGTTCACAACGGGCTGCTGGAACGCTCGCAATTGGCTGCCGGCGACGTGTTGATGACCATTACCGGGCGGGTTGGCTCGGCAGCGGTAGTTGGTGAAGACCATCTGCCGGCCAACATCAACCAGCACATTGCGCGTTTGCGAGTTGACCGGAGCCGCTGCCGGCCGGAGTTTCTCAGCGAATGGCTGAACTGTCCGGCCGGGTTGGAACTGTCCAATCGCTACGTGTCCGGCGGGACACGGGCGGCATTGGACTACGGGGCAATCCGCAACCTGCGGGTGCCGCTGCCGCCATTGGAAACGCAAGAGGCTTTGGTGGCAGCGATGGACGCGGCGCGTGCCGAGCAGCATGCGAAGCTGGCCGAGGCTGACGCGTTGCTGGCAGGGATTGACGACTTTCTGCTGGACGCGCTGGGGATCGCGCCGCCAGTTGAGGACAGGCGGCGGGTGTTTGCGGTTAGCCTTAACCAGATGAGTGGACAGGAGCGGCTCAATTCGGATTACTACCATCCGGAGCGGGTACAAGCGTTGCAGCAGTTGGAGCGGGCCGCTGACAGCATGGCGGTTGCGCCGCTGGCAGAGGTAGTGAACTTTGTGCGTGAACAGCTTAAAACGCCGAGAGGCAACTACTTGAGTTTGGCCCATGTACAAAGTCACACCGGAGAACTTACCGACACGACGGACACGGCGTCGGGGAACTGCTTTACCTTTCAGGCTAACGACGTGCTCTTTGCTCGGCTGCGTCCCTACCTGAACAAGGTGTACCGCGCCGAGATAGACGGCTGCTGCTCAACGGAGTTTCACGTGCTGCGGGTCAAGGATGGCGAGGCGTTGTTGCCGGAGTATCTGGCGGCGATACTCCGCAGCTGCCTGGCGCTGTCGCAAACCGTCCACATGATGACGGGCAACACTCATCCCCGTTTGACCAACGACGACGTAGAGAACCTGACGGTTCCGATACCGTCGCTGGACGTGCAGGTGCGGGTCGCCGCTGAGATAGTGCGGCGGCGGGAGCAAGCGCGGCGGCTACGTGCCGAGGCGGAAGCGGGTTGGGAGGGGGCGAAGCGGTGGTTTGAGGGAAGACTTTTGAGTTCTTCCTAATAGGCGAGGATGACGCAGTCCTTAAGCTCAATTACATTCTCATTTCGCGTTCCCATCAGACTGCCAAGACGCTTATCCTCATTGAAAGCGTCCTTCAAGCGCCCGCGTACAGCGATGGTCTGGCCAATGCTGACTTCTTCCGCAACTGTCTCTCGACGCATCTCACAGTTGATGTATTTGTCGAAACCGCTCGTTTTTGCCACGTGAAATTGTATAGTACCTATTTCAGTGTTTGTGATTGGTCCTATGCACCTCAGATAGGCCTCGTTTTTCAACGCTCTCTCAAGCTGAGCAGGTCGTCTGGTTGCTACATTTTCGATAAGCATGTAGCAATCTCGAACGGCTATGGGAGTTGGCGTAGGTGTTGGTGTGGCAGTCGGTGCTTGTCGTACCAACGTGCAAGCGGTCATCGCTATTGCAATGCCAATAACTACAACCGCAACCAATGTGAGAGATTTGCTGATTATCATTTACTCTCCGCTTGGGGTCCGTTACCTCAACATCACAACGAAGCCGGCTTGCTCGAAGTGGTGGTCGCCGGTCAGCGCTCGCCAGATGCCCAGACGCTCCATTATCAGGAAGCTCGCGCAGTCGGTGATGCTCCACTCTTTATCCAAGCGTTCGCGCAAGTAGTTGAACGCCTCGTCGAATAACTCCGGGGTCTGTGGCTCAACGGAAATACGAGGATTCCGGTTGATTCGTTCCACAAAGTCAACGGCAGCTTGGCGTCGCTGTTTGGTGGTTCCGCTCCTAGGATTGAGGACCTCGTTGAGGACCAATTGGGTCGTAACAATCCGCCGGTTTGCCAGAGAGGTTTGGAGCGCAGTGGCTTTTTCGTGCAGTTCGTCGTCGGGAGTGAGCAAGGCTATCCAGTATCCGGAATCGGCGAAGATGGCATCACGATCGGGCAAGACCATGGTCATCATGCGTCATCTTTGGTAGCCAGCACGGTTTCCCAATCGGGGGCTGTGGTGTCGAAAAGGCTATTGGGAGCCGGCGCCCAGCACCGGATGATGGATTCCGGTTCCACGATACGTTGCAGTTCACCGTCCGGCGAATGTTCCCCGACGCCTTTCACTCTGATGAGAATGACGTCGTTGGCTTGTAAGGCAGACGCGATTGGCTGGTGCCAGTCTCTGGGATAGGGGCCGGGGATGAGCCGGCCGTTGTCCAGCAGAATCTGAAACGTGCCGCCTTCGCCTTCACCGGGCGGGTCCAGTTGAACTCCCCAAATCTGACCGATTACTTCGATGGGCCTGTGGGTTACATGCTGGGTCATGGCGCGACTCCGGGTAATTTGGCATTGGCGATTATGGGTTCTATTGTAGCATTGTCTGCGGTGGTTTGCTGACGCTGGGGCTATGACTGGTTAAGAACGCGCCTCGGGGGGCTAACCTGGAGGTGCGGGATGACGAGTAGTTGACAGCATGATTTCTTTCGCGCACAATGGACTTGCCCCCCCTGTTGCCTAGGCGGCAGGGTAGCGAAGCCGCCTTAAGGCGGTTTTCGCATATCCGGACGCAGTCCCCACAAAGAACCTATGCCGACAGTCAACATTTACGTTGACGGGTTCAACCTCTATTACGGAGCGTTCAGAACTCGCTGGCCGCAATACAAGTGGCTGGACTTGCAGGGCTTCTGCGAAAGCCTGCTGCCGGGGCGCGAGGTCAAGCGCATTCGCTATTTCACGGCGCAGGTTAGAAACACACCACAAAATCCGGGAGCGGCCAACCGGCAAAGAATTTACCTGCGGGCGCTGGCAACGCTGCCCAAGGTCGAAATCCACTATGGGCACTTCTCGACCCATGATGTCCGGCTTCCCTTGGCAAATCCACCACGAAATGGGCCGGCGACAGCATTGGTCAGGCGAACGGAAGAGAAGGGATCGGACGCAAACCTGGCGGCCTACTTGCTGCTGGACTGTGGCCGGAGCGATAGCGATGAAGCCGTTGTAATCTCCAATGACTCGGATTTCGCCGAACCGATACGGCTGGTGCGAGATGCCTTGCAAATGAGTATCGGCGTTATCAACCCGTCGCAACGCAGACGCAGCATACAACTGTGGCAAGCAGCGTCATGGTCATACCCGATCATCAACGAGCGTATCTTTCGCAGCAACCAGTTACCGCTCCAGCTGACGGACGCAAACGGTACATTCTCCAAGCCGCCAGCGTGGTAGTCGAAAGCCTGAGACTCCTAATCGGTATCACCCGCCACATGCTGCCCGCTACACCACCTGGGCGCCGAGGATGCGGGTGATGTGGTTCAGGGCCCAGCGGTGGGCGTCGGTGTCGAAGGAAGCTACGCAGTCTTCGGGGATCTCGACGGTGTAGTCGCGGTTGCGGGCGTCGGAGGTGGTGTGCATGACGCAGATGTCGGTGCAGACGCCGCAGATGATGACTTTGTCGGGATGCAGGGCGGCCAGGCGTTGCTCAAGGTCGGTGTTGAAAAAGCCGCTGTAGCGGTTTTTGGGCACGACGTTGGAGTCGGTGACCCACTCGGACAGTTCGGGTACGACATCCGGTTCCTCGCTGCCGATGACGCAATGCACCGGGAACATCTGAAACTCCAGGTCATCCGGCAGGTGGTGGTCGGAGATGAACAGGACTGTTGACCCTGATTCCGACTCACGTCTCAGCAAGTTTTGCACCGGCTCGATGATGCTGCGGGAGTCGTCGCCGCAGTAGAGGTTGTGGCCGGGTTCCAGGAACCCGCGCACCATATCGACTACCAGGACTGCGTTGGGCATTTCGGTTCACCCCCTGCGTGGACTGTTGTCTGGGTCGCCCGACAGTATAAGCCCAACCATGATAAAGGAGTGCCGCGACCGGCGTAACGGTGATACTGCAAATGTCAGTCGCGAATTTCACGGCTGACAACAAAATTGCATCAGGACCGTTTTTGCGACAAAATATCGCACCTTTTGACGAAGCGGCTGTCTCGCCGGGGGTTTGTTGATGAACGTATCTCATTGGTTTGGTGTGATTTTGCTGGCAGCGTTTTTTCTTGCCGGGACAGCGTGTCAGACCGCTGCCATCGCCACCAACCAGGTTCCCGGAGTTTCAGAGGACGAAGTGTTGTTTGGGCAATCAGCCGTGCTGAGCGGCCCGTCCCAATACCTGGGAACATCAATGCGTCTTGGCATCGAGACCGCTTTCCATGAAGCGAATCAGAAAGGCGGCGTACATGGTCGCTATCTGTCTTTGGAGTCCATGGACGATTCCTACGAGACAGAGTATGCCGTTCACGCAACCACCCATTTGATTGAAAAAACCCAGGTCTTCGCGCTTATCGGGGCGGTTGGAACCCCGACTTCGTGGGGAGCGTTGCCCATAGCCCAAGCCGACGGAGTCCCTTTCATCGCGCCCTTCACCGGCGCCGAGTTTTTGAGAGACCCATCGCTGAACAATGTGATAAATCTACGCGCTTCCTACTACCAGGAATCTGAGCGCATCATTGATCACTTGACTAGTGAAGACGGCATTATCCGAATCGGTGTGTTTTACCAGAATGATTCTTTCGGAGCAGCAGGTCTCCAGGGCGTCCGCCGGGCGCTCGAACAGCGGGGAATGGAGATATTTGATACCTGGCAATACGAACGCAATGCCGGCGGCGTTGATGATGCCGCGTCACAAATCATCGCCGCCAAACCGGACGCGGTGGTAATGTTCGGCACACCGGAGGCAGTGGCCAATCTGGTCAAACTGGTGCGAAAAGAAGCCGACCCGCGGTTCGCCACTGTTTCTTTTGCCGGAGGGAAGACCCTGCCAAACAAGCTTGGAGAAAATAGGAAGGACATATACGTTACCCAAGTGGTCCCGTTTTACGACGACATCCAACTCCCAGTGGTAGCCAGTTACAATGCGGCCCTGCGTGCCTATAACCCCAGCGCATCGCCCGATTTCGTATCGCTGGAAGGTTATTTGGCGGCCCGGCTTGCCATCTCGCTGCTGGACGCCTGCGGGCCTGATCTGACTCGCGGGTGTTTCATAGAACCTGCGCTCAGCCATAACGAGATTGATCTGGACGGGCTCATTCTGGAGTACGGCGTTGGAGACAACCAGGGGTTGGACCAAGTCTATCTGACGGTGCTGGACGAGAACGGGGAATACCAGCAAATCGGAGATTAGCCGGCTCTTCAAAGTCAGGCTGGATAGAAAATCAGCAAAAACCTCGGGAGTGACAGTCGGTGCGAAATAGCAACCTGTCATATGAAGCAAATGACGCATCTCCGCCCCTTGTGACGCTGGGAGTAGCGGCGCAGGGGGCGGTGATCGCAATATCGAACATCGTCACGATCACTACTGTTTTCGTGCTCGCGGTAAGGGCCGATGCCGATTATTTGTCCTGGGCGGTGTTTGCGTCTTTGGTGGTGACCGGAATCGCGATCATCATTCACGGGGTGCGTTTCGGGCTACTGGGAGCAGGTCATTTACTGTTGCATGGAGCCACCGTTCCGTTTCTGGCAGTCTGCGTACTGGCCGTCATTCAGGGCGGTTTGGCTTTGATGTCAATACTGGTGATCACGGCGTCTTTACTGCAATTTGGCATGTCCGCATTTCTGGCCAAATTGAGCCGGGTGATTACCCCGGTTGTTTCCGGAGTGGCGCTCATGGTGGTGGCGCTTGCCGCTATGCCGGTAGCGGTAGCCAGATTAAACAACATCCCGCCTGACGCCCCGTTCTTTACGGGACCGGCCGTTGGGGCCGTAAGCCTGATCACGGCGACTGTCCTGATGCTCCGCGGGTCCGGATTGCTTCGCGCCATCGCCCTGCCAATCACCATCGTTATCGGATGCGTGGTCAGTTTCATCCTGGGGATTTATGATTTCAAACCGGTGCTGGAAACATCCTGGTTTGACTTTCCCGAATTTTCCGCATGGCCCGGATTTACCTCGGCGCTCAGTCCTGATTTCTGGGCGCTGCTGCCTTCTTTTCTAATCGTCAGCATAGTGGTGGCGCTCAAAGCCAGCGCCGAGAGCGCGGTCATTCAACAGGTGTCGCGCCGGATACCCCGCGCCATCGACTTTCGGGGTGTACAGGGAACACTCAACGTCGGTGGACTTTCAGTTTTGATGTCAGGGACGCTCGGGATTTTGCCGGTTCTCACATATTTGCCATCAACGATTTCTCTGATCAGTTTTACCGGCGTGGCCGCTCGCCGGGTGGCATACGTGGTTGGAGCCATTCTGATTGTCCTGGCCCTGTTTCCCAAAGTAGTCGCGCTGATGATGACCGTACCGCCGCCGGTTTCCGGCAGCATTTTGATGGTCATCATGGGTTTGCTCTTTGTGGAGGGGGTCCGCACCGTAGCTCAAGACGGTTTGAATCCACAGAAAGCGGTGATCATGGGTCTCGCTTTGTCCATCTCGGTCGGACTGCAAAGTCGGAATATCCTGGCAGTCGTTTTGGGCGATTTCTGGGGTGTTGTGTTTGGAAACAGCGTCGTGGTGGGCATTCTGGCGGCCCTGTTGATGTCGATGGTGGTGGGCTTTACGATTTCCCGCCGCCGGCGATTGAACACTGAACTGGATCTGGCAGCAGCGCCAACTATCGATGAGTTCCTGCGTCGTATCGGGACAGGCCTGGGTTGGAGTGATGCGTCAGTTGAGCGGTTGTGCGCTGCCGGTGAGGAAACCCTGTCCAGCATGCTTGAGCTGCGAGACGATTACGAAGATGACGCGCCGCCTCGCCTGATCCTTTTGGCAAAGCGCGGCGCCGGATCTTTGGAAATCGAGTTTATGGCGGTTTTTGCCGAGGAGAATATAGAAGACCGGATTGCGTTCATGAGCGAACAGGCGGAAGCGCCGGATGTTGGCGACATCTCTTTTCGGTTGCTGCGTCACTACGCGTCATCAGTCCGGCACAGGAAGTATCATGGTATAGACGTGGTCACGGTTCAGGTGGATGCCTAAGCCGGTTGCGCTTCGCATCCCGTTCGGTTGAAGCGCCCAGTTTGCATGGAGTATAAGTAACCTGGCAGTCCACCAAGCCATAAAAAATCAACTCAAGGAGGTATAAATATGCCAGCTTACGTAATTTTGCACACCACCGCGATACTGGACGAAGAACTTCACGCGGAATTCCGCCGCCGCGTGGGGCCGCTATTGGAAGCGAGAGGCGGCAAGTATTTAATGCGCGGAGACGTCTCTGAAATCATAGGCGAAGCTGCGGCTGGGCACACCCGTGTGGCGGTCATGGAATTCGAGACGACCGAGCAGGCTCAGGCGTGGGCAAGGGATCCGCAGCCCCCGGGAGAGTATGCTGAACTCAGGGAACTCCGCAACCGCGCAGCCAGATACGTCTCTTTGATCGTGGAAAGCACCGACTGAACAGTTTGGGTTTTGATGCGGCGGAATCCTGGCCGGGTTTGCAGCTCCTTTTGTAGCGCAAAGACCCGGCCAACCGCCGGCTTCAGGGAACGTTGGCGAGTCCGGTTGCGAGATGCGCGCAGCCACGGCTGAAATTATCCCAGTAGCGGGATAAGTGCTTCCCGGCCGCTTCACATCGCGCCCTGCGGGATGGCGCTGCTCAAAGCGTGAGGGTGGGATCATCCACCATCGGGGTCAAAGGGCCGGCCATCAACCAGCACCGTCTTGATTACGGCGTTGCCGGAAGCGCTCAGGGATACCACCACCTTTACGTCCTGAGCTTGTTCGACAATAAGGCCGGTTCCTTCCGGGACGAAGAAGGTGCCGATGCCAAAGTCGATCCGTCCCCGGTCATTTATTCGCCCACGGATATACACGTCAGGCGGTTGCGGTTGGCGTGGGGATTGCTCGGAGCCGCACCAGACGTCGCCACATTCCCGCAGCACGACAAACACCTCGCTGCCGACCGGACGATCCCTGAGCCATTGGTGCAGTTCGGCTATTTCGTAGTCCAGGATGGCATAGTCGCCCTGTAACAGCGACCGCGGGTCCACTGGCACGGTTTGCAACGTAACTTCCCGGCCCTGGGTCAAGGCGACCTGCCGCACGCTGGCGAACACCACCAGGCCAATCACCTGGGCGGCCACGACCGCGAAGAGCAGTATGGTCATGCGGCGGCTCATGGTGTGGCCCCTGATTCACGCATACGTCGCACCAATCGCCGGCGCAGATATTCCATGCCGAACCCGCCGGCCAGCAAGATGACGCCGGCCACGATGAACGCGACGGACTGGCCCAGCAAGCCGAACCCGAACTCGAAGTAGCGGGTGAACAGCGTGATCGCAAAGATAGGCACCGCGAGATTGATGAGATAAGCACGGTTCCAGCGGTAGCCGGCGGCGATCATTGCCAGCACGCCGGCCAGCATCACCAGGTTGAACACCCACCAGAGCCATCCGCCGCCGAACGCGAGGCCGAGCCACATCACGGCAGCTACTACCGCCATCGCGCCGACGGCTCCGGCCTCCCACCAGATCTGGCCAGTGTGCTGTCTTGCATCTCGCCACGCGGCAACGGCGACCATCGCGGCGATGACAACGGCTGAGACGGCGACCACCACCCAGTATTCGACGGTCAACGCGCTGAATGAAAGTTCAGACCTCCCGATGTCTTCCCACAGCTCATTGAAACTCAAGATGTAGATTCCGGCAGCGACCACCAGCAGGCCGGAAATATCACAAAGCCGCGCGAATTGGCGCGTACCGGCAAAGCGTGCCTGCATCCGTCCAGCCGCGAATAGGAACGCTCCCAATGGGAGCAAGCCGGGTAACAACAGGATAGTGTCTTCCGAATCCAGATCGGGCAGCCATTCCTGCGCCCGGAAGCCGGCCGCCGCCAGAAACAGGATTATCGACAGGCCCAACACCGCTTGCGAACGGGTGATGTATGCCAGCGGTATTACTCCCAGGAACCATAAAGGCACCAGGTTGGGGTGGTTCACCGGAACGTGGTAGGTCTGGGCGACGAGGTGGATGGACGCGCCGAAGGCGATGGCGCCGAGCAGGATGATGGCGATGCCGATGCGGGCGTAGCCGAAGCGGTATCCGATGAGCCAGCCGATGACGTAGATTGCCGGCGTACCAACCACCATGAGCGCCAGTTTCGCCAGCTTGGGGATTTCGGACCAGTTGGCGGCGATGAAGGCGATGATGCCCAGGCCAATGAGCGCCGCGCCCATGATGGCGATGACGGTAACCACCCGGTTGCCGATGGCGCTGCCGCCCGCTTCCGGGGAATCTGATGAATACCGATTTCGTATCGCCTCGGCCTGCTCGGCGGTGATTATGCCGTCGGCCTGCCAGCGGGAGACTTCCGCTAGGAGTTGCCGGATGAAGTCGCCGTTGGAAGCTGGTGGGTTGTCAGGCGCGTCGGAAGTCATTAGTCCAGGTTCGCTACGCTTCGGACGGTTCGGTTATTGACACCCATCCACCTTCGCGTACCGCCATGGCTACGTCGCTGCCCAAGAGGAGAGACATGCCGATGACGGGTCGGGCGTCCAGTTCCAACACGACAATCCGTGTTGGCCTACCGTGCCAGATTACAGTGGCGCGGCAAACAGGCGTGGAGACAACTTGACCGTCCGCCAATATCATCCGCTGTTCCTCGCCTCGCTCCAGGCCCAAGGGACGTGTCACCCAAGAAGGCAAGGTCATATAACCGGTGAACCCGGTGTCGATAACCATTTCCAGCGGCACCGTGGTTCTTGCGGCATCCAGAACTGGGACGACGATACGCGACTCTTTGGGTTCCAGGTTGACGTAACCTTGCACAGCCATCACAGCTTCGGTTCATCCAACGGGCGCGGGCCGAAGTAATCTACGGCACGATAGCCGATGCGTATCATATGCACCGGGTCGCCTGGCTTGTAATCGAACCAACGCACCCGTCCTTCATATTCGTCGTGGAACAGTTCGTGCTCGCCGGTTTCTGTGTTGATGATCAGCAGCTTACCCAAGTCGGCTTCCGTAAGGCCGGGCTTGACGCGCTTCTCGTAGATGGCCATTGCTTTGTTTTCTTTCTCCTGGAAGCGTCGCTCCCGCTCGTCCTTTTCGCTATCGACGTCGGCAACGGCATACCCTGCGTCCCGTTCCAGCATCTCGGTCAGTCCCATCAACTCAAAGGCATCGGTCAGCGGCGTCATCTGATCGACCAGGCGCTCGGTGGTGCCTTTGGCCTTCAACTCGGCCATTACCTTGGCGACGGTATAGGCCACTGACATGAACGCGCTGCCGGGGAAGATGACCATCTTGAACCCCAGCCGCTCCAGTTCCGACACGTTGAGCAGGGGAGACTTGCCGGTTTCCACGAAGTTGTAGAGCAGGGGAACGCTGGTGCGCGCCACGACCTCGGCGGCTTCCTCCGACGAGCGGATAGCCTCCACGAACAGAGCATCCGCGCCGGCTTCGGTGAATGCTTCGCAGCGGCGCATGGTGTCATCCCAGCCGGTTACGGCCAATGCGTCGGTACGCACGATGATGGTGAAGTCGTCGTCGGTGCGGGCATCGACAGCGGCGCGGATCTTCTGAACCATCTCGTCAATCGGCACCACGCGCTTGTCTTCGAGGTGGCCGCAACGCTTGGGGAACTGCTGGTCTTCGATGTGCACGGCGGCGACGCCGGTGCGCTCGTACTCCCGGATGGTTCGCCGGACGTTCATGGTGCCGCCGTATCCGGTATCGGCGTCGGCGATCACCGGAATTTCCACCGAGCCGGCGATATAAGCTGCGTTGGCCAGCATCTCCGTCGCCGTGGCCAGGGCCAAGTCGGGATAGCCGATGCGGGCGACCGAAGTGCCGGCGCCGGTCATGTACACGGCGGGGAAGCCGGTGCGCTCGATGATGGCGGCGGTGAGGCAGTCATACGCCCCGGGAGCCGTGATGATGCCCGGCTCGTTTAGGAGTTGGCGGAATTTTTTGGTAGCGCGCATCACAACATTCCTCTCTGCGAAGGTGTCCAACAGGAAACGTACCCCTGACCCTTGCCCTCTCCCACAAGGGGATAGGGAATTTTTATGCCGTCATGCCGCCGTCTATGGTCAACGTCTGCCCGGTGATGTAGCTGGCGGCGGGGCTGACCAGGTACAGCACTGCGGATGCGACTTCTTCGGCTGACCCGAAGCGGCCGGCCGGCACGCGGGACAGCACCTGACCCCGCTGCTCGTCATTCAGTTCCCCGGTCATGCCACCGCCGTCAAGCTCGATGAAACCGGGGGCAACCGCGTTGACGGTGATGTTACGGCTGGCCACTTCGCGGGCGATGGCCTTGGCGAGTCCAATTTGACCGGCCTTGGAGGCCGCATAGTTGGCCTGACCCGGGTTGCCGGACAACCCGACCACCGACGAAATGTTGACGATCCTTCCGTAGCGTTGACGCACCATCAAGGGGATGGCGAACCGCGTGGGTAGGAACGTGCCGCGGAGGTTGACCGTCAGCACCTCATCCCAGTCCTCAGCGTTCATTCGCATTACCAAACGGTCGCGGGTGATGCCGGCGTTGTTCACCAGGATGTCCAGGCGGCCTAGACGGTCTGCGGTTGTCTTGACTACTGCGTCGGCAGAGTTTTCGTCGGACACGTCACCGGGAACTCGCAGAGCCTCGCCCCCGGCGGCCCTGATTTCATCAATCACTTGGTCTGCCGCGTTTGCGTTGGTGCGGTAGTTGATGCCCACCGACGCCCCGGCCGCGGCCAGTTCCTTGGCGATTGCCGCGCCGATCCCACGGGATGATCCGGTTACCAGCGCAACCTGGCCGCTCAAGTCAATCGTGTACATGGAAGCACCTGTTCCTTTATACGATACGCTCACGCTTCAAGCACGCCCGTATGACGCAACTCGGATAGCTCTTCCCTGAACCCTTCCACCAGATCTATGCTGTGGCAAAGCAGGCCGGTGTTGATTGCGCCGGCGATGCCCTCGGCGGTCGATGAGCCGTGCCCAACCATCACCAGACCGTCCACTCCGAACAGCGGGCCGCCCATCGTGCGGGGGAGGTTCATATTAGTCCACAAGGCTCCGGCAATCTGTTTGAGCTGGGCTTCCGGCAAAAACTCGGCAAGCTGGCGCTGTAAATAGGGAGCCAACGCCGAGCCGAGCCCCTCGGCGAATTTGATCAAAATGTTGCCAATGAAACCGTCGCATACAATGACATCGGCTTTGTCGGTGAAAAAGTCCATCCCTTCTACGTTGCCCACAAAGTTGAGATGGCTGTCCAGAAATAGCGAATGACTTTCCTGTACCTGGCGATTTCCTTTGGCTGCCTCTTCTCCAACGCTGAGCAGCGCCACGCGGGGATTTCCAATCTGCAACCGGCGTCGGGCGAACACCACGCCCAGGGCCGCGAAGCTCAGCAGCAGCGACGGGCGCGCATCGACGTTGCTGCCCAGGTCAACGACAGTGGTCTTGGGCGCCAACCCCAGGAAGTTACCGCCGATGCACGGGCGTTCCAGACCTTCAAGCAGTCCTAGAGTAATGGTAGCCGTGGCCATGGACGCGCCGGTTGAGCCTACCGACACCACCATGTCCGCGTCGCCGGCCCGCAGCAGATTCATCGCCGTAACGATGGACGAACGAGGTTTGCGGCGCAGGGCGGATATGGGGTGCTCGTCATCCTCGATCTTGCCTTCAGACGGTACAATGGCGAGGGGCAAAGCCTGGATATCTGCGCCGTGTCTGGACAGTTCTGCGCCAACTGCATCCTGGTCACCCACCAGAGTAACGTGCAGTTGGGGGTGAGCCGCCACCGCTGCCAGCGCACTGGGTACCGTAACTTCCGGCCCGTAGTCTCCTCCCATCGCGTCCAATGCGATGCGCACCCGTGCGATATTCCCGTTACTACTCATTATCGAGCCGCCCCTTGCTGCTCCGTTCCGACCAGCAGGCTGGCCGTGCCGGTGATGATCCTTTCCCCATTATCGGCGTTGCGTACTTCGATGTTGCAGGTAATTGCCGAGCCGGTTTCTACGGGTTCGGCTTTGGCAACGACGCCGCTGGCTTCGAGAGTGTCGCCGGGATACGCCGCGCCACGGAACCTTACCCGGAGACTGCCCGAGGTCAACCAGTCCGCTCCGTATGCTTTAGTCATCATTTCCGACACTAGGGCCAGGGTCAGCATCCCATGGGCAATTACGCCGCCGAACCGCGTAGCCGCCGCAAATTCGTCGTCGTAGTGTATGCGATTGTCGTCCCCCGAGGCTCTGCGGTACGCATTTATACGGTCTCGTGATATTGCGCGACGGATTACCGTCAACTCGTCCCCCACTGCCGTATGACCGTCCGCTACGGTTCCCGTATCAACCATTGGAATTGCCGTTGGCTGCTCCGTCGGCAGATGGTGGCAGCAGGACCGTGGTGCGGCCACGTTGCAACTCTGCGCCGGAGTCGGCGTCGGTAACGCTGTAATTTACGGTGAGGAACCGCAAGCCGCCTCTTTCACGGGGCGGGTCAACCCGCGCGGTAGTCGCGGCGGTTATTCCAATGCGCGGGGCGCGGACGGTTTCAACGTCTTGCAGGCTGTGGATTGCGCCATCGGGCAGAGACAGGTGGTCCAGCAGCAGGCCCACCACCCGGGCCGTCAGCATCAATGGCGGCGCAATCCCCGTGTCACGGTAAACCGGCAGTTCATCGCCCACCGCATTCAGGTATTCCCGCGCTGCGTCGGCAGTGATCTGCCAGCTTCCCAAGTCTATGGCAGTATCTTCCACAGTTATCCTGCGGCGCGCTTATTCAATATCCGTAGCGCGTCCGGGTACACTATACACCATGCCCTCGTTACGCCTGTGGCAGCCCGAAGTCATCCACCGCCATATCGGACAGATATTCGCCAATCGCCAGCGACGACGTTGCTCCCGGCGAGGGCGCGTTGAGCACATGCAGGGCCTTCTGCCCTCGCAGGATGTGAAAGTCGTCCAGGATGGCGCCCGAGGACGCAACCGCCTGGGCGCGCACTCCGCTGCCGCCGGGTTCCAGGTCGCTGGACTGGATTTCCGGTATCAGCTTTTGTAGGTCGCCCACGAACACCGACTTGCTGTACGAACGGTGCATTTCTTTCATTCCGGTGCGCCAGTGCTTCGCCGTCATCTTCCAGAAACCTGGGAACGTGAGCGCGCCGGCGGTTTCGCCCACGCTGATGTTGCTCTTCCGGTAGCCTTCCCGCGCCCACGCCAGCACCGCGTTGGGGCCAGCCTCGACGTAGCCGTGGATATTGCGCGTGTAGTGGACACCCAGGAACGGGAAACGAGGGTCCGGCACCGGATAGATCAGCCCCTTCACCAAATCGTGGCTCGATTCTGCAAGCTTGTAGTATTCTCCGCGGAACGGGATGATTCGCACGTCGGTTTCCTCACCCATCATTCGCGCCAGCCGGTCGGCGTACAGACCGCCGCAGTTGATGACGTGTTTGGCTTGCAGCGCGCCGCGTTCCGTTTCCAGCGCCGTTCCGCCGGCAGTCTGGCGCGCCTGCTGCACCGCCGCGCCGGTGAAGATGTCCCCGCCGGAAGTCTGGAACTTGTTGGCGTAGGCGTTGGCGACGCGCACGTAATCGACAATGCCGGTGTGGGGCGCCCAAAGCGCGCGGACGCCCTTGGTATGAGGTTCGATCTCGGACAGACGATCCGACTCCACGATTTGCAGGTCGGGCACGCCGTTGGCGACGCCGCGCTCGTACAGATCTTGCAGCCGGCCCAACTCGCTCTCGTGCGTGGCAACGATCACCTTGCCGCAAGGGTCGTACTCAATCTCGTTCTCGTCGCAGAACCTGATTAGGCGATCCTTGCCGCCCACGCAGAAACGGGCTTTCCACGAACCTGGGCGGTAGTAAATGCCGGAATGAATCACGCCGCTGTTGTGTCCGGTCTGATGCTGCGCCAGTTGGTCCTCTTTCTCGATGACTGCCACGCTGAGAGCGGGCGACCGTTCCAACAACTGCATCGCGGTGGACAACCCGATAATGCCGCCGCCGACGATGGCTACGTCGTACTGCCGCGTTTCCACTGAGCCGGAACCCCTATCTACTACAGACATAATCTCACCTTCCTAAATCTCATGAAAAGAAGAAGCAGTCGCAATTACCGTTGCAAACAACGCCAACATTGACAGAGCTGTAAAGACCCAGCTTACAGTCCGATTTCGCGCAACGCAGATTAAAGCCGACACCCCAGCAAGGAAAATGGTGAAAGTTGCGATGCCAAGTCCAGCTTCCCAACCAGGCCCCCCATCTGCCTCTACTTCCTGTCACGATCTCCAGACCGATGCGGTTGCCCATCGCTGATAAGCAAATTGTTGCGATAATGGACATTACTAGATTCATCGCCATCAAGTCGTAGCAGTGCGGCCGTCCTATTCGACTTACCCTCTCATCTGGAGTCTCGTTGGGCCGTTGTCGGGAACCAAGAGGAATTTCAGTAAATTCTGGCGTCTGCTGTTCCATTACGATGCGCGCCTCGATGACTCAAGGCGTCACCGGGTTTCGGTAGATTTCCCGATAATCATCGGAAGCTAAGGATGTCTCCAGGTTCGACAACGCTTCCACCACAATCAGCGCGACGGCATCCGCTGCGTTGGGATGCGCCAGCACTTCAGAGGCGGAACTGCGCTTTGGAATAGATGATCCGTTGGCAGCCAGGTTATCTAAGTAGTGGGACAACGCCGGACGTGCCGCTTTACAAGCCCGTTCAAGAGTATTGCCGTTAGCGGCACAATCGGGAAGGTCCGGAAAGCCGACGCAAAAATCACCGGCGGCATCCTGGCGCACCAAAGCGGCGTAGATACGCTCCGTGTCAGCGTCCGCCACCGGCCGCAGCCCGATGCCGGCCTTGACCACTTCTGATTCCAACGGCTCTTCACAATAGGGTAAGTCGTTCAATTCCTCTTCAGTGAGCGGATTGCCGTAGATTTCACGGTACTCGTCCGATGCCAGAAATGCCTCCAACTCCGCCTGAGCTTCTTCTTCCGTCCGTTCCGGCAGGGCTTCTATCACAATCAGCGCTATGGCATCAAATGCGTCCTCGTGGGCCAAAGCGTCATCAGCAGAACACGGCGATGGGATATATGCCCCATCCGCGGCCAAGCCTTCAAGATGTAGCATCAACGCTTCGCTCCCCATCTGATGAGCCTCCTTCGGTGTGCTGCCCACCGAAATGCATCCGGGGAGGTCCGGGAAACTGACCCCATAGTCACTGTCTGGGTCTTTGTGGATCAACGCTATGTAAGTACGTTCCATATCAACGGTTCCTTTGCCGTAACCGGACGCCTGATAGTCGTTCGATATTTCGTAACGTGCCAATTGGTACATCCTTTCGGGGATGCTGTACTGGTACAGTGGCCGCTTGGGTGTGGTGTTTCATCTGGTGATGCGATCCTGCGATACGGTCAACGTACCACCCATTATCTTCCAGTAGCCGGATCACTTCTCTGCTGTGCATTGGCGCATTATACACTCAGCGGGTGTTCAGCCCGCGTTGCGCCAACCCTCACCCCTCGCTATGCTTGCTCTACCATGACCAAGACTCAACAGAATTTCACCCAGCGAATCGCCCAGTTCGCCGCCGGCATCGCGGCCAATCCCAATGACCTGCCCGCGCCCGTTGCCGACGTCTGCCGCGACATGATGCTCAACGCCGCCGCCGCCGCGCTGGCGGGCGCCGCTCACCCCGACGGCATTGCCTTGGCGCGTGGACTGCGCGCCATGGGCGGCAACGGACGCAGCACTATCATTGGCATGGGACAACGCACCTCTCCAGTGTATGCTGCCCTGGTAAACGGTACGCTGATCCGCCTGCTGGATTACGACGATAACCTCTTCGACTCTACCGCAACTAACGCGACGCAAGTAAATCCCACCGCCGCAGTGTTTCCGGCGGTGATGGCGCTGGGCGAGATGCACGGCTATGCGGGGAACTCGGTCCTGGCGGCTTTCGCAGTGGGTTGTGAAGTCATCGCCCGACTTTCGGCGGTTCCGCAGATAGTAGGCTCCGCCGGAGCCATCGGAGCCTCCACCGCCTCGGCCATGCTGTTCGCGCCGGAGGAAGGGACGATTGCCAACGCGGTTGGCTTGGCCGCGTCCGCCGCCGACTCCGGCGTGGCTTACGGGTCTGCCGGGGCATCCAGTCTGGCCGGTGGATACGCGGCAATGCACGGCGTCCTCGCCGCCATCACCGCCGCCGAAGAGATCGAGGCATCGCCGGCGCATGATCCGGTCGCGTCCGATGTGCTGGCCGACTTGGGACGGGACTGGCGCTTGCTGGATCCGGGTGTAACCATCCGCTTGTATCCCTGCCATCCGGCCAGCCACAGCGTCATCGATGCCGTCCTGGGATTGTCGCAACTCCATCGATTCGAGCCCTACGAAATCGCGTCCGCGCACGTTGGAGTGACCGCCGAGACGCTGGCGCATCTTCCCAATCACGTGCCCTCGGATGGCTGGCAGGCTCGCACGTCCATCGGGTTCATCGCGGCTGCCACTCTGTGCCACGGCCAGCCGCTGATCAATTACTTCTCCGATGCGGCAGTACGGGATGAGGGAGTCCGAGCCGTGATGGAACGTATCTCCGTGGAGGCGACGCTTCCCGCATCCCCGCTGGCGCCCAACCCGGCCGAGGTGTCGGTTACCCTCACCGACGGGCAGGTTCTGCGCCACCGCGTTGACCATTCGCGCGGCACGCCGGCGGTGCCCCTCGACCCGGAAGAGCTGGAGGCCAAGTTCCTCTACTGCACCCGTTACATCCTGCCGGCCGACCACATCGACGAGGCCATCGGCAGCTTCCGAGGCATCGCCGAAATCGAAAACGTAACCGGCATGGCGTCCGTTCTGGGCGGCTAGCCCTTCCGTCATTCCCGCCGAACCCCCACCGTCATTCCTGCGAAAGCAGGAATCCAGAAACTTGGAGGCAAACACCATGAAAGGCATCCGCGCTTACGAAACCGGCAGCCCCGACGTGCTGAAGTACGAAGAAATGCCCGAGCCTACGGCCGGGCCCGGTGAGGCCATCATTGCCATCCGCAACATCGGCGTCAACTACACCGACGTTTCCAGCCGCAAGGGAACCAACCCGCCGGCCGCGTTTCCCTGGACGCCGGGCCGGGAAGCGTCGGGCGTCGTAACCACCGTGGGTGAAGGTGTAACCGAGGTATCCGTAGGCGACCGGGTGGCTTACGCCATGCACACTGGATCATACGCCGAACAGCAGGCGGTTCCTGCGTGGCTGCTGGTGCGCATCCCCGACGACATGGACTTCGAGACCGGCGCGGCAACGCTGCTCCAGTGCATGACCGCCCACTTCCTCGTCAACGACATCATCCCGTTGCGGGCCGGGCAGCGCGCCCTGGTTCACGCCGGAGCCGGCGGCATGGGCTTGTTGCTAATCCAGATGCTCAAACCCCTGGGCCTGCACGTGTACACCACCGTGTCCACCGACGAGAAGGCGTCCCTCGCTAGCGAGGCCGGCGCCGACGACGTAATCCTGTACACGCAGCAGGATTTCGAGGAAGAAATACGCCGCATGACCGACGGCGAAGGCGTCAAGATTATCTACGACGCCGTAGGCGCGACCACCTTCGAGAAGGGTCTGCGCATCCTGGGACGGCGCGGGTGTATGGCGCTATACGGGCAGGCCGGCGGCCCGGTAGGAATGGTTGACTCCGGGATGCTGCGCAACGGCTCGCTGTTCTTGACCCGGCCGACGCTGGGCGACTACACCGCCACGCGCCCCGAGCTGCTGCAACGCGCGGAGGAATGCCTGGCCTGGGTGCAATCCGGCGAAATCAAGCTGAACGTGAGCCTGAACCTGCCGCTGTCCGAGGCGTCTGAAGCGCACCGCAGGTTAGAGGGACGGGAGACCACCGGCAAGATTTTGCTGACGCCGTGATAGACTCAAAAACACACCGTGCAGGATCATCCGCACCGTCGGAGGAAACCATGAGTGAGTCGATCCCGTTCCACAAAAAGCTGCAAACACTCACCGTTGAAGAATTCGGTGAGCAATACCGGTCAATCATCGAAGCCGTTTTCGAGCAGGATGGATTGGCTATCATCTTTGATGGCGACACGCCGCTTGTGCAGATTACCCGGTACGAAGAACCGCCGCTCCACGGTTACGGTTCCATGAAAGGCCAGATCGAAATTCACGGCGATATCGTGTCACCGCTACCGCCTGAATGGTACGCCAGCAACTATGATGAGGAAAATTTAGTTTGATACTACCGGACACTCATTCCTTGATCTGGTTCCTCGAATCTAGCCCGCGCCTAGGATCAGTGGCCCAACGCAGAATACGAGAGTCTGCCGAACGCAGGCAAGCTGCTTTTTCTGCCATATCTGTCTGGGAAGTAGCTCTGCTTCTATCTAAAGACCGCCTCACGTTAGACGTTACTGCTTTGCAGTGGCGTCAGAACTTGTTGGACGCGGGGTTCATTGAAATTCCGGTTGACGGCGCAATCGCCGCTCGCTCCGTCGCCCTGCCTGATTTTCACGATGACCCGGCCGACCGGATCATCGTAGCCACCGCTCAGGAAGGCCACCAACTGATCACCGACGACCGTGATATCCTCAACTGGCCCGGACCACTCGATCGCTTCCCGGCCGGTCGGTGAGGGGTACGCCATTGTCAGCTCACCATCGCGTTTACCTGGTTTCCTGCGTTTCTCAGAAAACGCCGTACCCAAATCGAGCCGGTGATCTGTACGTGTCGCCGCTGTTTCGGAAGGCCCGCGCTTATGTGCTGAAATCTGGCTCACCCTGGTTCATCTTGTCGGCAGAGCACGGCTTGGTACATCCTGATGACGTTCTGGATCCTTACGAAAAGACTTTGAACAATATGCGTGCTGCCGAACGACGTGCCTGGGCGGAAAAAGTCCAATATCAAATGGAAACAATGTTGCCGGACGCCGACGAGATTGTCCTGTTTGCTGGTCAGCGTTACCGAGAGTACATCGAATCATGGCTGCGCCGCCGCTTCGCTAGTGTCCAGGTTCCGATGCGGGGTCTCCAAATTGGCAAACAATTGCAATGGTTATCTGAAAATGAGCCCTGTTGATGACACCGCGAGGTTTTACGCTCTGCTGCAAGAGTTGGAGCCTAGCACGGGCGGGAAGCGCACTCTGGCCGATTGCGACGGCAAAATGGATTGGCCGAAACGGGGCGTTTATTTCTTTTTCGAGCCAGGTGAGTATCGTTCCCGCAGCAGTGATGGCCTCAGAGTGGTTCGCGTAGGAACCCACGCGATAAAGGGAAAAGCCGACACAACGTTGTGGAGCCGACTCCGCCAGCATCGCGGAACCCTGCGTCCTTTTGGCGGCCACCACCGCGAATCGGTATTTCGCAAACTGGTTGGTGAAGCGATGATCCACCGTGATGGTCTGACCGCCGGCGCTGACACTTGGGGACGCGGCGATACCGCTCCGCGTGATGAGCGGGAAGAAGAGCGGCTTATCGAAAGGGCAGTCAGCCGCTACATCGGCGCAATGCCGTTCCTTATCGCGCCAGTCTTGGATGCTCCCGGCCCCGGCAGCAAACGCCGTTACATCGAACGTAACGCTATTGCCCTGCTCAGCGCCTACAACACTGCCGACACTGACACTCCGTTTCCAAAATGGCTCGGTTCCAATTCTTCCAGGGAGCGCGTTCGACGGTCTGGCCTGTGGAACAATGACCATGTGAACGACGACTACTCTTCCGAATTTCTGAATGTCTTTGCAGAGTCGATTGATGAGATGAAACGAACCCCGCATTGACGCGCCAAACCCGCCGCCATACAATAATCCCGCACAACCGAATACCCAACCGCTGTGAAGGGGATTAGTAAGCGTCCAGCGTGGCCCAGAGAGCCGGAGTTGCTGTGAACCGGCGCCAGGCGCAGATGCCCAATGGACCCCGGAGCCGTCCGCCGAAAGGATCGTCCCTGGCTGGGAACGCATCTTAGTAGGCCGGAACGCTTGGGCTGCGTTACTCGCCCAACCAACACCGCACGCAGGGTGGCATTGCGACCATTTGGCTCGTCCCTCAAGGGACGGGCTTTCTCTTTTGCCATCCACTTCAAACTGCATTGGACACCATACCGTGAGCACGTACTACCCCACATTGGAACAAGTTATATCCCTGGCCGGTCAGGGCAACCTCTGCCCGGTTTATCGCACTATCAACGCTGACCTGGAAACCCCGGTTTCGGCGTACCTGAAAGTCGCCCGTCCGCCCTATTCCTTCCTGCTGGAATCGGTGGCCGGCGGCGAACGCATCGGCCGCTACAGCTTCATCGGCACCGAACCCTACGACGTTTTCAGCACCGGCGCCGATCAACCCTCCGGCCCGGTGGATCCGCTGACCCTCGTGCAACGGGAGATGGACTCTTTCCAACTCATCTCCGTTGATGGGCTGCCTCCGTTCCATGGCGGAGGCGTGGGTTACGTGGCCTACGACGCGGTGCATTACTTCGAGCCGCGCGTCCCCATGCCGGAATCGGACCCGCAGGGCCTGCCCGAGTCGGTGTTCATGTTCACCGACACGTTACTGGTGTTTGACCACCTGCGCCACGACATCAAGGTGGTCAGCCACGCCCGATTGGACGATGACAACATCGACGCGGCTTATGAGGCTGCCGTCGCCAAAATCGAACGCATGGTGGACCGCCTTTCGCGTCCGCTGGAAATCCCGCCGGAATTGCTGGAAACGCCCACCACATCGTCAGCAGGGCAGTTCGCCTCCAACTTTACCGTTCCCGAATACGAGGCCGTTGTGGACAAGTGCGTCGAGTACATTTACGCCGGCGACGTTATCCAGGTGGTCAACTCACAACGGTTCAGCAGGCGCACGGATGCCCACCCCTTCCAGGTGTACCGCGCCCTGAGAGGCAGTAACCCGTCGCCCTACATGTACTACCTGGATCTCAACGGATTCCAGATAGTGGGCGCGGCCATTGAGACCGTGGCGACCGTCCACGATGGCATTGTCAATACGCATCCCATCGCCGGCACCCGTCCGCGGGGCCAGACGCCGGCCGAGGACGCAGCGCTTGAAGCGGAACTGAAAGGCAGCGAAAAGCAGCAGGCCGAGCACATCATGCTGCTGGACCTGGGGCGCAACGACATCGGCCGCGTCAGCGTGCCCGGCACCGTCGAGGTCACACAGTACATGGACGTGGAACGGTTCTCCCACGTCATGCACCTGGTGTCCCACGTGGAAGGCCAGCTGCGCCCCGACATGACGCCCTACGACGCGCTGCGAGCCTGTTTCCCGGCCGGCACGGTGTCCGGCGCGCCCAAGATCCGCGCCATGGAGATCATCGCCGAGGTGGAGCAGGAACGCCGCGGGCCATACGGCGGCGCGGTGGCCTACTTCAGCTACAACGGCAACATGGACACCGCCCTCGTGCTGCGCACCGGAATCTTCAAGGACGGCATCATGTACGTTCAGGCCGGCGGGGGCGTGGTCGCCGACAGTGTCGCCGAGGACGAATACATGGAAACCCGCCACAAGTCCGGCGCAATGATGCGCGCCATCGACACCGCCGAAGGCATCACCTAACCCTACCGTCATTCCCGCGAAAGCGGGAATCCAGGAGACCAAAATGCTCAAATCCTTCTTTCACACCGGCTTCATCGTCAAGGACCTGGAAGCCGCCATTGACTTCTACTCCGACGTGCTCGGCTTGACGCTGACCATGCGCACCGAGCGCACCGGCGAGTTTCCCACCACGCTGCTGGGGTTCCCCGACACTCACATCAAGGGCGCTTTCTTTGACATGGGCGACGGCCACCAGTTGGAGCTCATCCAGTACATGAACCCCGAGGGCGGTTACGCCGATTTCGACAAGAACGACGTTCGCGCCGCCCATCTAGCGTTCTTCGTTGAGGACATCGACGCCTTTTACGAAAACACCCGCAACCGTGGCCTCACGTATCCGACGCCGCCGGTTGCCATGTACGACGACGATGGCAAGATGGTGCGCAAGGCGTCCTACTGCCAGGACCCGGACGGCAACTGGCTGGAACTGGTGGAGCTTTACTGATGCTGCTGCTCATCGACAACTACGACAGCTTCACCTACAACCTATACCAGTACCTCTGCGAGCTGGGCGCGGAGGTTGAGGTGATTCGCAACGACAAGGCCACCATCGAGGATATTGAGGCGATGCAGCCCGAAGGAATCGTAGTGTCCCCCGGCCCCTGCACGCCGCGTGAGGCCGGCATATCCAACGACGTGATCCGGCATTTCGGCCCCAAATTGCCGGTCTTGGGGGTTTGCCTCGGCCACCAGTGCATCGGCGACGCCTACGGAGCGACCGTTGATCGCGCCGGTGAAATCCGCCACGGCAAGACTTCGATGATCCACCACGACGGCGAGGGGGTTTTCGCCGGCCTGCCCAACCCCTTCGAGGCCATCCGCTACCACAGCCTGGTCATCTACCCCGACACGGTGCCCGACTTCCTGGAAGTTACCGCCTGGACCGACAACGGCCTCATCATGGGGGTTCGTCACAAGGAACTCCCCGTCGAGGGCATCCAGTTCCACCCCGAGTCCATCATGACGCTGGTGGGTCACGATCTGCTCCAGAACTACCTCAACCAGGTGGCAGCGTTCCACGGCAAGGGTTAGCCTTCCCTGGGTTTAGGGTTCCGGTTGCTATACTGGTTTCGCTATTTCGGCCGTATTCCAGGCGGAAATCTGCTACCGGGAACTCCTCCGTTGGGACCTTCCCACCCCGACGCTCTAGCCATGCCCTCAACCCGTCATTCCACCCAACCAATCCAAAGCCTATGCATAGCCGCCGGCCTGCGATTGCGCGTTATAAGGGATGGCGGTATGATGTTCGGACAACATTTTGACGTTGTCACCATCCCCGAGCGATACGAAAAAACATGGCGACAGATACCTCCCCCGCAGAGAATCTCCGTACCACTCTCTACGAAACCCACGTTGGGTTGGGCGCGCGGATGGTGCCCTTCGGCGGCTGGGACATGCCGGTGCAGTACCAGGGCGTCATTGCGGAGGTGGAGGCCGTGCGCCAGCGCGCGGGCATTTTCGACGTCTCGCACATGGGCCGGCTGAACATCGGCGGGCCGAACGCGGCGGGCTTGCTGGACATCCTGCTCACCGGCTCGGCCTCGGAGTTGCGCGTGGGACGCGCCCGCTACTGCTTTATCTGCAACGATCAGGGCGGCGTCATCGACGACACCATCTTCTACCGGCTCTCGGATGACGAGTTTCTGCTGATTCCCAACGCCGGCAACCGCCCAGCCGTAGCGTTGTGGTTCGACCGGCAGTTGGCGCAGCACTTTGACGGTCGTGGAGTGCAGATAACCGACCGCACCATGGCCACGGGTCTGCTTGCTGTGCAGGGGCCGGCGGCCGCGAGCGTCGTTGACGAATTGTGCGAGGATTTCAGCCCGGGCGCGCGGCTGGCGCGAAATCCGGGGCGCGAACCGCAACCGTCGTTGCTGCGCCCTTATACCTGGGGGCGCGGCCATATCGACGGACGGCGGATCTTCATCGGCCGCACCGGATACACTGGAGAGGACGGCTTTGAGCTGGCAGTCCAGGCGTCTGATGCCGCGCACATCTGGGAACGGCTTACCGAGGCAGGGGCCGCGCCCTGCGGTTTGGGCGCGCGGGACGTGCTCCGACTGGAAGCGGGACTGCCGCTGCACGGGCACGAACTGGCGGATGACATAACGCCCATCGAGGCAGGACTCGGCCGGTTCGTGCGTCGGGACGGTGGATTCAACGGCGCGGACGTGCTGGACCACCAGCGGGTGTACGGCGCTCCGCGCAACCTGGTGGGGCTGACCATGCCTGGACGGAGCGCTCCCCGGGCCGGGTACGACGTGCTGGCGGACGGCGCAGTGGTGGGAACGGTCAGCAGCGGAAGCTACTCGCCGACACTGGAGCGGTGCATCGCCATGGCCTTCGTTGACGCGGCCCATTCCGAGCCGGGAACGGCGCTGCAAGTGGACATTCGCGGACGCATGGCCGACGTAACTACGACGGAGTTGCCGTTCTACCGCCGCGCCGCATGAAAATAAGGGAATGGAGGTTTTAGCAAAGTGAATCCGGACGACCGCAAATATACCCGGGAGCACGAATGGGTTGTGTCTGAAGCCGGTGGCGGCGCCGCTCTGGTTGGCATCACCCACTACGCGCAGGACCAACTGGGCGACGTGGTGTACGTGGAGCTGCCGGCCGTTGGCGATGCCGTGGGCTATCTCGCCAAAATGGGCGAGATCGAATCGGTCAAGGCCGTATCCGACCTGTTTTCGCCCATCAGCGGCGAGGTGACCGAAGTGAACGGCCGCTTGGCTCAGGAGCCGGAACTGGTGAACAACGACCCCTTCGGAGACGGCTGGATGCTGCGGGTGAACATGACCGACCCGGCGGAACTGGACAGCCTGCTGGACGCCGCGTCCTACGAGGAATACATCGGTCAGTTGTAACCGGTAGAATCACAGCCGCCACGGCGTCTGACGTGGCTAGTCGGGGGACAACCTTTGCGGTTGCCCCCGATTTTTTGGCGATGCGACTATTGAAGACATCGGGTTGCCGTGATACCATATTCTTTATAACAATAAATAGTATTGCTATGACGGATGTGATTAGCTTCACGAAGTTGGTGCTACGGATAACACGGTTTCAGGAGGTGTCGCCATGACGCTGTTCAACAACATCATCGTTCCATTGGACGGGTCGGAATTGTCGGCCCAGGCGCTGCCCGCCGCCAGCATCATGGCCCGGGTTTCCGGTGCGTCAATGACGCTGCTGCGGTGTTTCGACCCGATACCGCAGTGGCAGGTGGACACCGGGCAGGGACGCTTTCGGGGTTCCATGGCGCTGGCGGAGCACGACCGCGTGTCGGCGCTATTGAGGGCGGAGCAGCAACTGCTGGAAAAGCGCGGCGTGGATGCGCCCATCACCGTGCTGGCGCGCGAAGGGCCTGCGCCCGAGTCGATTATCAACCTGGCAAACCAGCAGCCCGATGCTCTGATCGCCATGTCAACGCACGGTCGGGGTGGATTCTCCAGGATGCTGATGGGGAGCGTGACGGCGAAGGTGATTCGGGCCGTGTGCAACCCGACGCTGATAGTCCGGTGCAACGAAAGGGACTGCCCGGTGGTGCCGCATCACTTCGAGAACATCATCGTACCGCTGGACGGCTCCGACTTCGCAGAAAATGCGTTGCCCTATGCTCGGGACCTGGCCGCAGCGTTTGGGGCGCGGTTGACGTTGGCGCGTACTACGCCGGACTCGGAATACTTCCGGATGAACACTGAGTGGGGCGCGGCTCATGAGGTTTCGACCACCAAACACTTTGACCCCGAGAATATGGCGGCCAGGCTTTCGGAGACCGCCAAAGCGTATTTGTGGCGGAAAGCGGACGAGTTGAGCGCGCAGCACCAGTCATTTGACGTCGAGGCGGTACACCGGCTCAATGCCCCGTCGGAAACAGTGATCGGACTCACCCAAAAGCTGGACAACGCGCTGGTAGTGATGTCCACACACGGGTGTCCCGCGTCAACTAGACTTGCCGAATTGCCGTCGATTAGTTTTACCGGTTC
>VXOG01000078.1:0-4100 GCA_009840165.1 Chloroflexota bacterium
TCCAGACCGGCAAGAATAGTCAACACGAGCGGCATTCCTTATTGTCGTCTATCAATGGTTTCTTATACGGGAAACCGGCCCAAAGGAGGAGCACCCAATAGATGCTACCACGCAACCGCCTCAACTACATCCAAATTGCCTTCGACGATCCCCGCTTGGTCAGCAATGCCGGCCTGATTCTGCCGGCCACCCAGGCCCAGTAACTATGCCTGTCCCAACTGACGGACCGGCACCTGGACCTGGAGTGCTCCTTAGGCCGGGCCAGTGTGGGCGACAAGATCATGACGTTGGTGGCGTCGGTCCTGGCTGGCGGCGACTGCATCGACGACGCAGACGGGCTGCGCAGCGGCAGGACCGCTGCGGTGCTGGGTTGCACGGTGAAAGCCCCCTCCACCCTGGGCACCTTCCTGCGCAGCTTCTGGTGGGGCCACGTCCGCCAGTTGGACCGGGTTAGCCGGGAACTGCTGGCACGGGCCTGGGCTGCTGGGGCGGGCCTGGCGACGGACCGTTGACCATCGACCTGGACTCCACCAACTGCGAGACCTATGGTCTGGACAAGGAGGACGTCCGCCGGCACAGCTACCAGGGACAGCGCGGCTATCACCCCCTGCTGGCCGTGGCCGCCAGCACCGGCGACGTGCTGATGGCCCGTCTCCGCCAGGGCAGAGCCAACACCGCTCGGGGCGCTGCCAACTTCCTGCGGGAGACGGTGAGCCAGGTCCGTTACGCCGGAGCCAAGGGCCAACTCACTCTGCGGGCTGACAGCGGCTTCTACAACCACGCCGTGGCCGCCGCCTGCCGCAAGATGAAGGTCCGCTACTCCATCACCATCCGCCAGAGCGAAAGCCTACGCAACCTCATCGAGGCCATCCCCGAAGAGGACTGGACACCCATCCCCTACTGGATGGAGGACGCCGCCGACGGGGCCGAGACCGCCTACATCCCCTTCGAGACCTAGCCCGACGCTATGACAGTGCGCCTCATCGTCCGAAGGGTGAAACCTACCCCCGGCTCCCAACTGGCCCTCTTCCACACCTACAGCTACCACGGCTTCATCACCGATAGAGCGGGCGACACCCTGGAATTGGAAGCCGACCATCGCCGCCACGCCGAGGTGGAGAACGCCATCCGCGACCTGAAGTACGGCGCGGGACTCAACCATATCCCCTCGGGCCGCTTCCCCGCCAACGCCGCCTGGCTGGCAGCGCAAAGCCTGCCCCGTACTCGATACGGGGTCATGGACCACAACCTGGCCTGCTGGACGGCGAGCATCGCTCCGCGTCAGCCGGTGGTCCCAACAAGACCCTCCGCCAGCGCTTCTTCTCCCTGGCCGGACAGACCACCCGCAAGGCCCGTCGGATCACCCTGCATCTCCCTCAGCACTGTCCCTAGCGGGACCAGTTCTACAGCGCCCTGCTTAAACTGCGCACCCTGCCCCAGGGCAAACGCATTCTATTTTCGGGGAAAAGCCGTCGTTCCCGCCTTCGCGGGAACCTCGAACCTGGCAAGTAGCCTGGTATCCCTCAAGGAAGTCCTGGAAGTCCAGTTTGGCGGGAGAGTGCGTTTGCCCTGCACCCTGCCCATTCCTGCTTGACTCTCCGACGCCACCAAATCCCGGTATCGGCCCCTCAGACTCGCGCCCGAATGGTCCTCGAGAAACGCCCCTTGCCTCCCACCCGTCAAAGCCGGGGAATTTCCGCCTCTGACCACCTGGGCAACGGCATCCAGACCGCCAATCGGCTACGCCGAACGACATCATCCTGGAACATCACCAGACCGCCCCGTCCTCCGTGCCCTCAGCCCCAATCTTACTACCCGAACCGTTGCCTATCGGTGGATTCGGAGTAAGTGCATCGTAACCACTACTGTCTGCGTCGCAATCTCCCAGCTCATAAGAGCGAAGCCAGTCTTGGGAGAATGGGTGCAAGCACAGTCAGATGGTCGGCCGCCAACGCCATGAAACGTTGGTAGGCGGTTTTGTAATCTCCGGACTGATGGCTGGTCTCCATATCATCTACCATGTCCAGCAATTGGTCTTGGCCATCGCCGTCTTGTACGCATTCTTTGATTAAGTCTCTCACACGTGCGAAAATTTCCTGCGCCTCAATGATTATTGAATTGCGGGATTGGTCCGTCGAGTTCAAATTGATGCGAGCTTGTGGGCTGTCAGAGACGTGAATGTTCACAGGATCTTGGGTAGTGACGGCTCGTCGTGTCCCTTCCCGTTCAATGCTGATCTCGTACACATCAGGGATACCACCCATTCCTGTGCTGAGGTGATAGTCTATAATTGACAAACGTTCTAGCTGCCCGCTAGGTAACAGACGCTCTATAGTCCCGTTTGTCGAAATTGGAATAGACACATCCAGTATCGTCACTTTCTCTTTTTGCACGATTGCCGCAATTCCTTCGTGCTTCGTGCCATCCGAATTCACTATAGTGATTGTGTCGTTGAAAAGCTGGTCAAACACAATACCCTCCTGTAGCACCATGTATTGTCGGTGAGCAAATTAAAGGTTGATGTCGAAGCATTGGTTCCCTTGGATGAGACCTTCTTCAATCCCACGTAAGCGAACAATTCGACGCATATAGGTGGTAGCGTCGCCGTACATCCCGCCGGACAGTGATTCCGGGCTACGGTGTTCGATTAGCGGCCCTTGACCCATCTTGCTGCGCCACGCTCCATTGGGCATTTGCACCGCAGCGTGCTTCATCTCGCCTTCCTCTTCGTACAACGCCACTTTTTGGTAGCCGGTCTCGGCGTGGCCGTCATCACATTGCTCGTATCCCAAGCCAGCGAACACTTCAATCAGGCTTTCAGTCCTCTCGGTTGGCGTAGCCCATGGGGGCCAGTAGTTGATGCCGTCAGGCCACCACCAATCGCTGGCGTACCCGGCGGCGTACGCTATGCAGTTGTACTCGGTTGTGGGTTCGCCTACGATCTCGAAACCTTCGCTGGTCAGACTTGGGAACGCCGCGATGAGCAGTTGCCCCCAGCTAGACGTATCCATTCAGCTCGCCCCATTCCAACCAAGCCTGGGTCATTTCTTTGATTCGCCCACGGCTTTCCGGTGGCACGGGCCTCGCTCCGGTGATTGCTTGCAGGGCATGGAACCAGTGTCCACCCTGCGCCTGCATCCGCTCCAGAATAAGCGGCACTGCCGCTTCACCCATGCCGACGATTTCCCGGTGCGCCGGGTGTTTCGCCGCCTGGGTTGAACTGGACAGCAGTATAGTATCTAGCTCCAACTGGTCGGCCAGTTCTTGGAACCGTTCGCGGTCGGCGGGTTCGACTTCCACCTCATCGGCGTCAGCGTACTGGCCGTAGCCCAAGCCCCGGACGTGGGGCTCGTTGTGCAGCAGGTTGCGCAGGTGAGCCAATTCGTCCGCGTCCCAGCCCATAGATTCGGCCACGGCTTCGTCCCACAGCCGGCGCACTTCGCACTCGCCTTTGCGGAACTGCGGCACCTCCATGTTCTGAGTGCGCTCCCAGCAATCGGCCAGGGTTTGGCGGATGCGGTCGTCTTTGATGTTGGGGATGCGGATGTTAGCGACCTCCGCCGCGCTGTAGGTAGGGAACGCGATCTGCCTGCCTGGGTGCCGCATCAACTGTAAGCGCCCAACAGTTGAGTTGATAAATACTGCGGTTGCCTTTGCTTCTATCGGCGATACCCCAGCAACCGGCATCCAGCCGTTGCCAACATATTTCTCATCGCTGGCGCTGGCAATTAGCCGAGCGCTGCTTGTACGGTGCCCGGTGGTAATCAGCAAATATCCGGCCTTTTGCAAGATTTGTTCTGACTCCGGGTAAACACCACCATTGAGTCGTCGTCTTTCCTCGTCTCGATTCTTGGGAATCCAGTATTCATCAGGCTTGCTTTGTATCCGGGTTTGGCCGTCGGTTCCTTTGGACTTCAATATGGCGAAACTGCCCGGAGTGCCGGCTGCTGCCGGCTCGAATGAGCCGCGCAGCAGCCGGGCGGGTCGAACCCCGCCCCGGCCCCAAACAAAAACAACAAAAACAAAAAATCGTGGAGGAACGCTGAGAAGAAAAAAAAAAAATCCAGCGGCACGAATTATCAGGGGAATAAAAAGCGGGT
>VXOG01000078.1:4110-27238 GCA_009840165.1 Chloroflexota bacterium
GGGCGGCTTTTTTATATCCCCCCCTGTCTTCTGATCAACAATTTCGCCCCGACGCGCCGGGCGGGCGGCGCGGGGTCGCTCTATACCCGCCCCCCCCCCCCCGGGCCTGTCGCCCGCGGCGACAGGCCAGCTGCATCCAGCGATTGCAGGTCGTCGTGGTCTGCAAACTGCCGCGCAGCTTCCGCCAGCTCTGGCGAACGCCAAATGGCCGGCGTCCAATCTCCAGCTGCTATCCGTTCGGCTGGCCAATAGGACACTTCACCCCATCCGTTAGCAATCTGACCCTGCTGACATCCTGACAGGCAACAGTACAAGTCTTCGACTTCCGATTCGTCAACCGGCATTCTATCCAGATGAACAAATCGCGTTGGCGGTTTGTTTTCGTCGTGGCGCATGAGAACCACGATGCTTTCGTCAATTTCAGTGTTTTGACTCAGAGTGAACTCCCGCGGCCAGCGGCCAGTGAGGACTGTATGGACGTGATAACGCTTAGCCATGATGCGCCGCTCATCCAGTGCGGAAGGCGCAGATAGAGCAATGGTCGGGTTAATCAGCGTCAGTGTCCCGACACTTTCAGGCAAGCAGCGGTCTGCCAGCTTCACGAAACACGGCCTCGCCGTGTTTCGTGAAGCGAAGTTTTTCAATTCAGGGTCACTTATAATCAACAGATCTTCCAACGTGTCCGTCCGTTTTCGCAATGCTTGCTGAACCGCTTCTGGGAACTTTTCTCCCATCTTGGAGCGGTTGCTGAACGGCGGGTTCATGATGACAATGCGGGCGCCATTCGCGGCGTCAACGGCATCTTCAAGTTCCGCGTTATCAGGTTGATTCCACACCACTTGGGAACCGATTTTGTCGTCGCCCAAGTCCATCGCGCCATCACGGGGGACGATGGCCTTCTGGCCCAGCAGTTCCAGTGTTCCCACGGATACCCGCGTCGGGTCATCTGGCGACGGGCCGTAGGGCATCAAGTACAGGCCCATTCGCCGGTAGCGGATGTCCTGGTTGCCAGCCGTCAATTGGGACGCCGCCAGTTGGAGGGACACCGGGTTGATGTCCAGGCCCCTGATAGTTTCCTCCACCGCCTGTTTTTGCAGTTCGGCGATTTGCGTCTCGCTGGCGCCCCGGTCCCGGGCCCGGCGTTTCATGTCGGTGAGCATCGCCGCAAGCAGGGTTCCGCTGCCGCATGCCAGGTCAACGGTCTTGTGGTTCCGCCACACTTCGGTGTTGCTCCAGTCCACATCACCGCAGGTGTCCAGGGTCAAGCGTGCGGCGATGGACGCCGCAACCGGGCGGGTGAAGAACGCGCCGTCGGATGCCTGATTGCCCATGACGCGGTTGAAAAGGGGGCCGGCGTGGTCGGCGCCCATGTCGGCGTAGGTTTCGGCTATGCGTTCCGCTTCGGCGGTGATGTGATGCAATGCCCTTTCCAGCCCGGCCAGCTTGCCGGTGTCCTCCACGGTGTCGATGACTGCCACGGCCGGCTCCAGCACCGGACGGAAGTCGTGGGTCAAGATGCGGCCCCACTCGCGGCGCACGCGGCGGACGACGTTGATGTCGTTCTTCACTATCGCCAGGTCGCTGACACCGCTGAGCCAGCGTCCGTTGGCGATCCGCTGGTGCAACATGGCAGCGTTCATTAGCAGCAGGGCGCCGGTCACGCATCCGTCGGCGGCCTTTCCTTCCTTTATCGCCTTTTGGGCCTTCTCGTCCAGGTTATCCAGCATAAAGTGCTGGTCAAGGGCCGGTTGCAGTTGGTCCTCTCGCAGGTGGCGGGCAGCTTCCTTGACGCTGGACTCCAGGATGTTCAGGTCTCTAACCACGCGGTTGTCCACCAGGCCGGACTTGGACAGCAGGTTCATGCGGATGGCGTTGCCCTCGTCTTCCAGTCCGCTGAGCCGGAGTTGCCGCAGAAAGGATTGTTCCGCCCGCTCTTCACGAGTGGGGCCCGGTTTCTTTTCCTTGGTGGTGGGAACGCGAACGCCCTCGCCCTTGTTGATCATGTCCCTGGCCCTGGCCTTGGACCTACGAACGTCCACCGGCCCCCTGGTTCCGTCCGGGGCCGGTTTACCTCGTGCCACGGTGTCCATGCGCAGTTCAATGCTGCCGTCGTGGTTCTTCTTACCGGAGATAATCTGCGTCGGCTCAATGACTTCCGGCGGCGCGGCAGTTTCAACCTGGTACGCCGGTGCTTTCCCGTCGGCAATGCCCCGCACTGCCTCGTCCGGCGGCGCTGGCGGCGGCTCGGTGATAGGGCGAAACTCGCGGGTCAGCGTGCTTCTGCCCCCCAGCACTCGTTCCACGGCGACTTGAGCCTCTCCTGGAGCGCCTTCGTGCTCCCGATACTGGATACGCCGGTCCTCGCCGCCGGCAATGCCGATGATGCTGACTACCGACGGCGGCGGCTGGGGGATATAAAGTTGCAGCAGTTCTTGCAGCTTTTCCTCTATGCGGCTGTCGTGGGCGCGCAGGGCCAGGAGAATTTGCCCCAACTCCGCCCAGCCCTCTTCCATGTTGCTGGAACTGAGCCACTGCTCCGGGTCGGCGTTAGGCGGTATTACGATAGGGCAGACGATATAGCCCGTTTCCTTGCCAGGCGCGGTCCGCATGGCCCTTCCCACTGCTTGGATGACGTCGATAGGACTTTTGCGAGGTTCAAGGAAGGCCACGGCGTTCAGCGTAGGTGAGTCGGTGCCTTCGCCGAAGATGCCCACGTTGATAATGCCGTGGGGATTGACTTCGGTGGCATCTGCCAGCCGCAGCTTGGCGTTTTCACGAGTAGTCACGTTGCTGGTGGCGTCCAAGTGCTCCAGCGTGTAGTGGGCGGCGGTCTGCCCGTTCTGGTCATTGTCGAGTTCGTCCTGGACCCACTTTCTGACGTAGGCTTTCTGTAGCTCGCTCGCCATGTTCTTTGACTTGTCCACGGTGTTCATGAAGACGATGCAGGACTTGATGGGAACTGTGCCCTCGCCTCGGTTCTGCGTGGCGCCGGCCATGGCCAGAGCGAATGCTTGCCCCCGCAAGAAGTGAGTGGACGTCAGGCGGTTTTTCCCTTTGCTTTCGGTTTCACCCGCCAGCGTGTTGGCAATTTTGTAAGCGTCGGGACCGCTCACACCCACGGCTACGATGCGGTAGTCGGCCAGCCATTCGTTTCTTACCGCCTCCACGTAGCTCTTGCGGTACAGTTCCACGCCGAAAGTGCTTTCGTCGTCCATACTGCGGACAATCCAGTCGCTAGCCTGGTCCTGGTTCACCTTCCTGGTGTCGTAAATGCGCGGGGTGGCCGTCTGATAAACGCGGTACGTCGACGGAAAGGCATCGTTGTCGTGGCACAGCGTAAAGTCACGGATACGGCGCTCCTCCTCTGTAACCTGCTGGCTCTTGGCATTGCGCTTGCGGCGTAAGCCGGCGGTGCGATGGGCTTCGTCGGCGACGAGGACTTTAGCCGTGACGCCGGCTGCATTGAGGGCCTCCGCAACCCGGATGCCGCTCTGGTAGGTGCCAAAGATTACGCTGACCTGGGCGGCGCCTTGTCCATCGCGTATCCACGCCGTGATTTCCCCTGGGTTGGTGGTGACCCTGCCCTTCACCTCGGAAGCGCTGACGTTGCTGTTGTCCAGCGTAGGGTCGGCGGCGGTGTTCCGTGTGCTTTCCTTCCTGGGGTCATACCCGGCGGTTTCGTCGGAACACACCGCTAGCGCCCGGATGTCCGCGTTGGCCTGCTGGAGGTACTCGCGCCTGATTTGGGCGACCAGGGCAATGGAGGGACAGAGTACTATGGACAACTCGCCCGGCGGCGTAAGTTCCTCGACAATCCGCAGGGATATCCGGGTCTTGCCGGTGCCGCAAGGCAGGATGATTTTGCCCCGGGCCTGGCCTACCGGCATACCTCCGCTGTCCGATGCTTCGTGCTGCTTGAGGATGCGGACGCTTGCGGCGATGGCCTCGTTCTGCATACAGGTTTTCGACTGCTTGCGCCATTCGCCATCAGGGTTGGGTTCGCAGTGCGGACACTCCTCGTGGGTGAACGCAGCCTGCTGTTGCAGCAGGTCGTTGGCGATGTTGACCATCTTGACGGGCTTGTCGGTCATTGACATTGCCTGCTGGGTGTTCCCGCTCACGGGGTTGTCGCCATTGGTGACGACCCATCGCTCGGCCCAGAACTCTCCGGCGGACGTGCTGGCGAAGCTGTCGATTTCTGCCTTGCTGATAGGCGCGCCCTGCCCGGAGGCGTTCAATTGCCTGGATTTGCACTGGATGGCGATGTGCTCACCGTCGCTCCGCCGTATCGCTACACAGTCGATGCCAATGTCCTGATTTGTGGTTCCGGGAAAGTGGGTTTCCCGGTCGGGCCATTCGGACCAGAGGTGGCAGCGGGCAATATCCCACTCCTTGACATAGGGGCCAACCGCTACGGCAACATCCTCAAGCCACGTTCCATCGGTGCTTTGTGGGCTCATGTCAGCTACGATGACAATAGCGTTTTCGATAATGGCTTGCTGGTTTGTGCTTTGCATAGTTTTCACTCTGTGGAATTTCGGTCGTGCCTCAACTCGCGCGTCAGGTGATCTCGTCGTCAGTAGTCCAATCGTTGCGCAGAGGATTGACGCCCGGTCGTACCGGATGCGTGCGTGGCGTATTCCAATAGGGAGACTTGCATTTGGGGCAGACTTTCGGGTCGGGCGTTCCTGGTTGCTTGCGCGCCCAGCGATAGCCGCATCGCTCACACAGGAAACCGGGTATCATCACGTAAGGCATTGGCAGTTCTCCCTGCATGAGGCTCAGCGGAATGGTCGGCTATGTACCCAGTTGGTATAGTTCCAAGTTAGCACTAATTCGCTGCTTCGGCAACCTCGCTTGGCCGACGGCCATAGGAGCCGTAGGGTGGGGGTCTGACGGTTACATACAAGGAATCCGCGAATGGCGAGGCCTGGATATGAAAAGGCCGGGTTAGTGGCCCGGCCTTTTGGTGAAGAAGGCGCTTTTCACAACGCCAACTCGAACCTGATGTGAAAGGTTCTTGATTTTATCCAGTCTGGTGGGCCTGGATGGACTCGAACCAACGACCTCAGTCTTATCAGGACTGCGCTCTAACCGCCTGAGCTACAGGCCCACGCTAGGAGTACCATTATACCCGCTGCGAAGTGAGGCGCAAGCGGCGGCGTTGTCGAATTTCGACGGCCCGGATCGTCAACGTGATTTCTCTGCAACGAAGAATGCCCAGCCGATTTTACCCGCTTCAGCCGAGTCCACCCAGAAGGACAGGGCAGCCACTGTGTTGTCGATGGTGTCGGCTCCGACTCGGGGCAGCAGGCTTTCGCGGTTCTCCCGTAGCCGGTCTTGCACCCAACCATAGGAACGCGCCACGTAATGAGACCAGTCTTCTTCCCGGGTCACAGTCAGGTCCAGCCCCGTTAGGGCATTGCGATAAACTTCCAAGTCCCACATGTCCGGGGACTTGACCCGGTCGTAGATTCTGGCCCGGTCTTCTTCGGGCGTGTCCTGTCTCACCAGGATGTCGGTGAATATGAGCGAACCGCCGGGCCGCAGGACGCGGCGACATTCCGTCAGGACGGCGACCTTGTCCGCCGCATGAAGGAAGGCTTCCTGGCTCCAGACAATATCGTAGGAATCGTCGGCGTATTCCAGATGATGAAAGTCGCCGTACTCGAAGGACAGCAGATGATCGAGGTCGCGCTCCCGGCTGCGCTCGCGGGCGAGTTGCAGTTCCTTTTCGCTGATGTTGACACCGGTATCATGGCAACCGAAGTTTCTCGCCAGGTAGCGGGCGGTGGACCCGTAACCACACCCCAGATCCAGGACGCGCACGCCGCAACCCAACGGCGCGGCGGCGGCCATGATCTCGTTGGTGTGTTCCATGGCCTCGGGGTGGGAACTTTCCTCGGTACGGGGAACGCCAAGGTGCAGGTTGTCTCCCCACACCGTCCGGTAGATTTCATCCGCCGGGCCGTCGTAGTAGGCTTTGGTGGCGGAAACGACTGATGCCGTGTCTTCCTGGTTCACGGCGCTGGCCTCCTGGTTGATTTGTTGGGACGGGGACGGCGAGATCGGACATCCCCACCGACTCCACAGTGTATAGTGTGCACGCTCGCCCCTTTCAGCGCAAACATCCTGGAAGGTAAGCAGGCATAGCATCCGGTCATCTTTCGGACGGTGAGGCATGAGGACAGGAGCCGACTACAAAGAGAGCCTGCGCGACGGGCGCGACGTCTGGGTGCTCGGCGAAGGCGCTGTTGATGACGTTACGACTCATCCGGCGACTTCCGGCATGGTGGACGAGTACGCAGCGTGGTATGACCGCCATTTCGACCCTCAGTGGCAAGAAATTCTGCTGACTCTGCCGGACGAAAGCGGGCAGCGGCATCCCCTCGCGCTCACCCCACCCCGGACACCCGATGACTTGAAGCGCATGGGGAAGCAGATCAGCGCGGTGCATTTCCTGACCGGGGGCAACATGACGCACACTCCGGGCTATGGAGAGTTGATCGCCCTGGGGTTGCAGAACGTGATGAAGCGGCTGGACAACTCCTCCGAGGATATTCAAGCCGCCGAGGAGTACCTGGAGCATATATCCAGTAGCGGCCGATTCCTGACCTACGCCGGGGGAGGGCCGCTCATCGGGACCCGGCTGCGGTCTGACGAGAGCGACCGCATTGCTCTTAAACTGGTCAGCGAAACCGCCGACGGCATCACGGTGAGTGGCAAGATACAGATGCACACCAGCACACCCTTTGCGGAGGACCTGCTGATCAGCACCCGGAACGATATGCCCACTGGCAGCGGGAGATTCCTGTGGTTTATCGTGCCGGTGAACGCTCCGGGACTGCGGGTAGTATCGCGCCGGGCGGCTGCCCGGCACAAGAATCCGTTCCTGTCGCCCCTGAGCGGCCGGTTCGATGAACTTGATTCCATGGTCTGGATGGAGGACGTTTTCATCCCGCGGTCTCGCGTGTTCACCGGAGAGCCGCCCAATCGAAACCGGAAGCAATCGCTGGTGTCTTGGATGCTGTGGCACCATAGCTACGGCTGGCTGGCCAAGGCGGAACTGTCTTTGGGCGTCGCCCTGGCGCTGGCCGAGATAATGGGCCTCAAGGACAACCCTCAGACCGTTGAGCAGTTGGTCGAGATGACCGTCAACGTTCAAACCACTCGTACCTGCATGACGGCGGCGGAATTGGACCCGGAGACATCGGTGAGCGGGCACGCGCTGCCCAATCAGATTCACGTGGCCGCTGCGGGAATCAACACCCTGAGAGTCCGCCAGCGGATGGGTGAAATCCTGCGCGGCCTGCCCGGGTCGTCTCTGATCAACGCGCCGGCCGACACGGATTTCGCTGACCCGGTGATGGCCGCCGAGTTGGAGGACGCTTTCGGAGGCGGCGGATACACGGCAATGCAACGGGCCGCGCTGCTGCAACTCGCCTGGGATCAGGTTTCATCCGGTTTGGACGGACGGGAAGCAGCCTTCGAGCTCCACGCCAGCGGCGGGCTGGACTCCTGGCGGCGCCAGTTGGGGGCGTGGTTTGAAAGGTACAACGAGCTGGCCAATGGCGTACACGATTTCGTGAGCGTGGATCTACCGTCCATGGACCTGACCAGCCTGCAAGAGATAGAAAGCGCACCGCGTCGTATGCCCCAGGTGACGACGGGAGGCTGAATCGCCCGGATTTCGGCTTTCGCCGGAATGACGGTTTAGGGTCGGGAGGAATATCATGGGCCAGATGGACGGAATGGTTGCCATCGTCACCGGCGCCAGCCGGGGGCTGGGACGGGCCATAGCTACGGAGTACGCCAAGGAAGGCGCGAGCGTGGTCATTTGCGCCCGCGGCGAGTCGCCGACCGGACTGTCGGGAACCCTGCAACAGACGGCCGACGACATTCGTAACCTCGGCGGGGACGTACTCGCTATTGACTGCGACGTAACCGATGAATCGCAGGTCAACGAGATGGTCCGGCAGGCGGTGGAGCGTTACGGCAAAATCGACGCGCTTTTCAACAACGCGGGGATGATGGTGTTGGGCGAGACGATCATGGACATCGACGCGGGCCGTTGGGAGCAGCTGATGCGGATCAACGTGAACGGCCCGTACCTGTGCAGCCGGGCCGTGCTGCCGGCGATGATGGAGCAGCGCAGGGGCAGCATCATCAACATCGGTTCCCGCATGGCAACCGATCCGGCGCAGGGCGGCGGCGTGCTGTACAGCGCGAGCAAGGCGGCGGTGCACATGTTCAGCTACTGCCTGGCCGACGAGGTACGGGACTACAACATCGCGGTCAACATCCTGAGCCCCGGCGGGCTGCGCAGCGAAGGCTCGGCGGCCATCCCGTGGACGCAACGGGACTGGCACGAGCGGGTAGAGCCCAGCGCAATTGGCCCCATGGCGGTGTACCTGGCCATGCAGGATGCCAGCACTTTCACCGGGCAACTGGCCTCACGTTTTGACTTCGGCACGACATGGGGGCCAGGGGTCGGGGGCGAGTAGCCGGGAACGAAGTCAGGGTGATGTCGGCTGCGTTGCCTACGGTGAGCTAGGTTCACGGGCATTGGCTCCTACCGGTCGGGGTTGGGCGGGCACAAGGCCCGCCCCTACGTGGTGATGATTCGGTGTCTGCCAGAGGTGATGTTTTCCGGTGGTCGTTGTCAGCCCCACGGCCGGGGGTTACGCATGGGTTTTTGCTCACTCAAGGTTCAGCGGGCGGCGCATCCTTCGACAAGCTCAGGATGGGCGGGGGTTTATACCCCTCACCCCAACCCTCTCCCGCCACAGGCGGATGTGCCACCCACAAGGGGAGAGGGAGTTGTGCCGTTCGCCCAGCGTGTGAGCAGGCGCTGGCCCCGTTGCGACCACGCCGGTTAGGCATTGACCGGACGCTGGTCCTGGCGGGAGCGGGTATGCGATTTTGGGTTCTGACGGGTTGGCCGTGTACGACCTTGGGTTATCACCTCTGGCGGAGACTGGCTTGGAATTCGGTGTGCACGATACTATGATGGAACATGAGTACGGTATGGGTCAACGGGGCGGTGTCATCAGCGTGAACGTTTTGGCTTTTGCATCGATCGACAGGATTTACAGGATTTTTAGATTAGGGGATCCCCGGATTCCGGCCTCGTATCGAGTGCGGGGGACGTTCTTTTGCCGAAATTGACAGTTCTCTGCGCACGTACCTAAAATCGCAGAAATCCATCAAATTACCCATGGTTCCGGATCTATAGGAGGATGATATGGCTGAATTACTGGGGTTGGGTTGTTCTCACGGTCCGATTATTCTGACGCCGCCCGAAGTGTGGTCCAAGGGTAGGGAGCGCATATTTGCCCGCGTACCGGGTTACGAGGCTCCGGTAGCGTTGCTGGAAGAGCTTGGGGATGACAACGGGTTGAGCCAGGACATCAGCGATCAGAAAAGGGTCGTTGAGTCGTTCGAGATCATGCGCGACCGGCTCCATGAGTGGAATCCGGACGTGCTGATGGTGATCGGCGACGACCAGGCGGAGAATTTCCTGCAAGACAACCTGCCGCCCTTCTGCTTGTACACCGGCGCCGAAGTGGACGGCTATCCGTTCCAGCGGCCCGCCGCCCGCACCAATTTGTGGAACGCCGCGCCGGAAACCAAATTCACCTTCCAGTGTCCCAGGGAGTTTTCCCGGGACATGCGGAACTTCCTGATTCGGGACGGGTTTGACATGGCTTCCTCCAGCGCGCTCAAGGGCTGGGACTGGGGATTGGCTCACGCCATCATCAACCCGCTGGTGTTCCTGGATCCCGACGGCAAATTCCCGCTGCTGCCGTTGTTTGTGAACTGCTACGGCGAGGAGGCGGGACCCGACTACCCGCCGCGTCCCACGCCAAAACGGTGCTACCAGTTGGGCCAAGGCATCCGACGCTTCCTGGACACCCGTGACGAACGGGTCGCGGTGGTGGCATCTTCCAGCTGGTCTCACAGCTTTCTGACCCACAAGTTCCAGTGCCGTGCAATAGACATCGAAACCGACCGGCGCAACCTGGAACTGGTGCGGACAGGCCAGGGGAGCAAGTTGGCGGAACTCAGTCCCGAGGAGATTCAAGAGTCCGGCGACCACGAGATACTGAACTGGGTCATTGCGCTGGGGATACTGGGCGACGTGCCGGCGGAAATTGTGGACGTGCGCGAGTCGCACACGCAGTTGGCGTACCGCGTGGCGGCGATCTGGGGCTGATTATGGTAACTGTACTGGAACCGCGAACTCAAACCGGGCAGGGCGCCGGAAACCCACGTTGCGACGGCTGCCCGCGCTGCGAACGGCCCGACAGCCCGACGTGCAACATTCCGCATCCTAAGTTCGCTAACCGGCACCCGGTGTGCAAAGTCTGTGGACACTGCGTGCTGCGGGGCCAACACCAGGACGACGCATCGGACCTGGACGACCATCCTGGGTTCAGCGCCGGTGGGCCGGAATCTGCGGGCAAGCCCAGCCTCAATTGAGGCGGTCGATGAGATTGTAAGGGAATTCACCCTCACCCCAACCTTCTCCTTTAGAGGAAGAGGGTGTTCCTGGACACCTCCGGGATTGGTCTGCGCTGGCGGAGGCGAGTTATTTCGCCTCCGCCAGCGCATTTGCCTGGGAGGAACACGCGCAGAATCGCCCAAGCAAATAATAGCGTGGCATGATAATAGTTATTCGGTATGTTGACATGGCTGAAGTCGTTGGATAGACTACCCTATCAATACATAAGTCGGCGCAGAAAGCCAAAATACTTATGGTTAGTAATTTAATATACCTGATTAAGTACGGTAAACGTAAATACGTACCCGCCGTTCCGTCGTATGGCACGCTACCAGGAGGTGTTCCGATGAAATGGTTCAGGATCAGCCGCTACGGTCCGCTAACTCTCATAATCGCGGCACTTTTACTGATTCCGATCATTGCCTGCGGCACGGCTCAGGAAACGCAAACGGATCCCCAACAGCCGGCCGCCGCTCCACAACAGCCAGCAGCCGCCCAGCAGCAGGCCCCGGCCCAACCCGCGGCTACGCAGCCACCTGCCGCCCAAGCCGCTCCGTCGGGCGGCAGTCAATCATCAGCCGCTCCGCAGGCTGCCCAGGCCGCGCCCACCGCCGTGCCGCAAGCTGCGCCCGCCGACGCGACGGCGCAGGCGGTTGAGCCCATGGGCACGCTGAACACGGGGCTGAAGGAGATGGGCCCGTTCTTCCTCCATCCCAGCAACCTGGGGAACCCTCAAATCTTTGTGCATGGCACGGCGCCCATCGGCGAGGGCCTGTTGCAGCAGGACCTGAATCGGGAAGTCAGCGGCCTCTTGGCCGAGTCTTGGGAAGTGTCCGAGGACTATCTGACCTGGACCTTCCGGCTGAACAAGGGCGTGATGTTCCATAAGGGTTACGGGGAGATGACTTCGGAGGACGTGCTGTGGACGATGCGCCAATGGGGATTCAGCAAGCACCCCCGCGCCGGTCAGCTCACCACCTTCTGGGAAGAGCGTGTTGGGACGGAAATCATCGACGATTACGCCTTGAAGGTGCACACCGGCGAACCGATTGTGCAAGTCATCGGACAGCGCTGGCACATGACCCCTGGCGGCGCTTCCACTTTCATCGCCAGCCGCAAACAGACTGAAGAACTGGGCGTGGACGAAGCCAGCACGCAGATCGCCGCTACCGGCCCCTGGGAAATCGTCGAACATCGCACCGGTGAATTCTGGAAGATGGAGGCGGTGCGCGATCACTGGCGCCACACTCCCGAGTTCGCCGAATTCGTGATGTGGGAAATCCCCGAAGAAGCCTCCCGCCTGGCCGGATTCCAGACCGGCAAATTGGATACTTTCCTGATGTCCTTCGACACCATCCCCAGCGTGCTGGGAGTCGAGGGCGCCGAGCGGTGCGCGACCACTGGCGCCACACGCCGGAGTTCGCCGAGTTCATCATGTGGGAAATTCCCGAGGAGTCTTCCAGGGTTGCCGGGTTCCAGACCGGCAATCTGGACACCTTCCTGATGGGCTACGACTCCATTCCCAGCGTTCTGGACGTAGAAGGCGCGCAGTTGATGAAAGTGCCAAACGCTATTGTGCAGAGCCTCAGGATCTACGGGCAGTGGTACCCGGTTGAAGGCGTGGAAACGCGGGCCGGGTATGATCCGAGCCTGCCCTGGATCTCCGCGTCGGACGATATAAACTCGGCTGAGTGGGACAATGCGCGCAAGGTGCGGCAGGCGTTGATTACCGCTGTTGACCGCCAGGCCCTGGTGGACGAAATCCTGTCCGGCAACGGAAACACCAACACTCCCATTCATTCCTACAGTGGGTTCGAGCACTACCTGGACGGACGGGATTGGCAGTACGACCCGGACGGCGCCAAGCAGTTGCTGGCCGAGGCCGGGTACCCGGACGGATTCAGCATCACGCTGACGCCAGCCCTGCGCGGCGCGCCCCAGGAAGTGGAAAGCTGCGAGGCCATCGCCCAGATGTGGGAGAACATCGGCCTGGACGTGGATTTCCAACGGATTCCCTACGGAACGCTCCGCCCCACGCTGGTAGGACGAACCTATCAGGGCGCGACCTGCCACGCCGGCGGTCCGCTGCCCACGCCGGCCAACGGCTTCGGCAGCTACCTGACGGAAAATCCGTTCAATCGCGGTTTGGAGCACGCCTGGTCTGATGACCTGATGCGCCGCGCCATGGCCGAAGTTGACCCCGACGCGCGGGAAGCGATGGAGCGCGAGCTTGGGCAGTTCCTGTTCGACCACGCCCTGACCGACCTCACGTACTACAACATCGACGCCCTCTGGCCGGTTGGCCCGCGCATCGAGCCGTGGACTGAACACGTGCGGAGGAGCGACGTACGCCAGATCAACGGGTATGAATACATCCGACACCGCAGGTAAACCGTAACAGCACAAACAACGACCGGTAATCAGCAAGTAGCGAGGTACACATGCGCAATTTTCCAAGAAAATTCTCCGCTATCACAGTGGCCCTTGTCGCACTGTTCTTGATGCTGGCCCTGGTGGTGGCCTGCGGCGGCGCGGCAGAGACCGATCAACCGGCTGCGGGTTCGGCATCATCCGATCAAAGCGCCGCGCCGGCAACATCAGGGTCCTCGGCGGCTCCGGCCGCTACCGCGCCAGCAGCCGCGTCGTCAGGGTCTTCGGCGGCTCCGGCGGCAACGGAGGTTCCGGCGGCAGCTCCGGTGGCCGCGCCTACTGCAACGCCGCAAACTGCGGCAGCCGTGGTTGAGGAAAGACCCAGCGGCCGGCTGACGGTCGGGCAAAAGGAACTCGGCCCCTTTATGGGCCATCCCGCCCTGACCGGAAACCCACAGATTTTCGTCCTTCAGACCGCTCCGATTGGCGAGTCGCTACTGACCGTGAGCGCCGATCTGGAACCGGTGCCCATGCTGGCCAGGGAGTGGGGAGTGTCGGAAGACGGTTCAACGTGGACCTTCCATCTCCAAGAGGGCGTGATGCTCCACAAGGGTTACGGCGAAATGACCGCTGAGGACGTTATCTGGAGCATGCGCCAATTCGGAGCGGACGGATCCAAGCACCCCCGGGCCTCCAACATGCGCGGCATCTGGGAAAACCCGGACGGCCATGCAATCGCCGTTGACGATCACACCGTGGAAGTCAACACCGGGGCGCCCTGGTCGGAGGTTCCGGTGAACGAGATTCTGACCAGCCCCGGCGGAGGCGGCACCTGGATCGTCAGCAAGAAACAGACCGAAGAGCTGGGAGCGGAAGAAGCCAACGGCCAGATCGCCGCCACCGGTTCTTGGAATCTGGTTGACTTCCAGACGAGCGCCTGGTGGTTGATGGAAGCCGTGGAAGGCCACTGGCGGAAGACCCCTCACTTCGCCGAGTTGATGTTCCAGGAAATACCTGAAGAGTCATCCCGCGTGGCAGGGTTCCAGACCGGGAACCTGGACACCACGCTCATTGCCTTCGACTCGCTTTCCCTGATCGAGGAAGTGGAAGGAGCGGAGATCATGCGGGTGCCCGGCGGCGGGGAGTCAGCGCTGACCTTCTACGGGCAATACTACGTGGGCATTGGCACGGAGAACCAGCAGCCCGGCTACGATCCGGAGCTGCCCTGGGTATCTTCAGACCCCGACATCAACTCCGAAGCGTGGAAAAACGCGGCCAAAGTGCGCACCGCCCTGTCCATCGCCATTGACCGGCAGGGCATCGTGGATACGCTCCTGCACGGCTACGGTTCGCCCGCAGTGCTTTGGGACTTCGGCCAGTACGAAGACACCTGGCTGCCGCAGGAACTGCGCTGGGAATTCAACCCCGAACGGGCCAAAGAGCTGATTGCTGAAGCCGGCTATCCGGACGGGTTCAGCATCACGTTGACCCCCTCGCTGCGCGGTGCGCCCGTGGAAGTGGAGGCATGTGAGGCCATCGCGACCATGTGGGGCGACATTGGCGTGGACGTGAAGTTCCAGAGCCTGCCCTACACCACGCTGCGGCCCAGCCTCATCGCCCGTAACTACCAGGGTTCCACCTGCCACGCCGGCGGCATCCGCCTGGAGCCGGGGCAGGGGTTCTCGGGTATGCTGTCCAAGCTGAACCACCAAGCGGTGTGGAACCGGGGCGTTGAGCACCCGTGGCTGGACGAGAAGGTGTCGGAGCACATGGCCGAGGTGGATACCGAGGCACGGCGCGCGCTGGCCATCGAAATCGCCACGTTCATGTTCGAGAACGCCATCACCGGCGTCGGGCTGTACAACTTCGACTCCCTGTGGCCGGTAGGCCCCAACATCCAACCCTGGATTGAAGGAGTACGCTACCGTGACCTGCGGAACATCAACGGTTACGAGTACATCCGCCCGCGATAATCTTTGCAAGGCGAGCAGGTTAGACAGGCGATATTGACATGATGTGGCAAAAGTCTGGAATGTCAGTCTTGTTGCGAACGGTGTTCGGGCTGCCGTTGGCGGCGGTGCTGGGCGTTATCGGGATGGCGGTCGCATCGGCCATGTCGGTATTCTTCGGCGTATCCGGCCTGTCCACCCTGCTCACCCTCTTGATGATCGGAGCCGGCGTCGGCGCCGGCATTGGGGCAGGGGTGATGATGCTGAGGATCGACGCGGTGCCGTCCTGGCCGATATTGCTGGCCGTGGGCCTGGCTCTGGCGGCGTTCAGCGCCGGCGGAGGTTGGGTGGGCTTTCAGATCGGAGATCGTATCTCAGCGTTAGAGGACGCCAACTGTGTGGGCGTTTGCGGATACCTGTTCAAACCGCGAACGTACATTGCCCTGGGCGCGACGTTGGTTTCCAACGTGATTGCGCTGGTATTCAACATCGGATATGAAGGAGGGTTCGGGCGATGGGCTTCGACTAAACCGCGGGTCGTTGGGGCGACAGGCGGCGCAGGGGAGGCCCAACGTCGCTGATTGCCACCGTGGTCGTGTGGAGCGCTTGGTCCGGCTTGAGTTGAAGCATCGCGTCAAGCGAAGGCGGCATGGAGGAGTGTCGCCGAACCGGGAAACAGCGACGGGTCACGGATAACGTACGGAATCAGTCCGTAAGGGAGTGAAACATGCAGCGGTATCTGGTGCGGCGCATCCTGTTGGCGTTGGTGACCCTGTTCGCCGTGTCTCTGATCATATTCGTGATGAGCCGGGCGGCTGGAGATCCCAGGCACGTTTACCTGGACGACTATTCGACCCAGGAAGACTGGGACCGGCTGACGGAAAGCCTGGGATTGGACAAACCATACTATCAGCAGTACGGGATATTCCTGGGCAGCGCGCTCAAAGGCGACTTTGGCGAATCCATCAAAGAGGGGCGGCCCTCGATGGAAGTGATAGTCGAGCGGATCCCCGCCACTTTGCAGTTGGGACTGGCAGCCTTTGCTTTTTCCGTGATCGTAGGCGTTCCGCTGGGGATACTTTCGGCGGTGAAACGCGGTACTTTTCTCGACATGGCAGGGAAGGTGGTTGCCCTGATCGGCCAGTCCGCGCCGGTGTTCTGGCTGGGGTTGATGCTGGTGTTCCTGTTCGCGGTGCGGCTGGACTGGCTGCCGCCCTACGGCAGGCAAGAGATTGCCAGCATTGTTCTGCCGGCGGTGGCGCTGGGGTGGTTTTACGCGGCGGCCAATCTCCGACTGTTGCGGTCGGCCATGCTCAACGTCCTGGACTCGGAATACGTGAAGTTGGCCCGGGCTAAAGGCGTATCCAACAACACTGTGATCTGGAAGCACTCTCTGCGCAACGCCCTGATACCGGTGTTAACGTTCGCCGGCATTACCCTGGGCAGCCTGGTGACAGGATCGCTGGTGGTGGAAACCGTGTTCGCGTGGCCCGGCCTGGGTCAACTGGCGATCCAGGCGCTGGCCGGCAATGACTACCCGCTGCTGCAGGCCGTGGTGATCGTATTCACGCTGATGTACGTTACCGCGGCGCTGTTGGTGGACATCATGTACGCATACATTGATCCCAGGATCAGGTACGCATAGGGGAGGCGAGTATCGTGGCAGCAGAAGCAACTCTGGTCGTACAGCCGGCGCCGGTACCGGTCCGCATTGCGAGGAAAGCGTGGGGGCTGCGGCGGTGGCCGCTGATTCCGATGTTAATCCTGGCGGTTTTCATAGTCACCGGGATATTTGCGCCGTTGATCGCGCCCCATGACCCGGAGCGAGGCGGCCTGCGAGAACGCAATCTCCCGCCGGCCTGGGAAGAGGGCGGCACCAACAAATTCCTGCTGGGAACCGATCACCTGGGTCGGGACATGCTGAGCCGGGTGATATTTGGCGCCCGTATCTCCCTGGTCGTGGCCGCCGTGACCCTGGGAGTGGGCATGGGCATCGGTGTGGCCAGCGGTCTCGCCGCCGGCTGGTATGGCGGCTGGATTGACGAACTGCTGATGAGGGTGGTGGACATCAAGCTCGCCATCCCGACGATTTTGCTGGCGCTGGTTCTGGTGCTGGCCCTGGGTCAATCATTCATGATTATCGTGGCTGTTTTGGCCATCGCTGTATGGCCGCGCTTCGCCAGAAACGTGAGAGGCGAGGTGCTACAGCTGAAAACGATGGACTTCGTGGCTCTGGCCAAGGTGGCCGGAGCATCAACACCGCGAATACTGTTCATTCACATATTTCCGGGCGTGATCAATACGTTGATCGTGCTGGCGACGCTTGAGATCGGTATCGTCATCCTGCTGGAATCCACGCTGAGCTTCCTTGGGGCCGGCGTTCCGCCGCCCACCCCGGCGTGGGGATCGATGGTTTCCGACGGCCGGGACCGACTGGCCGTGGCATGGTGGATTTCAACGATGCCGGGCCTGGCCATAATGGCAACTGTGTTGTCGATGAACTTGTTTGGCGACTGGCTGCGGGATCGGCTGGATCCCCGGCTGCGGCAGTTGGGATAATCGGCGGTCCAAAACCCGCTCTTCCTTAACGGGAGAGGGCAGGGGAGAGGGTGACAGAGAATGACTATCAATACAGCAAGGAACGACAACCCGGTTGTGCTGCAAGTCGAAGGTTTGAAAACCTACTTCCAGACCCGTTGGGGCACGGTCAAGGCGGTGGACGGTGTCAGCTTTGATCTGAAAAAAGGCGAGACCCTGGGCATCGTAGGTGAGTCAGGGTCCGGAAAATCAGTGACCATGCTGTCCCTGATGCGGTTGATTCCCAGTCCCCCGGGTCAAATCGTGGATGGCCAGATCCTGCTGGAAGGTAAGGACCTGGTGCCACTGTCCGACAAGGAAATGAGCGAGATCCGCGGCAGCCAGATCGCGCTGATTATCCAGGACCCTATGACGTCGCTGAATCCGGTCTTCTCCATCGGCAACCAGGTAGGAGAGGCCATCAAGATTCACCAGGACGTACCCAAGCGCACAGTGGTGCAGCAGGTGCTGGACGTGCTGCGGAAGGTGAACATCCCCGCCGCTGAGACCCGGGTCCGGGACTATCCCCATCAGATGAGCGGCGGGATGCGGCAGCGCGTAGTGGGAGCCATCGGCATCTCCTGCGAGCCCATGGTGCTGATCGCCGACGAGCCGACCACGTCCCTGGACGTGACCATTCAGGCGCAGTACCTCAAATTGCTGAAAGAGCTGCAAGAGGCCTCGGACATCGCCCTCATTTTCATCACCCACGACTTCGGCATCGTCGCCAAGATGTGCGACCGGGTTGCGGTGATGTACGCGGGCAAAATCGTGGAAATGGGCGAGGTACGGGACATCTTCAATAACCCCTCCCATCCCTATACCGAGGCTTTGTTGTCGTCGGTGCCCAAGCTCGAAGAGGACGTGGACCGGCTGTATTCCATCGAAGGCCAACCACCGACGCTCCACGACCTGCCATCCGGGTGTCCGTTCGCGCCCAGGTGTCAATACGTAATGGAAAAGTGCTCTCAGGTATATCCGCCTGAGTTCAATGTGACCGACGGCCACTACGCCGCTTGCTGGAGGCTGGAATGACCACTCTGGATGCCAGGCCGATGGCGGACACCGCGACCGAGGTGCTGCTTGAGGCGGAGGGCCTGAAAAAATACTTCCCGGTCACCAAGGGTCTCTTGGTCTCCAAGACAACCGGGTATATCAAAGCGGTGGACGGCGTATCGTTCCAGATACGGGCCGGCGAAACGCTTGGCATCGTGGGCGAGTCCGGTTGCGGCAAGAGCACCACGGCCAAAATGCTTTTGCAGCTGGAAGACCCCACGGAAGGCACCATTCGTTACCAGGGCCGCGAGATTCATACTGCTTCCGCAGTAGAGCGACGGGCGTATCGAAGTTCAGTCCAAGCCGTCTTCCAGGATCCGTGGAGTTCGTTGAACCCCAGGATGCGGGTCCGCGACCTGATCGCTGAACCCATGGTCATCAACCTGAACCTCAGCCGACGGGAGATGCAGGATCGCGTTGCCAAACTGCTGGAAGACGTGGGCTTGAGCAGCTATCACGCCAACCTGTACCCCCACGAATTCAGCGGCGGACAGCGCCAACGCCTGGCCATCGCCCGGGCGCTGTCGGTGGAACCGCGGGTCATCGTGCTGGATGAGCCGGTGTCCGCGCTGGACGTTTCCATTCGCGCCCAGATCATGAACTTGCTGAAGGACTTGCAGCAGGAGTACAACGTCAGTTACCTGCTGATCGCGCACCACCTGGCGACGGTACGTTACATGTGCGACTGGGTTGCCGTTATGTACCTCGGCCAGATCGTCGAATTCGGGCCCACCCGGGAACTGTTCGACAACGCATCGCACCCCTATACCAAGGCGCTGATGAACGCCGCGTTGCCCTCACACCCGGACATCGAGCAGGAGGAAATGATCCTGACCGGCGAGGTGCCATCGCCACTGAACCCGCCGGAAGGTTGCCGTTTCCATCCCAGATGCCCGTTTGTAATCGACCAGTGTTCGACCGTCGTCCCAGAGGTGCGGGAGTTGTCGCCGGGTCATCGGGTTTCGTGCCACCTGTACTGAAAGAATTCACCCTCACCCCAACCCTCTCCCATCAAGGGAGAGGGAGGTTTTTAGATACCTTTTGACAGTCGCTACGCCGCCTCCGGAGCCAGAAGCCGGCGCTCCGGTCGCCGGGCGAGCAGCATCAGCATCATCGCCATTCCCTGCACCGTTGCGGAGAACAGGATCAGGATGGTGTAGCTGCCAGTCAGGTCGTACACCACGGGCCCCACGATCTGGCCCAGGGCCAGGCCTGACGCCTCGAAGGGGCGCATAGCGCCGGCGATGGCTCCGTAGGAGTTGCGCCCGAAGTAGTCTGCCAGCACCATGTACAGCAACACCTCCAGCGCGCTGTGGAACAGCCCCCAGAATATCCCGAAGGCATAGGCCACCAGCAGCGAGTTGACCTGAAGCAAGCCCAGCGTGGCCAGGGCCGACACGCCCATTGCGCCAACGATGCACCAGCGCGGCGTGAGCCGTCCGGCAATCTGCCCCCACACCAGACTGCTCAACGCGAGGAAAGTGCTGATGCTGAGCACGCCGGTCGCCTGAATGGTGGTTAATCCGGCGAATTCGTGCAGGTACGGAACCAGGCTGAACCCCAGCCCGGAACTCCCCGACACGTTGAGAAATGCGACGATGGAGACCATCCAGAAGGCCCGGGAGCGCATTGCCTCTTTTGAAGTCCAGCTGGCTTCGGCCGGAACGCCTTGCGATTCCGGCGGCCTGGAACCACCGGCGGCGCCCTGGCTGCCATGCGCCGCCGCCAGGGGCGCCCTCGCTCCATCGGGCAGCAGCCCGATATCCTCGGGCCGGCGACGCATGACAATCGACATGGGGATCACCAGCACCAGGCTGAACAGCCCGAATATCAGGAAGGCCGTCCGCCAGTCGGCGATCAAGGTTATGACGGCAAAGAGAGGCACGATCAGCGCGCCACTGATGGGACGAAAGATGCCGGTGAACGCCAAAGCGATGTTGCGGCGGCGATTAAAAAAGTTCACCGCCATCGTTCTCGGCACCACGCCAATCAGGAAAGGCTGGCTGATGGCGCGGGCGATGACCGCGACCACGAAAAATTGCCAGACAGCGTTGACGGCGGACAAGGCCAGCATGCACAGTCCCGCAACAATCAGGCCGACGGGCATCAACCAGCGCGGCCCGTAACGGTCCGCCAGGCGTCCGGCGAATGGCGCGAACACCCCCGACATCAAAACGCCGCAGCTGGCCGAATAACCAATCCAACTTCTCGGCCACCCGGTATCCTCAGAGACCAGGATCTGAATTCCGCCCAGCACGACGCCGGCCACCACTGTCGCTGCGAATGCCCCCGATCCCGATAGACCCAGCACCAGCCAACCATAGTAAAAGGGGGTGTTGGGACGCCAGTTAAGGAAAGCCGACAGAGAGGACGCCATACGCTTGGCTCTTATATCAGACTGCCGGCGCAGGGACAAGGAGCAGGGTGGCGACAAGGCGATTCTGATACATTGGGTGGGCGTGGGATCCGAACGACAAGGTTTAGGACCAGTTTATTGTGCGAAACTATCGGGCAAGGAGAGGCGAAGATTATGTCCAATGCATTCGGCAAGATAATCGCCAACGTGGAGCGGCTGCACCGGCTGATGGACGAGGAGGGCGTTGCGGCCATCGTCGCCCGCTCCGGCAAGAACTTCACCTACCTGGCCGGGTTCGCCTATCCCGGCACGCTGGCCCGGCATCTCGAGTTTCCTGATTCGCCCCGGGAGGTTTTACTGGTGTGGCCGCGGACGGGCGAGCCGGTGATGGTTCTGAACTCCTACGCTGCGCCGCTGGCCCGGCGCGACTCGTGGCTGGAACGCATTGAGGTGGTGGACGACTACGCCGAGTCTCCCTACCAGCGGGCCGCCGACGTGCTGCGGCAATTGGGGGTGGCCGAAGCAACCATTGGGTTTGAAAAGAGCTACGTCAGCGCGAACCGGTGGGAGGAAATCGGCCGGCTATTGCCCAAAGCGCGCATCGTGGATTGTACTGACTTGATGGACCGGGTGCGGTGGATCAAAACTCCCGAGGAGGTGGAAGCCCTGCAAGCCGGCGCCAAACTGCTGGACGAAGCCTACCTGGAGGTGCTGCCCACCGTCCGGCCCGGCGACACCGAACGGCTGGTGCATAGCCGCATCGTCGAGAGTTGCCTGCGCCGGGGCGCAAACTGGGTGCACGGCATCCTGAACTCCGGCCGCAACACCGTGGGCTACGGGGGCGAGAGCGACCTGGCCTTCGAGGCTGGCGACATCATCCGCAACGATTATGTCGCCTATCTCAACGGATACCCCGGCCATCAATCGCGGACCGTTTGCGTGGGCGAGCCATCAGACGAGCAGAAGCGTGTTTATCAGGTTGTCCTGGACATCTACCGGGCGACCATCGACATGTGCCGGCCGGGAGCGCGGACGGCGGACATTTACCACTTCGCCAACAACAGGTTCCACGAGGCCGGCTTTCAGGGCAACGTGGCCCTGGCCGGGCACGGCGTGGGCGCGTGGTGGCACCAGCAGGAGCCGTACATGGTGCCGTCCAGCACACGGGTATTGGAAGAGGGCATGGTAGTAGCCCTGGAGCCGCACGTCGGCCCCGTATGGCATCTACAGGACATGGTGGTTGTAACGGATGGCGCGCCGAGGCTGCTATCGCCGCTGATAAGCACGGACGAGATGTTGGTGGCAGGGTAGGGCACGCTGCGGTAAATTGATGGCGGAGCAACAAAACAGGAGCCATTTGGAGGGAATATGCCGTTGTTCGACGGATACGTGGCGGTTGACTGGTCGGCCAAAAACGAGCCGGTGTATAACGAAAATAGCATTTGGATAGCTGTCTGTGATCCGCACGGACCGCCGAGGCTTGAAAACCTCGGAACGCGTCGTGAGGCGGTGGATTGGGTCGAGGCGCTGCTGTGGGAGAGGACGGCGGCCGGTCGCCGGCTACTCTGCGGGTTTGACTTTGCGTTCGGGTATCCCGAGGGTACAGCTCGTATGCTGACCGGCGAGTACGGTTGGGCGCCTGTATGGGCGCGGATTGCCCAAGTCATCGAGGATGGTCCCAATAATTGCAACAACCGTTTTGAGGCGGCGGTGGAGCTAAATGAGGTTTTTGAAGGCGAAGGGCCGTTTTATGGTCGGCACCACGCGTGGCACATTGAGGGCCTCCTGACTACGAGACCAAGGAACGGTTGGGGAGAGAACCTGCCGCCCGAGCGCCGTTATGCAGAGGAAATAGTTCGGAAGGCGCAGCCAGTGTGGAAACTCTACGGTAACGGATCTGTCGGCAGCCAGGCACTGACCGGGATTCCCGCGCTGCAAAGGATACGACGGCGCACCGGATCGCAAATCTGGCCGTTCGAGACGCTTGGAGAAGGGCAGTCCCATGTGCTGGCAGAGATCTACCCGTCGCTGATTAACCTCCTCCCTGCCCTTCCGGATTGGGTACCTGTAGTTAACGATGCGAAGCAAGTTTATGCTATGGCTCTAACCCTTCGGGAGCTTGACCAAGCGGATGAACTACAGCAGCATCTCCATGCGCCGCAGCAGATGCCTGATCGAGTGCGTCGTGAAGAGGGGGCGATATTAGGAATGCAGGATCGAGTGGGGTTCAACGCGGCGGCGGCGCGTGCGATGGGCTGAACCCGAATGGTGCGAAATCCCCACCCCACCCCACCGCCAACTCCCGCCCTGTATCCG
>VXOG01000015.1:0-2785 GCA_009840165.1 Chloroflexota bacterium
GCTCCGGACAGCATTCTCCAAGCGCCGCAAGACCATCGCCAACGCACTGGCACCACTCGATCTGGACCTTCCCGCCCTAGGCCTCGAACCGACTCTCCGGCCACAAGAACTGTCGGTAGACGACTACGTGGAACTGGCCCGTCAATTGGCCCCGCTTGGCGAAACTGAGCGGTGAACCCACCGACACGAGCACACTCATCTCTGCGGGAAGGACGTCACGGTACAGCCTCGAATTGCCCGCAAAAGCCTCGGTTCCGACCCTCCCCGAGAGGGTCGCCACGATGGCCGCAAAACCACGTTCCCACGTTCGTTCCCACACGCATAGCCCACTCCTACCACGCCAAGAACCTGCATTTTCTTCAATGCCCGAAACAAAGCCCGCCCTGTCGAGTGTTCCGTTTCTGTTCAGCCATTCGTTCCCACAACTGTACGCGGGATACCCGAAACTTTTCCTACATATGCGCGCGGTTGCATCAGCGAGACGCCATATATTGTGGTGGAGGCCAAACATGCTCCCGTGGTGGTCGCGTGCGTTGCGGGGGTTGGCGCTGTGGCTGGCTTCGACCAGAGGGTCGATCAAGCCAATGTGCCCACATACGCCGCAGAATTGTTCGGCCAGGAGAACGACCTGACCTTCCCGTCAGACAAGGTGCCGGTTGTGACCCTGATGCTAAAGGCCGAGGAGGCCGTCGCAGTAGCGAGCTCAACGGCCGAAGTCACGTTCTCGTTCGCCAACGCGAAGTTCGTCGATAACGTGGCTCCAGGTGCACTGGCTTGCCAGTCGACGGCCAACGACGGTGGCGGCACGACTGACCTCCCCGATACAGGCATTGCCTGGGCGGCGGCACCGGGTTGCACCGTGACGAGATCGGCGGACGATGGCGGTGCGGGTGACTCAACAGTGACGTTCATGGTCACAACCGGCACGGACCCCGATACTGGACCTACGGACGGCACTGATCCAACTAACACCCAAATGGAAGCTGGCTTCAGACTCGTTCTTACCGTTCCGGCGGTTAGGGCCACGGGCGCAGTCACCGTCTCCACCAACATCCTCACGACAGCCGGCCCACTGCCTGGCAAGGTTGCGCCTTGCGAGATAGTAGACAACCCGGACACAAGGGCCGCCGACGAGTCCGACCCATGCAACCAGATCACCAAGACTGCGAGCGCCGTCACCGCGGCAGCCGGCGGAGGGAGCGACAAGGCTGTCATCGACCTCGACGATTTCACGAAGATCGCCGCAGGTGCGGACGGCAAGACACCGAAAGTCTACATCGGTTCCTACACGTTCACCGTTGACAACAAGGGCGGCACGATTCTCGGTCCCGACGGCACCCCCATCAACGAGGATGCCGCAGCGACGCTTTCGATCTCGGTCGATGGCGACCTCAACGCAGGTGACATGATCAAGGTCTCCGGCGTCGACTCCAAGACGCTGACGGTCGGTGAGTCCGGTGGCGTCTCGACGCTGGTAACCCTTACGTCCGCCGCCGCAGGTCTGACGGGGTTGACAGCGCCGGCTCCGACCGTCGTAAAGTACACGTTGACTGTGGGGTTGGAGTACGTTCCTGGGGGCAAGAGCATGATGTCCCATGGAGCCGAGATCGAGTCCACGTTCGACGCGAAGTTCACCCGCGTGCAGAACAAGGCGCTTCATGCGAAGCCCCCGGAGGTCGTCAGCACGCTGCTTCTCAAGGGCGTTCAGAAGGGTGACCTGCGGGCATATGCAATTCCCGCCAGCAGCAACGGTAAGATGGATGTTGCCAACGTCCGGATTCGTTGCGAAGACGGCGACCGAGACAACGGCAACATGTGCCGGGTCTTCGTCGAGTGCTGGGACGACATGGGTATGGGCGGTGTCGGTGAGCACGGCGAAGGCATCTACGAGAATGCGGTTGTGCGCCTGACGGCGGAAGACCTCGAAATGGCATCAGGGCTTATGCCGATGGCCGGAATGCGGCACTCCTGCCGGATCCTGGCAACGGGCGAGGCAACCGTCCAGACCTTGGTCCGCGACGGCACAACCGGCACGTTGGTCAACAACACCGTGGTTGGCACGGCCAACTAGCAAGGTCAAGCGTAGACCCGCTTCGTACACCAACCACGCTCGGCCCCGGTTTCGCAAGAAGCCGGGGCTTTTTTTTCGTCCCCTATCTCCTCGACACACAAATCTAAATCCCGCCACACACTTTTTCCGTCCTACACACCGTAGGCAATCTCCCACGCCCCTCCTCTCCGACCACACATCCGATCCCGCCACATGCCTCCGATCCCGCCACACACTTTTTCCGTCCTACACACCGTAGGCAATCTCCCACGCTCTCCTCCTCTCGCCCCCGTGCATGGCTTTTGCGACCACACACATCTGTCATCCCAGACGTGGAGACTCGCACACGCGCGTGAGGCGACGTCGCAGATCCCGCCACACGCCACACACTTTTCCCGTCCTACACGCCGTGGGACATCTCCCAGGCCTCCCTTCCCGCCACACACTTTTTCCGTCCTACACACCGTAAGCAATCTCCCACGCCCCTCCTTGTCAATGTCAGACGAAAATTGCGCACTTTGGACAAACGAAAATTGCGCACTTTGTTTTGTCGCGGCCGAGGACCATGCCTCGGCGAGTCGGGGCGCCCGTGCGTTGCCTCGCTGCACTGGAACAGACCCTTCCGTCGGAGAGCGAACTGGGCGTTCGGAGCTGGCGCAGGGAGCGGCAGCGACCGAAGTCCAGCGCCCCACGCCCCCATAGCCCCGCACACCCCCCCCACCCGCCTTAGAGGGC
>VXOG01000015.1:2795-2997 GCA_009840165.1 Chloroflexota bacterium
CCCCCCCCCCCCCCCCCCCCCCCCCCCCCCCCCCCCCCCCCCCCCCCCCGGCTCACGCCGCGCTCCGGACTTCGTCGTCGGACCGGCTGGGCCGGAGGATGTCCTGGTGCGCCCGCATGCGGTAGCTGTTGCCGCGGATGTTGACGATGTGGCAGTGGTGCAGCAGGCGGTCGATGAGCGCCGCGGCCATGACCTCGTCGCC
>VXOG01000062.1:0-14402 GCA_009840165.1 Chloroflexota bacterium
AACCTTGAGTGAGCAAAAACCCATGCGTAACCCCCGGCCGTGGGGCTGACAACGACCACCGGAAAACATCACCTCTGGCAGACACCGAATCATCACCACATAGGGACGGGCCTTGTGCCCGCCCAACCCCGACCGAAAGGAGTGCAAAACCAGCGCCAATCAAGTCCGGCGAATTTGTGCCGGAATGGAGTCCCAAAAATCTTCAGACCACGCTTCCCGCCCCAACAGCGGAACGAACCGACACTCGGTCAATTGCCGCGTCATACGCCGGTCGCCGGCGAGGCGAACCAGCGTGAGCGTCTGCTTGTGCCGGTCACCGACGGGTATTACCAGACGCCCATCGGGTTTCAGCTGGGCGACCAGGGAATCGGGCACCGCCGGCGCGCCGGCGGATACCAGTATGGCGTCGTATGGCCCCCGGTCAGGCGCGCCCAGAGCCTCCGACGCGGCCACGACCTCCACGTTATCGATCCCGCAAGCTGCCAGATTGCCACGAGCGAATCTGACGAGATCGGGAACGCGCTCGACGGCAACTACGTTCCCGAAGGGCAACAACTCACCCAGGATTGCCGCCTGATAGCCGGACCCTGCGCCAATCTCCAGCACGCGCTCATCGCCGCGCAGCATAAGCGCCAGGGTCATTCTGGCAACCATCGTGGGCTGTGAAATAGTCTGTCCGTGGCCGATGGTCAGTGGGCCGTTCTCATAAGCGCGATGGCGCAACTCGGGAGCCACGAACAGCTCGCGGCGTATCGCGCGCATCGCATGCAGTACCGGGCTGTCGCCCATCACGGAACCGAGTTGGGCGAACAGCCGGCTGCGGGCGGTTTCGTGGGAATCGGCCATCGGTTGTGCCGTCAGGTCATTTGCCAACTCCGGCGGCAGTTTGACCCGTTACCGGGTGGTTGCTACCATCGCGGCGAGATATTAAATCCGACATCGGCGGATCTGGAGTGCATCATGCCCGTAGTTGCTGTGAACATCAAGGCTCGGCACCCCTACGCCGGAGGGAAGTCCTTCGGTGAAAGTGGCGCATACGAACGCATTGAGGGAGTGTTCACCTTTGCCGTTGATCCCGGTAACCGGGCCAACGCCGCCATCATAGATTTGGAGCATGCCCCCGTCGATGACGCCGGCTGCGTCCGGTTTGAATCGGACTTCACCTTGGTAGCGCCGAAGAACAAGTCTAGCGGGAACGGGCGATTGATCGTTGAGGTAGTGAACCGCGGCCGCCGGCGCACCATCGCGTTTTTCAACCGCGCGCCCACTCCGCCAATCACGTCGGAGGAGACCCCCGAGGGCGACGGTTTCCTGTTGAACCACGGTTACTCGGTTTTATCAATCGGTTGGCAGTGGGACGTGTACCGCAGTGACGCCCTACTCGGCCTGGAGGCTCCCGGAATACTGATCGACGGTAAAGAAGTGACCGGCCAGGCGTGCGTGGAAATGCGTCCCAACACGCTGGAGACAACCCGGCTGCTGGCCAACCGGGATCACCAGCCTTACCCCGTGTCCGACCTGCATTATCCGGATGCGATGCTGCTGGTGCGTGACTGGGAGGATGGCCCCGACACGGTTATTCCGCGCTCGCAATGGCATTTTCCCGATGCGGAGCACATCACCCTGGAGTCGGGATTTCAGCCCGGAAGAATCTACTACGTGATTTACACCGCCGCCAACCCCGTGGTAGTTGGCTGTGGGATGCTCGCCATTCGGGATGCGGCGGCGTGGTTCCGCAATCCATCGGACGATTTTGCCGCTTACCGGCGCATCTACGGGCACGGCGTTTCGCAATGCGGCCGCCTGCTACGTCACATGGTCTATCTTGGAATCAACGTCGGAGAAGATGGCAGCCCGGTTTTCGACGGCCTGTTGCCTCACGTGGCCGGCGGGCGGATGGGCGAGTTCAATCACCGTTTCGCCCAACCCTCGTGCCAGTCCAACCCCGGCTTTGGGCACCAGTTTCCCTTTGCCGACAATAACCTGACCGACACGCTGACCGAACAAACCGACGGACTGCTCAACCGGCTGCGTGAGCTGGACGCCGTACCTAAAATTATCTACACCGACTCGGCGGCGGAGTACTGGCGCGGCGACGCCTGCCTAACCCACATCGACAGCACCGGGCTGAACGATCTGGACGAGGCGCCCGAAACGAGACGGTACCTGTTTGCCGGCACGCAGCACCTGCCCGGATCGCCCGACCTGATGGTGGGCCAGGGCCCGGATGGCTCCACCGGAATGCACCCTTACAACGCAGTGGATTACATCCCGCTGCTGCGCGCCGCTCTGTTCAACCTCGACCGCTGGGTGACCGATGATGTGGCACCGCCGCCCAGCCAACACCCCCGCCTTGATAACGGCACGGCGGTTACGCAAGCGTCTTATCTCGGTGCCGCGCCGGCAATCCCGTCCCGGAACCAGCCTGACCGGGAACGGCTGTGGCGAGTGCGCGAGCTTGACGTAGGGCCCGGCGCAGATCACGGGGTAGCCGCATACCCTGTGAAGGAAGGCCGCGAATATCCCCACCTGGTGCCGGCCGCCGACGCCGATGGCAACGATCTGGCCGGCATACGACTGCCCGACCTCACAGTCCCGGTAGGCACCCACACCGGCTGGAACCTGCGGCATCCCGATACCGGCGCGCCGGAGCAGTTAATTTCCATGCAGGGATCGTCCCATTGGTTTCCTGCCACCAATGCCCAGCGCAGCGAGCAGGAAGACCCGCGCCTGTCCATCGAAGAGCGGTATTCTGACCGAGACGACTACGCAGCGCAAGCGAAAGCCGCCGCAAACAAACTGGCCGAAGCCGGATATCTGTTGTCCGAGGATGTTGACCTGGTGGTGCAGTCCTGCCTGGAACGTTATGACGTTGCTATGGCAGAAGGGGCAGGCACATGACAATCAGCAGAAACGTGGTTGACCAGACGAATTTCAATCCGTCACCGAACCTTCCGTACCAACTTCGGATTGCAGACTTTGTAGCGGCAATGCAGGACGTGTACGACTTTTTCTACGACGTCAACTCACACCTAGTCGGTAAAGGATTGGAACGCCTTGACGATATGCTGCGGCCTGCCATCATGTCTGGCGTACTTTCCGACATGGTGACGGCGAGCTTGGCCAAACATTCGCGAGCTCTCACCGAGAATAAATACCACAACGGCCATCCGGACCTTGTCGTTCAGGGCGTGTATGCCGAAAATTCAGTTCGGTCCGGCGATCAGGGCGTGGAAATCAAAACTACCAGGAAGAAGGGTGGAGCTGTTGATACGCACGGCGCGCGAGACCAATGGTTGTGCGTGTTCGTGTACAGCGTCGATAATGAAACCGAGCCAGCAACGAACCGACTGCCGATGACATTCACTGAAGTTTATCTGAGCTTAGTAACTACGGCGGACTTCAGACGCAACCCACGCGGCGAGCTTGGCACTCGTACAGCCACTCTGGACCGCTATGGCATAAGGAAGTTGAGGGACAACTGGGTGTACAAGATTTAGAAGGCATTTGTCAATTGTGGCGTAAGGTGCGCGAGAGGTTTTATCGCTCTGGTGGCCATCTCAAAGTAGTACGGATCCCTTTCTACTCCTATTGAAGGGTATCCCACCGCCTCCGCCGCAGCCAGCGTGGAGCCGGCGCCAGCGAACGGGTCAACTACCACCCCCTCGCCTAGCGGAAGTACTCCCCTCACCACTTCACGCAGAAATGTTTGCGGCTTCAGGCTGGGGTGCGGCGCGATTGCCTTCTCTTTTTTCCCGGTAGGGGCGGACCGTATCACGTCGCCAAAAGGCGCCGAATCAGACGGCCGCCGAAATCCTCCCGTTTGCCACTTTCGCAAATTGTCCTGAACCCGGCCTTCAATTGGTTTTCGGAACAAAACCCAAGGCTCCCACATCGATCTAGGCAATACGCTGACGCCGTCAAACTCTTCATGGGCTGCTTTAGGCCGGTCGCCGCCCCGCATGGTCATAACCAATCTGATAATGGCGCCCCTTCTTTCCAGTCCTGCATCCGAAAGCGCACCGGAAACTATATCTGCTAGCAATGGATTCGAAGCCACTACTATGTTCGCCCCCGGCCTCAGCTTGGGGAAAAGCAACTTCGCCCAGATGAAAAAGAACTCTCGCAGCTGTGCCTTCTGAACCGCGGTTAGTGTGGTGAAGCGCGGTAACGGGGCTCGCGAATGGCCATCATAAGATGGCGGGATTCTCCATACGCCGCCTTTGCCGTTACGGAGTTTTGACTGTTCTTTCGGCGTGTATTCCTGCAAGCCATACGGAGGATCCGTTACTACGGCATAGATGCTGTTGTCTTCTTGGGTATCCAGCCAGTCAAAACAGTCGCCATGAACCAGCGTAGCCTTCTCGAAATGGAACGGCTCTTGCCATAGGGAACCATCGGCAAGGGGACGTTGTAGATAACCCCCATCGCCCGTATTAAGGCGATAAACACCACGACGCTCTCTAACGAACACGTCGGGAGTGTTGAGGCGTAAGTATGACCTGATTGAAGACTCCGGCGTTTGGCCGTTGACTTTGGCCACCCGCTCCGCGATTTGCTTGGCAGATAGACCGTCCGACGAAAATTGCATCACCCGGATTATGGCATCGCGCACCTGACCCGGAGCGTTCTTTTCTGTTCCCGGTTGCATGGCTGCAATGTAGACGTCTGGACGTCCTTTGTCAACCGCCGGGAGTCGGCGGGCGTTCGTATCTCCAATCCTGCCGTTGCTTTGGATCTTGACTGCCCAGAAGCCAGTTTCATCAAAGGAACAGCCGAGAATTGCCGCTCCGTACAGCTTTACTTGACACCCGAACACTCAAGGCTATGATGATGCATCATACCTGACGCACCAGTCAGAGCAATGTAGCGGTGCATCTTTCTCAAACCCACTCGGGAATTGCAGGAGCGCTGAATCATGACTTCTCCGGTACAGAATGGCACGATTTCGGTTGTGATACATGGCGCCACTGGCCGCATGGGCGCGGAAACAGTACGAGCTGTGTCCGCGGCCGGTGACATTGTACTGGTGGGCGCAACCTGCCACACCCCCAGGGGCGACACGCTGCCAACGCCGGCCGGCGAGGTTCCACTTTCCACGGACCTGGCGTCGCTGCTGGATGCTACCAACCCTGACGTCATGGTGGAATTCACCCACGCCGAAGCCTGCATGATCGCCGCTCCGCTAGCCGCTGACCGCGGCATCCACATGGTCCTCGGTGCCAGCGGCCTGAATGCCCAACAACTACAGCAACTGGATACGATGAGCCGGGAGCATGGCGTCGGGATCATCGTGGCCCCGAACTTCGCCTTGGGCGCGGTAGTGCTGAAAAAGCTCGCCGAGCAGGCCGCGGCATTCTTCGACTACGTGGACGTGGTGGAAGCCCACCACGAAATGAAAATCGATTCCCCCTCAGGGTTTTCCATGGCCATTGCCAGAGGGATGCGCGACCAGAGGGATAGCGATTTCCAGCGCAACGAAACAACCGTGCACCACCTGCCGGAAACAAGAGGCGGCGACATTGGTGGCGCTGGCATCCACAGCCTGCGCCTGCCCGGGCGCAGCGCCCACCACGAAGTGATTTTCGGCGCGGCCGGCCAGACCCTGAGCATACGCCACGACACCCTCGGCCGCGATTGTTACATGCCCGGCGTGCTCCGCTGCGTGCGTGAAGTGGTCAATCGCCCCGGGCTCACGGTGGGGTTGGAAACCGTGCTGGGTCTGTGATCAACCTCGCCCGGTAATCCCGTATAGACGCAAATGCCCAGCGGGTGTAACCTGAAACAATGCGCCGCAGTGGCCAACGGCAGACACGCCAGCGTCGTGTCTCCCGCCGAGCTAATGCTTGGATACTGAGCGGATATTTCGGCATCGCTTCTTCGGCAGCGGCGCTGAAAGCGTGGCAAACCATTGTTAGCCCACATATCGTCGATTGGCTTGCCAAAACCAACGCGATTGTCTGGGATACGATTACACTGGCTGCCACGCTGGGCGCCTTGGCATTGGGAGTGAGGGAAATGGTACTAGCTTACTTTATCAGGAAGGAATACGAAGAGGATCTGGACGATATGCGGAGGGGATACGAAGAAGATCTGGATGCCTTGCTCCGGAATCAAAAGGAGCAGGCGGAAACGGTACGACAGCAGGCCGAAATGGCCCGGCAGCAATCTGAAACGGTCAAAGAATTGACTGATGCTGTACAGCAGCTATTGGAGCAGAACCGCCTGTTGCTGGAACGTCTGGACCGTCAAAGCAACGGGCACAACCCTGAATCACCCAACTAACCACAGGAGCGAAATGGACCTGCAAGGATTGAAACTAGCCATCGTCGGCGCTACCGGCGCGGTTGGACAGGAAACCCTCCGTCTCATCGAGGCCCGCTACCCGCAGCACAAGAACCTGAAGCTCCTGGCCTCCGAGCGTTCCGCCGGCCGTAAGATGGAGGTCAACGGCAAGACGTTCGCAGTGGCCGAAACCACCGAGGACAGTTTCAATGACGTAGATCTGGTGTTTATCTCCGCGCGCACCGAGGATTCCCGCCATTTCGGGCCGATCGCCGCCGCGGCCGGCGCCATGGTGATTGACGACTCCAGCGCCTTCCGGATGGACGCTGAGGTTCCGTTGGTAGTGCCAGAGGTCAACGGCGAGGACCTGGATTGGCATGATGGCATTGTGTCCATTCCCAACTGCTCAACCACGCCGCTGGTAATGGTGGCGCATCCACTGCGTCAGGCCAGCCCCATCCGCCGCATCGTTGCGGATACTTACCAGTCGGTTTCCGGCGCAGGCGGCGCGGCAATGAACGAATTGCGCGACCAGACCCGCACCGTGATGCACGGCGGTCCTGCTGAGCCCGAGGCTCAACCTCAGCAGATCGCTTTCAACGCCATCCCTCAAATAGACAGCTTCACGGAGTCTGGCTACACCCGTGAAGAAGAGAAGATGATCAACGAGAGCCGCAAGATACTGCACGAGCCGGATATGGCGGTCTCTGCTACGTGTGTGCGGGTGCCCGTGTTCGTTTCGCACTGCGTAGCGGCCCACCTGGAGTTTGAACATCCTCTATCGCCCGGTGAAGCCAGGGAATTGCTCAGCGCGATGCCCGGAGTCTCGATACAGGACGACCCTGCGAACAGCGTTTATCCCATGCCCGTTGACGCGGCGGGGCAGGATGACGTTTTTGTTGGTCGTATCCGGCAGGACGCTTCTCATTCTAACGGTCTGGTTATGTGGATCGTAACCGACAACCTCGTGAAAGGCGCTGCGCTCAACGCTCTGCAAATCGCTGAGCACGCCATCCGGCGAAACGCAGTTCACGGCCGGCGCGCCTGAATCCGAATCCGGTGAATTTACTGATTCTGGCAATCTATCGCCGATTGTGGCACGAATGTGTATAATGCTCGGAATACGCTTCATATAGGAGTTCGTACCGGGCTGAATTTGCCGGATAATTCGGCGCGGCGCCGGCGAGGAGGGACGGATCATGCCTACTGAGATTGGCCGATTGATCACAGCCATGGTGACACCGTTTGACGCCGATGGGCAGGTTGACTACGAGCAGGCCAAGCGCCTTGCCGTCGCTCTTCTGGATTCGGGATCGGACGGACTGGTGGTAACGGGCACCACCGGAGAAGGCCCCGCCCTGTCGATGGAGGAGAAGGCCCGCCTTTACGGAGAAGTCAAAGACGCCATCGGTTCGCGCGGCGCGGTTATCGCCGGAACCAGCGACAACAACACGGCCGCGTCCATCGAGCTGAGCCGAGAAGCTGAACAAGTGGGAGCCGACGCTCTGCTGCTCACTGTGCCCGCCTACAATAAACCGCCTCAAGAGGGACTCTATCAGCATTTCCGCGCGCTGGCAGAATGCACCGATCTGCCGGGCATGTTATACAACGTTCCCAGTCGCACCAGTCTCAACATGACCAACGATACCACGGTGCGATTGGCGGAGATCGAAAATATCATAGGCATCAAGGAAGCCAGCAGCGACCCGGTGCAAATTGCCAAGGTCATCCGCGATACGCCGGATGACTTCCGTGTCTGGTCCGGCAACGATGACGAAACCTTCAGCATCATGTCCATGGGCGGATTCGGAGTCGTAAGCGTCGCAGCTCATCTGGTGGGCAATCAGATCAAGCAAATGATCGGGTTGACCTTGGAGGGCGACGTGGAAGCGGCCGGCGCCGAACATTTGCGGCTGCTCGATATGTTCAAAGGGCTGTTCATCGTTTCCAACCCGATACCCGTCAAATACGGCCTGAACCGTTCGGGATTCGATGTGGGCGATCCCAGGCTGCCCCTGGTGCCGCCCGATGAGCGTACCGCGGCCCAGCTTGACGAATTGCTCCAGCGCTACGACATTGACATAGCAGCGGCGGTGGACTGAGGGTCCACCCGCCTTTGCCAATCCCCGCATCGACGTTCCGGCTCGCCAGATCGGCGAAGCCACCCCCATAGCTACCTGTTTGCTGGTCGGTACGAAGTGCAATAAACAGATCGCATACTTTTACCGGTATGACCAGGAGCAACGACATGCCGCTCAAAACCGTGATATTTGTGGATGGTCAGAACTTCCGGCATAACCTGCGGGATTTTCACTTTCGTTCCGACCCTCCACATCCCAACAATCCTGAGTATCGGCTCGATGAAAAGCACTTCCGCTGGCAGGAGTTTTTTCAGGACGTGCTGGCGAAGTTCGACGATGTAACCGGTTGGGACCACCAACTGGTTCGGGTTTATTGGTACTACGCTGAAAACATTACTCCCTGGTCGCCAAACCTTTGGCGAGCCCAGCGCATTGTTGACGAGCACGGCGGACGCATCCCCGAGCTAACGCCGGAGTTGGTGATTTCCAAAGCGCAGGATTGGTACGAGCACGAGTTTCGCCGGTTCCACCAGCTCCGCAAATCCGTTTTCGAGGAAATCCAGCAAAGCACCAACTTCCTTGAATTCAAGTACGTCGGCCAGTACGTGGTGCAACCTTTCCGGCCTTATCGTCTCGACTACGACTATGACGGCAACATCACCTTCCAGGGAACCCAAGTGGGCGAGAAGGGCGTTGACATCGGAATCGCGGTGGACATGATCTCCAAGATGGACAGCTTCGACGCTGCCGTGCTGGTCTCCGGAGACAGCGACTTTTTCCCGGTGGTGCGATACCTGAAGGATAACCTCAAGTACGTGTACAATTTCTCGGTAGGGCGTGGAGTCGGCCACGATACGCAGTTCTTCTCGTCGTCCCTGCGGGGCGTCGTGGACTGTTTCCAGGGATTTGACGAACTCGAGCTGCTCAGCAACTACGTCAACGAGCACGCCGGAATCCCGCCGGCCATCATGGACACTATCAACCTGCGCACGGCAGAGTTGGAGCGAATGCTGGACGAGGAGCCTCCGCACTACCGGCGCGAGCCGGGATCGGTTTTGCGCTGATTAGCGCGCTGGTTCCTGCTCCGTCACTGATCGCCCTTCAGGGTGCCCCGTTCTGCCGAGTCTGGGGCGCAGGGCGTCTGCATAAACGCCCCGATACGACTCGGGCAACTGTGCCGCGATTCGTTCCATGATCATATCGGTAACGGAGTTCAGTAGCGGCTTGGTGATGGGGCCGTCAACCTGAGGCGGCGTGAATGGCGTGCCGATGTTGACCTGCCAGCTCGCCAGCGGCACGGGCATACGCCACGCGGGAAACTTCTCTGAGCCGGAGATGCCCACCGGGAGGATCGGAGCCTGAGTTTTTAAAGCCAGCCAGGCCAGTCCGGTTCGGGCGCGTCGCAGTTGTCCGGTCTCGCTGATTCCGCCCTCGGGAAACATCAGGATCGCGCGGTCTTGTTGCAACGCATCCAGCGCATAGCGGAGGGCTTCCCCGCCGCCTCGCTGACGGTCCAGCGGCACCGCTCCCACGGCGTCGCAGTAGAACCGTCCGATGGGATTGTTCCACAGTTCCTTTTTCGCCAGGAACACAATCGGCCTGGGCAACGCTACCACCAATGTACCAGCGTCGTTGTAGGATAGGTGGTTGCTGGCCACCAGTAGAGGGCCGAAGGGAGGCATCGCTTCTTGTCCGGTGATAGTCAACCGTCCGGTCAGCGACCAGATGACTTGCCCGAAACGGCGACTGGGCTGATACAACCAAGCCAACGTTCTTCTCCTCTATCGTCGATGCTCAGAATCAGAGACCGGAAGCCGCGCAAATCTGCGACGCGACAGCGGCCACGGATTGGCAGAAGTCCAATCCCTCGGTATCGATGACAATTGCGCCGTCCGGCACCTTTAGTGGTGAATCCGCTCGCTGGCTGTCCAACCGGTCGCGCCGATTCGTGTCGGCCAGAACCTGCTGATAGTCAATGGTGCCCCCGGCTTCGTGTTGCTGCCGCAAACGCCGCCGGCTCCGTTCTTCCGGAGAAGCGTCCAAGTATAGCTTCACGTCCGCGCCAGGCAGCACTACCGACCCGATGTCTCGCCCCACCATCACGATGCCGCCGCCCGCGGCGATTGCTCTCTGCTGCTCGACCAGCGCGCGCCGCGCCTCAGAACCGGCCGCTACTGCCGAGACGTTGCGATCGATTTCGTCGGATGTCAAATCATCCACGCTCAGCGAATGCCCGTTCACCAAAATGACTGCTTCTTGTTCCCCGTCCGCCAGGGACATGCTGCAATTCTCAGCCAACCGTCCCATGGATTCTGCATGATCGACCGGTTTTCCGCAGCGCAGCGCCAGCCAGGTCAAGGCGCGATACATGATGCCGGTGTCAAGAAAGCGCAGCCCCAATTGTCTCGCGGCAACCCGGCCCACAGAAGTTTTGCCAGAGGCGACCGGGCCGTCGATAGCGACCACCGGGGCTAAGCTCGCGCACTTTTGAAGGTCGTCATCCATAGCGCGGATTATAGCATCCACGCCTCTGCCCGCTTGCGATAACCAGGGGTATCACGGACAATTCGCCCATGTTTGACTGGATAGTCGAGTCCCCCTGGCGCATGCTCGGTCTGGCCGGCTGGTGTTTCTTGATGGGATGGGGCTTCCGCGTGGGCCTGCTGCGGATGGCCTTATCGCTTGCAGCGATCGGACTCCTCGTTGCGCTGTCGTGGGCATTCCGGGATGCGAATTCGGCGGCCTTGGTTTATGGCCCGCTGGCTTTCGCCGGGGTCGTCTGTGTCATCAGCATCGGCTACTTTGGCAGACATTTGGAGCAGAGAATAGGATACGACTCAAAAACGGTTCGCATCAATCACGCCGGCGGCTTGGCCCTTGGCTTGCTGATCGGCGCGCTGGTTTGGGTTATATTCCTCTAGCATTCCTGGGAACGTTCCCGACGCTATTGGCCTGCCAAAAGTGCGATTTGCCAGTATAATGGTTTCAGATTCGTTCATTTTCACAACATCTCTTGGCAAGACACGGCAGCGAACGCGGAACCTGCGTTGAGGTTGGCAGATGGCAAGCCGGGGACGAACCAATCGAGGAAAGAACGCCGCCAGGGGGAAAGGGACTGGGCGACAGCCCAGGCGCGGCGGCCGGCAATCCGGCTCAACGCGCAGGAACGGCAACCAGGCGGTTGAAACTGCTCCTGAGGAAGGTAAACGATGGCGGGGAAGCGCCGCCATCCCAGGCCGTCTCACCGCTCCCGTCCTGGTACTGAACCTCAACTACGTTCCGGTGAACGTATGCACCGTGCGTCGCGCCATAGTGTTGGTTGCCAAGGGCAAGGCTGAATTGCTGGAACCGCGTTCCAGTGAATCAACGGTCCGCACGTTCAACGCTTCTCTGGACGCGCCTTCCATCATTCGCCTGGTGTATCTGGTGAAGCGTCCCTTCGCTCCACGCCGGTTATCGAAGAAGGAAGTCTTCTTGCGCGACCACTATACGTGTCAATACTGCGGGAAGCGTTCCCAGCACCTGACGCTGGACCACGTTGTTCCCCGGCGCCAACAGGGTCCGCATACTTGGGATAACGTGGTGGCGGCCTGCGGACGATGTAACCTGGACAAAGCCGGCCGGACGCCGGAAGAGGCCAACATGAAACTCCGCCGGTCTCCCACTGCCCCACAGCCAAACCCCTACCGGATATTGGAAAACCGCACCATTCTGGAGGAGTGGCGGCAGTACATTCCCTGGCAGGCAAACGGGCGACGGCGGGAGGAGGAGCCAGCGGCCCTGGCCTTGGCCGATTGATTATCCATGAGCACTATAGATTTACACGGTAAGACGTGGGCTGAGGCGCTGTCCGACTTCATTGATTTCTACAATCGGATAGCCGCGCCAGGCCGTGCGTCAGCGCCCTCCCTGGACGTGGTGCACGGGTACGGATCTTCCGGCGTGGGCGGTGTTCTACGCAAGCGGTTCCGGGCTTTCCTGGAAAAGTATCCGAACAGCCTGCAATACCAGCACGGTGAAGATGTTGACGGCAACGCCGGCCACACGCTGGTGCTGCCCATGAAACGCCTGCCGGATACCGGCGGGCTGCTGGCGGAACAAGTCTGGGAGTACTGCGAAAACCCGCGCACCGTCGCCAAGATAACCGGACGCTTTCGTCGCTATGGCGATCCCCAGGTGCAACAGGCCATCCGAACCCTGCAAAAACAGGGGAGGCTGCGCCTCGTGACCAAAGGGCGATTTAAGGAGTACTTGGCTGCCTGAACCGGGGCGGTTGGTCAAACCGCTGGCACGCCAAGCATCATGGATTCCAGGGCCAACCGCGCGTTGGCGTTGGCGTCCAGGGCCGCCAGCGTAGTTTGTACGCGCTTTAGAAACTCCACTATGTCAGCAGAGGCAACGCTCGGCGCGATGGTTTCAAGTTCGTTCCTACGGTCGGCGTTTTGAACGTAACCGGGTATGCCTTCCTTGACCAGCAGCAGGTCCCGCCACCATCCCTGCCACAGGTAGAGCGTTTGCCTTACTGACTCCCGGTCTCGCGAGAACCCGTTGGCCAGTGTGTTAGCGTAGGAGAATCGTTGGTCCAGCGGAACCGAATCCGGGTCCGCGATTCGATCCAGTTCGGCGGACCGGGTTTCCAGGACGTCAGGGTCGTCCAGGGCAGTGATAGCCCAACCGGGGCAGCCCCGCGCCAGCCGCGCCAGCCGGCGGGCGTGTTCCGCCTCAGCGCCCTGTTGCGACGCCAGGTATTCCGCGAGCGCGTCTCCGGGCATGGGCTTCAAAGCCAACAGGCGGCAGCGCGACCGTATGGTAGGCAGGATGGCCTGCTCCTCCGTGGTCAGCAGCAGCAGCAATACTCGCTCCGGCGGTTCTTCCAGCGTCTTGAGCAAGGCGTTGGCCGATTCGCCCTGACCTGCCGAAAGCGTCTCTGCCCCGTCAATGACGATTACTTTCCATCCGCCTTCCACCGGCGTGACCGACAGGAAATTTTCGGCGTCACGTATCTGCTCGATGCTGATCCGGGTTTGCACCCGCGAATCTCCCCCAACAGTCAGTACGCTCAGATCCGCATGCACTCCCCGGCGGATGCGGGAGCACGGATCGCACTGCCAGCAAGGGCCGGCTTCACCGTCAGGTAGGGACGAATAATCATTTGCCCTTGCGCAGTTAACCGCCGCCGCCAGATCCAGGGCCAAGGTCATCTTGCCCACGTGGGGAGGACCGGCCAGCAGGTAGGCGTGCCCTAAGCGTCCCGACCGCAGGCTTCCGGACAACTGCCGGAGCAGGTGGTCTTGCCCAACGGTTTGCCACATCTCGCTATAGGGGTAATCGTCAGAACCAGGATTTTCAAGATTCAGAGATTATCAGGATTGGGTGTTTCATTCACTGGACAGTTCCAATCCTGAAAATCCGATAATCTTATGAATCCTGATTCTGGCAGTCTCACAGATCGCAGAGCATCATATCCGCGTAGGACTCGCGGCGCCGAATCAGTTTGCTGTCCCCGTTTCCCGCCAACACTATCGGTGGGCGTGGGTTGAGGTTGTAGTTGCTGGCCATGGACGGGCAGTAGGCTCCAGCGGCGGGAATGGCGATTACGTCGCCGGCGACGGGAGCGGGCAGCAGGATGTCGGACGCCAGCACGTCGCCTGACTCACAGTATTTCCCCGCAATGGTTACCGTCGTGTCCGGTTCCGCGCCGGGGCGGTTGGCCGACAGAACTTCGTAGGAAGCCTGGTACAGGGCGGGCCGTATGTTGTCTCCCATTCCTCCATCAACGCTGACGTAGGTGCGGACGCCCGGGATGTCTTTGATCGCGCCGATGCGATACAGCGCGACTCCGGCAGGGCCGATGATAGAGCGGCCCGGCTCCACAACCAGGTTGGGATGTTCCAAGCCAAGCTCGGCGCAGGTGGCTTTGAGCGTATCTACAATCGCGTCGGCGTAGTCCGACGCAGCGGGCGGACTGTCGTTCCGGGTGTAGGCGATGGCGAAGCCGCCGCCGGCCAGGCCGCGACAGCACGTAAAGACCGGAAG
>VXOG01000062.1:14412-26939 GCA_009840165.1 Chloroflexota bacterium
CCCCCCCCCCACCCCCCCTCCCCCCCCCCCCGCGGGGCCCGGCTCTTTTTTATAAGCCACTGGGGTTCGCCGACGCCGAAGCCGCCGCCGGGGCTGAACTCCTGCAAGTTCAGCCCCTGTTCTCGCAACCCGGCGGCGAACCGCAGCACCAGGTCGGTGGCGGCTTGGTACGGCTCAAGTTCAAAGATGGGTGAACCCAGGTGAAAATGCAGGCCAAGCAGGTTGAGGTGGGGTGCCGAGATTGCTTGCAGGATGGCCCGCTCGGCGTCCCCGGTCTGGATGGAGAAGCCAAATTTGGAGTCGATTATTCCCGTAGTGGTGTAGGCGTGGGTGTGGGGATCTATTCCCGGCGACACCCGCACCAGGATGTCCTGAGACTTGCCTGCGTTCGCGCAGATCCGCTCCAGCAGATCAAGCTCGTGAAAGCTGTCCACAACCACTCGGCCGATTCCCGCGGCGACGGCTTCCTCAAGTTCAGCCGGCGTCTTGTTGTTGCCGTGGAAATACACCTTGTCCAACGGCACGTCGCCGGCTTGCGCAACGGCCAGTTCGCCGCCCGAAACCACGTCCAAGCCCAGGCCCTCCTCCGCGAAGATCCGGGCCAACGCCGGGTTGATGTACGCTTTCGAGGCGTACACGGCTTGTGAGTTGGCGTACCGCTGGTTGAACGCTTGGACAAATTGCCGGCAGCGTGAACGGAGGGTAGTTTCGTCCAGAACGTAAAGCGGCGTGCCGTATTGTTCGACTAGGCCAATGGCGTCGCAACCGCCGATAGTGAGATGACCAACTGAGTTGGTATCCGTGGTGTCGGGAAACACGTGAGAAAGGTGCGCTGGCAACATGAAGAACAGGCTCCGGGCAAAAATATGGCACGAGTAATCTAACATACCCGCGCTGATTTCGCCCTTGCTACGACCCGTTCACGTTCTGTGGCAGAATTACCGAAACAGGGAGTGAGGGGTGAAAATGATCCAGAGCGCGCATCATGAAATTAGCTGAGAGAGATGACCCCGCGGGCGGCCAACTCCCCAATGGTTTGCCGAACTGAATCGCCGGACACGTCCAATTCGGCGGCGAGGGCGCTGACCGATATATCGCCGTCGCTCTGAGCCAGGCGTTCCATTAGCCGACGCTCAAGATCGCTAAATGCAACGGGCGCGGCGACAGGGGCAGGGACGAGTGTCGGAGCAGGCGGCTGGAAAGCCGGGACAGTTTGGCTGGGGGCGCCTTCCGTATTCAGGTGTTGCGTAGCAGGCGCTCCCTCGCTCGAAATTGAGGATCCCTCCGCCCTGCGGGATATCACAAAAGCCACCGCCCCGAATGCCAGCAGGCATGCCACCAGCAGAGATATGGAAATGAAGAAACCGAAAAAGCTGCCGATCACCACTCCAACCACCAATGCGCTCATTCCGACAGCGGCCAAAGTCGTGAGATTATAACCGCCGGCCATCCGGACCAAGTCGTCACCAGTTTTTCTCAGCGTCTCAAGGTACATGTTTCACCACCTCCATAACTTTAAGGGGACAACGTGACCCGCATCGGGGCGCTTAATGAGGCCGTGGCAAGCTGGGAGTGACGCGCCGATGCCACTGCATCCAGAAAATCTCTGGGCAGTCCGCGGTCCAGTGTTCCGTTCTCTATCCGTATGGACTCATCGCCTCCACAGGTCAGCACGATTGCCTCGTCCCGTCCGAAGATCCATATGATAAGAGGAATCACGAGCCAGAAAGTTTTCCAGGGGAAGGGACGCTTGAACCTCCCCTGTCTTGCTGAATCGATGCTTTCCAACGCAACTCACGTCTGTAATGAGTCACCAAAGCGGGAGTATGACAGGAGCACACGATGGGTCGTGACCGATAAACCAAAGTCGCGGTCGCTAACATTGGTAGCTCCCCAGACCACCGTTTCCCCTGGTAGCAGATCGAAAGCCATGGATACCTCCTGATGCGTTGATCGCTGGGGTAGTTCCTTAGTGACGAGCAAAGGCTGCGCTCAGCCAGGCCGCTTTATTTGGACTTCCCTTCCCTTGTCTTCGGGTGCAATCGCATGATATGTGATATGCTTTATTACATCGATTGATAGACAGCCGTCCATAGCCGATTGGCTATTACCATTTAGTCTAGGTTCGGGTAACCTAACCAACGTTCACTGATGGGGGTGAGCGGTACGATTTTCGTATCTCGCGCCGCCTCCACACGCAATGATTCGGAACCCGCTTGCAACGGGAACCGGACGCGCCGTGAATTAGATGCCGGTGGACGGGAGCGCACAGCCCTCGTAGCAGGGCGGCCGTCTCTTCATCCGGATGGATGGCTTGCTAGAGTCTGTTGCCAGCAGCCGGTCGGAGTGTCCGAACCTCGGTCCGCTTGAATCTGCGACCGTTTACGATTCGCCTCATTGATCGGCACATGGCCCGGCTGTGATTCTGATGATCGTCCCCGTGCCAAAGCGGGCGTATCACGGCCTGAAAAAAATCAGTTGTTGTTCTTCTGGCGTGACAACGAGTCATGCCGCAGCGCGATATGAACGGCGCGTACCCGAATCATACGACGATTTACGCAATAGGAATTTGGAATATATGGAAGCTTATCAACAGGCCTTCGGCCTTCGCATCCGCCAGTTGCGCGACCAGCAAGGCTACACCCAGGAAGAATTGGCCCACCGCGCCCGCATACACGTCACCTATCTCTCCGGCATCGAACGCGGTGTACGCAACCCATCGTTGCGGAGCATCCGCGCGCTGGCCAGGGCACTCGGCGTCCGAGTCGGCAAACTGTTCGCCTTCGAGTGGCCCCCGCCCTCCTCGGGATCCAGATAGCGTATCCCCCTTATTTGACCACCTCCCGGCTGCCGTCTATACTGCCGAACGAGGTTTGGCCGCCGCCGCTTGACACCTGATTTGTACCGGCGCCGCCTCACGCCGCGTCTCATTGTGGGCGCAGCGTCCTGTACAGAGGAGGTGTTACCTTGCCCAATACAGTACCCATCACGGTGAACGTGAATGGACGCTCCCATTCCGCAGATGTGGAACCCCGTACCCTGCTGGTCCATTTCCTGCGCGAGACCCTGAACCTCACCGGCACCAAGATAGGTTGCGACACCAGCCAGTGCGGAGCCTGCGTCGTCAAGATGAACGGTGTGACCGTCAAATCGTGTACCGCCTTCGCAGTACAGGCCGACGGCGCCGAGGTTACTACGATCGAGGGCTTGGCCGAGAACGGCAACCTGACCGCCGTCCAGGAAGCCTTCTGGAATAATCATGGCCTCCAGTGCGGCTATTGCACCGCCGGCATGATCATGTCGGTGACCGAGATCATCGAGCGCAACCCCAACCCGTCGGCTGAGGAAGTTCGGGCCGGGCTGGAAGGCAACATGTGCCGCTGCACCGGCTACAACAACATCGTCAAGGCCGCTCTGGCCGCCGCCGCTGCCGGCCAAGAAGGAGGTTAAGCGATGACTACCCGCATATTCGGTTCCGGCATCCGGCGGCGGGAAGACCCGCGCCTGATCACCGGCCAAGCGTCGTACACCGACGATATCAAACTCACCGGCATGGTCCACGCGGCCATCCTGCGCAGCCCCCATGCCCACGCTCGCATCAACAGCATCAACACTGACGCTGCGAAGGGGTCTCCCGGCGTTGTGGCCGTGTACACCGGCACTGATATCGAGGGCGTGTTGAACCCCATACCCTGTGCATGGGCCATCCCCGACTCCGATTTGAAAGCCGTCGCTTACCCTGCCATCGCTTCCGGCGTGGTCCGCTATGTCGGCGACGCCGTGGCCGTGGTGGTGGCGCAGAACCGCTACCAGGCCGAGGACGCCTTGGAACTCATCGAGGTTGACTACGAGCCGCTGCCGGCCATCATCAACCCGGAGGCCGCGCTGGGCGACGGCGCGCCCCAGCTTCACGATGACGCCCCCAACAACCAGGCGTTCCATTGGGTCGCCGCCGGCGGCGACGCCGCCGCCGCCGACGCGGACGCCGCCGTAACCGTCAGCGAGACCAAACGCCAGCAGAAGCTCAGACCCCATACAATGGAGACCCACGAGGACATAGGATCGTGGTCGCCGGCCATGGGCGAGCTGACGTTGTGGAACACCACGCAGAACCCGCATATCGCCCGGTTCGTCACCTGCCTGGTCACCGGCGTGGCGGAGCACAAGATCCGCGTCATCGCGCCGGAGGTAGGCGGCGGGTTCGGTGCGAAGATCGCCGTCTATCCGTGGGAAATGATTACGGCCTTCTGCTCCATGCAATTGGGCGTCCCCGTCAAGTGGACCGAGACCCGCACCGAGAACTACCTGGCCACCACCCACGGACGCGACCACGTCGAGTACGTGGAGATGGCTGCCAACGCCGACGGCAAGGTTACCGCCGTGCGCAGCGTCGTGTACGCCGGCATGGGCGCTTACCTGTCCACCGCCGCGCCGGGCATCCCCACCATCCTGCACGGCCTCATGTACTCCGGCCCCTACGACATCGCCAACATTAAGGCGGATGTGTACGGTGTGTTCACCAACTCCACGCCCGTCGAGGCGTATCGCGGCGCCGGCCGGCCCGAGGCCACGTTCCTGCTGGAGCGATTGATGGACAAGGTAGGCGACGCCGTGGGCATCGACAGCGTGGAGGTACGCCGCCGCAACTTGATCGAGCCCTTCGACAACAACCGCGACGTTGCCATCGGCATCACCTACGACAGCGGTAACTACTCAAATGCGCTTGACCAACTGCTCGGACACATCGGCTACGATCAGTTCCGGCACGACCAGGAACACGAGCGCGGGCACGGAACCTTCCGGGGCGTGGGCATCGCCTGCTACTGTGAGATCTGCGGCCTCGGCCCGTCCCAGGTTGCCGGAGCCGTAGGATTCGGCGGCGGACTGTGGGAATCTGCAACAGTACGCATTTATGCCACCGGCAAGGTCAACGTCTTCATCGGCACGTCGCCTCACGGCCAGGGCGAGGAAACCACCTTCGCCCAGATCGTCGCCGACGAAATCGGCGTTGACGTGGACGACGTGGAGGTAATCCACGGCGATACCGACACCACGCCTATGGGCTGGGGAACCTACGGCAGTCGCACCACAGTAGTGGGCGGCGCAGCCGTTGCCCTCACCATGCGCAAGCTGCGCGACAAGGCCCGCGTCATCGCGGCTCACCTGCTGGAAGCGGACGAGGCCGACATAGAGTACGCCGACGGTCAGTTCTTCGTTCGCGGCGCGCCTGACCGCGCCCAGAGCATCCAGGACATCGCGTTGCAGGCCAACGTGGCCTGGAACCTGCCCGAGGGCATCGAGCCGGGAATGGAGGCCAGCACCTACTACGACCCGCCCAACTTCAGCTACCCCTTCGGAGCGCACGCTGCCATCGTCAGCGTTGACCCTGACAACGGGCACATCACGCTTGACCGTTACGTCGCCGTTGACGACTGCGGCCCGCAGATCAACCCCATGGTGGTGGAAGGACAGGTACACGGCGGCGTGGTGCAGGGCGCCGGCCAGGCCCTCTGGGAAGGTGCTGTGTACGACGACAACGGCCAGCTCCTCACCGGCTCGATGATGGACTACGCCATTCCGCGCGCCCACCTGGTGCCGGATATCGAGGTCCATTCCACCGTAACGCCGTCCCCGCATAACCCGCTGGGTGTCAAGGGCATCGGCGAAACTGGCACCATCGCGTCCACCGCCGCCATCTACAGCGCCGTGATGGACGCCCTTAAGCCCATTGGAGTGACCAGCCTGGACATGCCCCTGACTCCCGAACGGGTTTGGACTGCCATTCAGGCAGCGGGCTACACCGGCAACGGACACGGCCATAGCCACGGACATGATCACGGCCATGACCACGGTCACGGCCACAACCACTGACCGGCTCCGGACAAGGAGGACTGATTGCAATGTTTGCAGCAGAGTTTGAATACCGGAAGGCCGGTTCCATCGCCGACGCCGTCCGACTGCTCTCGGAAAACCCCGACGCCAAGCTACTGGCCGGCGGACACAGCCTGATTCCGCTGATGCGGTTCCGCCTGGCCCGTCCCGAAGTCGTAATCGACATCGGCGGCATTGACGGCTTGCGGGGCATCCGCATCAGCGACGGCACGATCAACATCGGCTCTCTTACCACCCACGCTGAGATCGCTGGTTCCGCCGAGGTGCAGCAGGCCAACGGCCTGCTGGCGGAGGCCGCCGGCGGCATCGGCGACCCGGCGGTGCGAAACCGAGGCACCATCGGCGGCAACCTGGCTCACGCCGACCCCGCGTCCGACTGGGCTACCGTTCTCACCGCCTTGGGTGCGACTGTGTCAGTACAGGGGCCGAGCGGCAGCCGCACCATCGTGGTGGGAGATTTTGTCGAAGATGCTTTCACCACCGGACTGGCGGACGATGAGCTTATCACCACCGTCAACGTCCCCGTACTCGCCGCCAACCAGCGCGCCGAGTACGCCAAGATGGCGCATCCCGCCAGCTTCTACGCTGTCGTGGGCGGCGCGGTTGTGGTGACCATGGACGGTAACCGCTGCACCGCCGCGTCAGTAGCCGTAGGTGGCCTGACGCCCCGCCCGGTGAAAGCCGCCGCAGTCGAACAGGCGCTGTCCGGCACCACCCTGACCATGGACAGCATTGCCGACGCCACCTCTCGACTGAGCGAAGACATCAGCGCCGCCGGCGTGGACATCATCGGCGACGTGTACGCCTCGGCGGATTTCCGCTCCCAGGTGGCCCCGGTCGAGGTAAAGCACGCCCTGCTCCACGCCATCGGCCTGGCCCACCACTAGAGTCTTCTGACAAATGTCGTCATTCCCGCGGAAGCGGGAATCCAGTGTCGTTGTATGGCACCCTGCACAGCGCGAAATCCTGCGCGGTGTGGGGTGTATCATTTAACAACCCACCAAGCTGAGCTGCGAGGCCATCCCTTGAAAATCCTTCTCACCAACGATGACGGTATTCACGCTTCGGGGCTGTGGGCTGCCGCTCGCAGCCTTTCCGCTGTCGGCGAGGTGGCCGTGGTCGCGCCCGACCGGGAGCAGTCCGGTGTGGGCGCGTCCATGACCCTGCACGCCCCGGTGTTCGCCCACCAGGTTCCCGCCGAGCAGTACCTGTTGCAGTACGCTCCCGGCGATGATACTCCTCCCCGCAGCGCCGATGCCGTCTTTGAACCGTCGGGCGACGCCGGCCTCGACTTGCCCAACCCCATCAACGCCTGGGCCGTGCAGGGCACGCCGGCCGATTCCTGCATCCTGGCATTGGAGCAGCTGGTCAACCCCAAGCCCGACTTGGTGGTCAGCGGCATCAACCGGGGTTCCAACATGGGTTGGGACGTCATCGTCTCCGGCACGGTGGGCGCGGCGATACAGGGATTCGTGCGCGGGTATCCGACCATCGCCATATCCGTCGGTTCGGTGCAGGCCCCCCGGTATGGCCTTGCCGCGCAGGTAGTGGCTGCCCTTGCCGGAAAACTCGGCGACGCCCCCCAGGTATCGCCGCCTTATTTCCTCAACGTCAACGTGCCCAACGAACCAGCGGAAAAGATCGCCGGCGTCAAGATCACGCGCCTGGGAGGACGCGCCTACGGCGAGTCGGTCCGCACCGAGGATTCATTCGGACACCGCCGCTACTGGATTTCCCGTAACCGCGCCATACTGTCCGGCGGCGATGGCACCGACATCACGGAGCATAAGGGTAACCATATCACCATCACTCCCATGGGCCTGGCCTTTTCCACCACCGACGAGCGGATGGCGCTGGTGCAGGGTTTGGTGGACCAGGCCGGGATACTATCGTCGCCGGCGCCGGCTGCGAGCGCCCCGGCTTGAGCGACGCCTGGACGGCGCCGTTTCTTGACGGTTAGGAGTTGCGGGTTTGTCGGGAGTCTGCTCCAATCCGTAGGTGGCGAACCCGCCAGAGTCTCGGATACGGCGGATTCTCGGGCGGTCCCGCACAAGCCAGAGCGACTGGGTCAGCACGGTCAGAAAGAGGCCGGGCGCCGCCAGCGCGATCATTGTCGGATCCGGCAGCGACTCCCCATTCCGCCAGTGGATCTGCGTCCGAAGGAAGATCCACCCGCCGCCTACGATTAGCCATGCCCACGATAAAGCTCCCGACACTACACCGTTATGCCAGGGGGATCTGATGAACAATATGGCGCTGCACGGCCACCAGACAAATGTAGGAACAATGAACCACCCCTGGTAGTACCAGGGCTTCAGATCCTCCGGCGGAATCGGCGGCGGCGGTGGAACCGGCGCGTAGGTGGAACGCCTCGTTTCTGGCGCGTCGGATTCCGACGGGTCACCCGGTAGGTTGTCGTTGCCGGCAGGCTTTGTCATCCTCGGTCAGAATTGCTTCAGTTGCGGGCCAGCAGCATGTGAAATTCCAGCTCGCCGATATGCCTGCCTTCATTGATGGATGCTGCGGCGTACTCCAGGCACATTCGGGCGAAGCCGGGATACTCGTAAATGTTGCTGCCCAACACCACGCGGGGGACGGAAGCTTCCAGATCCACTTCCAGGAAAGTCGGGTCGTCGTCGTTCACCGACAGGTCCACGTCGCGGTTGGTGACTCTTTCCAGCTTATCGTGCAAGCGTGATACAAACTTATTATTTTCCATAACGTAATTCTCCGTTGGGTATATTATAGCAGCCATGGCCATAATTCCCGCCGCCATCATCCCGCATTGGATTCGGACCTATGCCGCCGTCGTCCTGGCGGTGGCGCTTGCGGTCAACCTGATCACCAGTTTCTCGCTGTACGTCCAGGCCCTGACGATTCCGGGGATGAAGAACAGCTTCGACCTTTCGTACACCACGGTGTTCGTGCTGGTGGTGGCTCTGTCCATCTCCAGGGTTGTTTCGGGTCTGCTCTCCGGAGCCGCCGCGTTTCGCTACGGCGGCGCTGGATGGTCATTTGCAGCATCTTCGCGCAGGCCGCGTCCATGGCGCTGCTGGGCTGGTCTCCCAACTACTGGGTGGCGCTCTTGGCTATGATAGTGGTCGGCGTTTCATCAGGAGCGGCGTTGACTCCGATGATGGGAATGCTGGCTCCCTGGTTTCGCGCTACCGACCGTGGAATGGCCGCCGGCATCGCGGCCACCGGCGGAAGCCTGGCCATAGTCTTCACAGGCGTGATTGTGCCTCCGCTGACCGGCCTTTTCGGTGCTGATGCCTGGCGCTACACCTGGTACGTCCTCGCCGCCACCAGCGTTTTCATTGGCGTTCTTTGCGTCAGTTTCATCCGAGAATCTCCGTCAATCCCAACGGCAAGTTCCCAGCCTTCGCCTTCCCCGGCGAACTCCCCGGCGCGGACGCCAGTCCGTCCAGGTACAGGGGGCTGGCCGGTCCAGGTGTACACCAACCCCTTCGTTTGGCTCATCACGGGCATGGCCTTCTGCTCCGGATTCATCCACGGCATTTTGACCTCCGGCTACGGTGCTTTCCTTGAGGTGGAGCACGGAATTGACGTGGCCGTTGTGGGTGCGCTGTTCATGGGAATCGGTATTCTGAGCATCGGCAGCGGAGTCGGTTCCGGCGCGCTTTCCGACAAGGTTGGCCGGGGCATGGCGTTCGGCGCGACGTTCCTGATCGAGGCGGCGTGCTATGCCCTGTTCTGGTTGGCTCCGGGCCTGATCGTCTTCATCATCGCGTCTGTGTTGGCTGGATTTGCCTTGCGCTCCACCTATACTATCTGCGCGGCGGCGGCCGGGGATTTTGTTCCCGTGTTTATGGCTCCCGCGTCCTTCGGGTTGATGGGTATGGGTGCCGGCATTGGCGGCACCATATCGCCCGCAATTTCAGGGCCCATCGCCGACGCCACCGGAACTTTGAGCTGGTCTTTCGCCATGGCCGCGGGAATGGCGTTGGTGGGCGCAGCCCTGGGCTTCACACTCCACTGGATTACGAGAAGGAGACAACACACCCTTGGCAGAGCAAATTAACGAAGAATTCAACCGCGCCATGGTCGTGGTGGCCCACGCCGACGATGCCGAGTGGGGCTGCGCTGGCACCGTGGCTCGCCTGTGTGCCGAAGGCTGGGACGTCGCCTACGTCATCTGCACCGACGGCAGCAAGGGCAGCGACGATCCGGACATGACCGTCGAGATGATGGTGAAAATGCGAGAGGCAGAACAGCGGGATGCCGCCAGCGTGCTGGGCCTGTCCCATGTCTTCTTCCTGGGCTATCCCGACGCTTACCTGGAGTCCACGTTGGAGTTGCGGAAGGACATCTCCCGCGCCATTCGCCTACATCGGCCCGACGTTCTTATCTGCATGAATCCGGTGCGCAACCTCGACGGCAACGGCTACATCGACCATCCCGACCATTTTGCGTCCGGGGACGCCGCTATGGGTGCGGTGTATCCGGCCGCCCGCGACCGCCTGACCTTTCCCGAACTGCTGAACGATGAGGGATTGGAACCCCATAAAGTCCGCGAAGTGTGGGTAATGGGACGCACGGAACCGGACCACGTCGTGGACGTTTCCGACCACATCGAAACGGCGGTGGCGGCCCTGCGCGCCCACTGCAGCCAGGTGAATCCGGAATCGGCAGACCATCACCTGAAAGAGTGGCGCCGGCGCGACGGCAAGCGTATCGGCGTTGAGTATGCCGAAGTCTTCAAACGGTTCCGGCTGGGCTGACCGTTCACCTCGCATTGACGCTCATCTTGCCTCACTTTTTCGCCCATCCTGTACCTCGCGCTAACCGCTCATCCTGAGCTGCTGTAGGTCCGCCTTTGGCGGGTCGAAGGATGCCGGCGCACTAGCCCATCCGCCGTAAAAGTGGTATCGTTCCCCCCATGAAATCTGACCCGCTCCGTAGGCCAGATTCAGGTTGTGGATTCACCGTTTACAAGGAGGGGAAAATGCCTCAGATTAAGCACATCGCCATCGCCACCAACGACGCCGAAAAGACCGCCAAGTTCTACTCTGAAGTATTCGGCCTGCGCCAGGTTGCTGAGCTGAAAAGCGATAACGCCAACGGCTACATGCTCAGCGATGGCAGCGTGAACATGGCCATCCTGGACTTCCAGAATGACGCTGTCGCCGGCGAGCGCGGCAAGGACTGGGAAGGCATCCACCACATCGGGTTTGAGGTGGAAAGCCTGGAGGATATTGAGCGCCGCCTGTCCGAGGCGAACTCCAAGCCCATGGACGAGGTCAACCACGCCCTCCATGCCGGGATGAGCGGCCCCCGCACCCAGAACGTCGAGACGAAGTACGAAGGCCCCAACGGGGAAATGATCGACGTGTCCGAAACCGGTTGGATCGGGACTCGCGGCCTCGACTAGTCCTTCGCCTTCAGCTTGTCACATTCATAACTATCGTGACTGACCAGGGCGGCGCCCACCGCGCCGCCCGAGGAGCAGCCGTGAATACTCAGCCCAGACAACTTACTTGCTACATCAAGAGGACCCGTTCCAGCCCCGATATGTGGGAAGCGTTCTGCGTGGAACTCGATATCCCCGCGGTCGGGGATACGTATGAAGAAGTGGCCGCCATGATGTATCAGGCCGTGGATAACTACATCGACTACGTGTACCAGAACCAGCCAGACGATGAGCAGAGACTGCTCTACCGGCCCATGCCGAAGGCCGACGTGTGGAAGTTGCAGTTTGAAGAACGTTTCCTACAGCGGCTACCTTTCTCCAATCGGCAGGTGCGAAAGATCTTCCTCAACGCCGAGAAGGGCATTCCCATCCAGCTGGACCCGCACTACACCGAACTGTGCCTGGCGTGCAAGAAATACCGCAGCATCGGCGAGTTTGAAGTTTTCCACGAACCCAACTCCGCATACGTGTGGTATGACAAAACCTGCAACATCTGCAAAGGGGCCGGCGTGTCCTGATCTCGTCTCATGACGCCCTGACACCTTGCTGGGACTCCCCGCGCTCGCTTCGGAGTTGGCGATGCAAGCCACACCGCGGAAGCTCACCTGCTATATCAAGAAGACTCAGTCCAATCCGGAAACTTGGGAAGGATTCTGCGTCGAAATCGACGTTCCGGCCATTGGCGATTCCTACGAAGATGTAGTTTCAACGCTGTACGAAGCAGTGGATAACTACATCAACTATGTGTACGAGCGCCAACCGGAGGATGAACAGTTGCTGTTGTACCGGCCTATGTCGGGCAGCGACGCCCTCAAGTTGATGATCCAGGAAAGGGTCCTCCAGCACCTGCCATTTTCCAGGCTCCAGATCCGTAAGGTCTTCATCAACGCAGAAAAGGGCCTGCCCGCGCAGCTTGACCCTCAATACACCCAGCTGTGTTTCGTGTGCCGGAAGTACCGGGACGTTGGCCTGTTCGACCTGTACCAGTCTTCCAACACCTCCTACGCCTGGTACGATACCGCTTGCCACCTCTGTAAGCAGGCGGGTAAAGCGTAGCTATACGAATTGAGCGTAGGCGTCGGAAGCTGAAGCCGTCATTCCTGCGCAAGCAGGAATCCAGTGGAAAAAAGTCGGAGGGATGATTGGCCGGGGAGGCTGGTGTAAAAAAATATATAAAAAACAAAAACCACACCCCCACACCGAA
>VXOG01000001.1 GCA_009840165.1 Chloroflexota bacterium
ACCCCGGCGGGTATGGCCGTCCCCACCACCAACGTGGGGTGTGCCTCTGGGATTGCTCGCTTGTGGCCAGGTTGGCGGGGGGGGGTGGGGGTGTCTATAATCCCGGCTGATGGCCAAAGGGCTGGCACGAAGGCTCCTACGCTGGGCGGAGGAAGAAGGAAGGACCTTCGCCTGGCGGAGCGAACACGACGCCTTTCGCATCCTCCTAGCAGAGATACTGCTTCAACGCTCTCGCTCCTCTACGGTCGAGAAGGTCTACGTGGAATTGACCCAGCGTTGGGAAGGGCCGTCTTCGCTTGCCGACGCTGGTATCGAAGAGATAGCGAGCGTAATCAGGCCTTTGGGACTGACCTCTCGGGCACCTCGTATTAAGGAGCTCGCGCAAGCCGTCAGCCAGAGAGGCAAGATGCCAACACGGGCGCGTGAACTCAGAGAACTGCCAGGGGTTGGAGGATACGTGGCAAGCGCTACTGCCGCAGCGTTAGGCAGGGCAGACCTTCCGCTGGTTGATTCTGTCAGTGCACGGGTCTTCCTGCGGTACTTCCATGGCTCATCCGAGCCAACCCCTTCTGATGCAGCCGCAATGGCCTATGCATCCGTAGCGCGTAAACGCTGGCATCGGCTGAACTGGGCGACCCTCGACCTCGCCGCCGCGATATGTCTTCCCAAGCGCCCGCAGTGTGGGAGATGCCCACTCGCCAAGGGGTGTGCTTGGCACGTTGCCCAGAGTGCGACAGATGGGGCTTGGGCTGGCAACACAGCCCTTGTATAGTCGCGTCATCATGGTTGGAACCATCACGCATCCACCCCCTATCCCTTACTCGGAGCAGAACCCTCCACGGTTGCGGGCGGTGGAACTCTTCGCTGGAGTAGGTGGATTCCGGCTCGGGTTGAGAGAGGCCGGGTGGTCTGTCGTCTGGAGTAACCAGTGGGAACCATCGACTAAGAGCCAGCACGCCTCGGACTGTTACGTTGCTCACTTCGGAGCAGATGGCCACAGCAATGAGGACATCAGCCAAGTAGTTGATCGAGCCCAACAGGGGGAGTGTGTCGTACCTGAGCACGACCTACTCGTCGGGGGGTTCCCATGCCAGGATTACTCGGTCGCGCGCACGCTGAACCAAGCAGCGGGGCTTGTTGGGAAGAAGGGGGTCCTCTGGTGGGAGATATACCGTCTGCTTAGACTTCGCCAGCCTAGGTTCATCTTCCTGGAGAACGTTGATCGACTGCTCAAGTCCCCTGCTAACCAGAGGGGCAGGGATTTCGCAGTCATGCTGGCTTGCCTTGCTGAACTCGGCTATACCGTCGAGTGGCGTGTGGTCAACGCTGCCGACTACGGATTCCCTCAACGCAGGCGGCGTGTCTTCATCGTCGGGGAGCACACGGCGAGTCGGATAACAGAACCGATGGTTACACTAGAGAGCGAGGGTATCCTCGCCGCTGCGTTACCTGCCTCTGGATGCAGATCCCTGATGACGGATGCCAGCCCAGATTCCTTCGAGCTTGCGCGGAAGCTGGACATGGTGTCGGCGACGTTCGGGCTAGGAATCAAAGTTTCGCGGTTCAGGAATGCTGGACTGATGCAAGGGCTGCAGGTCTGGACCACCGACCTTCAGCCTGCGTATCCGGGGGAGCGGCAGACTCTTGGTGACATCCTGCAGGACGATGAGGATGTTGATCCCTCCTTCTTCATCTCTGAGGAAGTAGTCGAAACCTGGCGCTATCTCAAGGGCGCAAAAGCGGAACCGAGAACCCATAGCTCGGGTTTCACCTACAACTGGTCAGAGGGGGCCATCGCTTTCCCTGACCCCCTCGACAAGCCGTCTAGGACGGTGCTCACAGGCGAGGGGGGCTCTGGCCCTTCAAGGTTCAAGCATGTGATAGGAACCAAGAGCGGACGGCTGCGACGTCTTACACCCGTAGAACTCGAACGTCTCAACGGCTTCCCGGACGACTGGACGGCTGGGGTGCCTGACAACCGAAGAGCCTTCCTCATGGGGAATGCCCTAGTTGTGGGACTCATCGAGAGGATTGCGCAATCCATAGCAGAGCGTGCAGCCTTGGCACACTACCGTCCCCCGAGATTGCTGGAACCGACGGTAGTGGGAGTCGAGTAGCGGTGGATTTCGAGACCTTCAACTTCCGCAATGCCCTAGCAATTCTGCAGTATCGTCCCGAGTGGGGTGACCTACGCAGCGTAATCGGGACGATGACTCGGGAAATGATTATCGACAAACAAGAAGAGATTGCTGCACGACGGCAACGCCCTAAGGGTGCGCAAGTCGCGACTAACGCCTTGTTCAGAGAGAAACTCTCTCATTCCCCTTGGCAGAGCGAATCTCGCCTGTTTGAACAGGACTACCTGTTTGGCAACAGCAAGACAACTGGATGGAAGATGGATTTCTTGATTCGAGGCGACCCGCTTACCGAGGGTAGCAGCACCGACTTTGGCATGGGCGTAGAGATTGCCTTCAACCACGCTGAAGCCATCCCGTGGACGTTGATTAGGATGAATCTAGCAGCTCAGTTCGAAGATGTCCGGAGGGAATCGCGCATCGACGTTGGAATCGGGATATTCGCGTCAGAAGCGTTCAAGTCATGGGGGCGCCTAGATGGTGCTGCTGGTACATTCGAACAGGCTCAGCGATGGCTTAGCATTTCGAGGCACGCGATACCGACCCCAATCTTGCTGATTGGCCTCAGGCCACGAGACGATGAATCTGCTCGCGACTGGGACCCAACCGATGCCTTTCCTGGGACAGGGAAGGGCTAGGACTACGTTAGCGAGGTGCGATTCAGAGAGAAGCCGCCTGTCCAATGGCGGGACGAACCTTGGGAGTAGCCCCTACAGGGAGTAGCCCCTACACCCCCACCTTGGCGCGCGTGCGCGCGTTGGGGGCAGGCGGCGCGGCCGCCGCCACCCGCGCCGCCCCGGGCGTGGGGAGCGC
>VXOG01000047.1 GCA_009840165.1 Chloroflexota bacterium
TTTTTTGCGTTTGGTGCTTGTTTTTTTTTTTTTATTCGTTCGCGTGTACTGGGGGTGCCCGGGGGGGGCGGGGGGGCCCCCCCCCGCCCCGAAGTTTCGGGCGAATGCCCGATCAGAACGCGAACTTCACGCCCACGAAGGCGCGGCGCGGATCAATCCAGCGCTCCCCGATACCAAATACGCTGGAGCCGAACTGCTGCGACGCTAGGGCCTCCGTGGCTGTCGAGTTGGTCATGTTCAGGATGTCCACGAACGGTTCGATCTTCGTCCTGCCGTCCCCACCGAAGAAGAACGCCCGCGAAAGACGCAGGTCGAGCAGGGTCTGGTTCTCCAGCCGCTCCGTCCCCGGCGGTGTGAGGTAGACGCTCTGCGCGCCCTGCGGAAGGACGTCAGTCCCAACGCGCTCCACGGTTCCCCATGGCTTCCCGTTGAAGAAGGCTCCGTTGAAACCGAACAGAACCTCGCCAGGCAGAATGATCGCCCCGGTCACCCGGAGGGTATGGGTGCGGTCGTTCAACAGGTTTCCGGTCGCGTTGATGAACTGATTGGGGTCCCGGCCGACCGAATTGCCGCGCACTCTGGTTTCCTGGCTGGAGGACGCGCCGCTGTTGCTTGAGGGAAGCAGGCCATAGGCCTTTGCCCACGTGTACGAAACCTGCGCCTGCCAGTTGTCGGACATGCGCTTGTTCAAAGCGAACACGAACCCGTTGTAGTCCATGTAGAGCGGATCGCAGCGGTAGGAGACCCCCTCGCAGGTCACGTTGCTCAGACGAAAGTAGCGCTCGTCAGGATCTGACGTGATGGGATACACCTCCGTCGTTTGGCCATTCCCGAACTGATAGGGGACGGAGCCATAGGTCGCAGAGTCGATGTTCCAACTGAGCAGGTCGTCCTGGTCCTTGCGCACGTAGGTGAACGCGAAGGCCAGGTTCGCCGCCAACTCGCGATCGAAACCGACCGAGAGCTGGTCGGTGCGCGGCGCCCGCGAGTTCGGGTCGTACCCGAAGTTGGTCGCCGCCTCGTACCTCGATCCTTCGAAGTCATAGCGCGCGGTGTCCGGGTTCCAGTAGAACTCTTGGGAGACCCCCTGCCCCGGATGAATGTCGGACATCTCCCCCGTGATGGCCGTTCGGTAGAAGCGGCCCCAGTTCCCCCGGAGCACGGTTCGACCGTCGTCGTCCAGCTTGAAGTTGAAGCCGACGCGGGGCCCCCAGTTGGTCCATTCGAAGAGTTCCCCGCGGCCCTGGACGGTCCCGATCGAATCGAAGGTCAGAGCCGCGAGGTCGTTCACAAGCAGGTCGTCCACGTCCTGGCTGATCCCCCGGACGCGGTCGAAACGAATCCCCGCCTGAACGGTGATCCGATTACCGATATTGATGATGTCCTCGGCGAAGACCCCCGTTTCGCGGAACTCGCCGCCCTTGTTGTAGGTGGAACCAGTGAGGATGTAGTAGGGGGTCCCGTCCCCGTTGTCGTAGTAGATGACCCCGCCCGGGTAGTTGGGCCCGGGCACGTAGCCGCCGTGGGAGCTGTGGTTCCCGATGACATGCTGGACGCCGAACTTGAAGTCGTGGTCCGCTCCCATCCAGTCGCTCGCGAAGTGGCTGACCTTCGCCTTCACCTCGGTGCGCGCCTGCTTGAAGATGTCGTACCAGCCATAACCTCCCGAAGCGAACCCGTTGTCGATATCGTTGCGCCGCGGCACGCCCGGACTGTTGGATTCGCTCAGGTCACGGGGCGAATAGAAACCCGACACGCCTACCTCGTAGAACGTGTTGGCGCTCAGGACGTGGGTAATGCGCCCGAACGTGACCGAGGGGTTCTTGCCGCTCCAAGTGGCGATCGACTCGAACGGTTCGGTAAGGGACGGGGTGGCCGGAATGACCCAGATGTCGTCGTGGTAGGTGTGCATGAACTTCATGTTCGGCGTGAGGTCCGCCGTCAGTTTCCAGAACATGCGGTGGGCGCCGAACTTCCGGGGGAACTGCGGGTCCGTGCCCGGCTGGTTGTCCCAATCCGCGAGGTACTGATAACCGCCGTAGATCCAGGCCCGGTCGCGGATGATCGGCCCGCCCACGTGCGCGGTGACATCCACATACTTGTTGCGTTTGAAGCCCCAACCGTTTGGATCTTCGTCACCGTCCGCGTTCAGTCTGATGGGCTTGGAAGTGAGCGCGTCCCACATTCCAAAGTACGCGGCATCCGCGGCGAAGTTGTTCGTGCCCTGCTTCGTCACCACGTTGAAGACCGCGCCCGGGCTGTTCCCGTACTCGGCGGACGCCCCGAGCGAGATGACCTCCATTTCCTCGATCACGTCGGTATCCGGCCACGGCCAGGCAGCGCCCGAGACCGGCGCGGTGAAGTCCACCCCGTCCATGAGGTACTTGTTCTCGTCCACCCCGGAGCCGAAGGCGGAGACCCGGCTGCTCGTGCCGCTTGTCGGGTTGGTGGCCGACATACCGGGGGCCGACTTCGTGAAGTCGAAGAAGCTGAACCGGCGGAGCGGGGTGTTCTCCATGTACTCGTTGGAGAAGTTCGTGGAGACGCCCGACCTCCGGGTGTCCACCACCGGGCTCTCACCGGTCACGGTCACGGTCTCAGCCACCGTAGCAAGGCCGAGGGACACGATCCGTTCGGTCGTGCCGCCAACGAGCACCTGCATCCCTTCCTCGATATAGGTGCCGAAACCGGGGAGTTCCACCGTCAGGGTGTAGTCCCCTGGAGGGAGGTTCGGGAAGCGGTACTGCCCGGAGGCGTTGGTTACCGCCATCTGGGGCCCTCCGGGAAGCTGCTCGGACGAGACACTCACGGTCGCCCCGGGCAGCACGAGCCCCTGATCGTCGGAGACCGTGCCCAGGATCGTGCCCGTAATCTGGCCGAACGCCGGGCCGGCGGCAAGGACGAGTCCGAGCGCCAGCAGGCCTCCAATTGCTC
>VXOG01000041.1:0-1072 GCA_009840165.1 Chloroflexota bacterium
AGATTCAGGTTTCCGCGGTGACCTGGGGGATGCCCCGTTCGTAGACGATGATTTCGTAGAGCGTGTCGGGCTCGATCCGCCAGAAGAGTCCGGTCACGGTGACCGAAGTCACGCCCTTGGAGAGCTGGTCCCGTACATCGACACGATACCCACTCTCGGCATGGAACACCTGCACCGCATAGCGGGCCGGATCGTCTGGACGCGACGCCTCCCAAGACACGGTGATCGAGTTGTGCGTGGCCGTGGCGCGGAGGTTCTGCGGCCCGGAAGGCAACGGTTCGTAGTCGGGCGGTGGCGCGAGCGTCGCCACTTCCGTCCACGCATAGTTGTCCCCCCCTTCAGGCGGGGGGTACTCCACGGACACACGGTATGTGGTGCTCGGCGGGAGGTCGCCGAAGGTGACGCTGTGCCGGCCCGCACTCGTCGCCATCGGGAATCGCTTCGAGACGCCGCCGCCGGCGCCAGACAGCCGGACCACGCCGCCTGCGCCGTGCGGTTGCTTATCCCAGTGGGCGGTGACGGTGTCGTGGGTCGCTGTGGCGACCAGATTCTGCGGCGCCACAACCGAGGCGTAGGCGTGCGCGACGCTCCAGCGGAGCGCCGCGGGAGTGAGCCGTTCCAGGGGATGACGCAAGGCGGCAACCGAGAACTCGCGGATGTCGGCAGCGGCGACTTCCCAAACGTTGCCGACGGTTGTCTCCCGCAGCACATGGATCCACTCAGGCGCGCCGACTACCCGATAGCGCACGAGGTACGCGTCGATGGTGTACGGGGCGCCTTCGGCATCTTCGAGCGTCAGATCTCCGACACCGGGCACGTCACTCCACAAGGTTTGGACCCATCCCCCGTAGCCTGTTACGTGGCCGAGCCCCGTCGGCGCGGGGAGGGGCGGCACGATCGTGTAGGCCGCGCTCGCCGTCGCCGTCGCCCCCGTGTCGTCGGTAACGCGGGCCGTAATCGTCCCCGGCGCCTCGCTCGCGCCTTCCGGCAGATTTCCGCAGGGCACCGTCGAGCCGGCCGCGTCCGCGTTCACCGGCGCGCCGTCGATCGGCAGCGTGTCGGGCGGGGTTCC
>VXOG01000041.1:1082-2907 GCA_009840165.1 Chloroflexota bacterium
CCGCCTGCCGGGCCCCCGCGGCGCGCGCGGGGCGGCCCGCCGGGGGCGGGGGCGCGCGGGGGCCCGCCCGGGCCGGCCGCGGCGGGGGGGGCGGCGCCGGGGTGGGCGGCACGATCATGTACGCGGCGGCGGCGGCCGCCATCGCCCCCGTGCCATCCGTCACGTGGGCCTGGATCGTCGCCTGTCGCGGACCCCCGGTGCCGCAGGGTACGGTCGTCGTGCCCTCGTCGGCGGCGACGGGCTCCCTCGCCACGGTCAGCGTGTACGGGGGCGTCCCGCCCGTGATCGTCCAGTTGACCGGGGTGGATGCGCCCGTCGTGCACTCCGCACGCTCGACCGACAGCGCCAGCCGCAACGGCTGCGCCTGCTGCGCCTGCTGCGCCTGCGGCCTGATAGGAACCCCTACGGATTCAGAGGCGATGTCCGAATGTGTCACCGCGAGCCAGTAGCGCCTGGCCGGGAACAGCCCCGTGAATGTGTGTGTGGTCACGCCCCCCGATACGATCGCTTGGTCTCGCCAGGCGCTGTGCGAGATCTCGACCGTGTACACATCGTCGGCGCCCGCGTAGGGTGCGTCCCAAGCCACCGTGACGCTGTCGTGCGTCACGCTGGTGCGCAGGTTCTGCGGCCCGCGCGGCAGCGGCGCCCAGTCTGCCGGCGCCGCGCCCGTCCTCACGCGCATCATGGCGTCCGCCGCCAGCTCCGGAGTCCCGACGATTACGTGCAGGGAGTACCACGTGTCGGGGCGCAAGTCGCGGAAGACAACGTGATCCGGACTGGTGTCGTCTGCGATGATCTCGCGCTGGTCAGACCGGTACGTCCGGGGTTCGCGAAGCCTGACTTCGAGGCGCTTCAAGACGGGCGGCGGATCCCAGTTGACGGTGATCGTATCGTGCGTAGCGATGACCTCGACCCCCGATAGCGGGGAGACGGGGGCAATCAGAACTGGCACGCTCCACAGCAGCGCTCCCGGCGTCTCCTGCTCGATTTCGTCTCGCACTTTCGCGATCGCGATCTCATACGTGGGACCCTCGTCGAGGCCTTCGAGGGAGTAGAAGATGACGCCATCGGCCGCCTGCCTGAGGTTGACCACAAGGGAATCGGTCGTCCAGGTGTCCGTGCCGACGCTTCGCCAGCGCACGAGGTACCGCTGGCACCGGCAAGCAGATGTCCATGTCCCCGTAGTAGGTGGCGACCCGCCAACTCCCCCGCGGTCCCACTTGAGCCAGTTGAGCGCGTGGAGGCTAGGGCCTCCCAGCTCCGACTGCGCTGGGAGCGGCGGCACGATCGTGTAGGCAGCGCTGGCCGTCACGGTCGTCCCGGCCGCGTCCGTCACGCTGGCCTTGATCGTGCCCGGCGCTTCGGTCGCGCCCGCCGGCAGGTCCCCACAGGTCACCGTCGTGCGCTCGGCGTCCGCGTCCACCACCGCGCCATCGACCGTCAGCGTGTCCGGCGGGGTCCCGCCCTTGATCCTCCAGACGACCGGATTCAGCGTCCCCGCGGTGCACTCGGCGCGCAGAGCCGTGAGCGTGAGCGAGAGGGGTTCCACCCCCGCCGTACGCTCCGAGAACAGCGGCCCGTGAAAGGGCGGCACGATCGTGTAGGCGGCGCTGGCCGTGGCCGCCCCCCCGGCCGCATCCGTCACGACGGCCGAGATCGTCGCCGGCGCTTCGGCTGCACCCTCCGGCAGATCGGGGCAGAGGACCGTCGCGCTCTCCGCGTCGGCGTCCACCGACGCGCCATCGAGCGTCAGGGTGTAGGGCGGCGTGCCGCCGCTGATCTCCCACATGACGGGGTTGAGCGTCCCCGCCGTGCACTCGGAGCG
>VXOG01000114.1 GCA_009840165.1 Chloroflexota bacterium
CCCCAAAACCGTTCTCCCCGCCGCCATTCACTCCCCACGACCTGCCACGGGCCCTACTCAAATGACCTGAAATGAGAGGAAATGAGCGGGATTCTCGCAAAATTGTCAGCATCCCGCTCCAATCCTGATAGTGCTGCTGCTGACAATCGTGGGAATGACGGTAGCGCTGGTTTGGACCAATAATCGAAAGGCCCTGTCCCAGCATCCCCCACAATTGACCTGCGGCGTTGGCTGCGGTATGGTATTTTGCGATTTACCCCACCGTTTTCGGAGTGTCCCGCTATGGCCGCACCAGACCTCCCTCTGTTCAACTACGACGACGTTCAAATCGGCGAGGAGCTCGGCTCTTATGAGTACGAGCTGACGCAGGAGATGATCGATCTCTACCGCAAGGCCGTGGACGACCCCGACGCGGTGTTCCCCACCATCGCCGTGAAGCATGACGCCACCTCGCTGGCCCTGGCCTACGACGACCAGACCGGCAGCATCAACGCCGGCAACGAGATCGACCTGTACAATCAGCCCGTGCCCGGTAAGAAAATCCGTGTCACCGGCCGGATCCACGACAAGTTCGTCCGCCGCGAGAAGCCCTACCTGGTCATCGAGGCCACCGCCACCGACGAGGACGGTCGCCTCATCGAGAGAATGCGCACCTACCAGATCAAGAAACCCGAGGAGTTGGGCAAGAAATGGCATCCGCAAGGCTAGACAGCGAAACGCTGCCCGTTATCACCAAGCACATCACCCAGGACGTCATCAACACGTTCGAGGCGTGCGGCATCCTCAACCGCGCCAATATCCACAACGATCCGGAGTTGGCGTCCAAGCGGTTGGGCACCACCTACGCCATCGCGTCGGGCCGCATGAGCATCGCCTTCTGCACCGAGGCCATGCGCAAGTTCATCGGCGCCGAGGACTTCCACCGCAGCGGCAACGTCAACCTCAAGTTCCTTCGTCCAGTCAAGCACGGCGACACCGTCAGCGTCCACGGGCAGGTCAACAGCCGCCAGCCCCAGGACGACGGCACCACCATGGTAGTGGTGGACGTGTACTGCGAAAACCAGAACGGCGACAAAACCGCCGTCGGCCAGGCCAGCGCGGTGATCCGCTAACCATTCCGTGAACCCTGACGGTGCATGATGACCACGGTTGTTGATTACCATGCTGAGCGTAGCTGGCATTTCCTTGACCTCGTGGACGATGAAGTCGAGCGCGGCGAGTTGGAGGAGGCCAGCAACAAGATATGGGGCGCGGCCGCCCATGCCATCAAAGCCGTCGCCGAGCGCAGAGGGTGGTTTCATGGGTCGCACAATGCGCTGGCGGACACCGTGATGCGCTTGATTGACGATGAGGGCGCCCCTCCGGTGCTGTACACCTACTACATGGCGGCAAACTCCTTTCACTCGCGATTTTACGGCTGGCCTCCCGGCGTTGACGAAATCCGCCACGGCAAAGGTGAAATAGCTAACTTCATTCGTATGCTGGAAAACCTGTGAGTGAGATGCCACCGAAGCGCATCCCCTTGCTAAACAACCTGATAGGAGAATCAACCCGAATGACTATGACCCGCTCAGAGTTCGGCAAAGTTGAAGTGGACATCATCTATTGCGTGCCTTGAGGCTATCACGGCCTCGCCACGTGGCTGGCGACCGAATTCTGGCGTTCCCAGAACGCCGGCGATATTGCCATCAAGCTCACCCCCGCCGACAAGGGCCGCCTGGAAATTTACCTGGACGGTTCCAAGATCTTCGACCGCTTCGACGAGGAAGGCGACGAATACCCGGGCTACACCAAGGTCAACGAGTTGAAAATGGTCATCGCCGAGCGCGTCTTTGACGTTGAAGACGAAATGATGGCGGCGCGCGGCTGATGGCTAACAACGAACACGTTGAACTCGTGCGCGCCGGCGGGGATGCCCTGGCATCGTGGCGCGCCGACAACCCCGACCAGCAGCTGGACCTCCGAGTCGCCGATCTCAGTGGCATGGATCTGGCCGGCATCGACCTGCGCGGCGCCGACCTGCGGGGCGCGAACCTGGCCGACGCCCGGCTCACCAGGGCCAATCTTTCCCGTTGCGACCTGCGGGCGGCGGACTTCACCGGCGCAGATCTGTACGGCGCGACGTTGGCCTCCGCGCAGATGGCCATGACCATCCTGCGCAACGTCAATCTCTTCTGGGCCGACCTGAAGCAGTCCGACATGCAGGAATGTATCCTGCAAATGTCTCGCCTGAACCGCGCGTCGTTCCTGAACACCAACCTCACCGCCGCCGATTGCAGCCAGACCACGGCCATCGAGGTGGACCTGCGTTCCGCCAACCTGACCAACTCCGACTGGCAGGGGGCGAACCTGAATGGCGCAGATGTGAGCCGCGCGGTGATGCAGGGAGCCAACTTCACCAATGCCAAGATCCGCGACTCCATGTGGATTATGACCGATATGCGAGGGGCTAACTTCGACCGCGCCAGCCTGCACCGCTGCGACATGACCATGAGCAAGTGGGACGACACCACGAACTTCCCGCCCGGTTTCGATCCGAACCACATCGAGAATCGAGTGGACGATTACTAGTTTTCCCAGATGTCTGTCCTGCTGGTAGCATCCCACGGCCCCGGCGCGGGCAAAACGTCCGTCGCCGCCGGCCTCGCCACCCTCATCGCCCGTAGCGGGGCGACGGTATCGGTCTGCAAACCGCTATCGCCGGCCGGACGCACCGATCCCGACGCCATCTACTTCGCGCAGAATTTCCGCGGGGGCGTGGCCGTGGCCTCCGGAGACGATTCCGATTCCCTGGACGCGGCTGCCAGCGCGGTACGGTCTCTCTCCGGCATCAGTGAGCACACGCTGGTGGAGGTGGCGAACCCGGCCAGTGGATCCGGGGTTTCGTCCTCAATCACCGCCGGGCTGGTCGAACGCCTTTCGGCGCGGGTGGTCGCCGTGTTCGGGTACGACGCCGCGCTATCGGCGGTGTCGGTGTCCAGCAGCGTCGCGCCCCTGGGCAGCTCACTGGCCGGCGTGTTTGTGAACCAGACGGGGCGTTACCGCGCTGCCGAAACCGGCCGGATGCTGGACGAAGTATCCGCAGCCGGGATCCCCGTCGTTACCGCGATCCCGGAAGACCGTCCGTTGCTCTCGCTGACCATGAATCAGCTGGAACAGCAGCTTGGCGGCCGCTGGGAACTGGAACCCTCGGACGGCGACGAATGGGTGGACCGTTTCCTGATTGGCGGCAACATCATGGACTCGGGCGCCGGCTACTTTGGCCGGTACGCGCACCAGGCCGTCATCACCCGCGCCGAGCGGCCCGACATCCAGATGGCCAGCCTGATGCAAGACACCCGTTGCCTGGTGCTGACCGGCGGAGCGCGGCCCACCGAATACATCCGCGTGGAGGCGGCCAAGCGCGACGTTCCGATGCTGCTCGTTGACGGCGGCACCGTCGCCACCGCCGACGCCGTAGGCAACCTGCTGGGCGCAGTCGTCCCTTACCACGCTCACAAAGCCGAGCGGATGGCCGACCTGCTGGCGGAGCGGATCGACGTAGCAACGCTGATTGCTTAGGGGCGAATAATTATTCGCCCCTACGTTCGCGTCAAGGTTACGGGCACTGGATTCCGGCTTTCGCCGGAATGACGGGGAAGGGCCCGAATGATTGGGAAAGGATCGTAATGACGGGGGAAGGGCGTTCAGTCCTGCATCTCGAACCGCTCGGACTCCGGCGGTTGCGCCCACAGTTCCTCCGCGCCGGACATGGCCACGGCCCGTTCGGGACTGGCGCGCCAGGCGTCGTAGATTTCGTTGCTGTCCCACGTGACCAGCGTTGAGATCTTGGTGGGATCGGCCAGGGAGATGAACGTCTGCCGAGCCCCGAATCCGGGCGCTTTGCTCTGCGCCTCGCCGTTGCCTTCCAGCAGCGCTTTCGCCTCTGCGATCTTGTCCGCTTTGGCCCAGTGATGCGTCAACACGCCGATCATTGCCATGGTCAAACTCTCCTGGTTATTGCGTCGTCGTCAGCTCACAGCGGCGTGGCGGCGATTCGGGAACGGCGGCGATTTTACCATCATTTCCGACCCCTATCGTCACTCCCGAGCCCTATCGTCATTCCCGCGAAGGCGGGAATCCAGGAACCTCAAAAGCTAAACCCGCTGCTGCCAGCAGTCAAAGGCCACTGACACCGGCCCGTCGTACACCGACCGCGCCTCCGCCACCAGGGGCTCGGTATCCAGGTGGTACGCATTGTCGATGTGCGTCAGCGTTAACGCCTGCACGCCGGCCAACTGCGCGATGCGCGCGGCCTCGGCCGCCGTGGAGTGCGCCGTCTCATCCGCCCGGTGGCGTTCCGCCTCGATGCACAGGGCCTCGTGGATCAGCAACGTCGCCCCCTCCGCCAGCTCTGCCAGCGACGGACACCACCGCGTATCACCCGAAAACACCACCGCGTGCTCGCCCGATTCCACGCGCCACGCCATCGCGCCGCCGATGTGGTCAACGGGAGCGCATTTGGCCCGCACGTTGGGAGACAACTGCACCCATTCGCCCGGCTCCGTGGGTTGCAGCGTGAATACCAGCCGGCCATCCCGCCGCCGCACGCCATCCGCTGCCACGTTCAGGCCGCGCGTTGGGTACGCCAGCAGCGTGCCCATGTCCGACATTGCCCTTTCGGATCCGTACACCTGCATGGGCGCCTCGGCCGGATTGCGCCGGCTGCGCTGCATCTCGATGTGGGGCAGCCCCTCGCAGTGGTCGGGATGGCTGTGGCTCAACAGGCAGTGGTCATAGTCCGTGGGCGATATGCCCAGTTGATCGCCGTGACGCAGAACCGTATTGCCCGACGCCGCGTCCAGCAGGATGCGCTCGCCCTGGGGACATTCCAGCACCATCGCCGTGTGGTTCCGCATGGTGCTTCCGCCCGAGCCGGTGCCCAGATAACTGATAGTAAATCCTGCCGTCGTCAAATCATCCTCCGTTATCCTATCCCAGCGCCACCCGCGAGTGTGGCAGCACCGTCGGGTTCACCAGGAACTCCGGCATCCGGCCTTGAAGCACGTCCACCGTCGCTTTGGCCGTGCGCACCTCCAATTCAAGCACTGACTGTTGCGACAGGAACGCCACGTGCGGCGTGATTATCACGTTGTCCAGCGCGAACATGGGGTGGTCCGCCGGCGGAGCTGACGATTCCATCACGTCCAGGCCGGCGCCGGCAATGCTGCCGTCCCGCAGGGCGGCGTACAGCGCCGGCTCATGTACGATGGGGCCACGCGCGCAGTTGATCAGGTACGCGGACGGTTTCATCAGGCCGAAAGCCCGCTCTCCGATCAGCCCTCGCGTGTCCTCGTTCAGCGGTGTGTGCACCGTCACGTAGTCGGACGCGACCAGCAACTCGTCCAGCGTTGCCACCGTTACGCCGTCCGGCAGGTTAGCGTCCGCCGACAGATAGGGATCGTAGGCCAACACGGACAGGCCGAACGCGCGTGCCTTGTCCGCCACTGCGCGCCCGATGCGTCCGAACCCGACGATGCCGATGGTCTGACCCCGCAGTCGTGTCAACGGATGGGGCGACGGCGTGCCCTCCCAACGGCCGGCTTTGGCGATCCCGTCGTAAAAACCCACCTGCCGGTTCCAGGTCAGCAGCAGGGCCATCACGTGATCGCTCACCTCATCCACGCAGTAGTCGGGCACGTAGGTGACGGGGATGCCCAGCTCGGTGGCCACGTCCACCGCGATGTTATCTACTCCCACGCCGTACCGGCTGATGCAACGGCACCGCTCGGCGGCGCGCACCACCGCCGGCGTAACCTGAGCGAAGCACGTCATAATCGCGTCGCAATCGACGGCCAGCGTCGCCAGCGTCGCCTCCGACCCATCGGGCGCCTCCACCACCTCAACGCCGTCACCCAACCCGGCCACCAGCGCCTCGCGCTCGGGCGCGGTGGAGGGCCAGACGAAGTCGGTGATGAGGATGCGGGTGAATGTGCTATCGGCGGATGCCATCAACAATTACCAAATGCCCAATGGGGCGGGGAAAGTATAACCGACGAGCCATCAGGGGCGAAACAAGGTTACGTCGTCTTTCGCATTGCCGCAATCTGTGGTTGGCTAGAATATTCGGGGATAGCGGCCCAGAGGCTCGGTCGCGCGACTTTGGACGGAAATCATGCCATATCCTGTCTATCCCGTTCATCCTCTTCATCCCGGTAAAAATTCTCTGCCGCCTCCAGAAAATGCCCCACCGCCTCCGCGATAAACGTCCCCGACCCGCACGCCGGGTCCAGCACGCGCTGGTTCAGCGGGTCATCAATCAACTCCCGCACCATCGTCCGTGCCAGGCACGCCGGAGTGTAGTATTCGCCCAGGGTGCGCCGTTCCTCGGGCGGTATGACCGTCTCGTAGAGGATGGCCGCGATGTCCGGCGGAGCGTTGGTCCAGTCGAACCGCGCAATCCGGCGGGCCAACGCTCTGATCACGTCCTGTCCGCCCACCTCGTCGGGTCAGGCGAAGAGGTCCGATTCGATGATGCCGCCTCAAGCCGGTGGCGTCCCGGAACCGCCGGCCTTGCAGCAAATCCGAAGGGTCGGTTTCCGCCACCTGTCGCAGGTCGATGCCGAATGACGCCGGCACCGCCATGCCGATGACCAGGCTCAGGTAGGTGTGGCGGATGAACAGGTCGTCCAGCTCCGCCGGCTCCCGGGCGATTTCACCCAGCGCGGCCCGCAGCAGGTTCTCCTCGATTATCTCGTCGCCAACGGCCAACCCGGACAGTATGAGGAAATCCCGCACGGCGGTGGTGATGTTGGCCTCAGCCTCAAAGTTGTCATACCGCCGCAGAATGGCCGCCGCCGCTTCCACATACCGCCCGTCGCTGATGTCCAGATGCGTGACCATGCAGCGATTCTATTACCAACGTAGCAGCATCCCCCTCTCCCCTGGCGGGAGCAATATCATTCGGTTGTCATTGCGAGGAGCGGTAGCGACGCGGCAATCCCGTCTCGGCGCTTTGCAAAATCCTTGCCGGTGGCAATCTATCGTCTGAATCAAGATTTACCGGATTTTAGGATTATCAAGATTGAGTAGATGAGGTAGCGTTGCAAGTTAGGTGGTTTTGCGTGTCCGTAGGGGCAGGTTTCAAACCTGCCCCTAAACCGCTTGCATCATATGATGAAACTTGACCACCTAAAACGGAACGCTACAAGTAGATGACTCTGAGTGTGAGCGTAATCCTTAACAGCCTGTCCGTTGCCTGACACGGAGCCACTCCGTACTTGATACGGGGCGCCGTCATCCCAACTCGAAAATCCTGTAATCCTGTGAATCCTGATTCTGACAATTCCCATCAATATCCCGGTCGCTGTAAATCATCACCACCAGCCATTCACAACCACAACGTTCTGGTCCTCTTTGAGCACGACAATATTGCGGCCAGACACGCGAGTTTCGTCCGGGAGTTGAACCAGCCACCTGCCATCATCAAAGTCGGTGGTGATGAACGCCTTGAGCCACTTATTTTCTTCGTTGACCGCATGATTCGGCATCCACCCGCCGTGGGCTTTGTCGCCGATCTGGAACTTGGCGTACCGCTCGTCGGGCATCATACCGGGGCCGACGTAGTCCAGCTGGATTTTGGCGCCTTCCGGTTTGTCGCGGTTGCGTCCCCAATCATATTTTTGGCCTGTCATCACTATCTCCGTAAGTGCTATTGTCGGCAATATAGCCACTGCCTAACCTACCGTCAACGACTCGCTGTCACCCATGCTTTCGCACTCCCAATCCCCTGAAATGGGCGCTGTTTGACACCCCTAAACGGCTTTGCCTACACTGTGGCCCGCGTTATGCATACCCTTTATGGATTCCCAACGGAGGACGGCCACATGACCACTGCCCACACCCACGACCACAATCACGATCACCCCCATACCCACCCGCAGGCCGCCGGCGAAATGCGCGGCGCGGCCCTGGCCCTGCTGAACAGCCTGGACGCCAACCAGAAGTCGGCCATCAACTTCAGCTACTACGACGGCGAGCGCATCTTCTGGTACTACCCGCCGCTGAACCGCCACGGCCTGCAACTCCGCGACATGAACGAGGATCAGCGCAAACTGGCCTACGCCCTCATGGCCACCGGCCTCACCGATGATTCCAACCGCAAAGCCCAGCTCATCATCGAGCACGAAGCCGTCCTCGGCCCGCTGGAGCAGGAACGGGGCCTCATCACCTTCGTGCGCGACCCCCTGCTCTATGCCTGGACCATCTTCGGCGATCCCGCCAACGATGGAGAACCCTGGGGCTGGCGCGTGGAAGGACATCACGTTTCGCTGCACTACAGCGTCTGGGGCGACCGCGTGCTGTCCATGACCCCATTCTTCTTCGGCGCAAACCCCGCCGAGGTGCCCAAAGGACCCAAGCAGGGCCTCCGCATCCTGGGCGACAGCCAGGACATCTCCCTGGAGCTCATGGAGAGCCTCGATGCCGGCCAGAAGAGCCGCGCCATGATCTACGACGAAGCCCCCTCCGACATCATCACCTTCAACTCCTCCCGCGCCTCCCTGCCCAAAGAGGAGGGTCTGCCCGCCTCCGCCATGTCCGGCACACAGCGCGAGATGCTGATGACCCTGGCCAGCGAGTACGTCACCCGCATCCGCGCCGACCTGGCCGAGGAAAAGCTCGTCGCCCTGCGCGAGGGTGGCCTGGAGAATATCCACTTGGCCTGGGGCGGCCCCATCGACCGGATGCAGCCCCACTACTACCGGCTGCACGGCGGCGATTTCGTCGTCGAGTACGACAACCGGCAGAACGGCGCCAACCACATCCACTCCGTCCTCCGCGACGTCAACAACGACTTCGCCGCCGACGTAATGCGCGACCACCTGCTCATGTACCACGTCCTGTAAGCGGGTATCTATAAACTCCCTCTCCCTTGGTGGGAGAGGGTTGGGGTGAGGGGGATGCTTCACAGCTTCAGCGCCGCCGGCGATTTTCACCCGACTTGTTGCACTCCCCCTTGTAATGGCTGCAATGGAAATCCGCGCTACCGACACCTACCTCCGCTGGTACAGGCGGCTGCGCGATCAGGAAGCGCAGCAGCGTATCGACAACCGGATTTTGAGACTCGCTGAAGGCAATCCGGGCGATGTCGCCCCGGTAGGAGGTGGCATATCGGAACTGCGCATCAACTATGGGCCTGGCTACCGGGTGTACTATGTGCAACGCGGGCGCCAAATCATTATCCTGCTGGCCGGCGGCGACAAGGACAGTCAAGGGCGAGATATTGCCACCGCACGCCGCTTGGCGCGCGAGCTGTAATGCAAGGAGGCGAACATGCCGAAAGTCAAAACCTACCCCTGGGACGCGGCAGACCACATCGAAACCGCCGAGGACGCCATTCTCTTCCTCAAAATATCTCTGGAAGATTACGACTCGACGTTCAACGCTTTGATGGACTGCATCGCCCGCTCCAAGGGTGTGGCCGAGATTGCCAGCCTGGTTTGCCACGAAGCCGGCGACGGAAACCGCTCCATAACCATCACCACCATAAGCGGCGCGGAGACAACCATAGCCATCGCGCCCGAGGTCGATGTGGATAGTATCCGCAGGGCCTTCACCCCGGCGCCCGCGCCTGCCTCTCCCTGAACCCGCCAGTTTCCCATCGTAAATACGACACTACCTTGGGGGAGCGGCTATGTCCCGCTCCCCTCTTGTTTTGCGATAATGCTCTGCCACAACTCTGTGCAGAGGTCATCATGGAAGCCCACGAAATAGTCCAACAGGCCCGCGACTCCGGGGTCAATCTGGTCATGTTCGCCTACTGCGACAACAGCGGCATCATCCGCGGCAAGGCCACCCACGTCTCCGGTCTCGAACGCCGCCTGGCGTCTGGTATCGGCGTCACCACGGCCATGCAGGTCATGGGCGACATGGACCAATTACAGCCAATCGACGGCATGGGTCCCGTCGGCGAGTTTCGCATGATGCCCGACCTGGATACCTTCACGCTCCTGCCCTACGCCCCAAAGCGCGCGCTGATCCTGGTGGACATGATCACCATGGACCAGAAGCCCTGGGCCGCTTGCCCACGCAATTTTCTCAAGCGGATGCTGGCGCAGGCCGAGTCAATGGCCATTACTTTCCAGGCGGCGTTTGAACCCGAATGGTATCTGGCCCGCCAGGATGGCGACTCGTTCGTCCCTATGGACGAGAGCCTGGACAACTCCACCCTCGGCGCGGCCATCGCCCGCGAGATCGTTGACGACGTGGTGGACGCGCTGGAAGCCCAGGGCCTGGCAATCGAGCAGTACCACACCGAGGTCGGCCACGGCCAGCAGGAGTTGAGTATCACCCACGCCGACGCCCTCCGCGCCGCCGACAACCACATCATCTACCGCGAAACGGTGCGCAACGTCGCCTGGCAGCGCGGCTGGCTGGCGTCTTTCGCACCCAAGCCTTTCCCCGATCAGGCTGGCAACGGCAACCATACCCATATCAGCGCCTGGGACGCCGCCAGTGAGCGCAACTTGTTCTACGATCCCAACGACTCGATGCAGCTCAGCGAGCTGGCCTACCATTTCATCTCCGGCATCATGGAGCACCTGCCTGGCCTCACCCTGCTCACTGGCCCCAGCATGAATAGCTACCGTCGCATCTCGCCCGGCTCGTGGAGCACCGCCTACATCTGCTACGGGCCCGACAACCGGGAGGCCGCGCTGCGTGTACCCTCCCGGTTCTGGGGTTCTGAGATGGCATCCACCAACCTGGAATACCGGCCGGCCGATTCCAGCTCCAACCCCTACATCGCCCTGGCCGGCATCATCGCCGCCGGCCTCGACGGCATCCGACGCAGCCTGACCCCCGCCGACGGCCTGCGCATTGCTGAAGACCCGGCCCGCCTCACGCCCGACGAACTGGCGGCCCGCGGCATCAGGCGGCTACCGTCAACCCTGCTGGAGGCCATCCATGCGCTGGAGGCGGACACCGTGCTTACCGACGCCATGGGCCCACTGCTGGCGGACTCATACCTCACCATCCGAAAAGCCGATTGGGAACTGTTCTCCCAGCACGACGTGGACTTTGAAATCCGCCACCACTTCTACAAATACTGAGCGTCAAAGGTCAATTTGCGTCGATTTGTTATCATATAGTTGCGCATTCCAAAAATTACCCATAGCAGGAGCCACCAGATATGACCACCATACTCGACCGCATCGATCCCGCCGTCGCCGCCGCCATCCAGAGCGAGAACCGCCGCCAGCGCGATTCAATCGTCCTCATCGCATCGGAAAACTACGCCAGCAAGGCGGTGCTGGAAGCCCAGGCCCAGTTGATGAACAACAAGTACGCCGAGGGCTACCCGGGCCGGCGCTACTACGGCGGCTGCGAGTTCGTGGACGTGGTCGAGACCCTGGCCATCGACCGCGCCAGGGAACTCTTCGGCGCGGAACACGCCAACGTCCAGGCCCACAGCGGCGCGCAGGCCAACATGGCCGCCTACTTCGCCGTCCTTGAGCCGGGCGATACCGTCCTGGGTATGCAGCTGGACATGGGCGGCCACCTGACCCACGGGGCCGGCGTCAATTTCTCCGGCAACCTCTACCGGTTCGTGCCTTACGGCGTCGATCAGGAAACCGAGACCATCGACTACGACCAGGTTGAGCGGCTGGCGAAGGAGCACAACCCCAAGCTTATCGTCGCCGGTTGCAGCAGCTACTCCCGCGTGCTGGACTTCCCCCGCTTCCGCGCCATCGCCGATTCCGTCGGCGCGCTGCTCATGGTGGACATGGCGCACATCTCCGGCCTTATCGCCGGTGGGGCCCACCCCTCGCCGTTCCCCCACGCGCAGGTCGTGACGTCAACCACGCAAAAGACCCTGCGCGGTCCCCGCGGCGGCATGATCCTCACCGAGGAGGAACTGGGACGCAAGGTTGACTTCGCCGTCTTCCCCTACATGCAGGGCGGGCCGTTCATGCACGTCATCGCGGCCAAGGCCGTCTGCTTCGGCGAGGCTCTGCAACCCGACTTCGCCCGCTATACCCACCAGGTCGTCGCCAACGCCCAGGTCATGGCCCAGGAGCTTTCCGAAGCCGGCGTGCGCCTGGTGGCCGGCGGCACCGACAATCACCTTATGCTGGTGGACCTCACTCCCTTGGGCATCACCGGCCGTCAGGCCGAGCGGGCGCTGGAGTCGGTGGACATCGTGGTCAACAAGAACGCCATTCCCTACGACCAGTTGCCGCCGCGCACCGCGTCCGGCTTGCGCCTGGGGACTCCGGCTATCACCAGCCGGGGCATGGGCGAAGAGGACACCCGTGAGGTCGCCAGGCTCATCGTCCGCACTCTGAGCAGCATCGGTGACGAATCCGCCACGTCGCAAATCCGCGACGAGGTTCGCCACCTGAGCAACCGCTTCCCCGTCCCAGGCCTGGATGAGGAGTAGCAAAATCCCCTCTCCCATCAAGGGAGAGGGGGTTTCCTTCCCACGAACAGGTTGCCGCCGAAGCCGCCTTCGTAGGCGTTGGTCTGGATGTATTCCGCCTCCAGGCCCGCCTCTTCCAGGAGACTCAACCAGGTTTCGGTTGGGAACAGGCCGCCCGTGTGCCGGTCCACCTCCACCCGGAGTTCCCCGCCTTCGTCGATCACGAATACGAACACCGACTCTACGGTGGTGGATCCTGGGCGCGGCTTGCCCATGTACTCGATGAAGGTCACCGACCGGTCCTCGGCTTCTTTGGTCCATTCCACCACCCGGGGGCCTTCAAAAGTTTCCTGCACGCAATCGGGCGCCAGCAACAACAGCCCGCCCGGATTCAGGTGTACTGTTGCAGTTGCAATCGCCGCCCGCAGGTCGTCCTCCGTGGTCATGTAGTTGATGGCGTCGTGGATTGCCACCACGTCAAACGCATGACCCAAGCACACGTCGCGCATGTCCCCCAGGTGATGGAGCGTTTGAGGATTGAGTTGCCGGGAAATCTCCAGCATCCGCGGCGATATGTCCACGGCCTCGGTGATGAAGTGCGCCGTCAGGTGCGACAGCAGGTGGCCGCCGCCGCAGCCCAATTCCAGCAGCGTCGGCAGGGACTCCCGGTCCGTTGGAGCGGCGTCAAGACTGCCGCGTATCACGTCCAACCATTCCTGCGCCTCCACCATGTATTCCTCCGGCGGGCTGATGATGGGCCAGAGGTGCGCCAGGTCGCTGTACAGCCGGAGGGTCATTTGCCGGTCATGCTGCCATTGAGCCGATGCCATAGGTGTCGATGTAGAGATATTCCCGTACCCGCGCCAGCCAGACGCCGGAGTGCGGCGCATTGTTGTACAGCCAACGCTCCAGGTTGCTGATCACGACGCCCGTGTCCAGCTCAATGTAGGGACAGCCCAACGTGCGCCAGCGGGCGATCATCCGCCCGGCATCGGACGGCAGGTCCGGTGCCACACAAGCGGCGAGAGTTGCATCGTTATCTGTCATCGCACGACCTCCTGTTCTATACAGGATAATTGTACGGAACAAAAATGCGAAATGCAACCCGAAGCCGAGGGGATTTGATCCGGTTCCCGTTCGCCTCCAGAGGGTCACGCCCGGGGATGGCTGCGTCCGTACTCGTCGCGTATGTGGGAATCGGTGAGGTGGGTGTACACCTGGGTTGTGGAAATGTTGGAGTGGCCCAGGAGTTCCTGCACGTGTCGCAGCGACGCGCCGTTCTGGAGCAGATGTGTGGCAAAGCTGTGGCGCAGCGTATGGGGGGTGATCTTGGGGTCCACCCCCGATTTCTTCGCGGCCGTTTTCAGGATGTTCCAAACCCATTGTCGGGTGAGCCGCTCGCCCCGGTTGTTGATGTAGAGGGCGGTTTCGCCCTTCTTGTTGGTGACGAGCTCGGCCCGCGGCCCGCCGATGTACTCGCGCAGATTGGACAGGGCTTCGGGATACAGATATACGATGCGTTCCTTGGAACCCTTGCCCCAGGCCCGGATGAAGCCCTCCTCAAAGTCGATGTCCTGCACGTTCAAGGCGACCAGCTCGCTGACCCGCACGCCGGTGGCATAGAGCAGTTCTAGGATGCTGGCGTCGCGGCGGCCTTCCGGAGTGCCAGTATCGGCGGCGGTGCTGAGCAGGAGTTTCACGTCATCTTCGGATATGAACTTGGGCACCGCGCGCCCGACGCGAGGGGAACCGAGATTTTCGGTGGGGTCTTCGCTGATCAGCTCGTTGGCGCTGAGGTAGCCGAAGAAAGAGCGGACGGCCGCTACTTTACGCGCGGTGGTCGAATCCCGGTATTTCTTTTTGTCCCGAAGCTCACTGATGTATGCGTTCAGCAGGTCCAGGTCCACCGACCGCCACGCTTCTGCCTCGTCATCGGAGGCTTTCAGATAGTCGGCCACGAACTCGCGGAACTGGTTCAGGTCGTTGCTGTAAGCGTCCAGCGTGTTCTGGGAAAAGCCGCGTTCGACGACTAGATGCTGAAGGAAGGCATTTACGGTCTCTTTCATAATCTTCACCATCAGCCTGCTTTGGATCGCCTCTCGACAGCGAGGGGATTCCAATGATCCGGCAATCTGCTATTCCGGCAATGTGGGGGAGCGAATGCTATTATTGTAAATCATTATGATCGAGGCATACTTGGGGCCCTGCGAGATTCGGCCATTTTGCGCCCCGGAGCGTCCATGAACCCGCCCGCCATCCTTTCCGTCGCCACACAGACCGCTGGACAGCCCGCCGACCTGACCTTTCTGGCCTACCTCGATATATGGATCATCAGCGGCTTGGTCCTGCTGGCCGTGGTCGTGGTGGTGGGCAAACTGGTTTGGGGCAAACTGCGCCGGCGCGACGACGAAGAGTACGACTACGATTGGTACTACGACGACGAGTACGTTCTGGATGCCGACGACGACTTGAACGACCAAACGGAACGAAGTAGAGGCGAATAATCATTCGCCCCTACACGCTGGATCCCGTCCGGGTTCAAAGTCCGGCTACTGATCGGGCCAGCCGTCGGGAATTTCACCCGCCGCCAGCGCAGCGCGGATGGAGGCCGCCGCTTCGTCGGTGACCCACTGCTCCCAGGTGTCGGCGTTGTTGTTCAGCCACCAGATGGCGGTAGCGTTAACGTCAGCGTCCTGGTTGGCGTCCTGCCATCTGACAATTCCTTTATAGACCGGGTCAACGGCAAAATCCCACTTGCCCAACATTTCAGCCACGTCCGGTGCTTTTCCGGGCAGGTTGTGGTTCGCCGCAATCAGGATGGTGGAATCCTCGTGGGCGCAGGCCATGGTGGTTGCCCAGCATTCATCACTGTAGGCCGGCTCTTCCAGCCGTACCAGGTCCAGCAGAAGCGTGGGGCCGTTGGTGCCCCACTGGTAGCCGAGCCATGGTTCGCGGCGCTCGTATGCGTCGGAGAGGTCGGCGTTCAACGCCGCGCCGTCGGCAGGATTAACGATGTGAACGTGGTCGGAGAGGCCATATCCTCTAATTTGCGCGGCGTTGACGCTCTCGCAACGCCAATCGATGGGGCAGGACGCCAAACGGGCTTTGCCGCCGGTTTCAGCGATAGCAAACAGTTGCTTGTACTGCGAATTTTTCAAGTCTTCAACGCTGTCCAGTTCGGGGTACTGCTCTTGCAGGTAGGCCGGGATCACGAATGCGGATTGCCAGTCCTTGCCCAAACCTTCTCCCGGAGAATAGACCTGGCCTGCTTCCAGTCCGGCAGACCAGGCCGCTTCCTGGTTGGGAAGCCAAAGCTCCATCAGAACGTGGACATCGCCGCCGCGCAGGCCCTGGAACAGCGGCAGCGTTGCCCCGAATCTGGCGTCCGTAGCATAGCCGTAGCCCTTTTCCACGATGTACTGCGCGATGCGGGTCTGCACTCTGGCGCTAGACCAGTTGAGATCACCAAATACGACGGTTTGCTCAGCGGTGGGTATTGAAATACTGAATAGCTGAGGAGCGTTGTCTCCAGACTCGCTGGTAAAAGGACGCACCGCCCACACCGCCGTCGTGGCGTCCTGCGGTATGTCGAAAAGCAAGCTGGTGTCGTGTGTTTCACCTGATTCAACCGTTCTCTCTGAACTCCACGAGAACGCGTTCCCTGCGTCGGTATCCAGTACGGAATCCTTCCCTCGCGTGAGGGTTATCTTGGAATCTCCAGCATTCTCCAAATGCATGTAGATTCTCAGCCACCGTCGACCTGGCGGAGCTTCGCTATCGTACTTTGTACGGTCTGACCGTGTAAGAATTACGGATTCCGGTGTTTCGACCTCTTGGATAGTAATAGAGTATTTTCCGAAAGTAGCCGTGTCGCCAACACCTAGGTAGCCGCCTTCCGGTATTGGCAACCCGGTAATGGGACAAAAGCCGTCCCCGTGCTGGCCGGCGGTGGTGGCCACCGCATGTTGACTTGCCCATACCAGGTCGGTGGCTCCGAATCTTTGGCTGTGTGCGCCCACCGTCACCCAATAAACGGTTTCCGGTTCCAGCCCAGTGAAAGTGTGGCTGGTATTCTCTGCTCCGATGGTGGCGTAGTAGAAGGCGTCCAGTCTGTTCCGGCCGGCGGCGGCCATCCGGTCCATTTCGTCCGGACTGGCATAGCCCACGGTGTAGTGCTGCGCGCCGGGAACGGGGTTCCAACTCATCTGCAACTCGCCGGCGTTGGCGGTGGCAACGACGGTGGGTTGGCCTGGCGCGGCCAACTGCGCTGGCGTGGCAGCGATACCGGCGACCAGCATGATGGCAACCAGGACAATCAGGGTTAGCGCTCTGGCGGGTTTATTCATGCTTTTTCCTCCCTTCCGTTTGTGATCCTCGCGTCGTGGTCGAAATTCAGCGCAACTGCACCACCGTCACCCCCGCCGCGCTGCCGCCCTCGCCCGGCTCGGTGGTTGCTACCAGCGGATGCCCGGTCAGGTATTCGCGGATGGCGCGGCGCAACGCCCCCGTGCCCTTGCCGTGGACGATCTTGAGCGACGTCATGCCCTCCAGCGCGGCGTCGTCAAGCAGTGAGTCAATGATGTTGAGCGCCTCGTCCACCCGGTAGCCGTGCAGGTTCACCTCCGGGCTCAGCGTGCGCTTGGCCTCCGGGCGGCGATACACCACGCCGGCCTGCTCGGCGGCGGGATGCACCCGCTCAGCCGCCCGGTCAAGCTGGTACACGGGCAATCGGGCGCGCATACTGCCGATGACGACCTCGATCTCCTGCTGCTCGTTGGGCGGCGAGACAACCTCCACCGGACGGGACACGCCGCGGATGTACACCCGGTCTCCCACGTGCAGGTCGTGATACCAGGGCGGACGCTCCACCGGGATCGGCGCCCATTCCGGCGACACCACCTCCCGCTGTGCCTCCGCCAGCCGCTCCCGCTCCGCCTGCAAATCGACGTCCGAGCGTTGGGCGTCCCGGCCGGCAACGGCCTGCCGATCCTGCTCCCGCCGCAGCGAACGTTCCGCCTGCCGTATGCGTCCGGCGACTTCTGCGATTTCCTCGGCAAGCTCGCGCCGGGCATCCTCCACCAATTGGGCCTTGGTATCCTCCACCGCCTCCAGACGTTCGGCAATCTCCTGCTCCTGCCGCCGCGCGTCGGCCAGGGCGCGCTCCGCCTGCTGACGCAGTTCGGACACGGTGAGCCGTTCCTCCTGCAATTCCTGCAACAGTCGGTCGGCCTGCACGTGGGACGGCTCCAGGTGCGTCTGCGCGCCGGCGATTACGGTCTCGGGCAGGCCCAGCCGGGAAGCGATGGTCAGGGCGTAGCTGCGGCCCGGCACCCCGTGAGTCAGCCGGTACGTCGGCTCCAGCGTGCGCGGGTTCAGGTCAACGCTGGCGTTCACCATGCCGGGCTCTTCCTGGGCCAGGCGCGCCACGTTGCGGTGATGGGTCGTCGCCACCACCGTCGCGCCGCAGTCCCGCAGGTGCGACAGCAGGGCGATGGCCAGGGCCGAACCCTCCTCCGGGTCGGTGGCCGAACCCAGCTCGTCGATCAGCACCAGCGAGTGCGGGGTGACCACGTCCAGGATGCGCTGGATGTTGCGGATGTGGCTGCTGAACGTGGACAGCGATTCAAAGATGCTCTGCTGGTCGCCGATGTCGGCGTAGATGCCGTCGAACAGCGGCAGGTCGGCCTCGTTGGCCGGCACCTGGAGGCCGGCGTGGGCCATCATCGCCAGCAGCCCGACGGTCTTGAGCGCAACCGTCTTGCCGCCGGCGTTGGGGCCGGTGATGAGCAGCACCGGATGGTCGGCGTCGATGCTGATGGTGGTGGGTACCACCTCTCCGGTGAGCAGCGGATGGCGCGCGCCGCCCAGATGCAGCCGCCTCGGCTCATCCGAGTCAAGTAGGCTGGGAGGAACGGCCCGCAGGCTGGCGGCGTAGCGACCCTTGGCCACCGCCAGGTCCAGGCGTCCCAGCAGGTGGGACATCAGGTTGATGTCCTCGGCGTAGCGGCCCACCAGTGATGACAACTGCCGCAGCACCCGTTCCTCCTCGCGCTGTTCGGCCAGGCGAGTCTCCCGCCAGCGGTTGCCCAGGTCAATCGCCGGCATCGGCTCCACGAACACGGTGGCGCCGCTGTCGGATACGTCGTGAACGATGCCGGGAGCCTGCCCCTTGAAGTCGTTCTTTACCAGCAGCACCATGCGCCCGTTGCGCTCGGTCACGATGTTTTCCTGCGCCACGCCGGAACGCTGGTAGCGGCGCAGCATCCGCTGCATCACGTCGTTGAGCGCGGAGTACGACGAGCGGGATTCCCGGCGCAGGCGGGACAGCTCGGGCGTTGCGTTGTCCAGCACCTCACCGGCGGGGCCGATGGCGTGATTCACCGCGCTTTCCAGATCGGGCAGGTCGGGCAGGTTCTGGGTAACGGCGGCCAGGATGGGCAGGTCTTCTCGATGGGACAGCGCGTTGCGATTCCAGCGGGCGGCGGCGGCCAGTGCCCCGATGTTGCGCAGTTCCTCGCCGGTCAGAACGCCGCCCAGCATGGCGCGATGCACGGCGGGACGCAGGTCGTCAGTGGGGCCAAGTTCCAGGGATGCGGCGGTGTCCAGCAGGCGGCGCGCCTCGGCAGTTTCCTGCTGGCGCACGGCCACGTCGCGCGCATCAGCGGAGGGAGCGAGTTCAGCGGCGGCCTCTGCGCCAACGGCGGTGCGGGTAGCAGCGGCCAGCTGCCCGCGTATTTCGTCAAATTCCAGCAGCCCCAGCGCACGCCGGAAGCTGCCGCCGGATTCTGCATCGGTAGGTGTGGGTTGCTCGTCCGCCAAAGTCATAGTCATGCGCGGAATTATAGCATTGGAGGGCTGACGAGCAAGCCATTATGCCAGCCCGAGCTCGCTGTGAGAGCCAAGACGCGCGAGTTCCAAAATGTCGTTCCCGATCTTGCGATAAAGCAAAACGAGATCAAACCGGATGTAGCAATTGCGGTAGCCTTCCCAATTACCAGTCATAGCGTGGTCGCGGTGGCGGAGTGGCAGCGTTTGGTCTGTGGACGGTAAATCCAAAACTCGCTGTAGGTTGTCCTCCAACGTCGCGCGATGCCGGCCTCTCATTTCTCGCCGGTAATCGCGTCTGAACGACCTGCGTAAATTAGTCGTCCTCATCGTCATCGGCGTTCAGATAGGCCATCAAGTCGGCAACGTTGTCAAAACTGATCACATCATCGCCTCTCTCCAACGCCTCCATCGCCGCTATCGTCTCCGCGTTGGGTATGATGCAGTCGAAGGGCAGTTCTCTGTTGATGGCGGTGTGCTGTAGCATCAGACGGAAGGCGTCGGAGACGGTGAAGGCGTGGCACTTCAGCACTGCCTTTACTTCGTCCCACGTCTGTTGGTCAATGGTGGCGCTGGCGCTGATTTTGATGTCGCTCATAATCCTCGACTCCCCGATCATCTCATCCTGTCATACCAGTATATCCGACCTCAGCCGTCCCACTTCAACGGATAAGCGCGGCACTGGTATAGCATCGCGCCCACCTGATCCAGCGCGGCCCGGTTCGGCTCGCGCACGTCCAGCCGGCCCGGCAGTGTGATGGATGCCAGCCGGCCCAGCATGTCGCACTCCTTGACAAATCCGTTGACGGTGGCGGCCTCGCCGCCGAGGGCCACGTAGTCCAGCCGGTCGAGCCATGGCTGCCACTGCCGTTCCAGAACGCCAGCCGCCTCCACGTACAGCCGGTGTATCTGGTTTTCGCGCACACGCCGGAACCGCTGCTGGGACGTGCCGCCGGCGTGGTGCCGGCTCTTCACGTAGCGAGTGTCCGTCTTGGAGACAGCCAGCTGTTGCCCCTCGTACACCGCGATGGCGTAACGACCCAGCCGCACCAGCGCGACGCCCACGATGAAACATGATGCCAGCAGCGCGCGCAACGGCTGGTCGTTGATGCCATTGTCCAGGGCCGTCGCATCCATCGGAAACGGCGGCAGTATCGCCAGGCCCGCGTGGCCGACGCGAAACGCCACTAGGCCCGTGGATGAACGGAGCAACTGATTGCCAGCGCGCTCCAATGCGTCGATCCACGCCGGGCCGCCCTCTCGCCTCAACAGCCCCGCAATGGCTGCGCTGTCCGCTGCGATGGTTGACGGCAGATGCAGGGTCGCCGCCGGCGTCCCCGATTCTGCCGACTCGCGCAGTTGGCCCAACACGCGCTGCATCCGGCGCTCGGACAGGGTTTGCCCGGGGCGGAAGGAGGGGAAAGTATCAGCTCGGTCGGTCAACATGGTGGGCATCATAACCGATGGGGTAAAGAAGGCCAGCCTCTGCCCCGGTTTGGATCAGAATGTACATTGCTATAATGACGGCGCAACTCTGTGATTTGTGATTATAGAAACGTGCGGGAGGACGTGAAATGAATTTTAACTTGCGTACGTCCCTCAACCGGTTCAGCCTTGAGAAAGTGCGGTTGAACCTGCCCGTAGTCGGGCTGGAAATCGACCTTACCCAGGATGATCAGGACGCCGCCTGGGAACTCTGCATCGAGATGCTGACCCGGATAGTCACGCAACCGCTGCCGGCCGAGGCAGGGGACGAACTGACGGCGTTGGAAAGCGTGTATTCCCTGTTCCCAACCACCCGTGAGATTCTACGGGCACGGGGACGAGGAACAATACAATTCAGCAAAGTCGCCATTCCGGTGCTGAATCAGGTGGTGCGTCCCTTTACCGCCAAATGGCACCGCGAAAGCCTGGCCGGAGCGTTCGATAATGAAGTCAAACGGCGCGAATTCCGCGAAGAACTGGCGACGCTACAGAAAGACCTGCGCAACTACAACCGGATGCTGGCAGAAATCGCCGGCGTTGAGGACCTCACCGATCTGGAACCGGACACATAAGGAACGATAATGCCTGAAACCCCGCGACATAAGGTTTTCATCAGCTACTACCATGACGACGACCAGGACTACAAGAACCGTTTTGCCCAAATGATGGAACACAACATCGTCGATAAATCGGTTGGAGATGGCGACATTGACGACCAACAAAGGCCTACCGACGACATCTTGCGAATAATTCGGGAAGATTACATAGGGGATGCAACTGTCACTGTAGTGTTGATAGGCAAACGCACCTGGCAACGCAAATATGTCGATTGGGAAATCAGCGCCAGCCTGAGGGATACACAAGCAAACCCGCGGTGCGGACTGCTGGGCATTCTGCTACCCTGCCATCCCAATTACCGTGAGGAATCTTACACTCCACAACTGATACCGCCGCGCTTGGCGGACAATTTGGACGGCAACAGCCCGTTTGCTGAAATCTACGACTGGCCAGGCGGGAAACACCGTCCCGCCCGCATTCGGGAATGGATACACCAAGCCTATCTGCGTCGCAACAAAAGCCCAGCGCCAAGCGACGGCAGAGATAGGTTTGCCCGCAACCGAACCGGCAACCCAGCCACCGGCTGGCAAAACTGAACAGGACATTGACATGGTTTCTCACGACCCACCAACCAACGACGACAATCTATCCCCCACCGAACGGCAGCAACGCGCTCTGCGCCGGCTGGACGAAGGCCACGCCGCGTTGTTGGAGGCGTTGGCAGGTGTTGGGCAGGCAGAGGCGTTTTTAGGCTCCCGCTGGTCGGTGTGGGAGGTGATGCAGCACCTGCTCACGGAGAACTTCGTGCAGGCGTTGGAGGAGATCGCATCAGGTGAACGGGAGATGCTGCCGCCGTTCGACGCGCGCGAAGACCGCATTGCCGCCGACGTGGCCCGCCTGGAAGCCAACTACCAACGGTTCCGTAGTCTCATAGTCGGCCTGTCGCCGGCGCAGTTGGACCTGCCGGCCACCCCCTACAATCCCGAAAACAACTACCCCGCCCTGTCGCTGCTCGACCTGATTGAACGCACCTCCGGACACGAAGGCAATCACGCCCGCCAGGTGGTGGAAACCCGCCGGTTCGTAAATGCCTTCCGTTCGGTGGAGCGGGCGGTAACCATCGCGGGCCTGGGGACGGGAGACCCTGCATCCGTCCCCATGCAGACACGCGAGATGCTCGCCAACGCTGATTACGTCATCGGATCGCCGGCCGCCCTGTCGGTGGCGAGCCGCTGGATTCGTTCGGTGCAACTGCCCCTGCACGCCGACAACCGCGCCGAACTGGTCAACCGCCTGGTGCGCGACATTCGCGCCGGCCTCTGGTCCATGGTCGTTACCCTGGGCGACCCGGCCGAGTCTATGCCTACTTTGATGTCGAATCTCATCGATGCCGTGGGGAACGTGTCCGTCATATCCGCGCCCGGGTTTTACCGGCTCGCACTGGAGCGGTTGGGACTTTCGCCACTGGACGCCGTTTGCGGCTCCGTGGAACGTATCGATGCCGTTGCGAACCTGTCGGCCTCCGACCGGGCCGTGGTGCTCTTGGGCGCCGACTATTCCGGAACTTGGCGCGACGCGGCGGTCAGTTTGCAGCAGTCCGGCATCCCCGCCGATACGCTGACCGATCTGGTGACCAATATGTCCACCCAGTGCGCCACCATCGCCACGTCCCTGACCGAACTGATCGCCGCGCCGCTGGGGGACACCGCCGCGCCCGTTGACTCGGCACTCATACTCCGGCATCACTAACGCCCTCCCTGCACTGCTAACGTCATTCCCGCGAAAGCGGGAATCCAGTATGATACATCCAGCAAACAACAGCCAGCCGGACAGACTGCCGCCTGGCAACGGAGGAAACACAATGGCAGAGCGGATTGGATTCGTCGGGCTGGGAATCATGGGCAAGCCCATGGCCCGCAACCTGATGGCAGCCGGCTACGAGTTGACGGTTTATGACATCGTGGGCGAGCCGGTGGAAGAGCTGGCCACGGAGGGTGCGACCGCGGCATCCTCGCCGGCCGGCGCGGCGGCGGGCAACGTCCGCACCATCACCATGCTGCCCGACTCGGCCGACTCCGAGCGGGCCATCCTCGGCCCCGAGGGTGTGCTGGAAGGCGCGGAACCCGGCTCGGTCATCATCGACATGAGCAGCATCGCCCCGTCCATGTCCCAGAAGATCGGCATGGCCTGCGACGTGAAGGGCGTGAAGTTCCTCGACGCGCCCGTGAGCGGCGGCGAGCCGGGCGCTATCGCCGGCACCCTGGCCGTCATGGTGGGCGGCGACGAGGCGGTGTTCGACGACTGCAAGGCCGTGCTGGACGTCGTGGGCGGCAACGTGGTGCTCACCGGCGACGTCGGAGCCGGTAACATCACCAAGCTCGCCAACCAGATCATCGTCGCCGCCAACATCGAGGCCCTCAGCGAGGCGATGGTGCTGGCTCAGAAGGCAGGCGTCGATCCCGAGCGTGTCTTCAACGCCATCCGCGGCGGTCTGGCCGGCAGCGCCGTTATGGAAGCCAAGGCCCCCATGATGCTGGACCGCAACTTCCGCGCCGGGTTCCGCATCCGCCTGCACCAGAAGGACCTGCGCAACGTGCTGCAAACCGCCGGCGAGCTCAACGTGCCGCTGCCCGTAACGGCGTTGGTGCAGCAGATGCTCGGCTCGCTCATCAACGACGGCGAGCAGGATGCAGACCACTCGGCCATCCTGCACTTCATCGAGCAACTGGCCGGCGTGGAGGTGACGCGCGGCGGCTGACGATTCATGTGGCACAGCGCCCGGCAATGGGTGGGCGATTTTGCGTCGGATTGGGCCGTCCCGATCTGTATGGGTCTTGCCATCGGAGTAGCAGTATGGCTGGTATGGCATTTCACCAAACCGGAGTGTACGGCGACCGCAGCGGCTAATGGATTGTGCAATCCGGGCATCGTCGCCCGTTACATCACCGTGGAAATCCTTCTGCAATCCGGAGGCGCCGCGCTGGCCGCGGGCGCGCTCAAAGGGGGTTACGACAGGTATATGATGCGCAATATGCTAAACCAGGAACGGGAAAAGGTGGAGCAGGAACGGGAAGCGCGACAACAGGCAGAACTGGAGTTGGCCGAAGCGCGCAAGCGAAACGAAGAAAACACCGCCAGATTAATTACGCTACGAGAAGAAGCGCTCCGTCAGACGGAAGCGGCTCGGGAGGAAGCCTACCGACAAGCCAACTCAGACCGGGAAGAAGCTCGCCGGCAAGCAATCGCCGAGCGAGAAGAGGCCCGCCGTCAGGCCAATGCTGACCGGGAAGAAACCGCCCGCATGTTTGCCCAAATCCTGAACGAAATGCGCGAGGAACGGCGGGAGGCGGCTGAAGAACGCCGTCAGAATGTCGCCACCCAGCAGGCCCTACTCGACACCATAGTCCGGTTGGCACAGCAGCAGAACGGCAACGGCCACTCTGAGAACTCCGACGCCTAATCAGGAAACCGCGAGCGGCTCCACTCCAGCGCCGCTCGCAACCCGCTCTCCTCGCGGATGCGCGCGAACTCGGCGTGCTCCGGCGTCTCCGCAGTGTCGAACTGCGTCATCAACTCCAGGTTGTGGTTCAGCGCCGACAGGAACCCGGCCGATTCCAAAGCGCGGTTCACCGACAGCTTGGTCGTCTTGATGCCGATGGCCGAGATGCCCCGCATCTTCTGCGCCACCCGCTCGCACTCCGCCATCAGGTTATCGTGGGGCACCACTCGGTTTACCATGCCGATGCGCGCCGCCTCGTGCGCGTCGATGATATCGCCGGTGAGCATCATCTCCTTGGCCAGCGCCAGGTTCAGCGAGTACGGCGTGATCAGGAATGGCGCGCCGTAGCCCAGCCGTATCTCCGGCTCGCCCAGCATGGCCCGGTCCGACGCGATCTTGACGTCGCACACCTGCACCAGTTCGCACGCGCCGCCCAGCGCGTACCCGTTGACGCCGGCGATGACCGGCTTGCTCAGGTTCCACACCATCAGGAAGGTTTCGATGTTGTGCTTGAGCCGCGAACGCCGGCCATCCACCGACAGCGGCTCTCCACTCGGCCCGCTGGCCTCGCTCTCAATATCAAACCCGGCGGAAAACGCCCGGCCCGCTCCGGTCAGGATGACCACCCGCACGTCCGGGTTGGCTTCGATGGCCTCCATCGCCTCGCGGAACTCGGATATCAGCGTCGGGCTGAGGGCATTCAGCTTCTCGGGCCGGTTCAGAGTCAGGTAGCCAATGCTGTCCCGCTCCTCATACAACAACGTTTCAAAAGCCATATCGCTCCCTCGTCTGGGACTATGCTCCCTCTCCCCTCGCGGGAGAGGGTTGGGGTGAGGGGGTGTCCCTAGGGCCCGACTATCTCCACCGACTGGATGACTACCGGGTTCACCGGCGTCGAGCCTTCGCCGCCCGGCTGCGTGGGCGCGGTGGCGATTGCGTCAATGGTTTCCAGGCCCGCCACCGTCTGCCCGAAGATGGTGTAGTTGGGCGGCAGCGGGTAGTCGGCGTGCATGATGAAGAACTGGCTGCCGTTGGTGTTGGGCCCGGCGTTGGCCATCGCCAGTACGCCGCGAGTGTAGGGGCGCTGCACCGGCTCGTCGGCGAAGCGATAACCGGGGCCGCCGCCGCCGGTGCCGGTGGGATCGCCGCCCTGGATCATAAACCCCGCGATGGTGCGGTGAAAGATCACGTTGTCGTAGAAGCTCTGCCGCGCCAGGAATACAAAGTTGTTCACCGTGTTGGGCGCTTCGCCGGCCAGCAACTCCACCGTGATCGCGCCCACTGAGGTGTTCAGCACGGCGGTGTAGGACGATGCCGGGTCGATGGTCAACGGAGGCGGCGAAGACCACTGCTTGACCGAGTGGCCTTGATTCACCACGACGGTCGGTGACGGAGCGGCAGGTTGGGCTGCGGATGCTCCCGTATCCGATATTGCCGTCGGCGTGGGTATCGGCGCTTGGGTTGCGACGGCCGGCGCGGCCGTGGGTTCGTCCGGTTGGGGGGCCGTGGGGTTGGGGATAAATCCGCAGCCCGCAACCACCAGCGCCGCGAGGACTGAAACCAGACAAATGGCAAGTATTCTGCGTGCGGTCATGTTCTGCGACTCTGCCTCTAGTAGGGGCGGGTAATCTTGGCGACTTCCTTGAGAGCGTCAAGGGAGAAGTCGGGCGACTGGCACAGGCCGATGGTCTTCTGCTCGTAGTCGGCAATCGTCGCCACCATGTCGGGAATCCGGTCGGCCAGCTCGAAGGGGATGTTGGTAACGCCGTGCTTGTCGCCGTGCAGCAGGTCGCCGGTGGATACTGTCAGCCCGCCCACGTCGATGGGGATGCCCATGTCAACCATGTGCACGTAGGCATGAGACACGGACACTTCCTTGGCGAAGAACTGGAAACCCAGCTCACGCACCTCGTCAAGGTCGCGCACGGTGCCGTCGGTGGCGACGGCCAGAGCGCCCAGCGCCTTGTGGATGTTGGACTGCACCTCGCCCCAGTACGCGCCCAGCGGCGGGTTATCGATGTCGTGCAGCACGATGAAGCGCGGCTCCGGCACCGATACGATCAGATCCCACCAGTCCTCGCGGGCGACGCTGCGCCCCTCGGGACGGTTGGCGGAGATCACGCCGGTGACGGCATAGCCGACGATGGGCGGAAAGTCCTGAAACACCGTCTTGATCTCCGGCAGCATAAAGCCGGAGTTCTTGGGCCGGAAGTTGAACCCCTCAATCGCGTTGCAGATGCTGGGAGAGTCAATTTTGGCAAGGGCTTGCAGGGTAGCGTCGCTGACGGTCTGGTACAAAGCCGGGCCTCCTGAGATTGGTAACAGTGTGCACGCCGGCAACATACCGGCGCGGCGAAAAGCATACCATAAAACGGGTTGGGGTGCGGTTGTGAGACGTAACGGGCGCTCAAGCAAGGTCATCCAGTGCCCTGTTCGATCTTCCCGTTCACAGAGACCCTAAAGATACGTCCCGGAGATCGTAGTCCTGAAGACACAATGTCAGGCCATACTTTCACCAGCTTCCACGACAAATCCCAAAACGTCAGGTTGCCCCAACCACGGTTCAAAATAAACCAAGTGAGGTTTGTGGTTCCTATCAGCGCCCTTTCCTGTCTCATCAAGTCGCGACCGACAACCGTCCATGCGTTCGCGGTTTGGGTCAACGAGCGTATCCACACCTCGTCCGCAGTACCTTGCGCCCGAATTTCTCGGATGGACACCACGTCGTCGGCAGGGTGATCCCGCATGTGCAGGGCTGCGACGGCCCTTATCAATTGTGGGGGTATGTTTTCGTCGAGGAGATAGTTGACGCGCCTGTGTTATTCGACCGACGGGCGAGCTCTTCCTCGAAACGCACGGCATGCCACACAGTTTCTTCGGATACTTCGTAGCTGCGAGCAACTAGATGAGCATCAAATCCCTCAGCCATGAAATTGAGGTGCAGCGTTTCGGTGGGGATGTAGTGCTCGTGGACCACCGGCGCTCCGAATGAAAGCCTTGGGTCAACCAACACACCCCTACCAACGTTATCCAATCTCCATTCCTGTGCCGGATACCATCGCACGGGAGTGTCATCCACATACTCCACCGGTTCAAACAGGTCGGGACCGATGATTTCTGTAAATGCCAATTGACCGGCGCCGGATACTTTTTCCAATCGATCGTCAGCGCGGTCAAATATTTCTGCGCCGTCGGTTTGGAATCGCCTGTCGGAGAATGGGTAGTCAGTGTCGAACCGCTCGGTGGCGTATTCTGCGGTCTTGCGAATCCTCTGCCAGGTTACCCCCACGAGCCTGAAAGCGTGGACCACGCGCAGTTCCAAAAGGTCTCGGAATGTGGCGTAATAGAAACGTCCGATCCTTTGGTCGCCACCGCCCCAAAGGCCTTGTTGTCCTTTGTACACTTGGACAAACCGGCGCGACCTGGCAGTAGGCACGCCCGTCAGCCAGCGCACGTTGTCAAGCCAATACACGCCGGCAGTCAGCCGTTCGATAGATGTCGTCGCCTTTGTCATAGTATCCACCCCGTCTTTCCGAAACGGGATATAACGCGCACTAGTCCTGATGCCAATATGCCATACCGCCCCCGGCACGTCAAATGTTGTTGTGTCAACACGGAACGTAACGGAAACCGTCCCCGGTTGACACCACCCCAATCCCCACGCAAAATACCGCCATCACGCACCGCCTGCGCCACGCTTATACCTATACTGGCCACGCCTATTTTAGGAGATGACGAAATGGCAGAAATCCTGGGCCTTGGCCTTACCCACTACCCGCCTCTGATTGGGCCTGACGAGGACAAGAACATCCCCCTCAAGCGCACCCTGAACAGCAACAAGAACGTGCCCGAGGAGATGAAGAACCCCAGCGCCTGGCCCGAACCCATGCGCATCGAGTACGGCGAGGACGAGGGCTACGCGTCGTCGCTGGAGCATCGCGCCCGCCTGGTTGCCGGCTTCCGCCGCATCCGTGAGGAACTGGACGCCTTCAACCCCGATTTCGTGGTCATCTGGGGCGACGACCAGTACGAGAACTTCCGCGAGGACATAATCCCGCCCTTCTGCGTGCTGGCCTACGACGAGTTCGAGTGCCAGCCCTTCGGCGTGGAGGGCCACGCCGGCCGCCGCAACGTCTGGAACGAACCGGCGGGAACCACCTTCACGTACCAGGGAAACAAGAAAGCCGCCACCGCGCTGGTGTCCGGCCTGATCGACCACGGCGTGGACATGGCCTACGCCTACCAGCCTCTCCACCAGCCGGGTCTCGGCCACGCCGTGCTCAACACCCTGCTGTATCTGGACTACGACCGCAAGGGGTTCGACTACCCCGTGGTCCCCATGCTGGTCAACTGCTACGGCAGCCGCGTCATCCGCAACCGGGGCGGCGCAATCGAGTACCTGTCCGATCCCGATCCGCCCGGCCCGTCGCCCAAGCGCTGCATGCAAGTCGGCGCGGCCACCGCCAAGACGCTGATGGACTCGCCGTACCGCGTCGCCCTCATCGCGTCGTCGTCCTGGTCCCATGCCTTCCTGGTGGAAAAGAATTACTGGCTGTGGCCCGATGTCGAATCCGACCGTGCCCGCTTCGAGGAGCTAAAGGCCGGCGACTATGAGGCGTGGAGCCGCCTGTCCACCGACCAGGTGGAGGACGCCGGACAGCAGGAAATGCTCAACTGGATGTGCCTCGCCGGCGCCATGGACACCCTGGACTACAAGCCGGAGATCCTCGACTACGTGGAAACCTACGTCTTCAACTCCAACAAGTGCCTGGCAATCTTCAAGTAGGGGCAACCCTTGTGGTTGCCCGCGTAGGGGCGGGTTTCAAACCCGCCCACACCCCTGGATTCCGGCGAAAGCCGGAATGACGGTTGTATAGATAAGGAGGCCCGAAATGGCGGAAATCCTGGGATTGGGACTGACGCACTCCCCCTCGTTCATCCGGCCCGATGAGGACGGCGAGTCATCCCTCAAGCGCACCCTGCGCACCAACGACAACGTGCCGGCGGAGATGAAAAACCCCTCCAACTGGCCGGAACCCATGCGCATCGAGTACGGCGAGGACGAGGGCTACGCCTCTGCGGTGCGCCTGCGTGAGCGAATGGTCGCCGGCTTCCGCAAGCTGCGCAAGGAGCTGGACGCCTTCAACCCCGACTTCGTGGTCATTTGGGGTGACGACCAGTACGAGAACTTCCGCGAGGACATCATCCCGCCCTTCTGCGTGCTGGCCTACGACGAGTTCGAGTGCAAACCCTTCGGCGAGGAAGGCCACGCCACCCGGCGCAACGTCTGGGACGAGCCGGCTGGCACCACCTTCAAGTACCAGGGACACAAGGACGGCGCGCGCTCCCTGGTGTCCGGCATGATCGACCGGGGCGTGGACATGGCCTATGCCTACCGGCCGCTCCACGAGCCGGGCCTGGGCCACGCCATCCTGAACACGATCCTCTACTTGGACTACGACCGCAAGGGCTTCGACTACCCCGTGGTCCCCATGCTGGTCAACTGCTACGGCAGCCGCGTCATCCGCAACCGTGGCGGCAGCGTCGAGCACTCGCCCGACCCGGACCCGCCCGGCCCGTCGCCCAAGCGGTGCATGGAGATTGGCAAGGCAGCGGCGCAGGCGATCAAGGAGTCGCCCTACCGGGTAGCCCTCATCGCGTCATCTTCATGGTCCCACGCCTTCCTGACCGAGAAGCACCACTGGCTGTACCCCGACATTGAGTCTGACCGCGCGCGGTTCGCCGAAATGAAAGACGGCGACTACCAGGCGTGGGCCCGCATATCCACCGAGCAGATCGAAGATGCCGGCCAGCAGGAACTCCTCAACTGGGCCTGCCTCGTCGGCGCGGTGGACGAACTCGGCTACAAGGCCGACATCGTGGACTGGTACGAGACCTACATCTTCAACTCCACCAAGTGCCTCGCCGTGTTCAGGTAACCGATATTCGTCATTCCTGCGAAAGCAGGAATCCAGGCGTCTTGCTACCGTAGCCGTCGCTCCGGTAACACCCATCAACCGCGTAGGGGTGAATAATCATTCGCCCCTACGTCGTTAAAATCCGCCGGCGTTCTATCCGCGGAACGGCCTGAAGAACTCCCGCACCTCGTGGGCCAGCAGCTCCGGCTCCTCCAGCGCGGCGAAGTGCCCGCCTCTCGGCATCTGCACCCACCGGCGCACGTCCCAGGAACGCTCGGCCCATTCGCGGGGAGGCTTGGCGATCTCCTGCGGGAACATGGCCATGCCGGCCGGCGTGGGCACCTTTTCGCCCTCCGCCATCTCCCACACGGAACTCTGGTTCTCTTTGTACATCCGCACCGACGACCCGATGGTCTGCGTGACCCAGTAGATGGTCACCGTGGTCAGCAGTTCGTCCTTCGTGTACGTGCTCTCCACGTCGCCGTTACAATCGCTCCACGTCCGGTACTTCTCTACAATCCAGGCTGCCAATCCGGCCGGCGAATCGTTGAGACCGTAGGATAGCGTCTGCGGCTTGGTGCCCTGGATGTGGCTGTACCCGCCCTCCGACTGCTGCCAGCGTTCGCGCTGGTCCGAGTGCGCTTGCTCCGCCTCCGTCAGCGGACGCGAACCTGCCCCCAGGTATGGTGTGGGCCGTGTGATGGACGTCAAGTGAACCCCGATCATCTTGTCCGAGTGGGCGTAGCCCAGCCGCGACGTAACGCCCGCGCCGATGTCGCCGCCCTGCGCCGCGAACTTGGGATAGCCCAGGTTCTCCGTCATCAGCTTGGCCCACAGGTCGGCTACCTTCTGCACCTGCATTCCCGGCTCTTGCGAAGCCTGCGAGAACCCGAACCCGGGCAGCGACGGCGCAACCACGTCAAATGAGTCCGCCGGATCCCCGCCGTGTCCGCCCGGGTCGGCCAGCAAGGGGATGATCTTGGTCATCTCAAAGAACGTGCTCGGCCAACCGTGGGTGATCACCAGCGGCATCGGGTTAGGCCCCGTACCATCTTCCTTAATGAAGTGGATGCTCAGCCCATCGACTTCCGACTTGTAGTGATTGAAGGCGTTGAGCTTCTGCTCCTGTGCGCGCCAGTCAAAGTCGGTGCGCCAGTACTCGCACAGCTCCTTGATGTAATCCAGGTTGGAACCATACTCCCAGCCGGTCCCGGGCATTTCGTCGGGCCAGCGGGTCAGGCTGAGCCGCTGCCGCAAATCGTCCAGCACCCCGTCGCTGATGGCTATCTCAAAGGGCTCCATAGCTCCTCCGTATGTTGGTGGTCATCTGTCATTGCGAGCGCAGCGTGGCAATTTCGATGGCATCGAATCCAACCATGCGGCTATCCCGCTGTTGTAGGGGCGAGGTATGCCTCGCCCCTACGTTTCGGCCAACGGTCGTTACGCCTCAATCCGGTACACCCGCACCGCCGTGTCGCGGAACGCCGATGCCCGCTCGGACGCCGAGTATCCCTCCGAAAGCCGCTTGAAGGCGTTGTACATCACGTTGTACGAGAAGGACACCTTGTCCACCGGAAAGTTGCTCTCGAACATGCAGCGGTCCGGCCCGAACGAGTCCAGGCAGTGCCGCATCCACTCGCCCACCGAGTCGGCCAGTTCCTCCGACCCGATGGGCGTCTCCCGCTCGTGCCAGTCGTACCCGATGCGCGGCATTCCGATGCCGCCCAGCTTCATGATCACGTTGGGACACGCGCCCACCGCCTCAATCCCGCTGCGCCACTGGGAAATCACCTCGTCGTCCCGGTGGGCATAGGGGCCGGTGCGCATCATTCCCCCGATGTGGTTCAGCACGATGGTCAGGTCGGGCATGCGCCGGGCGAAGTCGGCCAAATCCGGCAGCTGCGGGAAGAACACGGTCGTTTCCAGTATCAACCCCATGTCGCGCAGGACGCGCGCGCCGGCCATGTAGTCGTCCCTTTGCAAACACCCCTCAACCTCGCGGTTTTCAACCTCCGGATGCGGGTCCCACCCTACCGAGTGGCGGATCCCGCGAAATCGGTTGGGGCTGGCCGCCTGCAACGCCTCCAGCACGGGCCGCACGCCGTCCCCGAGTTTCAGGTCGGCGCGGCCAATGATGGCGGCGGCGGCGCGGGACTCGCCGTAGCGTCCGCTGGCGCTGTCGTCGGCGATGGACTGCACGAACTCCACCTCGCCCACGGAGCGCATCTCCTCCGGCCCGTCGGTGCGGTACTCGGAACGCGCCTCGATGAACACGGTGGAGCGCACGTTGTGGCCGCTGGTGATGTCGGCAACCAGGTCGGGCAGCAGGTACTGCTGATAGTCAACGGGTTCGGGCCGCTGCACCCAGAAATGATGGTGAGGGTCGCAGATGGGAAGGTCGGGTTCCAAAGACGATTCGGCGGTCAGGGCCAGCCATTCGTTGCCACGGGGCGGCATGATCGCACCTCCTGGTGTCGGGCGCAAACGAGTTAAACAGGGTGCCGTAAGCGCCCGAATGATAGCACACGGTCGGTATTCGGTTGCCGTTCCATATTTGCGATGTCGGCCAGGGCAATCGCGTCTTATCCGAGGAGGACTTTGAGTAGGTAGTCCTCATCCCAACCGGTGTTGAGTCGCTTGCCTTGGATACCTACTTTCAGCGTTCGCTCGTTTTTCAAAATGGCGGTGATCTCGTTGGATTTCTCGTCGGTCTTGACTTCGTGTCGGGGCACGGGGCAGGCTTTGGCCCAGGGTCAGGCTCTGTCGGGTGGCCCAGGCACGCGATTGGTCAAAGATCGTATGGGGATGGCCCCCTGCTTCCCCGCCCGAGCATGGGACCGTCGGGCGGTCTTGCCATCGATAGCCACCACCTCGCCGGGCGACAACTCGGCGATGGCCTGGGTCCAGAACACGAAGCAATACTGCAACTGCACCGGGTCGAGGCGGGCGAAGACATTGCCCAAGGTGTCGTGGGACGGAATGCCGCGGGGCAGTTCCAGGAAGCTCTGAAACCAGGCCAGTTTGCTCTTGCCGAACAGTTCGATATGGACCCAGGAATCGGCCCCGCAGATGGCAATGGCCAGAATGTCCACCAGTTTGTGATGTCGGGTGCGTGCTACTCGGGGATCGTCCAACTCAGCGAAATGATCCAGAATGGTTGCCTCGGGTGGTTGTGCCCTACCCTACCCCACTACCGCCACGACCTTCAATGGATCATCCGACATTAGCGCATTTCTAAAAATCTTAGTTAAGACGCGATTGCCCTGCCACTAAACGCGCTGTCCAACCTCACCGCCAAATCGTCAAAGTCCTCTGGGCATTTCTGGCGGATGGCGCGGATACGGCGCGAAGCCAATTCGGCCAGCGCCTTGCGCCCGCCGCCTTGCGAGTTGGCTAAATCGCGCAAAGCCGCCAGCGGCTCAAAATAGTGCTCCTTGACGTTGATCTCTGCCCGAACGTCCGCCCACCGCCATTCTCCCGGCAAGTCCAAGCCGGCGAGAACCCGGGCTTCCAGCTCTTCCCAAGCGTTTTCGGCGAGGAACCGCACATTGTTCCCAAATTGGGTCTGTATCTCGGCTTCTATATCGTCAAGCCGTTGCCGGCGGCCGACTACGCCATCGCGGTCAACGCAGAGTATGTATAGGTCATACATACCTCGATTGTCATCCAAAATTTCTGTTATGCGTTCCGATTTGAGCGCTTCCGCGACGCCGCCGAGTAACGGATCTACGCAAATATCCACTTGTACCGAACGCACGCCCAAGTGTCGAAAAAGCCGAGTGAACAACGGTTTGAGGATGTATTGGTCTTTGCGAAAGTCTTCTGGGATGATGAGCGCGTTCATTCTTCCGCTATCCCCCAGTCGTCTTCGTCGTCATCATCCAAGTGGTCCGTGTCGAAATCCCCTTCGGACGCTTTCATCGCCGATTCCAGCCATCCGCTGGTGAATAGGCGTCCCAATCCTCGTGACTTCCGCAGTTCGCGCAGGTGGTACAAATCGGCTATTGGGCGGATCACACTGTCCGACCAGTATTCGTCTCGATAGATCACGGACGTATGCTCAAATGTTTCGTCTCTGATCCAGTCCAGCAACGCCGGGTTATGGGTGGTGGTGATGACCTGCATCTTGCCTTTGGCCGTTTGCCGTTCAATCAAGTCCAGCAGCAGCCACAGGCGGTTGGGATGGATTCCGGTGTCAATCTCCTCGAAGAAGTAGATGCCGCCGGCGTTTTCGTTCATCAGCGCGGCCAGTATCCCCAGGAATCGCAGCGTGCCATCGGATGCGCTGTACGCCGACACCTTGCGTCCGTTGCGCTCGAGGATTTGCAGATGCACGCGCCCACTGGGATCGCGCGGAAACTCAAAGCCGGCCACGTCCATAGGCGTGAGTTCTTCAAACCACGAGAGCAGGGTTTGCTTGCGGTCGGCGTCGGCGCAGATGGATTCGAGGACGGTGGGCAGGTTCTGTCCGTGGTCGCCGAGGGTAGTTGCGCCGGGGATGGAGGGTTCGCGCATCTGCGCCGGCGATGGGTCGAGGAAGCGCATATTCTCCAGGACGGAACGGATGTGGAGCCGCACGTCATCATACGGCGACTCATCGCCAAGGTTTCGCGTCAGATAAGGTCGGGGCGATTCCGATATACGATGCCATTGACTTGCAAATGACACTGATCCCATGGCCGGTTGCCCATTAACGAGCGTGTCATCCGATAGCCAACGGAATCCGTCTGGGTCGTCTGGGTTGAATCCGACCGTTGCCGAAAAAACCGTAGATTCTTCACTCCGGCGCATACCGACGCTCAAAGTAAATTCGCCGCTGCCGGGGGAATCGCTTTGCCCGAATCGCACAATCTCATTGGGCGCGCCCCGAATCCCGTCCCATTCCACGTAGCCGCCCGGCCCAAGTTTGCCGCCCATTATCTCCGCCAGCGTGTACCCCCGGCCGATGCCGTGCAAGAACCGGAAGGCGTCGCGGATGTTGCTCTTGCCGCTAGCGTTGGCGCCGACGATGACCGTGAATGGGCCGAGCTTCAGCGTCTCGTCGGCGAAGTTCTTGAAGTTGACCAGGCGAAGGGATGTGAGCACGATGACGCTCCCGCTAGCGTTCCAATGGCGTCGTTGCGACCGCTGCTACTGGTATCGGCGCTAACCGCCCTCGCGCAGTCGGCGCAGCTCAGCTTCCAGTTCCTGCACCCTGGCCGTTTGTGATTGCAGGGTTGGGATGTGTTCCCCCGTAGCAGGATCATGCCAGCCCAGGTAGCCATCCTCCGCCCTCAGGTTCAAATTCAGCGCTGCGCTGTATCCCTGCATCACTCCAGGGCGGATTTCACGCACCTCTGTGGGTTGGTAGCCGTTCTCTTCCAGCCGATAGCCTGCCAGGGTGAACCTATAAAACTCCCCCGCGCTGTCGAACAGCCAGTACTCGTCCACTCCCAGCCGTTCGTAGTAATCCTTCTTCCCCTCCAGGTCATCGCTGGCTGTGCGCCGCGACGCAACTTCCAGGATGAAGTCCGGCGCCTTGCCCTGCTCCGACACGACGTAGCCGTTGCGGGCTTCGTAGGCGGCGGGGTCAACGTTGAAGGCCACCAGCAGGTCCGGGTAGCGGCTTTCGTTGGCCACGTAGGCTGGTACCGGCATGACGTAGCGTTCGGCGGTGACCAGGGTGGTGTCCCGGTTGCCCAGGTATTGAGACAGATGATGCGACTGGCCGGTTTCATGCAGGTATTTTACGGAGGTCATGTCGTCTGGATGCTTCTGTGGGATGTCGGGAAGGCGAAAAGGTGGGCCAGGTACAGCCGGCGGGTTGGCGGGTCGTGTGGTGGTCATACTGAACCTCGTCGGGCGTGGATGGCGCGGTCAGGCGTGGCTATCGTACTGGTGTGAATCATATCATCCCTATCCGCCGTCCCCGTCTCCCGCGTTGACCGTCGTTGGCGCTCCCGCCGCTGACTCTTCTGCTGACCGTCGCCAAACCAGGCGGCGCACGCGGTGGTAGAGGTTGGGCGCCGACTCCTCGAACAGCAGGTACACCACCGGCACCGCCACCAGGGTCAGGAAGGTGGAGCTGATCAGGCCGCCGATCACCACCGTGGCCAGCTCTGCCCCCACCAGGCCGGCGGAATCGCTCAGCGACAGCGGGACCAGCGCCAGGATGGTGGTGAAGGCGGTCATCAGGATGGGACGCAGGCGGATGCGGCTGGCCGACAGCACGGCTTCATACGGGGGCAATCCTCGCTGCCGCAGCTGCTGCACAAAGGTCAGCAGCACGATGGCGTTGGTCACCACGATGCCCACCAGCAGCAGGAATCCCATCAGCGCCGGCAGGCTCAGCGAGCGGTCGGTGATGACCAGCGCGGACAGCGCGCCCACCACGGCCAGGGGCATGCTCAACACGATGATGAACGGGATTTTCAGCGAACCCAGGGTCGCCACCATCACCAGGTACACCAGGGAAACGCCGATGGCCATGGCCACGTACACGTTGTTGAACTCTTCCCGAATGTCGCTGAAGGTTCCGCCGGAGCGCACGCTTACGCCCGGCGGCAGCGGGGTGGAGGCTACGATGGCATCCACGCGCTCGCCGATGGCGCCGGCGTCGCGGCCGGCCAGTCGGCCCGAGATGGTGGCCGAGCGATTGCCGTTGTAGTGGGTGACCGCGCTGGGGCCGACGGTGTAGCCGGCATCGGAAATGGCTCCCAGCGGGATCACGCCTCCGCTGCCCGAGATGGGCAGCAAGGGGATGTCATCGGTGTCGTCCACCGAATCGGGCGCGCCGCGAACCACCACGTCCAGGGTTTCCTCGCCCAGGTTGACCTCGGTGACCTCGCTGCCCCGGAGCCAGGTGCGGACCTGGCCGGCGACGTTGGCCGTGGACAGGCCGTAGCGTCCCGCCTCGTTGGGGTCGATGGCGATGGTGAACTCCTCGGCGCCGTCCACGACGTTGGTGTTGACGTTGCGGACGCCGGGGTCGCGCTCGATGGCGACCTCCAGGATGTCGGTGGCGGCGCGGACGTCCTCGTAGTTGGGGCCGGTGAGGGTCAGCCGTATACCGCCGCCGCGTCCCGGCCCGCCGGAATCGGCGAACACCTGCGTGGTAACGCCCGGTGTTTCGGGAAGGGCGTTGCGGATCTGCTCGTCCACGTCGGCAGGGGGATCCTCCGGCAGCACCACGGTGAAGCCGGCCCGGTCGAAGGAATCGTCCGCGCCGCCGCCGAAGTTCCGGCTGCTGGAGCCTAGCGTCACCTGGTAACTTTCCACCGTGCCCGAGGCTGCGAAATCATCCAGGATGCGTTCGACGCCGCGCACTTCCTGGAACAACTGGCCGGTCGAGGGGTTGTTGCTCAGGCGCAGGTCGATGCGGACTCCTTCGGTGCGGCCCTGGGAGAAGAGTTCGATGGGGAGCTGGCGGATGAGGGTAAGGCTGGCCAGCACCACCAGGACGCTCAGGATCGCAGTCAGCAACCGGAACCGCAGGGCCAGCCGCAGCACGGGGGTGTAGATCTTTTGCAGCAGGGTATCCTCCGGCTGCGTGTCGGGGTTGATGGTCATGTCGCCCTGGCGGAGGAACCACGACGCCAGCACGGGAACCGCGGTCAGCGCCACCAGGGTGGAAGCCACCAGCGACACGCACACGGTCTGGGCGAAGGGCAGGAAGAACTGGCCCACCACGCCGGGCAGGAACCCCAGCGGTATGAACACGGCCACGGTGGTCAGCGTTGACGCCACGATGGCCGGGCTCACCTCCTGGGTAGCCTCGATCACCGCCACGGCGCGGGGACTGCCGTTCTGGATGTGCCGGTAGATGTTCTCCAGCACCACGATGCTGTCGTCAACGATGCGCCCCACGGCGATGGCCAGGCCGGCCAGGCTCATGAAGTTCATGTTCCAGTCGAACACCGCCATCACCAGCATGGTCACCATCACGCTCAGGGGAATCGACAGGGCGATGATTACGGTGGGCCGGATCGTGTTGATGACGCCTGAGAAAATGGCGGGTCGAATCTGTAGCAGGAACACGAACACGGCGATGACGGCGAAGGCGAAGCCCTGGACGCCCTGGCCGATGACCTTGCTGAGTTCCTCTTCCAGCCGGGGCGCCTGGCTGTCCATCACGGCGATGTCCAGGTCGGGCGGCAGTTCGCTTTCCAGCTCCAGCAGCAGGTCGTCGATGGCGTGGGCGATGTCGATGGTGTTGCCTTCGGGGGTTTTGAGCACGTTGAGGCTCACGCTGGGCTGGCCGTTGGTGCGGGAGACGGTGCTGGCCTCCGGTGTGGCGACGCGCACGTCGGCCACGTCAACCATTCGAATGGGCGTGGCGGTGGCGTCGGCGCTGCGGTTTGGGCCGGCCGCTCCGTCGGGACGGGCGAAACCCACGGGCAGGTTGCGGATCGAATCCAGGTTGGCGTACCCGTGAAAGGCGCGGACGGTGACGATGCCGTCCTGGGACGACATGCTGCCGGCGGTGACGTCCACCGAGTTGCTCTGCAATGCCCCGATGACATTCTGGATGGTGAGGCCGTAGGTTTCCAGCAGCGCGGGGTCAACGGTGACGAAGACTTGCTCGGAAACGCCGCCCTCGATGTCCACCTCGAACACGCCGGGAACGGCCTGAAGGGGAGGCGCGATCTGCCGCTCGACGATGCGGAGCAGTTCCGGCACGTCGCGCTGCCCCGATATGCTCAACTCCATCACGGGCCGCTGGTTGGGCGAGAGCGCGAACACGCGGGGGGCGCCGGCGGCGTCGGGCAGGCGCAGAGCGGACACGCGGCTCTGAATTTCCGCCTCCGCCTCCTCAAGGTCGGCGTTGTTCTCGAAGCTGGCGCGCACCGTGGAGCGGCTGCCCCGGGAGGTGGAGGTCACCTCCTTCAGGTTCTCCATCCCGATGATCACGTCCTCGATGGGCTTGGTAACCTCCTGGGCGACCTGGTAGGGCGTACCCTGCTGGAACGAGGTGGAGATGTTGATGACCCCAAGACTGATTTCAGGGAAGAGCTCCTGCTGCAACTGCTGGTAGGCATACACGCCGCCCACCAGGATGAGAACCAGCGCCATGACGGTTACGGCGCGATTGCGGAGCGCCAGTTTGGTCAGGATGATCATATCGTGCTCCCTATGGACGCCGGTGGCCCGTTCAATTGGGTGGCCTATTTTCCTACTGCACTGCGTTACTTTCCTGCTCCGGTAAAGAATACTACGCCGCGCGATGTTTTGGGCAGACGCATCCACGCGCCATGATACGCGGCCAATGTGAAGATTTGATTAAGAGCCGAAACCGTCACTCCCACACCCCGCCCGTCATTCCCGTGCCCCTTACCGCTCATCCTGAGCCTGTCGAAGGGCCGTCACTCCCGTACCCCACCCGTCAACCCTCGGGTGTCGCCCAACAAAAATCGCCGCCCCATTCCTAGGGCGGCGATTGCGCCTTTCGTCAAGGAAGACTCCGGATGGCTACGGCTGCGGGATGGTGAATACCGTTGTGCCGTCCGTGTCGTGGCGGTGATTCGCCAGTCCCACCAGAATCCGGTTGGTTTCCTCTATTCTCCGGTTGGTCTCGTCTATCTGCGCCCGCATTTCCGCAAACCCTGCCCGCATCTCGTTACGCAGATCGTTAATCTCGCTCCGTACCTCGCCAATCTCGCTCCGCACCTCGTCAATCCTGCTATCCACTCGGGCGATGTTGCTTTCCACTTGGGCAACGCGCTGGCTCAGCCGTCCGAAGGCCACGCCAGCGCCGATGGCCGCCAGCGCCATCGCGATCGCCGTCCCCAAAGTCGCCAGTTCTCCAATGGTCATTACGATGCCCTCCGATTACCTTACCCCCACTTTACCACAACCCACACTACGCCGTTGCCCGTCCACCACCGTCGCTGATTCCCCTCCGCTTAGCGCTCACCCTGCGGAACGTCGTCCGCCTCTGGCGGGAGCCTGTGGAAGGGCCGCTACTCCCGCACCCCAACCGTCATTCCCGGGAAAGCGGGAATCCAGTGGACGGCCCGCCCTGATTCAGCGAGGCAGCGTCTCAATCGCAGAGACCGGGCCGCCCGGAATCTGCTCGTAAGAGAACGCCGGCATGTCCATACGGGTACTGGCGTGTTCGATGGTCAGAGCGCAAAGGCGGCCGGCGGTGTCCAACTCCAACAGCGTGTCCTCGTCCAGGTCGCGGGTTTCATCAACCTCGGCTGGATAGAGCTCGATGTACAGGGTATCGGTATCCGCAAAGTACTTGACGTTCATGGCCTGAACCTCCGGTTGATAGATATCGCCCAGAGATCATTTCGCGGTAATGCCGATTTTGCGGAGGTACTCCGACAGGTGTTCCTGCGACCGTTTCCCTTTAGCGTAGTTGCAGTGGGCACAAAGGAGCTGTAGGTTTTCCAAGCGGTCTGCGCCACCGCTGGCTACGGGGACAATGTGGTCCACTTGCAGGTTGCGGAATTCAAAGGCAAAGCCGCAGCCACTGCACTTTCCTCGCTGCTGCCTGAAGAGGGTACGCCTGTCCTGGAGGCGGGTGGGGTCGTCTTTCGCCTCTCGGATTTTGAATGCCATGTCACGCCTCCGCCTTCATGTCGTGCTGGCATCGAGCCGCCCAGCACAACGGCGGGTCATTTTTCGTTGGCGGGCTATCCAATTCTATTAGAACGTTAACCGCCTCAATCCAATCCGGAATGGCCAATCTCATGCTTATGGGGTCAGCCATGGTTACTTCCGCGAAGGTTTGATGTACTCGAGTTGCCTCAGGAACAGCTTTCTGTCTTCTTCCGACATGGCCGTGTATAGCTCCAGGCCTAATTCGCGAAGTGTATGGTCGGGAGACAGGTGTTTTACGAAGAATTCCCAGTTCCGACGGCGACTCATTTCTCCGGCGGAGTACCCGATAACGGCTTCTTGGGTTTTCAGGGATAGGCGTTTCAGAACTCTCCCTGCTGCGGATGCGTTCGACATTTTGCGGTCCTTAGCTTTGGCAGATATTTTGCGGCAACGAAATGATAGGGAGTAGCTTTCCTGCTCTGTGTAATTGGGGCGTTACTTAATTGTATAGCCCGGCTTGTGGATGAATGTCAACGCACCCCAATTGTCGCAACATCCTCTTTGGTTATGCGTTTAGCCATGACAATACCGCTTCCCTCTACGCCGCCATCCCCATCTCCCGCAGCCGAGCCACCAGGTACTCTTGCGGCCGGTCTCCCTTCACCCGGTTGCAGTGAGCGCACAGCAGTTGCAGATTTTCGAGGTGGTCGGCGCCGCCATGTGAGCGTGGGATGATATGGTCAACCTCCAGGTGGCGGAACTCAAAGGCTGACCGGCACCCGTTGCAACGCCCTTCCTGCTGCCCAAACAGCACGTGCTTGTTCTGGCGGTAGGGAATCGGCGCGTCAATGTCGGTACGCCGTGGAATGTCCTTCCGCGCCGTCACCAGCCGGTTGTGAAACAGCTCGCCCATGGTCTGCTGCAACCGCATGTTGACCAGCTCAACGGCCTTGGGCGATATGTCAATGCCAACCCAGCGCCGGCCCAGGTTCTCAGCGGCGACGCAGGCGGTGGCGCACCCGCAGAATGGGTCCAGCACCACGTCGCCCTCGTCGGACGACGCCTTGATGATGCGCTCGAGCAACGCCAGCGGTTTCTGCGTCGGATAGCCGATGCGCTCTTTGGACGAACCGGCGATGATGGAAATGTCCCAGACATCTCTTTGAGGCATACCTTTCGTCGGTCTATCGACTACTAACTTGCGAGTCCCAGTCTCTGGATCCAGCACTTGGGTACGACCTTTGAACCTCCTCAAATAGCTGGCGCTGGGGGGTTCGTAATCAATGTTGAACGTCGGCTTTTCGCCCTTTGCAAACATGAGGATCACGTCGTGCATAGTCTGGAAACGAGAGCTTTGCGACGGCCATCGCCGGTACGACCAGATGACTTCATTACGGAAGTTTCCCTGCCCGAAGATGCTGTCCATCAGCAGCTTGAGGTAATGGCTCGCCGTCGGGTCGCAATGCAGATAGATGCTGCCGGTATCTTTCAGCACCCGGCGCATTTCCAGCAAACGCACCGCCATCATGCACAGGTACGACTGCATCCCCTTGCCGTGAGTCAGGCCGGCGGTTTGCAGTACCTGGTACATGGCGGGCTGCTCGTCGGCAATCAACCCCATCCACGCCACGTCCAGATCCGACAGCGTCCACGTGTCCTTGAACGCCGCGCCCGCCGCGGCTGAGCCCACCGGCGCGGCATAGTTCCGGTTGGAGTTGAACGGCGGGTCCAGGTAAATCAGGTCAACGCAGTCCGAGTTCAACCCCCGCAGGATGTCCAGGTTATCCCCGGTCCAGACGGTCTTGTCGGCAAAGTTCGTCGTCATGGCGCGATTCTAGCACAGCCACCATTACACCTACCGAGGAAGGACCAGCATTCCCGGTCCTAACCCGTCATCCCGGCGAAAGAACGTTACCCCGTACTTGATGCGGGGCCGGGAAATCACTCGTCGCCATGCTGTATGATGTCCGCTGCGAGGTGAATCATGGCCCAACCGCCCATAGCAGCGCAAGCTAGGGCGTCCGAAGAACTCCGCGACAGGTTTGAGCGGCTGGCCGACGAATGGGAACGTGACCGTCCGCGCGGGGCCGATGTTGCGCAGATGACGCAGCACCCGGCCTATCGGCGCATCATCGACATGGGCGAGCCTGCCGTGCCCTGGCTGTTGCAACGACTGGCCGAAAAGCCCAACCACTGGTTCGTCGCGCTCAACGCGATTACCGGCGCCAGGCCAGTCCCGCCGGAGAGCCGCGGACGCATCAAAGAAATGGCGCAGGCGTGGTTGGACTGGGGACGCCAAAACGGGTACGGGTTGACCGGCAACGATGTGGATTGACGAAGAACTGCCACACTTGGCGTCGGAGGGCTACGAGATCACCAGTACCCCTACCGACGAGTACAATTGCATCGCAGACGCCGCCGGTGAAACCGACCGTTGGTGGAGCCATGTCGAAGACGTCGGTTACTACTGGCGGGTTTGAACCGGGAATGACTGGGCGAGAGCAGCGGTTCCAATTGGCGCGGTGAATCGGCCCGTGCTACCATGATGTACGTTGAAAGGACGGCATTATGAATCAGCAGCGTATTCGCAATTTCTGCATCATCGCCCACATCGATCACGGGAAATCCACACTGGCGGACCGCCTGCTGGAGATCACCGGAACGGTGCGGCCCCAGGATATGAAGGCCCAGTTCCTCGATCAGATGGAGCTGGAGCGCGAGCGCGGCATCACCATCAAGGGCAAGGCCGTCACCATGTCCCACCGCGTTGCGGGCGGCGACTACGCCGGCGAGTACCAGCTGAACCTGATCGACACGCCCTAGGCGGTCAGGATTTCCCGGAGGCGGCGGATCACGATCTCGGTTTCGTCCTCGGTGAGGTTGAGGGGATCCACCATCAGCTCGTCGGGCGGGCCGAGCTGCTGTAGGAATATGGGCGGGTCGCCCTGCTGGAGGGCGGCGCTGACCTCCCGGGGCGATGGGCCTGACCAGTCATCGCCGCCAAAGTTGAGCACTGCGGTGGGGATCAGATGGTCGTGGCCGTCATGCTCGAGGGTTACACGCAGGCCGGGCACCTCGACCAGACTGTCCACCACGCGCTGCGCCAGGGTGCGGTAGAACGTCATCTCCGCTTCCTCATCCTCTTCCACGAACATGGACAGGGCAGTGACCAGCCCCAGAACCTCCTCCTTGGCGACCTTCATGGGGCGTCCGAGGAACTGGGCTGGGCTGGCGTTGGCCAGGGCGGCGTCGATGAGGTCGGCGCGGCCACACAGGATGCCGGTGCCCTGCGGCCCGCGCACGCCCTTGCCGCCGCTGAATATCACCATGTCCGCGCCATCGTTGAGGTAGCGGTGCAGGTTGGCCCGCGGGGGCAACATGGACGCGGCGTCAACGATTACCGGCACCTCGTTGGCGTGGGCGATCTCGCAGACCTGATCCAGCGGCAGCATCCGGCGGCTGGTGTAAGGGGCGCACAGGTAGGCGACGGCAGCGGTGCGCTCGTTGATGGCCGCTTCCATTTCCCACGGGTGGCTGTACAGGTAGTTGCCGACCTCGACAATCTTGGCGCCGGCGGCGCGGTAGGCATGGTCGTAGGGGAACCGGTGCATGGTCTGGATGATGATCTCGTTCTTCATGCCGTCGGTGTCGGGCAGGCGGTGCATCTGGGCGGGGTCGCTGCCGGCGATACAGGCCGCGGCTTGGAGGAGCAGCCCGCCGGCCGCGCCGCTGGAGACCATGGCGGCCTCCGCGCCGACCAGTCGGGCAATCTCCTCGCCGGCCCGGCGGTTCAGCTCGTCGATGTTGACCATGACGCGGGATGCGCCGGCCATCTGCTCCAGCACCTCCGGGCGGGTGCGAGTGCCGCCGAGTCGGGTCACCGAGCCGGAGGCGTTGATGATGGGGGTGACGCCCAGGCTGCGGTATGCCTGTTCGGCGTCGGTGATGTTCTGCTGGGTCAAAGGAACCTCCTGGCTGCTAACGACGGTTGGGCGGCATTATAGCAAGGGGCGGCAGTTTCACTATGGTAAGATTTCCGCGCTGTTCAAACTTGCCTTACGCACAATCTGGAGGTAGCAACGTGACCACCGCCGACCGTCTGAACGTGATTCCGCTGGGAGAGGCCATGTTCACCCAGCGGGCGATTCGCCGCTTCAAGCCCGACCCGATTCCCGCCGACGTGATGGACGACATCATGCAGTCCGCCATCCGCGCGCCCAACGGCGGCAACAATCAAGGCTGGCACTTCATCGTGGTGCAGAACGAGGAGATGCGGCGCAAGTTGGGCGATCTTTACCATGAAGCATGGTGGGCCAAGCGGGCCGACGCCGGCATCATGGGGCCGCAGGACATACCGCCCGGGCCGAGTTCCATGCGCTCGGCGATGCGGCTGGCCAACGAGATCGGCGACGCGCCGGTGATGGTGTTGATATGCGCCACGTCCAAAGGGGCGCAGGCGGCCGGATCGGTGATACCGGCGGCGCAGAACATGCTGCTGGCGGCGCGGGCCTTCGGCATCGGCGGCACCATCGCCACGCTGCATGCCGTAGTCGAGGAACGGGTACACGCGCTGTTCAACATCCCCGATGAGGCGCAGATCGTGTACTGCATGCCATTCGGCTACCCGCGCGGCAACTTCGGCCCGGTTACGCGCCTCCCGCTGAACGAAGTCTGCTCCTACGACCGCTGGGGCGCGCCCCGGGACTAGGCGAACCCCGCGCCAGCCGTGTCCTTTGAGTTTGCCACCGTGTTCGGAAACGATGGCAACATCCTGGCTCGCTGCGTGTCGCTGGACCTGGAGGTAGGCCGCCGGGATGGCCGTATCCGCGCTTTCGCCGGGGTGCGACCACCACCCGGAGCTGGAGGCGACGGAGCGGTTCCTGGAGCTGGTGGAGGGGTTTTGATGTAGGGGATTGACCGATTTGCTTGGCGCGGTTACTTTGCTGCCCATGCAACACAACCAAACGAGGGGGAATCCTATGGGCACGGCAATTTCGCTGTTCAGTGGTTGTGGAGGATCCGACAAAGGGCTAATCGACGCTGGCTATAGCGTAGTGATGGCAAATGACATAATGGGCTACGCCAAGGAAGTGTACGAAGCTAATCTGCCGGAAACCGACTTTCAACTTGGCGATATTGCCAAGATTACGAAGTTTCCTAAAGCCGACATATTGGTGGGCTGCTACCCCTGCCAGGGGTATTCTCAAGGCGGGGCCAGAGACCCTGATCGGCCAATCAATAAGTTGTACAGGGAATTCGGACGGGCCTTGAGAGTCGTGCGCCCCAAAGCATTTATCGTAGAGAACGTGCCGGGCATGGCACGTAGCAACAACAGGCCTCTTCTGGACAGCCAGATCGAAAACTTTAGCGACGCAGGCTACAAAGTCGCTGATCCGAAAATTGTCAACGCAGTGGGATACGGGCTGCCCCAAGAACGTAAGCGCATTTTCATCGTAGGCGTCAGGTCAGACCTGAAGGCAGAGTATAGGTTCCCTATGGCCTCTCATGGACCATCGCTTTTACCTGTCATCACCCAGGCGGATTGCCTAGCAGGGACTAACGGGACATGGCCTGCTGGTGAATACTACGACAAAGCTTTTCACTGGTACTACCTTTCGCGTGACCGACACCGTGGATGGGACCGTCCAAGCAAGACAGTCCTTGCAAATGCACGCCATATGCCACTCCACCCTATGAGTCCACCCCTTAGGAAAGTTGGCCCAGACCAATGGGAATTTGACGGCACCGCTGATGATGCTAGACGGCTCTCTTACAGAGAGGCTGCTATCTTGCAAGACTTGGCAGGGTGGGAGTTTCCAGAAACGGCGGGCCTGATGAGCAAATACAAGGTGATAGGTAACGCTGTTCCCCCTCTCGTCTTTCAGCGAGTCGTGGAAGCACTGCCCCCGGAGGTATCCCATGCCTGATTTCAAGGAAATCGACGTTTCGGAATTGGAACTTGACAGAGAGAACCCGCGTCTCCCGTCCAGACTAAAGGGGGCGGATGAAGATGAAATACTAAAGTACCTCATCCGGAAGACCAACATAGCTGAGTTAGTGACTTCAATCGGGGAGAACGACTTTTTCCCCGGCGAGGCTATTGTTGTAACTAGCGACGGAGCACCAGATGGGAAGTACACGGTGCTCGAGGGAAACCGCCGCCTGACGGCCTTGAAATTGCTAGCAGAGCCTAGCATCGCAAAAGGCGTTTCCGCGGGTGTGGCAGAGGCTGCAACTAACGCTAAAAATCGTCCCACAAAAGTACCAGCCTACGAAGTGGATTCGAGGGGTGATGCCCTCCAATATCTGGGGTTCCGACACGTGTCGGGCGTTCAACGTTGGGACCCGCTGGCGAAAGCGCGGTATTTGAAGATGCTTTACCAGCACTCGGAAGGCAGCCCTGATTCTCGATACCTACAAGTTGCAAGCGAGATAGGAAGCAGGCGAGACACGGTCCGCAAAAACCTGGACGCGCTTGCGGCCTATGAAGTGGTAGAAAGCCACGATTTCTTCGACATCCAATCGCTCGACGAAGACAAGTTCCAATTTGGGACATTTTACACGGCACTGGGCATTACAGGCATAGCTGCCTTTACCGGAGCGAGAGATGATAGCGACCAGCCGACCCACCCGATAGAGAATCCACAGAGTTTGAAAGTCGATGCAATCAAAGAGATAGTCGAGTGGATGTTCGTCAAAAACGCAGACGGTAAAACCCGCCTGGGCGAGTCTAGGAACATTCCCAAGCTAGCTGCTGTGGTGTCAGCCCCCAGAGCGCTAGAACGATTCCGCGATGGTGCGACGCTAGATGATGCGCATCTCGACACTCCGGACATTCAGAATGAATTCATTCGCGAAATAAGGACAGCACTGCATCATATCAAGTCAGCGATTTCGAAACTTAACTCTGTTGACGGCAAAGATCCTGATGTGCAGCAAGTCATATCCGAAATCAAGTTCGAAACTGACAGATTAGCAGACAAGATAAGCCCGTAATCTGTTGCCATGGAACAGTGGGATAAGCACGGAAAGGTGGCATAAAGATGTTAGAGATTAATTGGAACGAAGGGGTAGTTAATGACCCTGTTATATTGGCTGATTACATAGAGCTTACTATCGCAATTGATAGTGAGCATGAGGGTATGGTATTCACTCATGCCGACTTCGTAAACGCTGTCCAGGAGGCTCCCTACAATGATATCGAGGATTCCTTCCTAGAAGGGGATGAGGTGGACGAAACAAAATGTCATTTCGAGGATGCGTTGTCATTGATAGAACGACGTCGCCAGTGGCTGGGATCCCTGCACCCTTTTGTGGTAGATGGCGATGAAGTAAGACTCGCGCCAGGATCTGACCGAGATGAATGGACGCCTTACGTATTTTTGCTTGCTTGCTCACATTATGCTTCAATAACCGGTAAAGGGCCAAGGCTCGAAACGGAGTTTGAAAAAATCTGCAAAGAGGCAATGAAGGCACTCTTTAGCGAGTCGGCAGATGTCTTTCTGTTCAGTCAATTTAGCCACGACAGAGCAAAGCTGGGACGCTCAGCACGGGAGGCTGTCAAAAATTTGGCGGCAATGCTAAATACTAGTATGGTGAGGCCTGAAGAAGAGATCCCGACAGGTCCAAATGAATTTGGGATTGACATAATTGCCATTGATGCGCTGGATGACCGCCTCGGCTATCCTTTCTTTGCGTTTGCGCAGTGTACTGTATCCCAGTCCTCACGGGAATGGGGGCGTAAGAATAGTGAAGCGCGGGCTGACCATGGTCTAGCTGCGTACATACTCCTCAACGTGCAGCATTCTAATTTTTTGTTCATACCACATCTTCCCAGAGAAGATTTTGACACACTAGACGAAAGCGTGCTACCGCATGAAATTAGCAACTGCGTATTTTGTGACCGCTACAGAATATGCAAAGCACTTCATCGCCTAGCGTACTTTAGGGACGGTGAACCGCGACGTTTCATCGCGGAAATCATCGACGCTTTCCTTGACTCCTACGGTGCTAAATTGTGTTCTGATAGCCTAAGCGATTTTACACCAACCGCATAACGCTGCTGATTGCCTCATCTCATGCTTTGCTCTGGCGTTTGGGAGAGGATTACCCACCATGCCACGTGCTAAAACCACACTCATGCCACTTCCGCCAGCACCGCCAGCAACTTCGCCTGCGGTACGCTCTTCAATGGTTGGCAACCGTTCGGCTAACACGCGCCCCGAACAGTCCATGCGGGATGCTTTGACCGCTTTGGGCCTCGACCATTTCGTCCTACATCCTGCATTGCCGGGAAAGCCCGATATAACCTTCTACGCGGAAAAAGTCGCCGTGTTCGTCCATGGCTGCTACTGGCATCGCTGCCCTCACTGCTCTCCGCATTTCCCATCCACAAATCAAGATTATTGGACAGCGAAATTTGCCCGAAACCGAGCTAGGGACAAGCGTAATACCACTGCTCTGAAGGAATTAGGGTGGCTTGTCGTAGTCGTATGGGAATGCAAAGTTCGCAAAAACCCTAAACAGCAAGCTCGCCGTGTCCAGTCTTGGATGTTGAAGAGAGAACAGTGCTGATGGGGCTTGGAAGAGTCAACGACAATGATTACCAGAGCCAACTGGACGCGCGAGCAATTGCTGGTGGCGTTTGCGTTGTATTGTCGGATGCCGTTTGGCAAGATTAGCTCGCGGCACCCCGACATCATACGGGTCGCTGCCGCCATCGGGCGGACGCCGGCGGCGCTATCTATGAAGATGGGCAACCTCGCTAGCTTGGACCCGGCTATCACATCAACGGGGCGCAGCGGACTGCGGGCTGCGTCCGCCAACGACCGGGCGATGTGGGATGAGATGACTAGCGATTGGGAACGCTTTGCCGTCGAATGCGAACAGGCCCTGCTAGCGACGGAGGCGATGCCGGAGCCTACTGTTGAACCAGTCATTCCTGACTATGACGACTTACCCATTGGTGAAGATCGGGTTGTGCGGGCTACTACCCGCATCGGGCAGAGGTTCTTCCGTGCGGCGGTGATGAGCGCCTACAACGAGCAATGCTGTGTCACCGGGCTGGCGGTCCCCACGTTGCTGCAAGCCAGCCACATCGTACCGTGGCAACACGACAGCGCGAACCGGACGAATCCCCGCAACGGCCTTTTGTTGTCAGTGCTACACCACAAAGCGTTTGACGTCGGGCTGTTCACCATCAGAGACGATATGACCGTCCATGTGTCACGTGAGCATACCGCTGTCGGCGGCGAGTTTTTCACATCCGCCATAGGTTCTTACGATGGGCGACCGATTCAGCTACCGGAAAAATTCGCGCCTCATCGGGATTTCCTCGCCTACCACCGGGAGTATATCTTTCAAGGGTGAGTAGCCGTTTATGTCCCGCATCCGCGGCGGGAACACCAAGCCGGAGCGGTTGGTGCGTTCGATGTTGCACAGTATGGGCTACCGATTCCGACTGCACCGGAAAGACCTGCCGGGTCGGCCCGACATTGTTCTGCCGGGCCGACGCACGGTCGTACTAGTACACGGCTGCTATTGGCATCGTCACCCCGGTTGCAGATTCGCTTACACTCCAAAGAGCAATATCGATTTCTGGAACGCCAAATTCGCAGAGAATGTCAAACGAGACCAGCGCCAGTACAATCAGCTGCGCGAACTCGGTTGGGCCGTCATCACAGTGTGGGAGTGTGAAACCAAAGAGTTGACAACACTTGCCGAACGGTTGAGCAGTGAGATACCGGCGCCTAGTGGGCCACCGGGCTGGGGGACCAGCCGCAGTAGCGGGGATACTGCGAGCAGATGAGCTCCGGGTAGGAGCGCTGACCGGCGGCTTCAAGGCCCTCGCCGACACACGCCGCGCCATGGCCACTGTGCAGGCTATCGTCCACTGGAACCGGAAAAGTTCAGAGCCGCAGTACCGAGACCGCTACCGCTGCGATTCCTGGGAGGTGGTGGTTCCGGAGTTGGTATTCGAGCGTTGACGCCGTAGCTCAGGTAATAGCCTTTGTCATGAACGATGGTCGTGTTCGCCCTCAGGGGCGCCCCAGCCGCCGCCGCCGGGCGTGCGGATGCTGAGGATGTCGCCGGCCTCCACGTCCAGGGTCTCCTTGCCGGCGAGGTGGACCTCCTCGTAGCCGCCCTTGAGCAGGACGTTCTCGCCGTGGTGGCCGTGGTGTCCGCCGTGGTAGCCGGGGGGCGCGTAGCGGCGACGCTCGGACAGCACGGTAACGCGGGCGGGGCTGAGGAACTCGACGTCGCGGATGAGGCCGTCGCCGCCCCGATGCAGGCCGTCGCCGCCGGATCCACGGCGCAGGGCGTAGCGGCGCAGGCGCAATGGGAAGGCAAACTCCAGGGCCTCGACCGGCGTGTTCATGGTGTTGGTCATGTGGGTGTGGATGCCGGAGATGCCGTCCTTGTCGGGGCGCGCGCCCATGCCGCCGCCGATGGTCTCGTAATAGACGTAGGGTTTGTCGCGGGAAATGTCGTGGCCGCCCACGATCATGTTGTTCATGGTGCCCTGGGACGAAGCGGGAATCTTGTCGGGCATGGCTTGGCTCATGGCGGCGAGCAGCACGTCGGTGATGCGCTGGGATGTTTCCACGTTGCCACCCGCCACGCCGCGCTGGGGCAGCGGATCGACGAGGCTGCCGCGTGGAGTTATGACCTCAACGGGACGCAGGCAACCCTGGTTGGCGGGAGCCTCGTCGCCGACGACACAGCGGACGACATAGAGGCTGGCGGAGACGGTGACGGCGCGGGGCGCGTTGATGCAGCCGGGCCGGTGGTCGGCGGTGCCGGTGAAGTCGATGGTAAGTCGGTCGCCGGCGACGGTTACGGCAACGCTGATGGCGACGGGTTCGTCGGTCTGGCCGTCGTCGTCCATGTAGTCGGTGACACGGTAGGTTCCGTCGGGGATCTCGGTGATGCGGCGGCGGGTGAGACGCTCGGAGTAGTCGAGCAGCGCGTCCATGTGCTCGTGGGTCTCCGCCAGGCCGTAGCGCTGGGCGATTTCGGTGAGGCGTATGTCGCCAACGCGGATGGACGCAATCTGGGCGGCGAGGTCACCCTGGCGGTCGTCGGGGGTGCGGGAGTTGCGGCAGATTAACGCGATGAGCTCCTGGTTGATGCGGCCGGCATCGGAGAGCTTGAGGGGCGGGATGATCATGCCCTCCTGGTAGAGCTCGGTGGACAGGGGCATGGAGCCGGGGGCCATGCCGCCGACGTCGGAGTGGTGGCCCCGGTTGCTGACGTAGCCGATGAGTTCCTGGCCGCCGTCGGAGTCAATATATGCTGGGGCAACCAGGGTGATGTCGGGCAGGTGGGAGCCGCCGAGGTAGGGATCGTTGAGGATGATGATGTCGCCGGGTTGGAGGCCGTCGGGGAAGGTGCTGAGGGCTGCCTGTACCGAGGCCGGCATGGCCCCCAAATGCACCGGCTGGTGCGCGGCCTGCGCCACCATTTCGGCGGCGGGATTGAACAGGGCGCAGGAAAAGTCCTGCCGCTCCTTCATGTTGGTGGAGTAGCTGGTGCGCTGGAGCGCCACGCCCATCTCCTCGGAGACGGAGATGAACATGTTCTTGAAAACTTCCAGGCTGATGGCGTCAACTGGCATGGTGGCTAAGGCTCCTCGCTGGTTCAGGGAATCAGGCGGATTTCTTCCAGAATTATGGTGCGGTCATCCTCAACTATGGAATAGAGGATTTCGATCAGGCTGGAGCCGCGCGGGGCGTGTGGCAAACGAAGTACCCTGAAATTCGGTGGCTGACCGGCTGCCTGACTCCCGAAAAAAGGCATCGTGGGTAGCACATCGCCGGTGAAATACTCCACTTGAGCAGGATGTACCATAGGGTTGAGCCAGCCGGCCGCGACACCCGCGCTCCAGTCGGAGTGAAACTCGGCGCTCCGAATAATCCGGTAAGGTTCATTTGCTCCCGGCAGCATTAACCGCTGCCTGCACTGCCAACGGGGTCAGCAGGCGCTCCTGCGGCAGCGCGGCGTTTGGCAATCTCCTTGACGTGGCGGATTGAGTTCTGGCTCAAAGGCGGGGCAGTCCAACCGGCCAAATCGTAGGACATGGGCTGCCCATCCTCGGTGGCGAGCCAGGCCGCTTCGTATTGGGAGTAGTCCTCAATGGCCGCCGCGCTGTAGTCGGCGAACCGCTCCATTTGAGCGTCCATTTCCTCCATTTCCTCGGCCGCCAGCATTTCCCGGTTGGCCGGCCGGTTGGTCAACAGGCCGTAGCGGTGGTAGCCTTGCGCGTGGCTGTCGCGCAGCACGGTGATGGCGCCGGACTGCTCCATTATCATGCGGGCCTGATACCAGTTTTCCGGGTACGGGCCATGCGGGAAATGAAGATAAGTGGCGCCGGTGATGGGCCTGCCCAGGAGCATGTAAACGGCGCAATCGGAGTAGTAGAGCAAGCGCGTCAGCTTGCTGACGCCGAAATGTGGGTCGTTCTCTGACCGTTCGCCAATGTAGAGAACTGCCTCAATGAACTTATCCATGTCCTGGGTGAAACTTGCCTGCTCAGTCATAATGACAACCCCGCTTCTTCCGGGCCATGAGATCGGTTTGTCCCGATCAATTCTAGGTTACATGCTACGGCTTGCCAATGCACGGTGTCATTGGCAACCTGCGCCTCTAGGTGTTTTGGGCAGTCTAAAGTGTTGCCAGCAAATCCGTCCCGCCCGCCGGAATCGCCAACTGGTAGTATTCGGCGCCCATGAGGCCGGCCATGATGTCCGCGGGTAGCTGGAAGAAAGGGCCGTCGTCGCTGATCTGGGTGCGGTGGCATTTCAGGGATGCGATCTTGGTAGCGACGTAGGGCGACACGTCCACGGCGGTGGTTACGTCCTCGTCGGGCGTGCCCAGGGAGTCGATGGCGTCCACCGCGAAGGGTGGCTCGATGCCCCGGTTGAGCATCTCCTGCCACCAGCGTTGGAACACGCCGCGTGGAAAACAGACGTAGTAGAGCAGCGGGGTGAAGCCGTCGGGATCGGAGGCGCGCTGCACGGCAGCGGTGGCGTGGGCGCACATGGTCTTGTGGTCGGGGTGGCCGTAGCCGCCGCTGGGGTCGTGGGTCAGCACGACGTGGGGGTTTATCTCGGCGATGATGCCAGTGAGCAGGCCGACGATGTGGTCGGAGTCGGCGTTGCAATATGCATTGGGGTGGTTGTTGGAATCCCAGCCGTCCATGCCGCTGTCTCGGTAGTCGAGGAAGCGCAGGTCGGTGATCCCTGTGATGGCCATGGCATTGCGGAGTTCCTGCTTGCGTACCTGCCAGAGGTTTTCGGGCGTGGCCAAGGTTGGGTCGCTAATCTCGCCGAGGTCGCCATTGGTGGCGCAGACCAGCGTAACGCGCGCGCCGCCAGCCGCCAGCATCGCCAGCAGGCCGCCTGAGGCAAAGCCCTCGTCGTCAGGATGAGCGAAACAGGCCAGGACGGAGAGGCGGGATATATCCGTTGCGGTCACGAGGCCGGCTCCAAAATCAGGTTGCCGTAGGGGTCGATCTCGCCGTTCCAGCCGGTCGGGACCACTATGGTCGTGTCCAGTTGCAACAGCAGGGCCGGCCCGGCGATGCGGTTGCCGGTTTGCAGTTGGTCGCGGTCGTAGAGCGTCGTGTTGACCGGGCCGCCGGCGAACACTACCTCGGCGGAACCGATGGCGGCATGGGCGGCGTCCGACTCTTGGGCCGATGCTGGCTCCAGCGCGGGTTTATCCACTGCCAGTTCCAGCTTGAGGCGCAGGTTGACCACCTCGATGGGCAGGTCGCGGTCGGCGTAACCGAACCGTTGCAGATGGGCCTCGTAGAAATCGCCCGCGATGGAGTCGGTGAGGTTGCCCGGCGCGTCCATGGGCGGACAATCCACCGTAAGCTCGAAGGACTGCCCGACGTAACGCACATCGAGGAACCGCCGGGGCGTCATGTCGTCGGCGGGCAGGGACTCGTCCAGCAATTCGGCGCGGGCCAGTTGCTCCATGCCGCGAAACTCGGTATCCAGGCGAGCCTGGTCGAGATCGTCGCCGCGCAGCATGACGGTGCGGGAATAGTCCTTGACTATGTCGGCGATGGCGACGCCCAGGGCGGACAGGATGCCCGGGTGTCCGGGAACCAGCACGCGAGGGATGCCCAGCTCGGCGGCCAGCTCGCAGGCGTGCATGGGGCCAGCCCCGCCGAAGGGTATCAGCGTGAACTCGCGGGGGTCATAGCCTCGCTCCAGGGAAATGGCGCGGATGGCGCGCTCCATGTTGGAGTTGACGACGCGGATGATGCCCAGTGCCGTGTCGGTAGGGGACGCGCCGATGCCAGCAGCAAGGTCGGTCATCAAAGTCTCGGCACGCTGGCGGTCAAGGGTCATGCGGCCACCGAGGAAGCCGTCGGAGCGCAGGCGTCCCAGGGCGAGGTTGGCGTCGGTGACGGTGATACGGTCGCCGCGCCCGTAGCAGGCCGGGCCGGGATCCGCGCCGGCGGACTGGGGGCCGACAACCAGCGCGCCGCCGGCATCCACACGGGCGATGGATCCGCCGCCGGCGCCGACGGTGTGGATCTCGATCATCGGCACGCTGACCGGGTAGCCGCCCAGGTTAGCCGCCGTGGTCTCCTTGATGCGGCCGGGGCAGAGGGATACGTCGGTGGAGGTGCCGCCCATGTCCAGGGTGATGATGTCAGGGTAGCCGGCCTGGACGCCGGTGTAGAACGCGCCGACGACTCCGCCGGCGGGTCCGCTGAGGATAGTGCGGACGGGCTGCTCAGCGGCTAGGCTGGCGGTGATGCTGCCGCCGGAAGACTGCATGATGCGGAGGCCGCGTCCCAATACGGATTCCAGCTGGGTGAGATAGCGGGCCATCACCGGGCCGACATAGGAGTTGACGACGACGGTGCTGGCGCGCTCGTACTCGCGGAACTCCGGCAGGATTTTCGAGGAAATGGAAATGAACGGGCCGTTGGGTAGTTCGGCGAGACGTTGGGCCAGGGTTTCCTCGTGTATCGGGTTGAGGAAGGAGAAGAGGAACGAAACCGCGATGCCATCGACCTCGGCCTCAGTGAGCAAGGACAGCAGAGCATCGACGGATTCGGGCGTGAGATCGTCGAGAATCGCGCCGGTGTAGTCGATGCGCTCGGGCAGGCCGAAGCGGAGTTGCCAGGGAGACAACGGCGTGGGTCGTTCCATGGAGAGGTCGTAGAGGTCGGCGCGGTTCTGGCGTCCGATTTCCAGCACGTCCTCAAAGCCCAGGGTGGTCACCAGGGCAGTGCGGCCGCCCTTGCCCTCAAGCAGCGCGTTGGTGGCGACGGTGCTGCCGTGGATAAAATCGGTAGAGGCGATGTCAACGCTGGTTTCGCTGATGCCGGCGGTGATGCCCTGGGAAGGATCGGCGGGCGTCGAGGGGAGCTTGTGGACGGAGAGTCGTCCGTCCTCCAGGATGGCGATGTCGGTGAACGTGCCACCGACATCAATACCGACAATGGTGCGTGGCATGTGGGTTCAGTTCTCCGTGGCGTCGTCGGAGGCATCGGGCGCTGCGAAGCCGGCGGCGATTTCGAGCCGGCGGATGCGGGCGGCCCATTCCTGGTCGCGCTCGGCACGGACACGCTCAAGCTCGGCCTCGGCGCGTTCGGCGCGTTGGCGTTCCGACTCGGCTTGCTGCTTGAACTGTTCGGCTTGTTGCTTGAACTGCTCGGATTCCTGCCGCGCTTGTGCAGCATTCTCTTCGGCTTTTTGGACGCGGTCGTCGCGCAGAATTCCCAACACCAATGCGAAACCTCCTATTCCGTTTCCGCTGAGGGCGACAGCCAACTGGACGACGCCGGCCGCCGTGCTGTATTGCAGAGCCAACCCAGCCAGCGCTGTTGTAACCAACAACGCGGTGGTATAGACGGCGAAAGCCATTATATACAATCGGTTTCTCGAATTCATGGCGAGATGGCAGCGACGTCCCGGTTGGCCTGTAGCATAGGCGCGTCATTATGCAATATGAACGCTCCCAGCGCCACATCCAGCGGTCAATGCCAGGGACATCAAAAAGCCCGGGGAGCGCACACTCCCCGGGCTGATTTTCGATATGGAGGACTCGGGTTTTAGTCAGCGGGGGACGGGGCCGGCTGCGCGTTAGCGTCCTCGTGGCGCATCGGCGCTGCGGCGGCGTTTTCATCCTGCTTGCGGCGAATGAAGAACCGGGGCACGAGTACCCAGAGCGCGAAGAGTCCCACGAAAGCGGCGGCAGCGGCGATAGGAAGCATGGTCAGTTGTCTCCGTCCAATTTGGGTTGGTTGGTCAAATTTTAATCAGCAGCCTGCGGAGCAAATTCTTCCTGAGGCGCCATGGTCATGGAAGCGCTCTCGTTGTTGCGGCGGCGCAGGACGAACCGGGGGACGATGACCCAGAGAGCGAACAGTCCAACGAAGGCGGCGCCGGCGGCTATAGCAAGCATTTCAATCTGTCTCCAATGGTGATTGGGCGAGAGTGCCCGTTTCGATGGAGCAGATTATGGCGAAGGGGTGTTACGCCGGTTTTGCGCCAATGTTACGCCTTTGTAACTTTCAGACGCGCGATTCCACGCCGATCCACCAGTGACGCCCTTTGCCGCGCCGCTTTCGTTCGTAGCCGCGCGCCCGCAGTTCCAGGCCGAATTTGCGCTGGCTGTGGGCCAGATAACCGTGGTCCAGGCACCAATTGGCGTAGGAGGTGTAGAGGTCTCCGGCCAGGTTCATTGCCCGCGACCCGGTGGAGCAGGCGTTGGCTACGAAGTCGTCGATGGGGCCCATCTCAGTGGCCTGGGACGCCACGGATATGCGCGGTTCCGGGGGGCCGTCCGGAGCAATCCAGCCGGCCGGAGCGTCGCTTTCGACGCTGCCATCCAACGCCCCGTACTGACGCAGCCGGCCGGACCCGCTGCCGTAGCCGCCCACGTCGCTGATCGGACTTGCCGACGGTATTTCCCGTGAAAAATGTTCCGCCAGCAGCCCTAGCAGCCCATAGTTTCCAGACGACGCCTGCAACGCGACCGAGATGTCGATCCCGTCCAGACAATAAGAAACGAACAGGGACAGGTCCAGGTAACGCGCCAAACTGCCGAAGTGCCCCCAGCGGATTTCTTCGCCGTGCAGGTTCTCCGCGTCCAGCACAAACTCCATATTGGGGATGGCGTAGTTTTGCCGGAATTCGGGAGGTATGCGCCAGGAGGGGGCCATCAGGTCCAGCGCCACGCTCTGGGAGATCAAATACGTGGCCGCGCGGGCATTCCAGAGATCGACGTCCGGTTGGTCTGCCCCAGGCGGGGGAAGGTGCGAAACGGAGCCGAACACGGTTTCAGCCTCTCGCTGCGTTTGCATCGCCAGCAGGGCGAAAGCGCCGCGAACCTGGTTTCCGGTGGTGCGCAGCAGGGACCGGTAGTCTGTCACCTCGAGGGGAAGGTTGGAGTCAAATGTCTGGCCGCTTTCGCGCTCCAGTTCCGCCCGGCTGGGAACCAGAGTGGCGGTGATCAGACCCCGATGGGATGCTGCATACACGGCCATCGCCAGGCACAGGTTCTCCCGGGCCAGCCGGACCCTTCCGCCTGACGTAATGGACGTGATTGACGGATGCGATGACACGGTTGCTTGAACTGCTCATACAGGTAGGGGCGAATAATTATTCGCCCCTACGGAGTTTCGGCAAAGGCCACGGGAGAGTGGCCTAGGTGTTGATGTCCATGACCACCTTGATGATGTTGTCGTCCCGCTGCTCGTACATGTCGTAGGCTTGCTGGATGTCGGAGAAGCCGACGCGGTGAGTGATGAGCTCGGCGGGGTCGGCCCAGCCGCGGTCGCGCAGGTCCACCATGTCCTGGATCTGGCTGATGGGATCGCCGCTGCGCGCGCCGGTGGTGGGGATGATGCGCGGCTGCTTGTCCATCCAAAGGTTGTGTTCGATGGGCACCATGTGGTCGGTCTGGATGCCGAAGATGATGACCTGGCCGAATTGCCGCACGTGGCGGAAACACTCATTCAGCGCGTCGGGATAGCCGGCGGCCTCAACGCAGACGTCGGGGCCGGCGCCTTTGGTGATTTCCATGACGGCTTCATGGACGTCCTGCTGGTCGGGGTTGATGCGGTGGGTGGATCCCATCTGCTTGGATTTTTCGAGCCGGTAGTCCAGCGGATCAACTACGATGACGTTGCGCGCGCCCATGCGGGAGAGGATCATGGTGAAGCTGAGGCCGATGCTGCCCTGGCCGAAGATAAGAATGTTCTGCTGAAGGGGGCTGCCCATCTGGCGGCAAGAATAGAGCACGGTGCCCGGGGGCTGGCACATCACCCACTCGTCCAGGCCGCCGTATTCAGGGAGCAGCGCCATGCGTCCGGGTTCAGACAGGATGTAGTCGCAGAGACCACCGGTGCCGGGATATGGAATCGCTATGACACGCTGGCCTTCACGGAACTCGTCGGTCTTGCTGTCCACGATGACGCCGGCCAGCTCGTGCGCGCCCTTGCAGGGAGCCATGGGGTACTCGGACTCGTCGAGTACGGGACCATAGGTGTGGCGTATGTCGGAACCGCACACGCTGACGGACTCCATCTTGATCAGCACCTGGCCGTCATTGGGGGCTGGTGTGTCAACTTCGGTGAACTCCCAACGCTTGGGGGCGACTAGCTGGGCTGCTTTCATTAGAGGGCTGCTCCTTTCAACAGGATGTCGTTTTGAGATTGAATCGCCGGGCAATCATAGTATGCCCAGGTACGTGGGGCAACCCGGCGGGTTGCTACTCGTCGCGGGGCGGACGGCGGCGGTGGTTGAAGATGCTGCCCAGCGGGATTTCCAGGCCGGGCAGCAGCGGGGTGGTGAGGGTGTCGTCCGCGGTGAGGGTGGGACGCTCGGCATATTTGCCGCCCCGCAGTTCCAGCGGGAGAACGTTGTCGTTGACGGGATCGAAAATCCAATACTCATGGACGCTGGCTTCGGCATACAACTGACGCTTGCGCACCAAGTCGCGGTTGCGGTCAGTGGAGAGGATTTCGATTACGATGTCGAGGATTCTACCCGAGGCGCTGATGTCGGATTCGTCGCCGGGCGCGCGCAGGAAAATGGACAGGTCGGGTATCAGGATGCGTCCGGATTCCTGGGAAATGATGATGACCAGTTCGCTGTACACCTCGGCCGGAGGTTCATCGAAGCTCTCCAAATGGTTTTCAAAGAAGTTCGTTAGCCTACTCGACACAAATAGATGGATACGGCGTGGTCGGGGCATAAAATAAAGTTCTCCATCGTCGAGTTCCAGCCAGCGGTATTCGTCGATCTCCGGCAAGGCGAGATACTCGGCGGCGGACATGCGGGTCCCGGTGCGGAGTTTGGGTTTAGCGGTGGTCATGGGTCGTCCTCCGGCGAATCTACTCATCCCGGGGCGGACGGCGGCGGTGGTTGAAGATGCTGCCCAGCGGGATTTCCAGGCCGGGCAGCAGCGGCGTGGTGAGGGTGTCGTCCGCGGTGAGGGTGGGACGCTCGACATATTGGCCGTCGCGCAGCTCCAGCGGCAACACCGTGTCGTTGCGCGGGTCGAAAACCCAGTATTCGCGAACGCCGGCCTCGGCGTAAATCCGCCGCTTGAACACCAGATCATGGTTTCGGTCAGTGGACAGGATTTCCACCACGATGTCGGGCACGCCTTCAACGTGTATTCTCCCGCCGATGTTGTCGCGTCCGCTGAGGATTACCACCAGGTCCGGATCAACGGCGCGCTGCAACTCCACCGATAGGATGGTGGTTATATCCTGATACACTTCTGCCGGGGAATCCTCAAAACCGTCCAGGTACAGTTCAAAGTGCAGGTGTATCCGGCCCATCAGGAATTGGTGGTCTTTGGTAGGTGTGCTCATAACGTAAAGGACCCCGTCAAACAGTTCCAGCCTCTCGTCGGTTTCGCCGAGGGCAAGGAACTCGTCCAGGGACATGCGGGTCCCGGTGCGGAGTTTGGGTTTGGCGGTGGTCATGGCGCCTCCGGGATGCCTACTTGCTGCCCAGTGGGCCGTGGAAGCGGGGCAGGATCTCCTCGCCGGCCTGCTCCAGTTGCTCCATGGATTCGGTGCCAGCGCAGAGCGGGCGGATTACGAACTTGAAGCCGCCGGCGTCGATGTAATCCTGGATGAAGTCGCCGATCTGCTCGGAGGTGCCAACGGCGGAGAACTCAGTGAAATGAGCGTCGGGCCGCTGGCGGGTTACGAACTGCTCGGATTTTTCCTCTCCGGCCTTCTGGTCGTCGCAGATGTAATAGCCGATCAGGACGCCGACGTGGTCCTCCTCGATCTCGCGGTCGTATTGCTGTGCCGTCTCGAAGACGATCTCGCGGCCGGAGCGTACCTCGTCAGGGGTGGCGCTGGAGACGAGCCAGCCGTCGCCGACTCGGCCAACGCGGCGCGCTGCGGCGGGACTGCGACCGCCGATCCATACCGGCGGCGACGGCTTCAGGAACGTGCGCGGCGTCACCGACACGTTGTGCGTGGTGAAGAATTCGCCCTCGTGGGTTACGTCCTCTTCCTCCCAGAGGCGGCGCATGAGGGTGATGGCCTCGTCGGTGCGGCGGGCGCGGTCGGCCTTGGGTACGCCGCAGGCTTCGTACTCGTCGGGATCTTCCTGACCGAGACCGACGGCGGGAAAGAAGCGGCCCTGGGACAGCCAGTCCAGTGTGGCCACCTGCTTGGCCAAGACCACCGGGTTGCGTAGGGGCAGGGCCAGTACGCTGGTGCCGAACTTGAGCCGGTCGGAGTAGCCGGCGACCAGTGACAGGGCGACCATGGGCTCCAGGCTGAAGCGGTCGCTGCAAATGCGGTCGCTGAGCCAGATGGAGTCGTATTCGTACCGGTCGCCCAGCTCCACCAGGGTGCGGAGGAAATTGGGGTCGTCGCCTCCCTGTCCGAATGCGCCGGGGACGTAGCCGATGGCAACGCTCATAGTGGTTGGCCTCCTTGTCGTTGACGTACCGGCGTTTTCAGCGCGGTGAGAAGCGCCGGCAAGTCGTCAGTAACTGCTTCGTAGATGCGGTTGGGTTTCACAGAGTGGTACTCGTGAATCAGTATGTTTCTCAAACTCCGGAAAGTGCGCCAAGATGAGGTAGGGTACAAGCGGCGCGTAGGCCCGGTGGTTCTGCTGGCGGCTTCGCCGACGATTGCCACCAGATAAAAAATGGCGTGCCGCAGGTTAGCGTCGTTGAGGAAATCAGCATAGGAGGTGTTGCCAAGGGTTTCTATGGCGTCCTCAGCGTATCGGCGCATATCGTCCAGACGTTCCTCGTCAGTCACGTCGTTCATAGTGTACCGTTGCCGACTGGCCTTTGGATTTGCCTTCTTCCTGCCAGGTTTCTACGCTATCCACCTGGCGCAGGTCCGCGGGATAACCAAGCAGTTCTGTCAGTTCCTCACCCAAGCCGAAATAAGCCAAGCCCAACTTGGCGTCGGGCGCGAACTCGGCGATGAAATCCAAATCGCTGTCGTTGATGACGGAATTTCGCCACGGGTACTTTATACTCGCTAGGCGCGTTATCTCGTGCCGCTGGCAGAAATCGGCGATTTTGTCTTTGGGGATAGGAAACTCCATGTAGTCCGCCCGGTCATAGGCGATTTTGCCTTCGTCGGGGATGTTGCCGACGTAAAAGCCCCGGATGTAGAGATGCAGGTCAGTGGGACGGTCCAGGATTTCCGTAATATCGGCCTCCATAGCGGCCAGCGTGGCCAGGGGTGGCAGGTCTTCCCTGAGAAACTCGACCAGAAAAGCCGCCTCGCTGCCGGCGCGCACTGGCTCGTGCAACCACGTCAGCCGGCGCACGCTGTGCCGTTGGCAGAACCGACCGATTTCATCTTTGGCAGAACGGAGTTTTACAGTCATCAGAATCACCTGACTGCATTGTAGCAAACGCTGGCTGGCGCTTATCCGCTGATAGGCTCCAGGCCAGCTTCGGCGCGGGCGTCGTTGATGTGGTCCAGCACGCGCATACGCAGGGGCGGCAACTCGTAGCCGAGGTCGGCCATCATGCGGCTGTTGTCCACCAGATAGACGTGGGGCACGGGCCGGTTGCCGGTGGTGATGCTGGCGTCGGGGATGTACGACCGCACCATGTCGGCCACGTCGGCGATGGTGGCCAGCTCGCCGCCGCTGATGTAGATGTTGTGGTTGAGATTGTCGGCCAGGGCGGTGCGGACGAAGATCTCGGCGGCATCCTCGGCGTGGATCATGGGTGAGGCTTCCATGGGATCGAAGTCCATGCTGACGGGCTGGCCGATGGCGGGCAGGGACATCATCAGGCCGCCGATCATGCCGGTCATGCCGGTGACGCGGCCGTGTCCGAAGACGGTGCAGATGCGGATGCCCCTGATGTCCAGGCCGTGCAGCGTTCGGTAGCGGGCGGCGGCGAAGTCGTTGACGGCCTTGGTCATGCCGTACACGTTGATGGGCGCGGGCAGGTCGTCCTCAATCAACGGCCGGTCTCCGAAAGTGTCCTGCACACCGTACACCGCGATGCTGCTGGCGTAGATGACGCGCTTGATGTTGCCCCAGCGGGCGGCCTCGAAGACGTTGTTGCAGCCGTCGATGTTTACCGCCATGCCGGTGGCGGGTCGATCCTCGGTGTCCGGCGGCAGCAGGGCGGCCATGTGGATGATGCGATCAACGCTGTGGCGGTTGACGGCCTCCAGCAGGTGGTCCAGGCGGGTGACGTCGCCGCGATACACGGATATGCGATCCAGCAGTGGTTGCAAGTTGGCGCGTGGGGGAGCGAGGTCGAAGCAGACGACATCCTCGCCCCGCTCGACGAGCTTGCGGATGATGCGGTTGCCAATGAACCCGGTGCCGCCGGTGACCATCACGGACATTGAGGAACCTCCAGGGTCGCCGCCGGAGATGATTATGGGAGGGGCGGCGAACAATGGGCAGAATCATACCCAGCGTGGTCAGGGGGCGCAAGGAAGAACGAAGATGGCTCGGGAGAACCGAACCGGGCGTTCCGGAGAATTAGCGCCCATCCTGAAGCCAAGACCGCAGAGCGGCTGGCGTAATGATCGGTACAGCAAATTCGTCTGCGACAGTGAGCAGGTCGCCATCGCCAGTGACAAGGGCATCGGCCCGGGCGACCAGGGCCGATGCCAAAAACTTATGGCCTTTGGGGTCGCGGCAATCCGGGATGGCCGGCGCTTCGGATACCGCTATTGTTTCGCAAGATCTCGAATAATAGTTTAACAAGGCCACTATTCTGTAGCCGGACAAGTTCAATCTTGGGTAGCGGAGCGCTCGGTCAAGTTCAGCAAATGTGGATTCGCTCGACAGCGGCAGCCCAGGATAGACTGCGTGAAGGAAATGCCAGAGCGGACACCAGCACACTCGTATCATGTACGACGCGCAGCACCGGCATTTACTGTGAGCTCCGTGCCCAGGCCACTGCTTCGGCGATCAGTTCTTCGGTCAGGCCGTGATTGCGATCATCTTCAGTCAATCCCAAAGGGGCCAGACGGCGGCGGGCCACCTCCGCCGCAGAAACGGGGGTCAGCACAATTTGCTCGTTCGCACAGGTGACGGTGAAATACTCCGCTTCGGGGAACGCTTCAACGACAGATTGCGGGATAGTAACCTGGTTGCTCTTATTCAATCTGGTTAGTTCCGTCACAATAGCCTCCTCCCGGCCGGTTGAACGCGAGACATCATCTAGCCAATTTGGCAAGGGACTCTATGCGTTTGGTTTCCTTCTGAAGGCGTGCAAGAGGCCGCGATTCCAGTATCGGCGGATAGCGCTGTGGATGTGGCGAGTCATACCGGCGCCTGTCCCTACTCCGGCCTCTGCCATCTTTGTATCAGATACTGACCGCGACCACTTTCGGTTATCAGTCGGTGCGGTATAGGTAGCGAGTATCCCACAGGCCGTACAGGGTGGGGGTAGTGTTGCCGAATACGTCGCGGACCGCAGTGAGCCGCTCGCCCAGGGTGGTGTAGATGAGCGGGACGTTCTCGGCAGCGATTGCTTGAGCCTGATGATAAAGCTCAACGCGCCGTTCGTGATCCAGCTCCTGACTGGCCTTGATGTAGAGATCGTCGATTTCAGCTTCCCAATCAGTAGCGGGTTGCGGCTGGTTGGGGTGCCACAGGTGCAGGTTTGCGTTGCTGTGCCAGAGAGCGATGCCACTGTATGGGTCAGATTCGCCGGAAAACCCGATGGTCATGGCTTCCCAATCATAAGAGTATGTCAAGCGACCGACCAGTTGCCCGAACCCTTGGAACTCGTAGGTGGCGCCGATGCCGGCGTCGTTCAGTCCCCGGTGGATTATCGCGCCGATCTTTTGACCTTGAGTGCTCTCACGCGCGGTCGCCAGTGTGAACTCGATCGGGTTGCCCGCGTCGTCTTCCCGGATGCCGTCGCCGTCATTATCGACCCAGCCCATCTCATCCAGGATGGCCTTGGCCCGGTCTATGTCGTATTCGTAGCGGCGGACGTTGGGGTTGTGGAATTCGCCGGCGGCCGGGCTGATGGAAGACCATTGGGGATAACCGAGACCGTGTTGCACTTCCTCGATGATGGTTTCCTTGTCGATGACGTGGGCTACGGCCTGGCGGAATTGACGGTTTTGGAACCAGTTGAGCTTTTCGGGAGCGACGTAGGGTTCGCCGGTGTCGGGGTTCGCGCCGGGGTTCATGTTGAACGTCAGGAAAGTCGTTCCGAAACCCGGGCCCTGGCGATGGATGGTGAAGTTTTCCTCCTGCTGGAGCGCTGCCAGCTCTGCAAACTCCTGGCCCGGCACTCCGTATATGTCGGTTTGGCCGGCGCGGAAGAGCGCAAGTGAGGCGTCTGCATTGGGGACAATGATCCGAACGATCTGGTCCAGATACGGCAGGGAATCGCCGGCGTCGTCTTTCAGCCAGTAGTCGGGGTTGCGGTTCAGCACGACGCGCTCGCCGGGCCGGTAGCTGGCGATGGTGAAGGGGCCGGTGCCGATGACCGAGGTGGGGTCGGCGTCGATGTTCCACGTTTCGGCGAACGTGCCGTCGTTCACGCGCGGCTCCAGGATATGCTTCGGATAGATTGGCGTTGCCATGGCGCGCAGGAAGGGCGCGAACGGCGTGGGTAGGACGAATACCACGGTATGATCGTCCAAAGCGGTAACGGTCATACGTCTTTCTTGCCAGGCGCTGGTGAACACGTCGCGGGCATACGCACGGAAGTCATCGTTATAGATGATGCGATTGAAGGTGAAGTCCACGTCGTGAGCGGTAAAAGGCGTCCCGTCGTGCCAGCGAACATCGTCGCGCAGGAGGAATGTCCAGGTCAGCCCGTCGTCGGAGCGTTCCCAGGATTCGGCCAGGGACGGCTCCACCCGGTCGGTCAACCAGGAAGTTTGAGTGAGACCCTCAAAAAGATAGCCCAGGACAGCGTTCGAGGATGCGTCGTTGGAAAGGGCCAGGTTGAAAGTGAGCGGGCCGGAAGTTGTAGCGAGCGTCAGGCTGCCGCCGTGCTTGCCGACGGCGTACTCAAACTCGTCAGCATTTCGCATGAGCCGGGAGAGAGTGGCGGCCCGGTCGGCGGGGGTGATTTGGCCCGTGGGGCATACCGGCGGGCCGGCGTTCAGGGTCAACGGCTCGGTCCATCTCGACCATTCTTGCGGATGCCGGAAGCGGTCCTGGGTGATGCCCACGATAAACCGGTACTCCACGCCGGGCACGAGATGGGAAACGGTGTAGCCGGACTGGCCGGTATTTTCGATGGCGACGGTTCTGAACGCTTCGTGCCAGGGGCGGTCGTCGGCAAGCGCGGCGCGCACGTTGGGCATCGCCACCCATCCAATGTGGTAATAGGGCGCTCCAGCAACGGGATCCCAGGTCAACTGAACGGTTCCCGGCTCAGCGCCGTTGGCGGCGGACAGATTGGTCGGCGGAGAAAACGGCGGGGCCTGTGCGTGGGCAGTATTGGCAATTGCGCCGCTCATGATGAGGGCAAGAGCGAAAAGGACAATTATGGCGGTTTTCATTTATCGTATTCCTGTTCCTGCACGTCCTGCTATTGAGGATCGCTGTGATATTTTGGACAGGTTACCCAAACGAGCAACTACAGGTGATGGGGCGCCTCGCTGCCTCGGAACGCTACTTTCGTCACACCTTTTCCGGACTCCTGCGCAAGCAGGAGCGACGATATGATTTGCCAGTGGTGTACGACTCTCTAGTCGGCGACTCGGTAGGCCACGCATTCGACTATTTCGATGAGCAACGGCTTTTGGGCGAGACCGGTAGTGCCGATGACGGCGCGGCAGGGCGGGTTGGTAATGAACTCCCGGTACACCGCGTTGAATTCGGCCCACCGGTCCATGTTGGTCAGGAACACAACCATCTTGACCACCCGTCCGAAGTTGGTGCGGGCCGCGCTCAGGATGGTTTCGACGTGCCGGAAGCAGGCGCGGTATTGTTCCTGGTAGGTCTCGCCAACGGGGACGCCGTCGAAGTTGGAAGAAGTGGTGCCGCGGCAATGTACCGTGACCGCCCGCACCTTGAGCATCCGGGTCAGGTCTTCCTCAAAGTAGTCGCTGTACAGCCCGGTGCGATAGGAAACGGAAGCGGTGGCGTCGTGGCGCCCGTCGGCGATAATCAGGTCCAGCAGCCTGTCGCGCTCGTCGAAGGGTAGGGCTTGGGCCTCCTCAATGCTCATGGCGTCGAGCTCGGCCAGAGTGAGAGCGGCGCGTCCGGTTCGGGTCATGGTTGGGCGTCCTTGTGTTCGGAGTACGGGTGTTCGGAGTACAGCCGCCAAGCTTGCCTGGCCTCGCGGGGGCCAGCCTATATTAGCCCTCAGCAGCACAAGGCTGCAAGCGAAGCGAGACTGACTGACGGCAGCGTTGCAATTCAGGTGGTTCAGCATCGAGTAAAGTAGCTATTGTTATGACTGAACCGGAAAAGCGAGTTGAAGAGATATTATCGTCGCCGATGGGCTGCGCCTTTTTCGCCGACGCTCGCGAGCGGGGATACCTGCCCGAGGATCTGGCGAACCCGGCGGTGAGCCTGTGCCTGGCCTCGGAGGCGGTGGACATGGTGGAGCGGTGGCGCTCCGACCACGAGGAGGTCGTGGCGGAGATGCTGGGGTTGGCGCCGGTGATCCGTCCTCTGGTGGAGGCTACGCTGGCGCAGGACGGTACGGCGTGGTGGTACGAACCGCCTGATCCGGAACGGCAGGTGTGGATTGCGCACGAAGGCGAAACGCCGGACCCGTCGGAGTGGCGACAACCCAAAAGTCCGCCGTCCGAATGGGAACGCTACGCGCAAAAACCCGACAGTCTGCAATACACCTCCACATCCTATAATGGCTATACGTCGTTGCTGATTGCGTACGAAAACCATACCGGGGATATGTGGGCGCAGAGCTGGCCGCTGCAATGCTGGCGGATGCGGACGCTGGCGGACGTGAGGATCTACGAGCTTCACGGGCCGGCGGACTGGCACCGCCTGTGCGTGGCGTATCCGGCGCATGATAGCGACGACGGCCGGCTGGTTCCCGACTGGGGCGCGGCGTCGGCGGACTGGGACGGTGTGCATCTGAGCCTGGGCGGGTTGCTGAGCTGCGAGCAGAACCGCGTTGAATCGCCCGAAGGCTGGTCCAAGCACGAGTTCTGGCACACGGAGCGCACCTTCTGGCTGCGGGCGGTGGATGCCGTATGCGAGCGGATGCCCGACTACCACGGCGGCGAACCCCATCCGCCTCCCAGCGGCGAGCCGCAGCAGACGTTTCCGCCCTACCAGCCGCCGACGGAAGATAGGCCGGGGATAATGATCCTGAGAGAATACGAGCCGGGCGAAGAACCGCCGGATCTGGACGCGCTACTGGAAGCCGAACGCCGTCGCATTGCCGGCTTGTCGGATGGGGATGATGGCGAGGTGTCGTTGGAGGTGAATTGATGGCGGTTACGATAGATGAAATGCTGGATCTGTTGAGTTTTGCCGGCGCGGAACTGGGCAACGGCAACGCCAACCACGGGCCGATGGCGGCTGAGGCGCTGTTCGCGCTGGGCAGGGATGACGCCGTGCTGCCCTGGGTGGAGGACTACCGGAGTCGATTGATGGACCGGCCAACCCCTGCCCTTGCCATTCCGAGCTCGGATTGGCGCGAGTATCTGGGCGCGCGGGAAAGGCTGGGCGACTGGATCGCGTTCTTCGAGAACGAACTGGAGGATGCCGCGTGGCAGGATGTGTTGAGGGTTTGGGCGCCCCGACTGGCGCCGGCGGTGATGGCTGCGGCCACGCACGGGCTGATCCGCACCGCCCACGCCGCGCGTAGCCTGTCGTCCCAGGATACCCCGCAGCGCCGCTATGAGTTGGCGCACGGGTTGGGTTACTGGGCGGCGCGTTACTACACCCTGCCGGGCGAACCCTGGACAACCAACATGGGGCACACTCCTTCGGCTGCGCTGGACCGCGTGGAGCGGCTGCACGACCTTGACTTCGACGGTGCGGGGGCAATCAGCGAGCAGATCAAGGGGCTGGAGGGCCAGCCGGAGTTTGAGCCGGTTATCAACCTGGCAGACGCCAGCGGGAACGTATCGCGGTTCCTGTCGAACCTCACTGAGACGTTCGCCGCAATCTACCTGGCGAATCCGAAGAACCTGATCGCCTTCGTCCATACCGTGACGGCTCCCAGCGCGCTGCGGATGCTGACGCCGTACCTGGATGACGCCGATGCCCGTCAAGCGGCGCGTTACGCCTGGCAGGCGTGCGCCGGGATCTACATTTGGTACTCGACGGTTTCGTCCCAGGACACAGGGAATTGGGAGACGCCGACGGAGGATTGGGACGAGATCATAGATCGAGCAGTGGCGGCCAACGGAGCCCACTCCATAAAGTTCACCGAGGCGTGCCGGCGGGAGTACGCGCTGAATCCCAACCCGGTGTACCTGGCGGCGGCGCGGGACGTGTCGGAACGGGTGGGGCCGATTTAGAGTGTATGCCTGGTTGGCGGAGCCGGATGCTAGGGGTTGCGCAACCGGTTCAGTTCGGCTTCCAGAGCGCGAACGCGGTCTTCGGCGTGGTCGGCGCGGTTCCGCTGGTCTTCGTAGGTGAGGATGTGGCGGCCGGTTGCCGGGTCGTGCCAGCCCAGCCGCCCGCGTTCCCAGCGCAGATGCAGGTTCAGTACCGGGCTGTATCCCTGCAATACGTCGTCGTCCAACTCGTCAATGGGAATGGGCGCGTACTGGCCGTTCTCCAGTCGTTCCCCGGCTAGCCGCGCCCCGTGGTATCGGCCCGTCTCCGTTTCGTCAAAGCGCCAGTATTCCGGGATGCCCAACGCAGCGTAGTCGTCGCGCTTCGCTCCCACGTCAATGTGGCCGGTTCTTGGTGATGCCACTTCCAGCACGAAGTCGGGCGGTTTGCTTTGCTCGGAGATGATATACCCGTTGCTTTCCTCGTAAGCCTGGGGGTCAACGTTGAAAGCGATGAGCAGGTCGGGACTGCGCCGGATGGCGTCCCGTCCGGGATGGGGGGCCAGCACGATGTAGCGTTCGGCGGCGACCAGGGTAGTGCCAGGGTTGCCAAAATGATGGATGAGGTGGTGTGCGTTGCCGGTGAGGGCCAGGTGTTTGGCGCTGGTCATGTCGTCAGGGTGCGGTTCCGGCGGGTCCGGCAGGCGGTAGCGAGGCGAAGGCTGCGCCGTCTTTGGGACGGCGTCGGTTTGAGTGTTGGCGGTGGTCATGGCGCACCTCGTGGGTTCAGCGAGCGTGCCGGGTACGGGCGGGATGGGGTGATGTTAGCATATCTAAATTCCGGATTTCGCCACGCGGGTTTGCTACGATGGCTTTGAGCGGAGACGCCAGGGCCGAGTAGCAACGGCTTACCCCTGGAGCAGCCCCACCACCGCATCCCCGACCTGCTGGGTGCTGGCGTTGCCGCCCAGGTCGGCGGTGAGGTTATCGCCGTCGTTGAGGACGCGCAGCGCGGCGGCGTTGACCCGATCCGCGGCGTCGGTTTCGCCGAAGTGGTCCAGCATCATGGCCACGGCAAAAATCGTCGCCAGCGGGTTCGCCTTGCTCTGGCCGGTTATGTCGAAGGCGGCGCCGTGTACCGGCTCGAACATCGAGGGGAAGCGCCGCTCCGGGTTGATGTTGGCGCTGGGAGCCAGACCCATGCTGCCGGTGACCACGGCGGCGATGTCGGAAAGGATGTCGGCGAACAGGTTGGACGCCACAATCACGTCGAAGTCCTCGGGCCAGCGCACCAGGTCCATGGCGGCCCGGTCCACCAGCAGCGATTCAGTCTGCACCTGGGGATAGTCGGCGGCCACTTCGTCGAACACCTCGTCCCAGAAGACCATGCTGAACGCCTGGGCATTGGACTTGGTGACCGACGTTACCTTGTTCTTGCCGCCGCGCCGGACGCTGTACTCAAAGGCCGCGCGGATGATGCGCTCGGTCCCGCGGCGGGTGAACACGCCGCTCTGGATGACCGTTTCGTGCGGCGTGCCTGGGTACAGCCGCCCGCCCACGGGAGCGTACTCGCCCTCGGTGTTCTCGCGGAAGATCACCATGTCCACGTCGCCGGCCGACTTGCCCGCGATGGGCGACTCTACGCCGGGATACAGCACGGCCGGCCGGATGCAGATGGCCTGATCGAAGGCGCGACGCATGGGCAACAGGAGGCCCTGTAGCGTAACGTGGTCGGGGATGTCGGGGTCGCCCACTGCGCCGAAAAGCACGGCGTCATAGTCGGAGAGGCGTTCCAGGCCGTCCTCGGGCATCATGCGTCCGGTTTCGCGGTAGTAGTCGCTGCCCCAGGGGAACTCGGTTACGCGGAAGAAGAGGCCGTCGGACTGAATCGCCACGGCGTCCAGCACCTTGCGTCCCTCTGCGATGACCTCGGGGCCGATGCCGTCGCCGGCAATGACGGCCAAACTGTATTCGGGCATGTCTGCGCTCTCCTTGACTTTGCTGGGTTTGTTGACGTTTCCCGTCACTCCCGCGACATTTCCCGTCATTCCCGCGAAAGCGGGAATCCAGGTAGTTGCTGGTTGCTACGGCAGGCAATCTACACCGGGGAGCGCGGGGCTGTCCATCGCATCGGTTACAATGTGAACCACCGCACCCGCCGCCCACGGAGGCAACCACCATGACCGCTGCGCAACATAATGAAGGGACGGACTGGCAGGATCGCATCGTGAGCGACCCGGCGGTGCTGAACGGTGAGCCAACCATCAGGGGTACCGGGATTGCCGTGGCCTTGGTGGACCAACTGCTCCGCAAGGGCTATACCGCTGAAGCAATCACCGGCAAATACCTGCACATCACTGAAGAGGACGTTGAGGCGTGCCGACGTCATGGGGAGATACTGGAACAGCAACGCCGAGAGGAGATGCTCAGAAAGATAGAGAAAGCCACACCGGAAAAGGTAGCCGACTGGCGGGATCGCATCGTGCGGGACCCGCGTATTCTGGTCGGCAAACCGACGATCAAAGGCACCAGAATCTCGGTGCAACTGGTCACGAAGGAGTTGAAGAGAGGAATGACGGTGCCCGAGATTCTGGACAGTTATTCCCACATCAGAGCGGAGGATGTTGACGCCTGCGTGAAGTACAAGGCGACAGGAGCGTCATTGTCCAGAATGTCGTGGGAGGAATACGATGCCCGAATGGCTAACCTCGAGTCGGCGTAATCATGAGGATTCTGGCGGACGAGAATATGAAGCGAGAGTCGGTTAACGAACTACGGGCCGCTGACCACAACGTGCATTGGGCCTATGAAATCTATCGAGGAACGCCGGACACGAATCTGCTGGAAATAGCCACTGCCGACGCGCGCTTGTTCATAACGTACGACAACGACTACGGAGAATTGGTGCGCCGGTACGGGATGCCCGCGCCTTACGGCGTAATCCTCTTCCGAATCCATGACGATGTTCCGAGAGATGCCGAGATCAAGTTCATCGTCGGCAGTGTGGACATACGGAACGATTGGCCTCCCGGTGTCTGGACCATCCAGATACGGCACAGCGTGTAGGGACGGGTTTCAGACCCGCCCCTACGTGCGTCGATAATCGTCGGCGGTCGTTACACGTCCCGCTCGATGGGCGCGCCCACTATGCTGCCCCACTCGGTCCATGAGCCGTCGTAGTTGCGCACGTTGTCGTAGCCGAGGAGTTGGCTGAGGACGAACCACGTATGCGACGAACGCTCGCCGATGCGGCAGTAGGCGATGGTCTCGCGGGAGCCGTCCACTCCCTTGCCGCCGTATAGCGCGCCGAGCTCGTCGGCGGACTTGAACGTGCCGTCCTCGTTGACCGCCTGCCCCCAGGGGATGTTGGCCGCGCCGGGGATGTGGCCGTTGCGCTGGGAACCCTCCTGCGGCACGTTGGGCGGAGCGTTGAGCGCGCCGGAGAATTCATCGGGCGAGCGCACGTCCACCAGCGCGTGGCTGCCGGAGTTCACCGCCTGCAACACGTAGTCGCGCAGGGCGCGCAGGTCGGTGTTCTCGGCGCTGATGCTATAGCCGGTGGCGGCGTGGCTGGGCGCGTCCGTCGTGACGGGCCGGTCCTCGGCGAGCCACAGGGCGCGGCCTCCGTTCATCAGGCGCACGTCGGCGTGACCGTAGTAGCGCAGCTGCCAGAAGGCCCAGGCCGCGAACCAGTTGTTGTTGTCGCCGTACAGGATGATGGTAGTGTCGGGTGAGATGCCGGCCCCGCTCAGCAGGGCTTCCATTTCGCTGCGGGATACGATGTCGCGGACCACGTTGTCCTGGAGCTGCGATTGCCAGTTGAAACTGACGGCGCCGGCGATGTGCCCCTGCTCGTAGGCGGAGGTATCGACGTCAACCTCCACCAGGCGGACGTTGGCGTCTCCGCCATGGTCGGCGACCCATTGGGTGGAGACCAGTGATTCGGGATGCGCGTATTCGGCCATGATTTCACCTCGCGAGTATTCTGGGGGACATGAGTTCAACGGATAGGCTTTTGGGCATTATACACGGGGCATCCTGATGCACGGGGCATCCTGAGCCTGTCGAAGGACGATATGACACTTCCCCCCTTGCTTCTACTCGCCACCCATCTTTACCATTTAACTACTAACTCCCCGTCCGCCCAAAGCCCAACAACCGCCTCTCCAAACCCTCCCACAGTCCGCCAAAACCCCCTGAAATCGCCCCCAAACCGTGCTAGCCGTCCCTCATTGCACCCCCACGACCCGCCAAACGCCCCACTCAAATGAAAGGAAATGAGCGGAAATAGGCGGGATTCCCAAAATCCCGCTACACCACCGTAATCCAATCCCTGAATCCGTCCATCCTGTCCATCCATGCAAATGACTCTCCGTCCGAGGTAACCATGACCATCTCCCAAATCCGCCGTCGCATTGATGCCCTCAAGCGCAAGTTCGCCCGCGAACTCGCCATCATCAAGCTCCGCCGCATCGCCGATTCCGTCGCCGACGCCTGGAACCCCGATGATCCCCCGGAGCCCGCCGATGTCATCCAGCGCGTCGTCAAGGCCGGCTTCCGCCTGACCACCTTCGGCCGCCTCGGCCACTGCCTCCGCGACGCCCGTCGCCAGGGCGACCCGCCCGACCCCGAATCCTTCGTCTGTAGCCTGTTACCCTGGGCCGAAAACGATCGCTACTACAAGCTCCTCCGCTGGGACCTCCCCGCTGGACCCCGCAGCCCTGACCACTCCCGAAGCGACTGCGCGTGAGGCCAACCGCACGGTGATATGATAGGGACGGGAGGAATTGAACTATGGGTACGTTCCGTATGGACATCGGAGTAGCCAGGCTCGATGGTGGCAGTCCGGCGGCAGTTTCCGCGCTGGTGGATACCGGCGCCACTCATTCCATGATGCCCGCGTCATTGCTGAGGCGACTGGGCGTGACACCGACCCGGCAGCGCACCTTCACGATGGCCGACGGCAGGCAGGAAACCTACGACATCGGTGCGGCCATGATTTCTATTGACGAAGAAGTTATGCCCTGCCCGGTTATTTTCGGTAGGGAAGGGCGTTATCTGCTGGGAGCAACTACTCTGGAAAACTGTGACCTGGCTGTTGACCCGGTGAACCAGAGGCTGACGCCGGTGGCAGAACTCACCCTATGACGCCGCCGGAGTTCATCGAGCGGTGGAGCAATGCCGGGTTCGGTGAACGGCAGGGCGCGCAGTCCTTCTTCAACGACCTCTGCGGGCTGGTGGGTCATCCCACGCCGGCGAGCTATGCCCAACCGGAGGCGTTCACTTTTGAGAAGGCGGTGCCGGGCGGGTTCGCCGACGCCTACTTTGAGGAGCATTTCGGCTGGGAGTTCAAGGGGCGAGACGCGCAGCTGGACGGGGCCTTTGACCAACTGCTGCGCTACCAGGTTCATCTGAAAACGCCGCCGCTGCTCATCGTTTCGTCCTTCCAGACCGTACGCATCCAGACCAACTTCCCGGGCATGGAAACCGCCCGGTACGACATCGGCATCGACGAGCTGGAACAGCCGGAGGGTCTGGGCCTGATTCGTGACGTGTTCTTCGCGCCCCAGCGGTTCCGGGAACGCTTGCGCTCGGTGGACGCCGTAACCAGTGAAACCGCGGCCCTGTTCCAGTCCATCGTCGAGGACATGGAGCAACACGCCGCCAACACCCTCCCGCACTCACCCACCTCTGTCGCCTCGCACTCCACAACCAATGTCCCCCCGTACTCCACCAACCCCGTCACCCCGTACTCCGATACGGGGGCCGAGCGTTTGGCCCGCTATCTCAATCAGCTGGTGTTCTGCCTGTACTCGGAGGACGCCGGCCTGCTGCCCGACGGCCTGTTCACCCGCATCGTGGCCCAGCACTACCGCGATCCGGCCACCTTCGACCGGGCCATCCGCAGCCTGTTCGCGCAGATGGCCACCGGCGGCTTTTCCGGCCCCGACGAAATCGCCCACTTCAACGGCGACCTGTTCAAGGGATTTGACAACGGGTTCAGCGACACCGTGGAGTTGAGCGCGGTGGCCCTGCAACGGTTGGGCGAGGCGTGCGAGAAAAACTGGCGGGACATCGAACCCTCCATATTCGGCACGCTGTTCGAGCGGGCCCTGGACGCATCCAAGCGGGCGCAGACGGGAGCGCACTACACCGGCGCGGCGGACATTGAGCTGGTGGTGGAGCCGGTGGTGATGACCCCGCTGCGCCGAGAGTGGGAAGCGGCGCGGGCGGAGATTGAGGGGTTGCTGGATGGGGAAATGGCCTCGCCTTCTGTCATTGCCAGGAGCTCACCCACCACTGTCATTGCGAGGAGCGATAGCGACGCGGCAATCCCGTCAGAGCAGCAGCGGCCCTTGCCCCAACGAGATTGCCACGCTGCGCTCGCAATGACAGGTGAAGGTGGCGGGGACGTGGTCAACGCCGCGCGGGCCAGGCTCGAAGCCTTCCGCCAGCGCCTCGCCTCCGTAAGCGTGCTGGACCCGGCCTGCGGCAGCGGCAACTTTTTGTACATTGCCCTGCGGTCGCTGCTGGACTTTGAGAAGGAGGTTATTGACTACGCCGTCGCCCGGGGCTGGCACGGCCTCACTCCCACGGTACAGCCCAGCCAGATGCTGGGGCTGGAGATCAACCACTACGCCGCCGAACTGGCGCGGACGGCCCTGTGGATCGGCTACATCCAGTGGCACCAGGCCAACGGCTTCCCCTACACGCAACGCCCCATCCTCACCCCGCTGGACACCATCCGCCAGACCGACGCCATCCTGGACCTGTCCGACCCCGACCACCCTGCCGAACCGGAATGGCCGGCGGCGGAGTTCATCATCGGCAACCCGCCCTTTTTGGGACACTTCCCCTTCCGGGAATCGCTGGGCGACGAGTACGTGGACGCGGTGTACGCGCTTTACGGCAGCCGGATTCCCAACTCCAGCGACCTCTGCTGCTACTGGTTTGAGAAGGCGCGGGCGCAGATTGAGGCCGGTGCAACCAAACGAGCGGGCTTGCTGGCAACGCAGGCGATACGTTTCCAATCTAACCGGCCGGTGCTAACCCGCATCAAAGAGACAGGAGATATTTTTGTTGCCATATCGGATAAAGATTGGGTTTTGGAGGGGGCGACAGTACACACGTCAATAATCTGCTTTGACGATGGGAACGAGAAAGAGCGTGACCTGGATGGCCAAGCGGTATCCAAGATCAACGCAGACTTGACAGCCGGGGCGGATGTTACGCAGGCAAGAGTTCTGGCTGAGAACGCGAGCATCAGTTTCATGGGTGACATCAAGGTTGGCCCTTTTGAAATTACCAAAGAAGTTGCTGACGAGATGTTGCGGCAGCCCAATCCGCACGGCAAGCCGAACAGCGACGTCGTCAAACGTTGGATGATTGGCAGAGACATCAATCAGCACTCTCGAAATATGTGGATAATAGACTTTGGTACGGAAATGCTCGAAGGGGACGCCGCTTTATACGAAGCCCCATTTGAATATGTTGTCGCCAACGTCAAACCAATCAGGATACTGAATCGGATGCGGCGTCGAGCAGAAAGATGGTGGTTGCATGGGTCAGCAGCCCCACAAATGCGACAAGCGTTGGCAGGGTTGCAACGGTATATTGGCACCAGCATGGTCTCCAGGCACCGAATGTTCCGTTGGATCGACGGTGAGGTATTGCCGGATGCCACCATTATCGTGTTCGCGCGGGACGACGATTATTTCTTTGGCGTGCTGCAAAGCCGATTACACACTCTCTGGGCGGCGGCGATGGGCACTCAATTGCGCGAAGCGCAGAGTGGAATGCGCTACACCCCCACCACCTGCTTTGAAACCTTCCCGTTCCCACTTCCGACCGACGCGCAGCGGGATGCCATCGCCGCGGCCGCCGCCGAGCTGAACCGGCTGCGGGAGGGCTGGCTGAATCCGGAGGGCATCGGCGCGGCGGAGTTGCGTCGCCGCACGCTGACCAACCTCTACAACCAGCGTCCCACCTGGCTGCACAACGCCCACGCTGCCCTGGATGCGACGGTGTCGCAGGCGTATGGGTGGCCGGCGGACCTGGCGGACGCGGAGATACTGGAGCGGCTGCTGGCGTTGAACCTGGAGCGGGCGGGGGTGGGGCAGTGATTGGCTGCGAAGGTCCTGCGCCGCTTTCAGTTGCTTATATGTTCGCAATTGTGTTGACAACGAAATGACGACAAATTTATGCTGTCGAGATGGAAATCTGCCCAGCCTTCATTGACGAAACCGGTCACCTGACTGGCCCGAGGCAACAGCAGCCGGTTTATGGTATCGGTGCCTTGGTTGTTCCTGACACCAAGGACATCACTAACAGCCTTTATCGCCTGCACTTTAACTTTGGCGCTGACCGCATGGCCGAGCGCCAACTCATTCGCAAGAACATTCAGTCGCGGGGCGAGCGTCCGACGCTGGCCGAAGTTGACCGGCTGATGCACTCAACCCGGCACCACGAGTATAAGTTCACCGAAGTTACGCGCTCCAACCTGCAACATTACATTGACCTGCTCAACCTGTATTTTTCCTTTCCAGAGCCGCAATTTCATGCGCTGATACTGGACCGCCTTGACCCTACCTACAGCTTGACGCGCTGGAGCGGGGATAGATGGCTGGCTTACGCAGACCTTGCCCGCGAGCTGTTGCGGGTTCAACTTGATCGGGACGTGTTCGCCATCGTCGATTTGCAGGACAAACCGGGCAAATCGCCCGTATATCTGGAGGACACGCTTTGCTCAGTGCCGGCAGTGAAAGGCTGTCTGCGGGCGACTTCCGATATGTCCATCTATCTGCAACTGGTAGATATGCTGCTGGGCTGCGTACAGTTCGACTGGAAGGACGCGAACGGTTACTATGGCGCGACTTCACGGAGAGCGGAGGAGAAGCGGACGCTGGTCAATTTCGTGAAAAGCCGACTGGGATTACGTGGCGACGAACGACTGCTGTCGAGTGAAGATTCGTACAGGAAGTGGGATGCGCCGTCGCTGTTCACAGTGCGCCGGGGCAGATGGTGAGCCGGTGCGTCGGTGTTAAAAAAGCAGAAGCGCGGCTATGTCCGGCGTGCATCCCTCAGGCAGGAAGACGTTGCTCCGACCACTCCGCGCTTATTCATCATGCTACCGTTCAGGCCGGCGGATGTCAACAAATTGGGCCGGGACATAATCGACCGCTGGCGCATGGTGTACGACCGCACGGACGGCGTGCTGGAATTCACGGTACGGAGCGCCGACGCCATCCTGGATGTTTAGCTACTGGCGCAGCGGCAGCCGTAAGTAGAGATTGTTTCCTGCCGTACCCACATTGGTTCGGCATTCCGGTTAATCCAGCAGCAGGAAATCCTTGCGGACGCGCTCCAGGAACCGCGCGTCGGTGAGGGCCATGTCGTGCAGGTCCACGATGATGGGCAGGTTGGACTCGTCCGTTTAGCTTCAGCCGCCATCGGCGATACCCTGCGCCATGGCGTTGAGGAGCGCCCTGGCATCGGCAGCGAAAGTGGCGGCATTGGCAGCGATGGCGTCGGCGTTTGATTCGCGGTCGAAATGATTGCGGTGATCAGCGTGGAGCATCCAGGCAGAACCTTCGGCAACCAGGCCGCGATCAACGGCTTCACGCAAACATCGGTGGGGCGACGTGCGCTCGGATCCGTGGGTGGGTGCCACATTTAGCAAATACCGACGCAACGTCGATGCCACCCCATCGAACGCAAATGTAAAACGCAGGACCACCGAATCCCGCAGAAAGGTGTTAGTGGGGTCAACTGCGTGTTCGGCTAGAGCTTCATCCAGGTGAGCCAGCCGATCTTGGGCGAGTTGAATGTCGATATCCGCGGGCATAATGCTCTGAGATCACAGGGGACAATTCGAGACCAAGGCTGTGCAAGATAAGGATAGCACGAGGCCAAGCAACGCCCATCCGCCGCGAAACAAAAAAGTAACCAATAGGCAACAGTTTGTTAATTGCGCCGCAATCACGGGTTAACACGGCCCGCCTACGATCATCGTGGTCATATTCCATAGGGACGCCGCCCATCCGCCGCACGCGGACGCGACGACGCCTCAAAGCTAAATCAGGAGGCAAAAATGCTTTCGGCCACGAAATCTTTATTCAGTACCAGCGTATTCAACCACGGCGTCGCTGCGGTCAAAGAATACCCCTTCTCTCTGCGCCGGACGTTGCTGGCGCTTTTCGTGGGGCTGGTTGCCATCAGCGTGCTGGCGACCTTCAACTCCGTTTTCGCGCAAGGCGATGACGTTGCGTCGGCGAGCTACGTTGACAACGTGGTGCTGATCGTCGCGGCGGCCCTGGTGTTCTTCATGCAGGCCGGTTTCGCGTTCCTGGGCGCGGGCCTGATTCGTTCCAAAAACACCACCAACTACCTGACCAAGTCCTTTATGGACTTCGCCATTGCGTCCCTGGGCTTCTGGGCCTTCGGTTTCGCGTTTATGACCGGCTCGTCCGCCGGCCAGTTCATCGGACTCACCAACTTCTTCCTGGTGGAAGGCAACTATGTTGACTGGATGTTCCAGATGGTGTTCGCCGCCACCGCCGCTACCATCGTGGCCGGCGCGATGGCCGAGCGCACCAAGCTGCAAACCTACCTGGCCTACAGCTTCATCGTATCCGCGCTCATCTACCCCATCTACGGGCACTGGGTCTGGGGCGACGGTTTCCTGGGCGCCATGGGAGCGCAGGACTACGCCGGTTCCGGCGTGGTGCATGCCGTTGGCGGCTTCGTGGCCCTGGCCGGCGCGTGGGTGGTCGGCCCCCGTATCGGCAAGTTCATCAACGGACAGGCTCAGGAACTGCCGGCCCACAGCACGCCCTTCGTGGTGGTGGGCACGTTCATCCTGTTCTTCGGCTGGTTCGGATTCAACATCAACACCGGCGACAACATCGGCCTGAACGCGGTCAACACGCTGCTGGCCGGCGCGACCGGCGCGGTGGTGGCGTTGTACATCTCCCTGATCTCCAAGGGCAAAGCCGACATCCTGCTGACCTGTAACGGAGCGTTGGCCGGACTGGTCGGCATCACGGCGCCCGTCGCGTTCGTGGACCCCTGGGCCGCTGTGGTCATCGGAGCCATCGCCGCGCCCATCATGTGGGCCTCGGTGAACTTCGTGGAGAAGGTGCTGAAGGTTGACGACCCGGTGGGCGCGATCAGCGTACACGGCGTAACCGGACTGTGGGGCCTGCTGGCCGTGGCGATATTCGCCAGCGGCGCGGACTCGGCGGTAGCCGGCGGTCTGCGCTCCGAAGGCACCGTGGGCCTCGTTGGCGGCAACGCGGCGTTGCTACTGCCGCAGATCCTGAGCATCATCGCGGTCGTGATCTGGCCCCTGGTTACCGGCTTCGCCCTGTTCTTCCTGCTGAAGTTCACCATGGGCGTCCGGGTCAGCGAAGAGGAAGAGATTCAGGGTCTGGACATCTCCGAGCACGGCATCCAGACGTACCCCGAATCGGCGGCCACCAGCTAGATTCGCAAACGGAAATTTTCCTCTCCTCACTACGGGAGTCGAGGGTAGTGGCCACCCTCGGCTCCTGATTTTGTTGGGGCGGTGGCCGGTGGGGTTGGGCACCGTAGATAGTGACAGTTTGATGGGTCAACGTGGAAGGGATTGCGGTTATAATGCGGCGACGTGGTTGCAACAGCGAATCCGGCGCAATCGCTATGCGTTGGCAAGATACCAGCGCGGGACCCCAATATGCCTGAGCATTATCGAGATACCATCCTCCGGCTGATCCAAACGACGCCGTTCGACATCGACACTGACTTGCAGGTCGGTGGCCGAATGCCAACGTTGGCTAACTCGGAGTTTCTCACCAATAAAGAACAGGGGGATTGGGCTGAGCAGATTGCGCTTGCCGCCATCAACGAATCCTCAAATGAATACCGTGCGGTAAAGTACGGCAGGGACGACAGCCTATCGGCCGGAGATCCTGGGTTTCGCGAATTCTACGAAGCGTACCAAGAGGAATTGAACACCATCGGCAAAAAACCGGACCTGTTGATTTACAGACGTTCGGAACTCCCCGGGAACGGCGCATACGATTTGGAAGACGTCGCGTTTATCGAGCGAGCGGTAGCAGCCATTGAAGTCCGGTCAAGCAGTTTCCTGGCAGACCGCTACTCTTTGTTCATGGACACCCGGACGCGGAATGCTGAAAGAGAATGCGAACGAATCCGTACCCGCCTCCTTGAAGAACCCTATGCTGCGCTATTGTCTCAAAGAAGGCACCAACTGTACGAGATGGTCCGCACTGCCACGGTCGAAACATTTCGAGAGTTGAGTTTCAATCGCCCGAACTGGTCATCCTCCCCGGAATTGCGGCAACTCACCGATTTGCTCAGAGACCTCAAAGAGCAAATGAAAATTTTGCAGACGAGAAACTACCTAAGTATCACTCCGAAGTTGGAAGACTTGGCCTTGGTGAACCGTTGGATTCAAACGTTTGGAGTACGGCATTACTATATGCAAGTGTTTTTCGACAAAGCGTATGTCATACCATTTGGTCAAATCCTGGAAATCGTGTCTGATTCCGACAACGAAGGTCCTATGTTCTCGGTTGAGCGCGATACGAAGAACCAGGGCAAAACCACGATTAAGGTCGACGTTCAGGTTGGAAAGGAAATTTTGGGGCGCATCGACCTGCCTCAACACAGGTCTGCAATGAAAGAACTGGAGCGCGGTCGCTTGCTGTTTTACGTCACGTTTCAAGGAGGAAGGGGTTATCTTGACCAATCCGTTTTTCTGGACGAAGTCGTCAACGCCGGATAGCCGTCGCTATTTGGCCGGAGTCGGAGAGGATCATCGCAAACGGTTTGGTCAATACTTTACCCATCAAGGCGTCGCCGAATTTATGGTGGACTGGGCCTTGGGGTCGGGATACCGGTCCCTTTATGATCCTGGATTCGGATTGGGCGCTTTCCATACGTCAGCTGCCGATAAGGACTGCGCCGACTTCACCGGGAGCGAAGTCGATCCAATGGTCTTGGACTATTGGGAAAAGTCGACGGGCCATGATGCCACTTTCATTGCGCAGGAAGACTATTTGTTGTCATGGGGAAGGAAGCATACGAACATCGTTTGCAACCCCCCGTATATGCGGTTTCAGAAATTCCTTAACCGTGATGTTGTGTTCGCCGCCTTCGCCAAAAACGCGGGCTTGCGACTCTCCGGTTACACCAATATCGCGTCGGCCTTCTTGCTGAAGTCCCTGTCAGAGTTGGACGGGAAAGGACGTTTGGCTTACATCATGCCACTGGAGTTCCTAAACACAGGATACGGTGAGTTGGTCAAAGCGAGGCTGATCCAGGACGGGCACCTGGCGGCGATAGTCAAGTTAGATTGCGAAAAAGAGCTTTTCCCTGACGCTATAACGTCGGTAGGGATCGTGCTGTACGACGCCGCAGTACGTCATCAGTCAGTCAGTTTTTATTCCGTCAGCACGATTGAAGCCTTACGTACGCTCTTTGAGAGTGAGCCGATTGCGCGGGTGCCGTTGGAGGAACTGTCTCCCGGTTCCAAGTGGCTGCAACATTGGACGGCGAGCAACGGTCCATTGGACACCGGCGGTTTGATTCGGCTTGACAACTATGGGCGTTTCACCAGAGGCATTGCCACCGGAGCGAACAAGTTCTTTGTCCTGAGCGGGTCTGCCGCGAAAGCGGCGCAGCTTGACGTTTCCGAATATGTGCCGTGCTTGACCCGGAGCGCCCAGGTGAAACGAGCGGTATTTGCTTCGGCGGACTACGAACGCCTTTTGCGCGATGACGCTTCCGTGCTGTTGTTTTCCGTAGGAGCCAATCATTCGCCAGCGGCAGAAAGGTATATCAAGATTGGCGAAGCCAACGGTTACCACAAGCGCTTTCTGACGAAGAATCGCACGCCATGGTATAAAACCGAAATCAGAAGCCCAGCCCCAATACTGATGGGGGTTTTTTCAAGGGGTGGCTACAAAGTCATACGCAACCGAAGTGGCGCGGTCAACCTGTCATGTTTTCACGGCTTTCACCCTAATATGAGTGGCCAACGCTACTTGGACCACCTGTTTCTGTATTGTGCATCCCAGCCCGGCAGGAAGGTAATGGCGTTGTCAGTGCGTAAATATGGCGACGCTCTGGATAAATTTGAGCCGAATGACTTGAACCATGCTCTTGTCCCGAGCGAAGCGGTCTTTGAAAGGCTTGGAAACTCCGCGGTCGAGCACGCGATCAGGTATGTTGAAGCAAATGATTGTGTGCCCGATTACATAAACGATTTTTTTGGTGAAATTGTGAACACATGAGCAAGGGTTGTTAAGGGGCGGCAGCGAAGTAACGACTCCTAAACCTCCTCCCCCCGCCGCGCAGACGCTCAACCCCAGGGCCGGGCTGTATGCCCATACCATGCCGTCTTCTTCGCGATTCACCGGCATGGTGACGTATTTATCGTTAACCAGCCGCTCCCAGGCCAGCGTATGCCCGTAGAGTTCGCCGCCGGTGGGGTGGTAGAGCCAGTCCTCGCCCGCCGTAATAACTTTGTAACATTTACGTCATTTATACGTAACACCGGAAAAATATCCTTTCAGGATAAATTTCGGCGTCTTTGACTGACGGTCAAACACTGTGCCGGCGGCACGGCCATCCGCTTACGGCGGACCGCGTGGCGGTGAGGCAGGAAAGGACGCATTGACGATCAATCAACGGCAGTGAGGAGCTGACAGATGGAGTTTTCGGAACTGGAAGTGCTGACCTTCCTGATATCGTCAGCGCTGGTGTTCATCATGGTGCCCGGCCTGGCGCTGTTTTACGGAGGCTTGGTACGGCACAAGAACGTTATCGGAACGATGATGCACTCGGTCGCGGCCATCGGTGTGGTGAGCATCGTCTGGGTGCTGTGGGGCTACAGCCTGGCCTTCGGCAACAGCGTGGGCGCGCTGGGATTTGTCGGTGACCTGACGAAATTCGGCATGATTGGCGTGCTGCCCGACGAGCAGGCGTTCATGGTGTTCCAGGGCATGTTCGCCATCATCACCGTGGCGCTCATCGCCGGCGGGTTCGCTGAGCGGTTCAAGTTTTCGTCCTACATCATATTCGCGGCGCTGTGGGTAACCATCGTGTACGCGCCGCTGTGCCACTGGGTATGGGGCGGCGGCTGGCTGGGGAACCTGGGCCCCCTGCTGGGCATGAGCGAAGCCGGGTTTGCGCTGGACTTCGCCGGTGGCACGGTGGTGCACATCGCGTCGGGCACGGCCGCGCTGGCGGCGGCGTTCATCGTAGGCCGTCGCGTCGGGTTCGGCACGCTCCCGATTGTGCCGCACAACGTGCCGCTGGTGCTGCTGGGCGCCGGGCTGCTGTGGTTCGGCTGGTTCGGGTTCAACGCCGGCAGCAGTTTCAACCTGTCCACCTATGACGCCGCCAACGCCTTTGTGGTTACCAACGTGGCGGCGGCCACCGCCATGTCGTCCTGGTCGTTCGTGTCGTGGTTCTTCACGCACCGTCCGTCGGCCAGCGGAGCGGCCGCGGGAGCCGTGGCGGGCTTGGTGGCGATTACGCCGGCGGCTGGATTCGTAGGCGTGATGCCGGCCATCATCATCGGAGCCGGAGCGGGCGCGGCGTGCTTCTTCGCCGTTGAGCTGATTCACAAGCTCCGCATCGATGACTCGCTGGACGTGTTCGGAATCCACGGCATCGGTGGGATGTGGGGCGCGCTCGCGACGGGCCTGTTCGTAGGCATCGGTTTCGGCGCGCTGGACGCCGACGTTTCACGGATTGAGCAGGTGCTGTACCAGTTGATCGGCATCGGCGCGGCGTTCGGCTGGTCGTTCGTGGTGTCCAGCATCATCCTGCTGGCGCTGAAGTTCACCATCGGACTGCGCGTCAACGACACCGAGGAGGAAGTGGGCATCGACCTCGCCCAGCACGGTGAGGGCATGGGCCAGTAGATGCGGGGCAGCCCGGCAGCAGCGGCGGCCAGCGTGTCCCTGATGGGCCGGGTGGTACAATTGCCAGCGACAAATGAAGGTGTGGGGGCGAATGATGATTCGCCCCTACGACGCTGGCAAACGGGAGGCAACGGACCATGGCGAAGTACGAAGTAGTATTGGTCAAATACCCGGAGTTGGAACCCCCCGATAACCTATGGTGGACAGCTGTTTGTCTCGCCATGCGCGGTTGCGTGTCAGACGGCCAAACCCGGGAGGAGGCGCTGGCGATGATTGCCGATGCGATGGCATCGTATCTGGAACCGGTACCGGGATGGAAGGTGGTGGTTTTTGATGATGAACAGGCTGAATATGAGAAACAAGTCGTTCTTGCCGAATGCCATGAAGAAGGCGGAATTACCGAGTTGCATTGGGTGGAGCCTAGGTTTATGACTGAAGCAGAGATGCGAGACAATCCCCGTTTCGCAGACCTTTACGACCCGGTTGTCTGATGCCGCCGTATTTTCGCAACTTGAGTGCAGCAGAGGTACTGTCGGCCTTTCTACGTTTGGGGTTCCGGCCAGTCGGCAGAGGACGCTCACCTCATAATCGGTTACAGCACACGGGGTTTGGACTGACCGCACATATTCCTCGGCACCGAGGGACTTTGCCTATGGGCACGGTAACTAAAATGGTTCGCGACTCAGGGGTTAGCGACGACGAGTTCCGTATGGCTTTGGATGGCGAGATACCGGAACGATTCCGAATCTGAGTATCAGGAGAAACCCATGCTAACCGACCACCATGCCGCCGAGCGCGAGTATGTGCTGCGCAGCGCCCGCGACTTTGACGTCAAGTTCATCCGCCTCTGGTTCACCGACATATTGGGGAACCTGAAAGGGTTTGCCATCACGGTGGACGACCTGGAGGATGCCCTTGAATTAGGGGTGGGATTCGACGGCGCGGCCATCGACGGTTTCACCACCGACGAGGAGAGCGACCTGCGCGCGTTCCCGGACCCGACCACGTTCTCGCTGCTACCCTGGCGGCCGCGGCAGAACTCGGTGGCGCGCATCTTCTGCGACATCCGCACGCCTCGGGGCGAGCCGTTCATTGGAGATCCACGCCACGTTCTGAAGCGTAACCTGGAGCGGCTGGCGAGCTTGGGTTACATCTACTACGTGGGGCCGGAGCTGGAGTATTTCTACCTGCGCGATGCCGAATCCCTGGAACCCCTGGACACCTACGGCTACTACGACCAGCTTTCCAGCAACCCCGCCTCCGACCTGCGCCGCGATACGGTGCTGAACCTGGCGGATATGGGCATCCCCGTAAAGTATTCGCACCACGAGGGCGCGCACAGCCAGCACGAGATAGACCTGCAATACACCGACGCGCTGACCATGGCCGACAACGTGATGACCGCCCGCATGGTCATCAAGGAACTGGCGCAGCAGCAGGGCGTGTACGCATCCTTCATGCCCAAGCCGTTCCGCACCAAGAACGGCAGCGGGATGCACACTCATCAATCCCTGTTTCGTGGCAACGCCAACGCCTTCTACGACACGGACGACGACCTGCACCTGTCCGTAACCGGCAAGCGTTTCATCGCCGGGTTGCTGCGGCACTCCCCGGAGATAACACTGGTCACCAACCAGTGGGTGAATTCCTACAAGCGGCTGGTGCCGGGCTACGAGGCGCCCGTCCATGTGTCCTGGACCATGTCGAACCGGCTGGACCTGATCCGGGTGCCTTCCTACAAGACCGGCTATGAAACCTCGCTGAGGGTGGAGTACCGGGCGCCGGACCCGGCGTGCAACCCGTATCTGGCGTTCAGCGTGCTGCTCGCCGCCGGGCTCAGGGGAATTGAGGAAGAGTACCCACTGCCGTCGCCGGTGACGTCCGACGTATCGCGGATGGCGCCCGAAGAACGCGACGCCCGGGGTATCTCACGACTGCCCACCAACCTGGGTGAAGCCATCGTCCTGGCGGAGGAAAGCGTCCTGCTACGCGAAACTCTCGGCGAGTTCGTGCACGAAACGCTGATTCGCAACAAGAAGAAGGAGTGGGAAGATTACAGTTCGGCAGTGACCGACTACGAAATCTCCCGCTATCTGCCCCTGTTATAATTGCCGCGCTCATCTTCCAGCCGTGCAACGTCCCACTGGGCGAAAGGTGTGATTCGCAATGCAGTTCTCAGGAAAACTGGTGATTATCGCCGCCCTGGCGGTAACGGTCCTGCTGGTTAGCAACATCATTGCCGTCAAACCGGTGTCGCTGTTCGAGTTGCCATTCAACTTCATCGGCAGCAACCTGTTCGTGGTGTCGGCTGCCATCATCTGCTTTCCCATCGGCTATATCATCAGCGACATTCTGACCGAGGTGTACGGGTTCCGGGTGGCGCGCGGCGTGATCTGGCTGGGCTTCGTGTGCAATCTGCTCATGGTGTTCCTGTTCTGGGCTGGTGATCTGATCCCCGGCGCGGTGTTCTGGTCCCACGATCCGGTTACGATAACCGATGATGCCGGCAACGTGGTGGCGAACCTGCCCAGCGAGCACGCCTTTGAGGCAATCCTCGGCGCGACCGGCTGGATTCTGCTAGGCTCTTTTGTTGCATATATTGTGGGTGAGTTCACCAACGCGGTGGTCATGGTAATCCTGAAAAACCGCACCCAGGGCCGGATGCTGTGGCTGCGCACCATATCGTCCACGGTGGTGGGACAGGGTATAGACTCGATACTGTTTTTCACCATCGCCTTCGGGGTCTCCGGGCTTTGGATCGGCCCGGACGGTTCTTGGCTGCCGGTGTTCAACGCGGCGGTGTGCGCCTGGATCGCCAAGTCGGTGTACGAAATCATCGCAACGCCGCTGACCTACCTGGTGGTGGGTTGGCTGAAGCGCACCGAGCGCATGGACGTGTACGACGCGCCCAGGTCCCTCAACCCCTTCGGCGTATTCGGAGACGCCCCCGCCGGCGCTTCGGTGAACCGGGCCTGATATTGAAACGGCGACGGCCATGGCCGAACATGATCAACAGCCCGAAGGCTCACACGGCCACCAACATGATGAACGCCCGAACCTGCGGGCTTCGTTAGGTAACCTGCGTGGTACCGGATTGTCCTGGCAGCAGGTTCTGGGACAGGTCGCCTCGAATTTTCGCATCAAGGTGACCACGCGCCAGAACTGCTGCGGCAACCTGGGTCAGCCCGGTTGTTGACGGCGCTAGCCCCGCGCCGGCGTGTCCGGTGAGTGGCCCGGCAACTGTGGGAAATTGGGCCCATAGTATGTGTTAGCATTGGGCTATCCATCCACCGCCGAACCCCACCCACAGGAGCAGGGCAGATGCACGCTGAACAGCGCAGGGTAGCCGACGAGGGCCTTCACTACCTGGCGATTTTCCCCGACGATTACGATGCCGAGGCGATCTACCCACTGGTGGTAATGCTGCACGGATTCGGAGCCAACATGCAGGACCTGGCCGGGCTGGCTCCGTCCATCAACCGCAAGGGCTACGTGTACGTGTGCCCCAACGCGCCCATACCCTTCGAGCTGGCGCCGGGGATGATCGGCTACGGATGGCATCCGCCGCGCGGCCAGGCCACCGACGAGCATTTCGAGCAGGCCGAGGCATTTCTGGACGCTTTTTTCAACGAGGTGTTGGCCGAGTTTCGCTCCGGCGACGGTCGGGCGGTGCTGCTGGGGTTCTCCCAGGGCGGCGGAATGACCTACCGCATGGGCCTGGGCCGTCCGGATCGGTTCGCGGCGCTGGTGGCGCTGAGCGCGTCGCTGCCGGATCCAGAGGTGCTACGCCCACGGCTGCCAGACCACCGCGACCAGCCCGTATTCGTCGCCCACGGCCTGCACGACCAGATGGTCTCAATGGACAGCGCCAGGCGCACCCGCGAGTTCCTGGACTCAGAGAACTACAACCTGTCCTATCACGAGTACAACATGGGCCACGAGATACCAGTGGAAGTGCTGCGGGACATGGTGCCCTGGGTGGAAGCGATCCTGCCGCCGCTCGTGCCCGAAACCGACCGCATCTACTAGGCTGACGGGAATTTTACATCGATGAACAGGATGTACAGGATAGATGCTGTATTCGGATTTGACGCGGGCAGTAATAGGGTGCGCCTTTGACGTGCAGAACGAGCTCGGAAGCGGATTTTTGGAGTCCGTGTATGAAAAGGCAATGCTGGTCGCGCTTGAGAAAGCCGGGATATCGGCGCGATCTCAGGTGCCAATAGGCGTACATTTTAGAGGTCAACTGGTTGGCGATTTCTACGCCGACTTGCTGGTCGATGAGAAAGTCATAGTTGAACTGAAGGCAGTCGAGCGTCTTACGCCACAGCACAAGGCGCAAGTAATCAATTACCTCAACGCCACTGGCATACCGGTAGGATTGCTCATCAATTTCGGCAGTCCCAAAGTGGATTTCCAACGTTTCACCCGTTCCAAATCCTGAACAAAATCCATCATCCTGTCCATCCTGTTCATCGATGTAAAATTAAAGCTCAAAACCTTGGGGGTGATACTGCTATGAAAGCCGCTACACAACTGCGCCAGATGCTGGCCTCGGACCGGATGGTCGTTGCGCCGTTCGTTTTGAACGCGCTGCACGCCCGCATCGCCGAGGACGTGGGACACCATGCCGTGTACATGACCGGCGCCGGCACCGCCGCCGAAAAGGGGTTCCCCGACGTTGGCCTGCTCACCATGACCGAGATGGTCGCCAACGCCAAGTACATCGCAGATGCCATCAACATCCCGGTGATCTGCGACGCCGATACCGGCTACGGCAACCCGCTGAACGTCGGCCGCACGGTGAAGGAATACGAGTCGGCCGGCGTTGCCGCCATCCACCTGGAGGACCAGGTGTTTCCCAAGAAGTGCGGCTTCTTCGCCGGCAAGCAGGTGGTTCCTGTTGAGGAGCACGTCCAGAAGATTCACGCCGCCCTGGACGCTCGCACCGACCCTGATTTCGTCATCATCGCCCGCTGCGACGCCTACGCCGTCAACGGTTGGGAGGACACCGTAGCCCGGTGTCGCGCCTACATGGACGCCGGCGCCGACCTGGTATTCGTGGACGGCATCAAGTCCCAGGACGACATCCAGCGCTACGCCCGGGACCTGGCAGACGTGCCGCGCATGTACAACGGCGATCTGGCGACGACGCAGACCATGGACGAGCTGGGCTACAAGATCATGATCTGCGGCAGCACCATCTGGCTTATCTACAAGCAGGTGCGCGCCGCCTACGAGGAGCTGAGGAGCGACGGCATGGTCAACCCCGACCGCTATGGCACCCGCTGGGACGTGGCATCGGTGCTGGGCCTGGACGCCATCTACGAGTTGGAGAAAAAGTACGGCGTGCAGGACGTGGGAACCGACGTAGCATCGCTGGCCGCTGCCCAGGCGGAGCAGATGGCCGCCGACGCCGCGCTGGTCCCAGCGGACGACTGATCCTCGATAAATCCATAGTCAACGATGAGATGATGCGATGAGCGACCGCTACCAACTGCTCTACGACGGCGAATGTCCGCTGTGCAGTCGGGAAGTGCTGATGCTGCACCGGCGTAACCCCGATGCCATTGACGCCGTGGACATCATGGCGTCGGACTTTGACGCCGCGGCCTATGGCCTCAGCGCGGAGCAGGTGCGGGCGGCGCTCTACGGCATAAAGCCGGACGGTACCGTTACGGTTGGCATGGCCAGCCTGCGCGAAGCGTACCGTCTGGCCGGCCGGGGCTGGCTGATCGGGTGGACGGGATGGTGGCCGGCGCGCCCGCTATCCGACGGATTCTATCGTTGGTTCGCCCGCAATCGGATGAGCATCAGCCGTGCGCTGGGCCGGCGCGAGGATTGTGGCGACCGGTGCAAGGTCTGAATCGGTTGCGCACACGAGAGGCGATACTCCGGAGCGAAACCTAGCGCAATGTGGGCAATTCTAGCGCTAGGCAGCTCGGTGGCCTTCTGCTTTGTCAGCGTTTGCGACAAGCGGCTGCTGTCCTTCCATTTCCAGGGGGTGCCGCCCCTGTGCCTTTGGTGCGGCATCTGCGGGATGGTGTACGGGGGCATTGCTACCCTGTTGGTGGGGATTCCCGAGGGAACGCCCTGGCCGGTGGCAGTATCGCCGGTGGTCGCGGGCCTGCTGATGGGATGTTCAGTGGTGCTGCTGTTTCGGGGGCTGCGGATGATGGAGGCATCCCGCGCAGTGGCCATATCGCAGACCAACCCCATCTACGTGGCCATACTGGCGCTGCTGTTCCTGGACGAGCATATCACGATAGGCCAGTGGGGAGGCATTGGTCTGGTGGTGGTGGGAGCGGCGTTGATTTCGGTGCGGCTGTTCCAGGAGAGGCCCTACGGACGCATCGGGCCGGGGATGAGCCTGCCCACCACGGCGGTGTTCACCCTTGGCGACCGGTCTGCGATATATGGGCCGGCGGTGTTGCTGTTGAGCGCGTTGTGCGCGGCAGGCAGTTTCGTGGTCACCAAAGCATCGTTGAACGCGCACCTGCCCGTGTTGACGGTTTTCGGAATACAGCAGGCTACGGTGGGCGTGGTTTTCTTCATCGTGGGCCTGAGTGGTGGAAGGGAGGCAGTACGGCGTCTTTTGTCCGCAGTAAAGCAGCCCACGGCGCTGGGGATGCTGATTACCGGCGAGGCGTTGATGCCGGCCATTTCCATCCTGCTGTCGGTGTACGCCTACAGCCTGGGGCCGGCTTCGCTGGTGGCGGCGGTGCTGGCGACCCGTCCGCTGTTCGTGTTCGTCGCATCGACGGTCCTGTCGCGGGTGCGCTGGCAATTGCTGGACGAGTCGCTGTCGCCGCAGTCCCTGGCGGTGAAAGGCGCGTCAATCATCATGATCGTGGTGGGAGTGGGCGCTCTGAGTTTGGGTTAGCGGGATGATAATATTACGTATCTGATACGTGCGTATGCTCAAATGAATCGAAAAATCGTCATTGTTTAGACGAATAGTGACAATTGATAGCCATTGATGGTTGACAATCGGCAAAAGAAAGACTATTATCGTTCGGCAATTATTTTCGCCGGAATACGGAAAGCATAACGTGGCCGGCGAATTTCGTATGGAGTCAACCAGCCAATGGATGAACTTGACCTCAAGATTATCGGGATACTACAGGCCGACGGACGTGCGCCGAACGCCAAAATCGCCCGCGCCGTCGGCGTAAGTGAGGGCACCGTGCGTCGCCGGCTGCGCCGCCTGATCAAGGATGACATCGTCCACGTAGTGGCAGTGCCGAACTTGGAGAAGATGGGCTACGGCACCACCGCCCTGATCGGGCTGGAAACCGGTCCTGGCAAGTCCGACGCCGTCGCCGAACGGATTGCGGACCTTGATGAGGCTCACTATGTCGTCGTAGCCACCGGGCCATACGACGTTTTTGTGTGGACGGCCTTGGAGTCCGCCGAAAGCCTGGGAGACTTCCTGCGCACCCAGATCGGCGTAATTGACGGCGTCCAGAAGACGCAGACCTTTGTCACCCTTTCCACGAAAAAGCGTTTCACGCGGGTGTAATCGTCATTGCGATCTCGCCAGAGGCAGACGCGGCAATCTCATACCGACGCCTTCCAGGTTGCATAGACTTCCCACCGTGCTATAATTTCGCATCCGTGGCGAGTAGCCGCAAGTTGACCCGCCACTTTGAACCCGAACCGTTGTACCCAGCCACACCAAATCAACCGAGGGGAAAGCCGCTATGACCTACATCATTACCGAGCCGTGTGTCGGCGTGAAAGACGCCGCCTGCGTCGATGTCTGCCCGGTAGATTGCATCTACACCACCGACGATGACGACATGTACTTCATCAGTCCCGATGAGTGCATTGACTGCGCGGCCTGCGAGCCGGTGTGCCCCGTAACGGCCATTTTCGCTGAGGAGGCAGTACCGGCCATGTACGAGGAATATATCAAGATCAACTACGACTACTTCGACAAGTAGTCCTGCGCCGGCCGCGACCGTGCGCCCCAGTAGTGCGGGCAGACGGTATCGCAGCGACAATCTCAGCATTCTCCCGCCCGGCGCTCAGCAGCCGGGCGGACGTTTTATCGCACCCCGTCAGTACGCTGACCAAGGCAACAACATGAGCGAAACAGGCACACGGCCCGCCGAACGACCTGACGTGAACATCGTCGTATGCGCCGACGAGTACGGCTGCGGGCGATGGTATCACCGGGGCCGAAACGCCGACGCGGTGTTGAGTGGACTGCGCGAGGCCGTCGCCGGAGTGAGCGACGGTAGAGTACAGGTCACCACCGCCGGCTGCATCCTTGGCTGCACGTATGGGCCGCGGTTCGACGTGGCGCGGCGTTGGTCCGGCGAAAAGGCGCTGTACGGCTCCATCGCCGGAGCCGCGACCGTAACCCGGCGCGGGCGGGTGAGTTTCGCGCCAATTCCCGATGATCTGGGCCGGGTTATCGAGGACCACTTGCCAGAGAGCGCGGCGCCTCTCTCAGCGCTGCACACTCCCATGCGGCCCGCGGACGTTGACCTGCTGCGCAGAGTGCTGCTGGATTGCAGCGCCGGCACGGGCGACATTTCCATCGGACTAGGCGAGGCGGTGGTGATGGTGCATAACGCCGCCGCGACGGTGTCCATCCCTGCCACGCTGGACGAGCTGCAATTCGTGGACGGCAGCGGGAACCCCGACCCTGACGGCGGTATCGCCGTACTCACGACTGACGGCGATGGTCGAGTGGCCCTGCAACTCAGTCTCATCCGCAGACTGGAGTTCATTCACCGCAACCTGGGCAACGGGATGCCCAGTTACGCCGTCTGGATGGGGGACGATCAGCTGGAGACGGTCTATCGGATCTACCTGCGCCGCTCTGAGAATGCCGCCAACAATCCGTTGCGGCACCAACTCTTTCTGGCGCTGATCGAGAAGTACGGAAGCACAGTTACCTTCTGAGGAGGAGAGAAACAAGATGAGCAACGTTGATTCCACGCCGGAATTCGTGCGGGAAACGTACCGCAAGATGGACGAAAAGCTGGCGCAAGTTCGGGCCCGGCTCAACCGCCCGCTGACCCTGTCGGAAAAGCTGCTGCTCTCCCACCTGGATGATGTGGCCGAGGCCGATCTGCGCCCTGGAGACAGCTACATCGACCTGCGGCCCGACCGGGTCGCCCACCAGGACGTGACCGGCCAGATGGCGATATTGCAGTTCATGCAGTCGGGACGTGATCGGGTAGCCGTTCCCACCACGGTGCATTGCGACCACCTGATCCAAGCCAGAGTGGGCGCGTCCTCCGATCTGCAGGACGCCCTCAACGAGAGCAACGAGGTGTACCAGTTCCTTGAATCAGCCAGCCGGCGGTTCGGCATGGGTTTCTGGAAGCCCGGCTCCGGCATCGTCCACCAGGTGGTGCTGGAAAAATACGCCTTCCCCGGCGCACTGATCCTTGGCACCGACTCCCACACCGTGAACGGCGGCGGGTTGTGCTCCCTGGCCATCGGCGTGGGCGGCGCGGACGCGGCCGACGTGATGGCCGGTCTTTCCTGGGAAGTGCGCTACCCGCGAATCATCGGCGTCAAGCTGACCGGCTCCATGAACGGATGGACGGCCCCCAAGGACGTGATCATCAAGCTGGCCCTGGAACTCACTGTGGCCGGCGGCACCAACGCCATCATCGAATACTTCGGCCCTGGCGCGGCGTCGATTTCCGCCACCGGCAAGGGCACCATCTGCAACATGGGCGCCGAGCTGGGCGCGACGGGCGACGTGTTCCCTTACGACGAGCGCATGGCGACCTACCTGCGCGCCACCGGCCGGGGCGAACTGGTCGCCCTTGCCGAGGAGTACGCTCACCTGCTGCAATCCGATCCCGAGGTTGAGGAGCAGCCCGAGCAGTTCTACGACCGCATCGTGGAGATCGACCTTTCTACGCTGGAGCCTCACATCACCGGCCCGCACTCGCCGGACCGGGCGCGCCCCATTTCTGCGCTGAAGGCAGAGGCGGAACAGGAAGGTTTCCCGGAAACCGTATCCGTGGCGCTGGTGGGCAGCTGCACCAACTCCTCCTACGAGGACATGGAACGCTGCGCCGACGTGGCGCGGCAGGCCGCGGCCCGCGGCGTAACGGCAGCGTCGGGCCTGCTGGTCACCCCCGGTTCCGAGCAGGTGCGCGCCACCATCGAGCGGGATGGGCAGCAGGAGGCCCTGGAGTCCATTGGCGCAACGGTGCTGGCCAATGCCTGCGGCCCGTGCATCGGCCAGTGGAACCGGCCCGAGGCTCGCGGCACCAACAATAGCATCGTCACCTCCTACAACCGCAACTTCCCCAGCCGCAACGACGGTAACGCCGGCACCATGAACTTCATCGCCAGCCCCGAGCTGGCCATTGCCATGGGCCTGGGCGGCAGCCTCTCGTTCAACCCGCTGACGGACCCGCTGGTGGATGCCGACGGCAATGAGTTCATGCTGCAACCGCCGTCGGAAGCGCCGGAAGTGCCGCCCACCGGGTTCGATCCCGGGACCGACATGTACGTGGAGCCACCGGAAGACGGCAGCGACGTTGAAGTCCGTGTTGACCCGGCCAGCAACCGGCTACAGGTCCTGGAGCCGTGGGAAGCCTGGGACGGCAACGACTTCGAGGACATTCCCATCCTGGTCAAAACCGAGGGCAAGACGACCACGGACTCGATTTCGCCGGCCGGCCCCTGGCTGCGCTTCCGCGGGCACCTGAACAACCTCAGCGACAACATGTTCCTGGCGGCCAACAACGCCTACACCGAGGACACCGGCACGGGCAAGAACCAGCTCTCCGGCGAGGAGATCATGCCCATCCCGGAGATCGCCCGCGGCTACAAAGCTGAGAACATCCGCTGGGTCGCCATTGGCGACGAGAACTACGGCGAAGGTTCCAGCCGCGAGCACGCCGCCCTGTCGCCGCGGATGCTTGGCGCGGCGGCCATTATCACCCGCAGCTTCGCCCGCATCCACGAGTCCAACCTGAAGAAGCAGGGCCTCCTGCCCCTCACCTTCGAGGACCCGGCGGACTGGGACCGGGTGCTGGAGGACGACCGCATGAGCCTGGTGGGCCTGAACAACCTGGCCCCCGACGTGCCTGTGCAAGCCGTCCTGAAGCACGCCGACGGCAGCGAGGAAACCCTCAATCTGCGCCACACCCTCAACCAGACTCAGATCGAATGGTTCAAAGCCGGCAGCGCTATGAACTACATGAAGAACCTGGAAGGCGCGTAGGGATACGCCCACAGTGTGGGCGCGACGTTATGCGTAGGGGCGGGTTACAAACCCGCCCCCGTCGCCAACGGGAATTAGTAGATTATGACTACAATGAGTGAGGAACGCCGTGCTGAGGCTGCCATGGAGTTCCTGGCGGCGTCCGAGCGGGAGTTTGCTGCCGGCGACGAAGCGCAGGGTTCGGAAAAGTTATGGGGCGCGGCGTCGCAGGCCGTAATCGCAGTGGCCCAACAGCGGGGTTGGCGTTACGGCAGCCACCGAGACCTGAAAATCGCGGCAGAGAGGCTGGCCACGGAACACGGCGATAGCACTCTGGGTTCGGATTTCGCCGTCGCGGAGAAATTCCACGCCAACTTCTACCATCTGTTTATGGATGAGCTACAGTTGGAACAGGACCCGCAGTATGTACGCAGGTTCGTGCATCGAGTTCTGGCGTTGCTGAATTAGCCCGTCGAAAGTTGCGCCCGCGTTTGGGCGTCCAGTTGGGCCGCCAGCACCGGGATGAGCCGCTCCAGCTGCTCCCGGGTTACCTCACCCATCAGGCAGACTTGCAGCCAGTTGCGTTCCCGCAAGTAGCCGCTGGCGTATGAAGTGTAAAAACCCAGGGCTTCCAGGGCGCGGCCAATTTTCTCGGAGTCGATTGTCTTCCTGGGCAGCGCAATGGTGGTTACCGCGCCGATGCTTTCCGCTTCCGATGCCACCAGGTTGAAGCCCAGGTCGCGCAGTTGAGCGCGTAGCCAGCGCCCGTCCCGGTCAACCTGCGCCAACAGCTCCGGCGTCTGACGGCGCAAACCGGCTTCCAAAGCCGACAGCAGGTTGGACGACAGGGTGAAAGGCACCGCGCCATCGTCTTCCCCGGAGCAATGTAGGGCCAGGTCCAGGTAGCGAGGCAGGGCGGGATCGGGCGCGGGGGGGCGCTCGCAGAAAACCAGCCCCAGGCCGGGATAGGCGGCCAGCCCCTTGCCGCTGGCCCCGCTGGCGAGCCAGACGCCGGCCAGGTTAACGGAGGTCGCCGCGATGCTGCTGATGCAGTCCAGCGCGAGCTTGGCGTCGTGCTTCCGGCACAGCGCTTTCAGGCGGGACAGGTCGGCCAACGCTCCCGTGGACGTTTCGCAGTGCACTGCCCAGAGCCAGCCGCCCGGGTTAGAACCCAAGGCGCGCTTGATACAGTCGTAGTCCAACGACTCGCCCCATTCGTGCTGCACGGCAACGTATTCCAGACCCATGCGGTCGGCGTGATCCAGCAGTCGTTCGCCGAATTCGCCGGCGGTGACGATTGTGCCGGGCGCGTCGAGTCGGGACAGTTGCGCCGCTACCACGTCGTTGGCCATGGTGCCCGATCCGACCATCACAGCGCAGTGGTTGGCGCCGGTCAAGTCGCACAAGCGTCTCCGGACGCCCAGCATCAGTTCACGAAACGCAGGAGAACGGTGGGACAACGGTGGCAACTGGAACGCTTCAACCACATCTGCCGGCATCGCCACGGGACCTGGCGTGAGTATGACGGGGTCATCGGGCGGCGCGGAAACCTCGTCGTGGAACTTGCCGGCGAACTCGACGCCCACGTTGCCTACGGGCCGGTACATGGGCTGGTAGGGCGCGGCTTCGTCGCCGACCACCGGTCCGAAGGGGATGAAACCGATGTGCCGGTACAGCGGTTGCTGAGCTACGCGGCCCGACATCACCACGTAGTCGTAACGACCTTCCTGGCAATATCGAGCCATCATGGTGAGCAAGCCGGGGAGCACGCGGGCGCCGCGCAGGTTGGGCCGGACGGCCAGCAAGCGCACCTCGCAGAGTCTAGCTCCCTTGGCCTGGGGCAGATGGTCCTCCAGCCGGCCCAGCTTCTGGTCCAGCGAGAACGGGCGACGGTCGCGGACGCAGATCATGCCCAGCAGTTCCGACCCACGCCGGCAGATGAAGTAAGTATTCTCGTCGTGGAACTGATCCACCAGAATCCCGTCTTCGTTGGCAGGATGCTGTGGCACCTCTTCCACGAAGGAGGCGTAGTTCAACTGGTAGATCTCTTCAAATTCCCAGGGATCGGTGGCCTGCTTGAATACGAGGCCGGAGCCGTTGGCGCCGGCTTTGCTTCCAAGCCTCCCGTCGCCTCCAAGATTCCCAACAGGCGCCGACGGATCGTGAGTCGCCGTATCGAATGGCCGAGAACCGGGGGTCGATGTATGTCGCGTAATTTCCGTCATCAGCGCTTGCCAGCAATCGATGGCTGAGATTGGCCCGGAAACTCCAACTGCCCGCGCCCGCACATTATACTAGCCTCGTAAAGGCGGCAATACATAACATGGCTGCGTGTTTGCCCCAATAGTGCAATGCGCGTCCCGTCGCCGTTACGGTATAATGCTGGCAAGACAGATACACAATTATATTCACGGAGGTACTGTCATGGCTTACACACCGAAGCAGCTGGGACACTTGGTCATCAAGGTCCGCGACATCGAGCGCAGCGTTGACTTCTACACCAACGTCCTGGGCCTCACCGTGATGACGGGGCGCCCGGGCGGGATGACGTTCCTGTCCGCCGACACCACCATGTCCCACGAGCTGGCGCTGATTCCGCTGGGCATGGACGCGCCGGGCCCCGAGGACCGACGGGTGGGCATGGCGCACATGGCCTGGCAGATGAACTCGTTCCGCGACCTGAAGGAGCTGTACCAGCGCTGTAAGGAACACGGCGTCAAGTTCAAGAGGCTGGGCGACCACGGCATCTCCATGGGCGTGTACATCTACGATCCCGACGACAACGAGATCGAGATCTACTACGAATCGCCAGAGTCCGAATGGGGCAACAAGGACGGTTTCCTGTTCGAGGGAAACTTCCCGTGGCAGCTCGACCCCATTGAGGAACCGGAGCCAGCGGCGGTGGGTGACGACGACTAAACGGCGTCCGCGACATACGCTGACCATCGTAGGGGCGAATCCGCCTTAGGCGGATTCGCCCCTATCGGGATATGTGAATTGCATGACCACGCCGCTGCCGCCGCCTCAGGACGAACCCGAAATTTTGATGACACCCAGCCGTTGACGCTGCTTCTCATCACCCCGTAACCTGAACTAAATCACACAAAACAACTGCCGGTGCGACTGACCTGATACCGGGTCGGTTCCGCCGGCTTTTTGCTGGCTATGGAGACCTGATTCGTCATCGCGCCGGTACGCAGGGAGGTTGCGATGATAAATGAAGGCCGGCGACTCGGCTTGGCGGACGACCGAGCGGCGCTGCTACGGGCGCTGTCCGCCTATGCTCGCGGCGTCGCCGACGCGCCCATGGTCTGCAAATGGGGGACGCTGGCAGAGCCGGTGGTTCGACAGGCTCACCATGAGCAGGAATCTCAGATTCACCCTCACCCCCGCATCAAGTGCGGGGCAGGCTCCGACCCTCTCCCATCAAGGGAGAGGGGGATTAATGCGGAGTTGAGTGGCGCGCTTACCTTCGTAGCGTCCACGGGCGCGGTGGACCGGCACGGTGACACCGTCGCGCCGGAGGGCTGGCGGCTGGACGCCTACCGCGAGAACCCGGTGTTGTTGTGGGCCCACGACTATCGCCGGCCGGCCATCGGGCGGGCGCAGTCAGTATGGCGGGACGGCGGCGCGCTGCTGGCGCGCCTGGAGTTCGCGCCCACTGAGTTCGCCAGAGAAGTTGAGGGCCTGTACCGCCAGGGTTACCAGCAGGGCGTTTCCGTGGGATTCCGCCCGCTGCGTTTCGAGGAGCGGCGGGATGCGCGCACCGGCGCGTTCCTGGGCATCCGGTTCCTGGAGCAGGAACTGCTGGAGATCAGCGCGGTGCCGGTGCCGGCCAATCAGGGGGCGTTGCTGGCGCGGCGGGCGGATGTGGCAACGGAGGTGGTGGGACTGCTGCGGGGATTGCGAGGGTGAAGTTGTCGTCAGAATCAGGATTTCCTGGCCCCGTATCAAGTACGGGGTGACGTTATTGAAGGATTTTCAGGATTGGGTTTTCCCCTGCCGGGCGGTTCAATCCAGCAAATCCCGAAATCGTGAGAATCCTGATTCTGACAATCCACAAAAATCGTACACATGAAACTCAAGGAGATTTGCAAATTTATGACCCTTTCAACTTGGGAACTGGAAACCATCAAGAACGAAGTCGCCGAGGCGCGCGATTTCTACCGCCAACGGCTGGACGCGGACATCCCGCCGCTGCGCGAGGAGTTGGACCGGTTGAGCCGGACGGTGGGCGAGCTTACCGAAAAGCAGCGCGCCGGTGAACGACAGGCGATGCTGGCCCGGTATGGCAATCCCGGCGACCGCCCTCGCGTGCCTTTCGGCAAGTACCAGGGAATGGACGCACTGGACCTGGCCTGCGTGCGCAGCGTGCTGGCGTCTCAGCAGCGGGAGCCGGGCGATGGCAACCCGCGCCTCCTGGCCGACTGGCAGGCGAACCTGAAAGCCGCCATGGACAGCACGACGGCCGGCAGCGGCGACGAACTGGTTCCCACCGGCGAGGCCGCCGCGCTGTGGGCCGACATCAACATCGATACTCACGTCGCGTCGCTGTTCACCCGCGTTGATATGCCCACCAACCCGTTCGAGATTCCGCTACAGTTGGGCAACGTGTCCTGGTATCCGGGTGTCGAGAACACCGCCACCACGGAAACGGCGCTCACCACGGCGCGGCAGACGCTGACGGCCTACGAGCTGGTGGCTGAAGTGCCGTGGTCGCTGACCCTGGACGAGGACGCCGTCATCGCGATGGCCGCCGAGGTGCGCAGCACGCTGGTGCGGAACGCCGTGGAGGTCATTGACGACGTGCTGCTCAACGCCGATACCACCACGACTAACAACATCAACGCCGACGGCGCGACCATCGCCGCATCTACTGCCGGCAAGGCCCACTGGCTGCTGGGGTTTGACGGGCTGTTGCACCTGCCGCTGGTGGACAACGACGGGCAGGCCAACAACCATGCGGCGGTTCCCAGCGCCGATATGTTCAACGAAGCGCGGGGGCTGTTGGGCAAGTACGGCGTTCGGCCCTCGGAGCTGGCCTACGTCGCCGACGTGGGCACCTACATCAAGTCCCTGGCCATTGACGAGTTCCGCACGCTGGACAAGCTGGGGCCGCAGGCCACGCTGCTCAACGGCCAGTTGGCCCAGGTGGACGGTATCCCGGTTATCGTATCCGAGCAGATGGCGAAATCGGACGCCGACGGCAAAGTAACCGACGGCGGCAACACCAACACCAAGGGCAGGCTGCTGGTGGTGAACCGGACCCAGTGGCGTCTCGGGTTCCGCCGGGAGCTGATGATCGAGACGACGCGGGACATCCAGAAGCGGCAGAACATCATGGTCGTCAGCATGAGACTGGCCTTCATGGAGCGCACCGGCGCGCGGGCCTCGGCCACGCACACGGCGTTGCAGTACAACATCACGGTGTAATAGCCACACTTTCAGACCGTCACTCCGGCGAAAGCCGGAGTCCAGATACTGCTTCTGGATTCCGGCTCAAGGCCGGAATGACGGACACATTGGAATGGAGGAATCTGAATGGCAAACGCTTATGCGGATCTGGCGACGCTGAAATCGGCGTCGGTTTTAAACGCGCCCGACGACGCCCACGACGAGCGACTGCTGACGCTGCTGGAAGCGGCGTCCCGCTGGATCGACGGCTACTGCGGCCGGCAGTTCGGCGCAAGCCACGGCGAGCGTCGTTTCGACGGCACAGGCAAAGCGTCGCTGTCGGTGCCCGACCTGGTGGCAGCCAGCGAAGTGCGCGTGCGGGAAGCGTCGGGCGATTGGATCGGCTGGCCGGCGTCGGACTGGCTGCTGTATCCCCTGAACGCCGCGCCGACGGAACCGGGTGGCCGGCCCTATACGCGCATCATGCTGGCCTCGGGCAACCGGCGGCGGTTCCCGCTGAGCCGGGCTGGAGTGGTGGTGAGCGGAGTGTGGGGATACGGCGACGTGCGGGAGGATCTGGGACTGCGAGTGAAGGAAAACGCAGCGGTGGGTGACGAAACGGTAGCGGTGTCCGCTCCCGGCGACGGCTCTGTTGCGCTGTCCGCCGGCCACACCATTCGCATCGACGACGAGCAGCTGTACGTCGTTGGCGTGTCTGACGATGGCGAGGACACGTTGACGCTGACGGCGCAGCGCGGGGTCAACGGAACCGAGCCGTCAGCGCACGCCGCAGGGTCGGCAATTACTGTGTATCGGTACCCGAAGGGAGTATCTGAGGCGTGCCTGCTGCAGGCCGCCGTCTGGTGGCGCGAGAGATTTGGTGGACCTTTCGTGCCGCCGGAGGGCGATGGGGGAGATGTTGGGGGCGTCTCCCCCACGGTCCGCACGCTGCTGGCTCCGTATCGCCGCCGTCACGCCGTGCTGGGGGTGTGAGCATGACGGGATACGCCAGCGCGGGGCGCAGCTACGTGGCCGTGGCGGACGCGGATGGAACCATGCGGGACCTGTCCCCCTGGGTGGAGCGCGTCAGCCCATTGGGCCAGGCACTCACCGGGCGGGACGTTACCGGCGTGAACGACGCGGCGGCGCGAACGGCAGCGGGCCCGACGGCAGCGCAGGAGTTCACCCTTTCCGGCCGTTGGGATGACACTCCGGAAATCGGCCCGGACGCCGTACTGTCGGGCGTCGTGGGTCACTCCGTTGCGGTGGAATACGGTCCCGTAGGCAGCGCTTCCGGCCAACGGCGCGTGTCGGGTACGTTCGTGTGCCTGTCCTACCGCATCAGCAGCCGGGCGGGAGAACCGGTGCGCTTCGAGGCAACCTTCCGGCAGGACGGGCTGGTGGAGTTAGGGGTGTGGTGACGTCGGGGGATCAGTTGTCCGCGGCGGCAACTTCTTCCGCGGGAACGATGACCACCTGGCCTGCGTCGTTATGGTGGTGGCGCATGAGCGACCCGATTCGGTCCGTAAGTCTGCTTACTTGGCGTTCAAGGGAGCCGACCCGTTCGGTGACTTCATTGATTTGGTTTGCCAGGCTTACGAGCAGTTTGTTCATGCCCTCAAGCTGGCCCTGCATTTTGCCGATGACGAACGATAGCCGGAGTACAGCCGTGACCAACGTAACTAGCAACAGGCAGATGAACGCCAGGAAGCCGTAGAGGATGTAGATCTCGGTGGGAGTCATTCAGCGTATTCCCTCGCTTGATGTACAGCATCATTATGGTACTGGCAACGTGAA
>VXOG01000012.1 GCA_009840165.1 Chloroflexota bacterium
CGGTCAAGCCGAGCTCGGCAGCCGCCATCAGCGCCCTGCGCCAGCGCGGACTGGATGTCGCCCTGGTCACCGGCGACAACCGCCAAACCGCCGAAGCCATCGCCCGCGAGGTTGGCATTGAGCGCGTCCTGGCTGAGGCGCCTCCAGCCGACAAAGCGGAAGCCGTCAAGCAGCTGCAAAAGGAAGGCGCAACGGTCGCCATGGTCGGCGATGGCATCAACGACGCGCCGGCGCTGGCGCAGGCCGATATCGGCTTCGCCATCGGCAGCGGAACCGATATCGCCATCGAAGCGGGTGATATTACCTTGGTCGGCGGCGACCTCAAAGCGCTCGTGGCTGCGCTCGACCTCAGCAAAGCCACCCTGCGCGCGATCCACCAGAATCTCTTCTGGGCGTTCATCTACAATATCGTGCTGATCCCGGTGGCGATGCTGGGCGGGCTGATTCCCATGTTCGCGGCGGGGGCCATGGCTTTCTCGAGCATCTTCGTGGTGAGTAATTCGCTAAGGTTGCGGGGGAAACGGCTGGCCAGTTAGCCGCCCGTCCCCATTCCGTCAGCCGGGCGGTATTCCGTGGCATTTGCCACACAGCATCCACGTCGAAATGTAGGGGCGACCCATCGGGTCGCTCGATTGCTTCGGTCTTTCAAAACTGCATCTGACACATAGTGTGTTAATAAAATCGGGGGTAGAATCGACCTACATTTGGAATTGTGAGGTGACTTGTGTTTGTCAGACTATTCTTCATTGCGGTAATTTTCCTGATCGCCATGTTCGCCAAGGCGCAAGACGACCAGGATTGCTTAATTCTTGCGCCATTGCCTTGGTGGATGCTGGATCTGCCAGATGAAAACTTCGAAAGTATCTTGACCTTGCTGGAAGACAGCGGAGTATGCACCGGTACGTTACCCACTCATGTCGACGTTGACTTTGGGAGTGACCCCGAAAATCCAATCGTGTTTACAATCGAATGTGTTGCGCTGATGTCACCAATGTATACCGCCGAGGGTACAGAAAGTGGACAGTTGTGGTCGACGATGATGTTCGCCTTATCTGCATTGGCAATTGACACGGAATCTGCCGAAGGAATGGACTTGTTAAGTCAGCGATTGTACGCCGCGTTTGAGGAGTGTGCTGGAATGACTTGGCTCGAGTGGCAGAACAGGTGACACCTTTGCAAAATCGCGGCAGACTTGCGAATGCCGTAGGGCCTATTCTGTGAATCGCCCGGCCAGTTTGCTGCCCACGTTAGCGGCTGCGAAGGCTTTCCCAAGCGTTTGCCTGGTGACAAACTCGCGACGAATGCCGGGGAGGGAATTGGCTTCCAAATTCCATCATAATTATAACAGTGTCTTATACTCCTCTAATAGATGTGCATGCATAGTACACGAGGAAATCGTCGAAATATGTTCATCAAGCAAGAGGATTAGAAATGTCACAGAACTCTGCTATCCGCGATCTGATTTACTTCGACTTTGATAAGACTACGTCAATAGCCAGCCAGTTGGAGGACGGGCTTAGAAAGGAGATTCAGGACACCTACACCGAATCTACCGAGCTAGGTGGTGGCTTTGATCTCAAGATACTAAATGTAGGCGGAAAAGAGTCCGACAGTAGAGAGAAGTTGGTCACAAAAAGTGTTCACCACGACCTGTTAGTTCGTGTTGAAGAAAACCTGTTAAGCAAGAATTATGCAATTGACGTAAATGCTGAATTCACTTCAAATGAAGACGCTGTGTCGAAACTTCACCAGGCAATAAAAGAGCGACCTTACGTGCGTGTTGAGGGAACGTGTAGATTTCATGACTTCGGTCGCATCAAAAGCCTTGTAAACGGCTTGAACGACATCGTAGATTTTCTAGAAGAATCTGCACGAGCTAAGATTATGAAGTCTGACGAATACTCTCAAGCAAAGCTAGCCATTGAACGAGGCGAAGTTGGTGTCGCGGCGGAGTCCGATCGAAACAAGAAAAGTAAGGGTAAACGTGCAGTTAAGCGTGTTAATGATCAACTCGAAGAATTCGTCAATCAAGCAATAGCTGCAACGGTAATGTCAAGGCTCCCGGAATGGCAAGTATGCGGCATTAGTAACATGATTGACTTGCTTTGGCCGAATCGAAACATTTTGCTTTTGCAACCGTTTGAAGACAACAGCCAGTTGGAATTCATATCCAATTTGAAGTCGGACTGCTTTGTGGACAGCGACCCCGACAACTTGCTCTTCGCTTACAGTTCCCAGCCTGATATTCCTCTAACAGTTTTTGGGTTGGCAACTGCTATTCCAGGCCAAGACAAATCGGCTGTAGTGAATCCCTCATCGGGGGCTTCGACAGCCACATCTGATAGCATCAAACAATTGGAAACTCTGTTTGAAGGACTGTTCAATACCATTCAGCCGATAGAAAGCCTTGGGCGATTTTCATACTTTCCAAGAGTCACAGTGTTTCCTCTGGCTGTCTACAGTACACTCAAGCGTTGAGCAACCTGAATTATGGTGTGCAACTAACTCTCTCCACCGCATTGTACCGCCAGCTGCCCCAATTGCTACACGATGCTGCGAATCGGAAGCGGCATTCACTGCAGCAGAGCTTCATTGTGAACCGACTGGTCAAACCCACGCCCATCCACTCACCCCGCCGCAACCCAACCATGCTACACTTGCCCCGTACCGCCGCTTAACAACCCCATATCCCGCGACCGCGCCGAATTATGATTCTCATTTTATGATACAAAAAAGGTTTCGCTCTATCATGACACAGGATTGAGAATTCTCATTCCCGCCAATGTCGCGCGACGATTTAAGCCCCTCCCTCTTCTTGGGGGAGGGGTTTGGGGTGGGGGGCTCCAGAGAC
>VXOG01000092.1 GCA_009840165.1 Chloroflexota bacterium
GAAGGCACTCATCACTCCTCCCTGTCGAAACAAGCGTTTTCTGGGACAGGCTCGATTGGAAAGTGCACACGGCGCAAGCAGACTTGAACAGTGCGCCAATCAGTGAGGAGAGTGTCAAGAGCATCCTGTACCGTCCATTCGACACCAGACAGACGTATTACACAGGCAAGACGAGCGGTTTTATGACGAGTCCTCGTCATAAAACCGCTCGTCATTTTTTGAATTTTGAAAATATCGGCTTGATCGCCTGCCGTCAGCTTTCCCAATCTGGTTACCAGTGGGCTCATTGCGGCGTAGCCGATACGATGATAGAAGGGTGTGCTATCTCTAACAAGACCAAAGAAATCAACTATCTGTACCCTCTCTACCTTTACCCTACGGAGCAGGAAATTGCCGCTGGCCTTTATCCCGCCGATCACCGTGAGCCTAACCTTTCTGCCGAGTTCACGGGCGCGTTGGCGGAGATTCTTGGCCTGCGCTTCATAGCTGAAGGGCAGGGAGACTTGCAGGATACTTTCGGCCCGGAGGACGTGTTCCACTACATCTACGCCGTCTTTCACTCCCCAACCTACCGGGAACGCTACGACCAATTTCTCCGCGCCGACTTTCCCCGCGTTCCATTCCCACACGACGCAGCGCAATTCCGCGTACTGGCCGGCTTGGGGCAGCGACTGACTGACCTTCACCTGCTTCGGTCTCCAGAATTATCCACGTCACCAGTAGGTTTTCCCGTCGCCGATGACAACGCAATCACCAAAGGCTATCCCAAATACACGGAACCCAACCCAGCCGGCGGCATTCTACAGGGCCGTGTCAGTATCAACCGACGCCAGTATTTTGAGGGCGTCACGCCGGAAGTCTGGCAGTTCCGCATCGGCGGGTATCAGCCCATGGAAAAGTGGCTGAAAGATCGGCGGGGGCGCACGCTGTCCTTTGACGACATTGATCACTATCGCCGTATGACAGCGGCCATCGCAGAGACGATGAACTTGATGGCGCAGGTGGATGAAGCCGTTGACGAAACGGGTGGCTTGTTCGTCTAATCGCCTACTCTGCCTGTGCGGGGGGCAACATCCGGCCAATCCCAAACCCATCCTCTGCGTCTTTGCGCCTCTGCGCTAAATCCCCCATCTCGCCGTCAACCGCCCCTACGGAATCCACAGACCCAATTCACGCGCCACCGTTTCCTGCTGTTCGTCCAGCGTGATGAAAGCCAGGCTGGGGATTAGCTCGGCGAAGAAGAGTGCGGTCGCCAAGTGCCATAGACGACCGGCGGGCAGGTTTGCTACACCGGCAATGGCCGCCATTTCGCTTGCCAAAGGGCGGTTGGGCATAATCCAGCGGATGTCAGCCAGGATATCGTCACCGAAATCCCGCCCTTGACGCTCAAGCGCCTCACGCACCTCAGCCTCCAGCAGGTTGGCCGAGAACAGAAAGTCAAAATCTTCCAGCCGGCGGAGTATGGTATTGGCCACGGGCTGCTCCCCTGCATCAATGGGGAGCAGAGCAGTAGTATCGACGTAAGCCCCCGACCGCTGAAGAGTGGTCATTCCCGGTCAGCCTCCCGGCGGTCCCGCATCTGCTCGTCAAGAAATCGCAGCATGGGGCCGCGAGGCCCCCTGCTGCCGGACACGATGCCCTGCGCTTCAAGTTTGGCGATCTGCGTCGCCAGGTTCAAGGGTTTCGTATCGGCGATCTCCTTGCGGTTGGGGCTGCCCGACAAAACCCCTTGGGCGCGTAATTCTTCAAGCCGCGCTTCCAGGCGACGCGTTTCGTCAGTGTCGTGCTCCGTCGGCTCGATTGCGCCTTCGTCAAATTCTTCCCGATTCTCGTTGCTCATAACGTTGCCTCCTGTGACTGTGCTGGGCGGACCTGCCGCTTGCCCTTGAACTCCGGCGTCGGCATGGCAAATTCCCCGGTAATAACATGGCATCGCCATCGATGATAGCAGGCGCGAGGATAGCAGTGTCAACGACCCGCCGTCACTGGACATCCCGCCGGCGTATCGGTATCATCCTCTTCTATAGGTTGCAGCGCAGTATCGCGCCCCAGTGTCGGGTCCGGAGTTTGGGGCGGGCTGCCTGAGGAGGCCGCCTATGGTCGAAGTCGCCAGCGACTCCACTGATCTTATCGCTCGCGTATCCGAGTACGTGGAGGAGACCGCCCAGGTTGACGCAATTCGGGCGGCCTACGATTTCGCCGCCCTGTGCCACGACGGCCAGAAGCGTCTCTCGGGAGACCCGTACATCGTCCATCCGCTGGCCGCCGCCACCATCCTCGCCGACCTCTATCTCGACCCGGACACCATCAAGGCAGCCCTGCTGCACGACGTGCTGGAGGACTGCGGGGTGGACGTGGAGGAACTGGACACCCGCTTCGGCCCCGACGTAGCCCGCCTGGTGGACGGCGTCACCAAGTTGGAGCGTGTGGATTATCGCCCGCCCGGTTCCAATGGGACCAGCGCTGCCGTAGCGGAAAACCTCTATGCCGAAAGCCTCCGCAAGATGCTGGTGGCCATGGCCGAGGACATCCGCGTCGTCCTCATCAAGCTCGCCGACCGACTGCACAACATGCGCACGCTGGACCCTTTGCCCGAAGAGAAACGACGGCGCATCGCGCAAGAAACGCTGGACGTATATTCCCCATTGGCGCACCGCCTGGGCATTTGGGAACTGAAATGGCAGCTGGACGACCTGGCTTTCCGCCATTTGAATGAGGCCAAGTACCGGGAAATTTCGCGGCTGCTGGCCGCCCGCCGCTCCCAGCGTGAAGCCTATGTCGCCGAAGTATCCGAACGGCTCCGCGAGGAACTGGCGGCCAGCCATCTGAAAGCCGAGGTCATCGGCCGGCCCAAGGGCATCTACTCCATCCACCGCAAGATGCAGAAGTACGAAGCCGATGGCAAGGAACTCAGCGACATCCATGACCTCTACGCCATGCGCGTGATCGTCGATGACGTGGCGGACTGCTACGCCGCCCTGGGCGTGACCCACCGCACGTGGAGTCCCATATCCGGCCAGTTCGACGACTACATCGCCACGCCCAAGCAGAACATGTACCAGGCGCTGCACACCACCGTCCACTGCGAGGGAGGCCATCCGCTGGAAGTGCAGATCAAGACCCGCGACATGCACCAGGTGGCCGAGTACGGCGTCGCCGCCCACTGGCGTTACAAGGAACGCGCCGGTTCCGCAGCCGGCGGTCAATTCGAGGAGCGCATGACGTGGCTGCGGCAACTGCTGGAGTGGCAGCGCGAAACCCCAGACACCGATGAATTCCTCCAGTCGGTGCGGGAGGACCTGTTCCATGACCAGGTCTTCGTGTACACCCCCAAGGGCGACATCATGGAGCTGGCCTCCGGCGCCACTCCCATTGATTTCGCCTACAAGATTCACACCGACCTGGGCCATCGCATCTCCGGCGCCAAGGTGAACGGCCGGCTGGTTTCCCTGGACACGCCGCTGGAGAACGGCGACACGGTGGAGGTGGTCGCAGGCAAAACCGGACGCGGCCCGTCGCCCGACTGGCTCAACCCGGCCCGGGGCTACGTCGCCACCAACAGCGCGCGCCAGAAGATTCGCTCGTGGTTCAACCGGCAAGCCCGCAGCGCGAATGTCGCCCGCGGCAAGGACCTGCTGCGCCGTGAACTGCGTCGAATGGGCGTAAAACTCCCCGACCGGGAAGTTCTGGAACTGTGCCGCTTTGAAACCATGGAAGACCTGCTGGCCGCGCTGGGATCAGGCGAATTGAGCGATTCCGCACTGTCGGCCCGCCTGGCGGAACACCGCGGCAAAGAGGCCGAGGCCGCCGCGTGGATGCCCGTAAGCAACGGCACCCCACGCCTGGACAGCCCCACTTCCGGCATATCAGTCCTCGGCGCGGGCGGTATGCTGACGCGCATCGCACAGTGCTGCAATCCCCTCCCCGGCGATCCTATCATCGGCTTCGTCACCCGCTCCCACGGACTCAGCGTCCATAAAGTGGAGTGCCCCAATGTCCTCAACGAGGACGAAAAGGCGCGCCTGGTTCCGGTCTCCTGGGGAGAGAAGCAGGAACTTTATCCGGTTCGCGTCCGCATTGAGGCTATCGACCGGGTGGGCCTGCTGCGGGACGTATCCACCAAGCTTTCCGAGGACAAGATCAACATCGCCTGGGTGGTCACTCGCGAGAACGACGACGCCACCGTCAGCATGGAGTTGACCATACACATCGCCGGCCTCCAGCAGCTCAACCGGGTGTTCTCCCGGATTGAGAGCGTGCGCGGCGTAACCTCCGTGAGCAGGGTCACCGGTAGCCCCTTGCGGCAGACTGAGCGGTGAAATCGGGATCCCAGCCGGGAGCGTCCGACCTCTCCCGCGCGCTACTCAACCCGACGGCGGCCAAGTTGCTGGTCGCCTTCGCAGTATTCGCAGGAATACTGCTCATACCCACGCCCGAGGGGTTGACGTTGCAAGGGCAGCGCTCCCTGGCGGTGATGACCTTTATCGTCGTCCTCTGGGCCACCGAGGTTATCCACACCAGCGTCGCTGGCATTATCGGTGTGTTCCTGCTGGTGCTCTTTGGGGCCGTGCCCGGCATCGGCGAGGCGGTGTACGGGTTCTCCCAGCCCGTATGCTACTTCCTCATCGGCATCCTCACGCTGGGGTTGGCGGTGCATCAGTCCGGGCTGGCGGAGCGCATGGCGATCTTCCTGATGCGCGGGGCCGTGGGCAGCCCCTACCTGCTCTACCTGCAGATGCTCTTTTCCTTCGCCGCCCTCACCTTCGCGCTACCTTCCGCCAGCACCCGGGGCGCCATCATGGTGCACGTGTACGAGCAGGTGCTGGAGCAGTGGAACATCCCCCAGGGCCATCCCTTCTACAAGGCCACCATGATGGCCATGGGCGCCCTGAACCGCCTCGGCTCCACCGCCCTGCTTGCCGGCGGCATCACCCCGGTGGTGGCGTCGGGCCTGCTGGGCGATTTCTCGTGGACCCAGTGGTTCGTCATCATGAGCGTGCCCTTCTACGCCAACCTCATCGTGGGCGGCACGATGCTGTTCCTGTTCTACCGCGCCGGCTTTCGGAATCAGGGCGCCGGCGACGCCGCGCCGGTCTTGCCGGGACCCATCAAGCCCGCCGAATGGCGCGCCGGCGCCATCGTCATGGTCACCGCGCTCATGTGGTTCACCGACTTCGCTCACGGGCTGCACCCGGCGGTGCCGGCCCTCATCGCCCTGTGCCTAATCCTGCTGCCGCGCGTGGGTATCCTCACCTGGGGCGAGTTTGAGCGCAACGTCGGCTGGACCAACTTCTTCGTCATTGCCACGTCGCTGTCGCTGTCCCACGCGCTGGTGACCAGCGGCGCGGCGGCGTGGTTCTCGGAAACGCTGGTGGGCGGCGTATCGCAGCTGGTGTCCTCGCCCATGCTGATCCTGCTGGCCCTGTGCGTGTGTTTCGCGCTGCTGCGGATGCTGCTGCCCAACATCGCCGGCTACCTGGCGCTGGTGATACCCGTAACCATGGCCGCCGCGGAGTCGTTGGGGTTGAACCCGCTGGTGTGCGGTTTCGCTGCCGTCGTGGTGGGCGATTCGGCGGTCTATTACGGCGCCGGCGGAACCTCCGCCGTCTTCATATTCCAGCGCGCCAACATCTCCAACCCGGAGATCTTCCGGTTCGGCATCACCATGACCATCGCCGTCATCGCCGTGCTGATGCTGCTGGTGGTTCCCTACTGGAACCTGGTGGGCTACCCGCTGGCCCCGTGACGTCAGGGCTTTTTCGTCAGAATCAAGATTCACAGGATTTCAGGATTTTCGGGATTACCTTCCCCTAATCCTGACAATCCTATAATCACGAAAATCCTGATTCTGACGATCACCCCAGCCAACCGCGCGCCAGCAGCACGGCTGCCAACACTGTTAGCACAACGCCGGCGATCACCAACCGCGTGAACCAGCGCCGTCGCCACCGCCGCCTTTCCCGCGCGCGCCGTATGTTGGCACGGTGATCCCAGGGGCGACGGGCGCGCCGGCCATCCCGCCATACCCCGCGCCGCTTGCTGATGGCCTCTGCCTCGGCTTCGGGAAACCCCAGGTCGCGGCCTCCGTACCGGCGATACCAGTAGGCCATGCCGGAGCGCACCATGGCCACGTTAACGGGCTCACGGCCACGTCGCCCGGAATAAAGCAGCCCCACCGTGCGCCCGTAACGGTCGGTGGCCATCGTATCCATGCGGATGCCACCGCGGCGCACCAGGGACGCCAACTGTTCCCGGGCCTCGCGTCCGTAGGGTTGGGCCAGCTCCGGCGCGTCGATGCCGTAGAGCCGCACCGGGAAGGGTCGGCGCAGGAAGCTGAACATCCCGCCGTACTTAACCTCCAGAGAGTCGCCGTCGATAACTCGCCGTATGCGGATCTTGCGTGCCATTGACCCCATGAACGCCGCTGTTGTGCTTGCCTACGCTGTCATTGCGAGGAGCGCAGAGACGTGGCAATCCCGTCGCTGCGTTCCATTCTTCCGTCAACGGGATTGCCACGCTTCGCTCGCAATGACAAAGGGGTTCGCAGAACCTACACCGTCAGCGGCGTGTCGTCGCGGTTGGCCCACTCTCCCATGGATGCGTCGTAGTTTTTGGCGTTCTCGAAACCGACGAGGCGGAGTACGAAGTTTCCGTGCGCCGCACGGATGCCGGCCTGTCAATAGGAGTAAGCTGTCTTGTCGGGCGTGATGCCGTGGTCGGTGAGGATTTGCCGGATCTCGGCGGCCGGCTTGAACTCGTGGGTGTTGCGGTCCATGAGGTGGAACCATTCGAGATGGACTGCACCGGTGACGTGTCCGATCCGTTTATTGCGGTAGTTCTCGGCGGTGCCGTCCCATTCGGCGTCGCTGCGCACGTCCCAGACTACAACGTTATCCAGGGTGCAGGCTTCTTTCAGCTCGTCGCCGGACGCGATGAACGACTCGTCGGCGCGGGGCGTGAACGTAACCGACGCGGGCGGACGGGGTCGGCCGAAGTCGATGGGCTGGCCGCCATTGACCCAGGCCCGCCAGCCGCCGTTGAGCACCTTGACGTTGCCGTGGCCGTAGTAGTTGAACACCCACCAGATGCGGGCGGCGGTGAGTCCCTGAGCGTGGTCGTAGGTGACGACGGTGGTGTCGTCGCCGATGCCCAGGCTTTCGGCATATGCCTTGAACTGCTCCGGCGTCATGACGTGCTGCCGGTCGTCAGGATTCTTGGCCCAGTTGTCGGACAGGTGGGCTGCGCCGGGGATGTGTCCGCGCTGCCAGGCGTCGGCGGTGTTGGCGCAATCCAGCACGACCACGTTGGGATCGTCCAGGTGCGCGGCGACCCAGGCGGGGTCAGTGAGGTATTCGGGATGAGCGTAGCCGTCGGCGGCAGTCGTCATGTTGAGGCTCCTGCGGGATGGTTGAATGGCGGGATTGTAGGGCGGCGCGGCGCGGCAGGTCAACGCCGGGGACGGCGCGGCGCGATTGACCACCGTCGGGATAACGGATAGCCTTCGGGTGTTATCCTGTTGGGGTCAGGAGAGGAATTCTATGGTCAGAATACAGTTGGACATACCCGAAGCAGAACGCGAGCAGTTTGCCAAGCAAGCGGAGCGGGAAGGCATGGCGCTAGAAGCATGGTTGATTTCCGTGGCCCGCCAGCACAGTCCGCAATTAGCAGCTCCAGCAGACGATCGCTTTCAGTCAGTCGAGGAACTCATGGCGTTTCTAGAGGAATGCAGAGCCAACTCCGGGCTGGAACGTGAACCGGAGTGGGAAGTGCACCTCAGGAACATGCACGACTCTCGCATACAGGGGATACCTGGCGTATGACCTTTGCCGATACCAACGTGTTCATGTATGCGGTGGGTGGCCCTCATCCGTTGCAACGGATCGCTTGGGAGTTCCTGCGGCTGTCCTACAGTAACGGTTCGTCCTTATGCACTTCCGCAGAGGTTTTGCAGGAGCTGGCCCACGCTTACCTGCGGGTTGGCCGTACTGACACCTTCGACCGCGCCATGACAATAATCAGGCGGTACGGCGTGACGGTGTTGCCGCTCGAGGCGGCGGACGTTCTGCTCGCCCGCCAACTTTACGAGCGGTATCCTCATTTGTCCGCGCGCGACCTTTGCCACCTGGCTACTTGCCAACGTCGCGGCATAACCGAGTTGATGACCTTCGACGGGAATCTCGCCGCTGCCTTCTCTGAATGATTTCGTTATGCCATCCTACCCGCACATTGAGCGCTACCGCGCCGAGTTGGCCGAGCTGATTGAGTTCGGCGGGTCGGACAATGAGCAGAGCATCCGGGCGGCGTTTCAGGGGTGTTTGGCAGCGTACTGCCGGGACCACCGGGAACGTTTGCTGCTGGTGCCGGAGCTGGCGTTGGGGTCCGGTTTGACTGAAACGGGGATACGGCCCGACGGGACGGTGAAGGACGCGCTGCGGATGGCGCGGGGGTACTGGGAGGCGAAGGACACTCACGACGACCTGGACGCCGAGATTCAGGCCAAGTTCAACCGGGGCTATCCGCGGGACAACATCGTCTTCGAGGACTCGGAAACCGCCGTGCTGTTCCAGAACGGGGCGGTGGCCATGCGCGTCGATATGACGCGGGCGGGCGAGCTGCACCGGCTGATCTCGCGGTTCCTGGATTATGAGCTGCCGGAGATCGGGGAGTTCCGGCAGGCGCGCCAGCAGTTCAAGGCCGACCTGCCGGCCGTGCTGGAGAATCTGCGGGAAACCGTCGGCGAGGCGGAGGCCGGCAACCCCGAGTACCGCGTCGCCGCCGACGCATTCCTGGAGCTGTGCCGCAAGAGCATCAGCCCCGACGTGTCGGACGCCGACGTGCGGGAGATGCTGCTGCAACACATCCTCACCAAGGACATTTTCCTGCGGGTGTTCGCCGAGGACCAGTTCCACCGGGAGAACAACGTGGCCCGGCAGTTGGACGCGCTGGAACGCACCTTCTTCACCGGCGACGTGCGCCGCGAGGCCATCGACCGGCTGCGCGCCTACTACGGCGTGATTGGCAGGGCGGCCGACGAGATCGCCGACTACGCCGAAAAGCAGCAGTTCCTCAAGGCCATCTACGAGGACTTCTACCAGGCGTACAACCCGGCGGCGGCGGACCGGCTGGGGGTGGTCTACACCCCCAACGAGGTGGTGGACTTCATCATCCGGGGCACGGACTGGCTGTTGCGGAAGCACTTCGGCAAGACCCTGGCCGACGACAACGTGCAGATCCTGGACCCGGCCACGGGGACGGGAACCTTCATCACCAACCTGATCAATCACCTGCCCCTGGAGCGGCTGGAGCGCAAGTACCTGCACGAAGTCCACGCCAACGAGGTGGCGATCCTGCCCTACTACATCGCCAACCTGAACATCGAGTACACCTACAGGGAGCGGACGGGGGAGTACCTGGAGTTTCCCAACCTGTGCTTCGTGGACACGCTGGACAACATGGACTGGCAGGGCGCGGGGGCCAGCGGCGGCGCGGTGCAAAGGCAAGGGGCCTTCAACCTGGGGACGCTGTCGGAAGAGAACTGGATACGGGTGCAGGAGCAGAACGAGAAGCCCATCAGCGTCATCATCGGCAACCCGCCGTACAATGACAGCGCTACTTTGTGGGGCGATGGTGGTGCCAACCGAGAGTACCAAGCCATTGACCAGAGGATTCGAGAAACCTATATCGCCTCTGGCACGGCGCAGAGGACACACCAGTACGATATGTACAAGCGGTTTGTCCGGTGGGCTTCGGACAGGTTGGCTGACGATGGGATCATCGGGTTCGTGAGCAACAGCGCATTCCTGGATGCGCGGCAGGATGACGGTTTCCGCAAGGTGGTTGCCGAGGAATTCAACGAACTGTGGGCCGTTGACCTGAAAGGGAATGCGCGCACCAGTGGAGAGCGACGGCGGCAAGAGGGTGGCAATGTATTCGACGACAAAATCCGCGTCGGCGTCGCCGTCTATTTCCTAGTGCGCAGCAAAGGATTGAACGGGTTCAAAGTGTTTTACAACGCCGTTGACGACTACGCCAAAGCATCGGAAAAGGTTGAATTCATCAAAGGCAAGGCCATTAACGCTTTCGAGTATCGGGAAATCGCGCCAAACGTCAAAGCCGAGTGGCTCAACCAGTCCGACAGCAACTTCGAACAACTACTACCGCTGGCAAACCGGGAGACCAAATTTGCTAAAACTGCTGCCGACGAACGGTCGGTATTTGGACTCTTCACCAATGCGATTAAGTCAAACCGCGATGATTGGGTGTACGACTTTGAGATACCCAATCTGCGAAACAAAGCTCTTTTCTTTACCGACGAGTACAACGGGTTTCTCGACGCGGGCGACCAATCATATGACCCGGTCATCAAATGGAGCAGTACGCTGCGCGACAGGTTCCAGCGCGGCGAACGAATTATTTATAACGATGGCAGCCGTTTAGAGTTGTTCTATCGTCCCTTTGTCGCCAAATGGCACTTCGCCGATATTGCGTTGAACGACCGGCTCACGAGAAACCACTACGAAATGTTCGGGCCGGATTTGAAACAGCCCAATAAGGTCATCAACTTCTGCGTGAATGGCAAAGCGTTTTATGTGCTGGCAGCCGACAGGCCGACGGATTTTCACTTCACCGGCGACACCCAATGCCTTCCCCTCTACCGCTACACGGCGGACGGCGAGCGGGTGAGCAATATCACCGAGTGGGGACGGCGGCAGTTTCGGGAGCATTACGGCGACGAGTCCATCACCGACGAGGACATCTTCGCCTACGTGTACGCGATGCTGCACGACCCGGCGTACCGGCAGCGCTACGAGATTGACCTGCGGCGGGAGTTTCCGCGGGTGTACTTCCAGACGGAGTTTGCCGAGTTTGCGCGCCTGGGGCGGGAGTTGCTGGACCTGCACCTGGGGTTTGAGACGGTGGAGCCGTGGCCGCTGGAACGGGTGGAGGCGACACTCTCACCCCGACCCTCTCCCATCGAAGGAGAGGGGGCGGGTCCTTCGACAGGCTCAGGACGAGCGGGGGCAAGTCCGCGTGTGATACTGCGGGCGGACAAGGAGCGTGGGATCATACGGCTGGACGAGCAGACCACGCTGGCCGGCGTGCCCTGGCAGGCATGGGTGTACGAGTTGGGGAGCCGCTCGGCGGTGGAATGGGTGCTGGACCAGTACAAGGAGCGCAAGCCCCGGGACCCGACCATCCGCGAGCGGTTCAACACGTACCGTTTCGCCGACCACAAGGAGCGGGTGATTGATTTGCTGGCCCGGGTCTGCACGGTGAGCGTGAAGACGATGGAGATAGTGGACCTCAAAATTGACGTGCTGACGGATATTGACCCGGACGAAGGGCTGGAGTTGAGGCCGGAGGTATTGGTGGAGTTGTTGGAGTACGAGCAAGAAGTGCAAGCCGCCGGCCGCTCTGTCATGCCTGATGAGGATTTCGCCCGCCTGAAGGAAGACCTCAAAGAGCGCGGCCTCTATCCATGACCTAATGAGTGCTTGACACTATGCTTTTCAACGAGAGGCGCAATTATGGCCACTGAAACCACGCCTACGCCGAAAACCACGGGCGAGCTGACGCTGGCGGAGCTGTTAACTCTGCTCCGGGAAACCGTTACCGAAGCGCTGGGCGGGATAGTAGGCTACCCTGATGAAAAGCCGGAGCCGTGCCAGGATGCGGTTGCGGCTGCGGAACCGGAGGCCGTACCGAACGGCTTCCAGCGGGTCGGGACCGGTTCGCGGGTTCAGATCGTGCTCGATGAAGCCGGCAAAGCGGCGGTAGCGGCCAATATGGCGCGCAAGGTGCGCGACCTGGAGGTGGACGAACTGGAATGGTGGGTCTATTACATCGTCGATGAAGTGGGAGAAGAGTTGATCGGCGACCCGGACGAAGGGCTGGAGTTCAAGGAGGAGTTTGCGGCGGGGTTGGAACAGTCCATAGCCGAAGCTGCGGCGGGCAATACCATTCCGGCGGAAGAAGTGTACCGGCGGCTGGGACTGGATTAGTGGCCTATTCAGAGGTAGCGAACACAGCAAGGTCCGAGCGCGAACGCCATCCCGCCAATCCCGGTACAATAGGCGCACTTCACGATACTTTTCGAGGTGCGCTCTTATGGTTCAGCAGGGACAGATTGACCATCTTTTGCAGGAGGCCGGCGAGATTCCGCCGCCGCCCCACGTTTCCGGCCAGGCCACGCTCTCCGACTACGAGGGCGTCTATGCCCGCTCGGTGGCCGACCCCGAAGGGTTCTGGGCCGAGGCCGCCGACGAACTGCACTGGTTCCGCCGCTGGGACGACGTTTTCCAGTGGGAATACCCCAACTTCCGCTGGTTCGTGGGCGGGCAGACCAACATCGCCTACAACGCGCTGGATCGCCACCTGACCACCGAGCGGCGCAACAAGGCCGCGTTGATCTGGCTGGGCGAGGACGGCACCGAGCAGATCTATACCTATGCCCGCCTGGCCCAGCAGGTGAACCGCTTCGCCAACGGCCTGAAATCCCTGGGCATCGGCAAGGGCGACCGCGTGGTCATCTACATGCCGCTGACGCCGGAGGGGGCCATCAGCATGCTGGCCTGCGCCCGCATCGGCGCGATTCACAGCGTGGTGTACGCGGGGTTCAGCGTCGGCTCCCTGCGCGACCGCATCCAGGACGCCCAGGCCAAGGCGCTGATTACCGGCGACGTGGGCTACCGCCGGGGCAACCGCGTTGATCTCAAGATCATCGCCGACGAGGCCGTGGCCGGCTGCGACAGCCTCGAGCACGTCATCGTGTTCCGGCGCGAACATATCGCGTCCTCTCACGGGTCGCCCGCGCACGGCTATAACGAGGTGGACTTCGACGAACTGCTGGCCAACAGCGCTATCGACTGCCCCGCCGAGGTGATGGACGCCGAGGACCCGCTGTACATCCTCTACACCAGCGGCACCACCGGCAAGCCCAAGGGCGTGGTTCACGTCCACGGCGGCTACATGGTGGGGACGCACTACCACTTCAAGAACTTCTGGGACGTGAAGGACAACGACGTGTTCTGGTGCATGTCCGATATCGGCTGGGTGGTCGGCCACAGCTACATCGTCTATGCGCCGCTGGTGGCGGGAGCGACCACGGTGTTCCGCGAGGGCGCGCCGGACTTCCCCCACAACGCGGTGTTCTACGAGGTCATCGAGAAGTACGGCGTCAACGTGATCTTCACCGCGCCCACGGCGGTGCGTATGCTGATGCGCTACGGCGAGGAGCCGGCCAGCCGCTACAACCTGCGCTCCCTGCGGTTCCTCACCTGCGCCGGGGAGCCGCTGAATCCCGAAGCGCTGCGCTGGGCCTACGAACACATCTGCGGCGGCGGCGAGTGGGCGCACATGGTGGACAACTGGTGGCAGACCGAGACCGGCGGCCCGTGCCTGGGCACCACCGCCACCATGACGACGCGGCCCGGCCGGGTCGGCAAGCCGCTACCAGGGGCCGTGATGGACATTGTAGATCGGGAGGGCCAGCCCATCGAGGAGCCGGACAAGGGCGGCTTCCTGGTGATTCGCCGGCCCTTCCCTCACTTCTCCCGCACGGTGTGGGGCGACCCGGACCGCTACGCCGACACGTGGCAGCAGATCCCCGGCGTGTACTCTTCGGGCGACGTGGCCCTGCGCGACGCCGACGGGTACTACATGGTGGTGGGCCGCGCCGACGATGTGCTGAACGTGGCCGGCCACCGCATCGGCTCGGCGGAGGTGGAGTCGGCGCTGGTGTCCCACCCCGAGGTCGCTGAGGCGGCGGTGATCGGCAAGCCCGACGCCCTGCGCGGCGAGGTCATCAAGGGGTTCGTGACGCTGCGCATGGGCAGCGAAGGCTCCGACCGCATGATCAACGACCTGCAACTGCACGTGCGGCGGGAGCTCGGGCCGATCGCGGTGCCGGCGGAGATCGAGTTCACGCCGACGCTGCCCAAGACGCGCTCGGGCAAAATCATGCGTCGGCTGCTGAAGGCGCAGGAGCTGGGGTTGGACCCGGGGGATATAACGACGCTGGAGGAGTAGGGGTGTAATCACTTTGAAGTTATCATTCCGGTCTGCGACAATTCACTAATGAACGGCCGGGAATTCGTGCGGCGGGCGAGACGCTACGCTCGCCGCAACGGTCTGGAATGGCGGTTTGACCCGGCACAGGGCAAGGGCAGCCATGGCACGTTTCACTTGGGTAATCGTAGAACCGGCGTACAGCACGGGGAGATTGCACAGGGAACGTTTTATGCGATGCTCCGCCATTTGGGGATCAACCCAAGGGAGTTTTGATTATGCGGTACGTTTATCCCTGCAACATCGAGGGCAATGAAACGGACGGAGACGGTTTCACGGCGATCTTTCCTGACGTCAATGGGGCCATCACTGGAGGCTTTACCTTCAAAGAGGCTCTTATCAACGCCGAGGACTGTTTGGTAGTAGCCCTTTCCGCATGTGTGGACTGTTATGAAGAGCTGCCCACCCCCAGCCCGTACCAGAAGGGCCAGGAACTTCTGACCGTCCAGCCCGTCATCGCCGCGCAGCTCGACCTCTACACTGCCATGCGCGAGCAGAACATTGGCCTCCCGCAACTGGCGCAACGGCTGGGCATCAGCGAAGACGCCGCCGCCCCACTGCTGAGCTTGGACTACCGCACCCCGATAGGCCAAGTGATTGAGGCGATGTACGCCGTAGGTTGCGCTCCGGCAGTAACTGAGCAGGTCGCCTGAAAACGTCGGGAGTAGATGACATCATGCCGTTGGACGACCTCGTCAGCGTAATCGAGACGCTGCAACAGCGCATACGCGACCACGGGCCGACGCTGCGCGAGAACGAAACGCGCACTCGCATAGCGCTGATCGATCCGCTGCTGACGGCGCTGGGTTGGGACGTGTCCGACCCGGCGCTGGTTACGCCGGAGTACAACGTGAGCGGACGTTGGGCCGACTATGCTTTGTTGCGTTCTGATAGCAAGCCGGCGGCCACGATAGAAGCCAAGAAGTTGGGCGAGTCTTTGGCATCCCACCGGATGCAGATGCTCAACTACTCCAACGCATCGGGTGTCGAATACGCCGGGCTGACCGACGGCGACCATTGGGAGCTGTACGAAGTGTTTAAGCCGGCCCGGCTTGAAGAAAGACGTATTGTGGACGTGTCAATTGTCGATATGCAGACTCACCAAATCGCGTTGCAGTTGCTGCCGCTCTGGCGGATTAATATGGCATCTGGGCAGCCAGTGGTGGCGTGGAACCTGATTGCGACAATGCCGGCGATTGAGGCTGAACTTAACCCACTGGTCGCCGAACTAACATTGGAGCCACCGTCGGCGGCCATCTCTCCAGCTATGGGATGGGCTGCGTTGTCGTCATTCAATCCGATACCTGGCGCAAACCCTCCAACATCGTTGCGGTTTCCTGATGGCGATACGCGGGAAGTGAAGAATTGGCGGTATTTGGTTGTGGAGACAGTAAAATGGCTGTGGTCAAATGAGTTGCTTACAGAAAGTAACGTTCCGGTTCGTTACAGTCCAAATAGAAAACGCTTTTCCGTCAATGTCGAACCTGTACATGGAACAGGCGCAAAATTCTTTTCGCCAGTACGTGTTAGCGGAACGCCACTGTTCATCGAAGGCCAAGGCGGTGTTGAATTACCCGGACGTACCAAGACCTTGCTTGAACACTGCGGCATCGACCCTGCTACTGTACACTTGCAGGTAGAACCGTAGCCATAAAGTCCCCATGATATAATCCCCCCACCCACCCCTTTGTCCGGCAGGTTCGTCCCATGAAACCCTTGCGTGTTGCCATGCTGCATTTATCTCCCGTGGTTGCTGATGTGGAGCATAACCGGAATCTGGCCGAGCAGGGGTTGGCGCGGGCCGCTGAGATGGGGGCACAATGGGTGATCACGCCGGAGTTGTTCATCACGGGGTACAAGTTCGCCGAGGTGATCGGGACGGACTGGATTTTGCCGCAGCCGGACGAGTGGATGCAGCGGTTCTGTGGGCAGGTCGCCGAGCATGGCGTTACCGTGTTCCTTTCGCATCCCGAGCGCGACCTCAACGAAGGGTTGATGTATAACACGGTCTTCGTGATCGGGCCGGACGGGAGCATCATCGGGCGGCATCGGAAGGTGAAGGCGTTGCGCGGGCCGGAGGCGTGGTCGTCGCCGGGGGCTGAGATCGCGCCGATTCCGGTGCCCGTCGGCGAGATCGAAGGACAGGTGCCGGTGGGCGTGGTGATCTGTGCCGACGCTTATCAGAACGACGTGGCCGGCATCCTCCAGGAACGGGGCGCGAAGTTGCTGGTGTCGCCCGCGTCCTGGGGGCCTGGCGACTGCGGGCCACTGGGCGAGTGGGAGCAGCGGACGCTGGATACGGGGCTGCCCATCATGGTGTGCAACCGCGCCGGCTGGGAGGCCGACGACCTCGACTTCAACGAGGCGGTCAGCATCGTCGCCCGCAACGGCAAGCGCGACCTGCAGGCCTTCTGCGGCGAGGAATCCGCCGTACTCACCTTCGACTGGGATCTGGACAGCATGGCGCCCATTTCCGCTGACTACGAGGTGGCGTGGTTATAGGGGCCGCCCAGTTACGCATCGATGCGCGGCAGGATTCATAGACTGAATCGGCCACGTCCGTGCAGCAATCTCGATGCAGGAGCAATCCTGCCCGGTTTATACTGTGCCTAACCCTCTGTGTTGCAGTGCAGGAATGGTGCAGCATATGACTACCCCATCACCGGAAAACCCGGACAACTCGCCCTCCATTGAACGCGCCCGGCAGTTGCGCGATGAGTTGTGGTTCCATAACGAGCGCTACTACAACGACGACGCGCCCGTCATCAGCGACGGCCAGTACGACGCCCTGATGCAGGAATTGCGTGAACTGGAAGCCGCCCACCCGGAATGTCGCGCCGCGAACTCCCCCACGCAGATGGTCGGCGGCAGCGCGTCCGACCGGTTCCCCCAGGTGGAACACCCCATACCCATGCTGAGCCTGGCCAATGCCTTCAACCGCGAGGACCTGGAGGCGTGGCATCGTCGCGTTACCGACCTGCTGGACGGCCAGCGGTTCCGCATGGTAGCCGAGCTGAAGATTGATGGGCTGGCCGTGCGCCTGGTGTACCGCAACGGAAAATTCGTGCTCGGCGCGACGCGGGGCAACGGTCAGACGGGAGAGGACGTTACCGAAAATCTGCGCCAGGTGCGGAGCATCCCCCATACGCTGACCGGCGACTACCCGCTCGTTCTGGAAGCCCGCGGCGAGGTCTATCTCCCCCTGGAAAGCTTCCGGCGCATGAACGAGGAACGGGAGCGGAACGGCGAACCCCTCTACGCCAACCCCCGCAACACCGGCGCCGGCACCATCCGCCAACTGGACCCGGAAGTGGTGCGCGACCGCAACATGGAGATCTGGACCTACAGCCTCAACGACACCGGAGAGTCGCAACTGCCGGCAGGCCACTGGGATGCCCTGACCGCGTTGGAGTCCTGGGGCTTTCGGGTGAATGAGCGCAACCGCATTTTTGACACCGTGGACGAGGTTTGCGCCTACTATGATGAGATGCTGGGCCGCCGGCACGACTGGGAGTATGAGGCCGACGGGCTGGTGGTCAAGGTGGAGAGCATCTCCCAGCAGAACGCCCTGGGCTTCGCCGGCCGGGAACCTCGCTGGGCCATCGCCTACAAGTTTCCCGCCGAACGCGCCAACACCCGCCTGCTGGACATCGTTATCAACGTCGGACGCACCGGCAGCCTGAATCCCCAGGCCATCTTGGAGCCTGTCGTCGTCAGCGGCGCCACCGTCCAACACGCCTCGCTGCACAACGAAGAGGACATCCACCGCAAGGACGTCCGCATCGGCGATCTGGTCGAGATCGAGCGCGCAGGCGACGTTATCCCCCACGTCATCGGCCACGTGTCAGTACCCGGCGAGGAACGCGGCCCCGCGTTTCGGATGCCCGAAAACTGCCCGGAGTGCAAAACCACCGTCGTCAAGGAAGTGGGCGACGCCATGCACCGCTGCCCCAACTCCGCCTGCCCTGCGCAGTTTTTCGAGTCGCTAAAGCACTTCGTCAGCCGGGGCGCGATGGACATGGACGGCCTGGGCGAACGATGGTGCCGCATCCTCATTGACCGGGGCCTCGTCTCCGACGTGTCTCATGTCTATAACCTTACCGCTGAGCAACTGATTGAACTGGACCGCATGGGCGACAAGCTTGCCACCCGCATTCTCACCAACATCAAGGCGAGCAAGCGGCGTCCGCTGGCCCGGATCCTGTTTGCCCTCGGCATCCTGCACGTTGGCGCGGAGGTGGCGGAACTGCTGGCCGGCCGCTACGCGAGCATTGACGAGTTGTCCCGCGCGACTGTTGAAGACCTGACCGAGATCGACGGCATCGGGCCGCGCATCGCCGAAAGTATCGTCAGCTATTTCGCCACCGAGCGCAACCAGCAGACCATCGCCGGCCTGCGCGACGCCGGCGTGCAACTGTGGCAGGAACTGGCGCCGGTGGACGAAACCGCCCAGCCCTGGAAGGGCCAGACCTTCGTCATCACCGGCACCTTGTCGTCCATGACGCGCCGGGAGGCGGAGGGCAAGGTGAAGGCCCTGGGCGCGACCACCACATCGTCGGTAAGCCGCAAGACCAACTGGCTGGTGGCCGGCGAATCCGCCGGCAGCAAATTGGAATCCGCCGAGCGATTGGGCGTGCCGGTGCTGGACGAGGAACACCTGTTAGCGCTTTTGTCGAGCCCGGATTCTATCTTCATTGAGGATGCCGCTGGCCGTGGACCGGAAACGGCATCCCCAACACTGATTTAGCGAATCAGGCCGTACACCCGCCCCGGCGTCAGCCTTACTATGACCGCGTCCTGCTGGACCATGGCGCGGTCGTATTCTTCCCAGTCGGGATGCTCGTGGTCGCCGCAGGCCCGGAACGCCGTGCGCAGCATCTGACGCATCTCTTCGGCGTCGGTGTTCTGGTAATCGTTCAGTGTTACCGTGCCTTCCACTACGGCGAACTGCCGCCAGTCTTCGGCCACCGCCATCACGTTGCAGCGATTGTTCCGCCGCAGGTTACGCACTTTGTATGACGTGCCGCGCACCGTGACGAATATCGGCCCGTCGTCCCCCTCAAATGGCGACACGCCGCACACTACGATGCTGGTCTGGGCCGATCCGTCCCTGCGGAAGGTATTGATGACGCCCCTGTGGTTGCTGGCGAAAAACTGTTTCACGTCGCTGAATTCCATGATTCCTCCTTGATAATCGCTAGTTGCTGTTTGACTCGTTGGATACCTCGTAGATCACGACCTCGCCCGATTCAAACGCCGGCGTGAGCCAACCTTCATCCGCCCACTTTACCATCCGTTCGCCCACGTCGTAGCCATACGCCGACTTTTCCCGCGGCCCGACTATCAGCCACCGGATGCCGTAGTGTCGCAGCAAGTTCTGTGAAATTGCGCTCTGGTCGGTTGTGAAAATCGTTTCCACGTCGGTGCGGCGTCGGGCCAGTTCGGGGTTGATGTCATCGCCGCGCCACTGGCGTTCGTGGCCTTCCCAGGACAGCGGCGTCGCGCGGCCCGTCGCCGCAGACACGCCGCCGTGACCGTAGTCGTCGCCGACCGCTTCCAGGATACGACCCGGCTCCGCCGAATCTCTCAGCCAGATTATGGCGTCATATTCACCCGGAGACGTATTGCGCAGATAATCCAGTCCCGCCAGGGTGTTGTCCTGTAAAGTTCCGCCGTTCGTCCCCCATCCGGTTCGCTCGATGACCGCCCCCACCGGGTAATACGCGGATACGATCAGAAGCGCGCAGACCACCGCCACCCAGGCAATCTTCAACCCGTCCAATACCAGCGCCCACTCATCCACCCAGGCGTGGCGCAGAGGAACCGCCAGTATGTAGTACATGCCGATCGCGCCGGCGATTCCGAGCAACAGCCACGCTTGATAATAGAACTTGAAGACCGTGTTCATCCGGTTTCCGAACTGGTCTGCAATGTGGAACAGCTCAGCACTGCCCAGCAGGAAGAATCCGGCCGCCGCGAGTACCAGCGCGAACACCACCCATTGCGCCCGGCGCCTCCAGGAGGCCAACGTCAAAGCGCAATAGGACGCGAGGCAACCCATGAACAGCAGCGGAATCGCCAGGACCAAACGCCCAACGACCAGATCATCGGCCAGGTCTTGACCCTCGGGGGAAATCGAAACTCTTAACGCCAACACAATCAACCATAGCGCGAACACTCCAACTCCGAATGACCCGACCAACATGGCGTTCGCGAGTCGTTCTCCGGTGGGCCAGCCGGAATCAAGGGCGGCCCGCGCAACGAAACCGCCCGCGAAAATAGCCGGCGCTCCCATTACGATCATAAACAGAACCGGCCGTGTCGCCGGCCCCGCAACGGGCAGTATCCCAGTTGTCTGGCTGTCGAAAGACAGGTAGAAGGGCAGATAGAGGATGATCCCGGTGGCCGCCAACGCCACAATCAGCAACACTCCGTAGCCAATCGACCGGGCCAAAACCGCCGACGCCCCCGGATCGCCGCGCTCAGTTTCCGATGGTCGGGGCCCGTGCAGCGTCATGGGTGGCGGCTGGCCGTGCCATGCTGTCCATCGGACTACCGCCACCATGCCCACGATGCAGAGGTACACCGGGAAGTCCCAGGCGTTGATGAAGGCAAGCGCGCCCAACGTCAGCGCCAATGCGCCGGCTTCTCCGGGGTGTTTCCTCAGCCATTGCAAACCCGGTGGCTCCGGGGCGAGCAGCAGCGTCAACGCCAATGCCAGCGCCAGCGTCAGATACGGCAGGGCGGAGACGTGCGCGTGCAGGTCGCCGAGCAGGAAGCTGAAGAATGGAAACTCGGTAATCGTATAGTCCAGCGACGCTCCGTCGATTCCGATGGTGTCGATAATTCTGGTGCCGCGCCACCACCACCAGAAGCCATCGGGGAGCCAACCGTCTCCGCCGGCGGGCGGTTCCATCCCTTTGATGGCAATCCATTGCCAGAAGCCTTCCCATCCCAGCCCGCGAGCGTAGGCGAACTCCAACACTCCGGACAGGTTGCCCAACAACGCTATGCCCAATGCGGCTCCGGTTCCCAGCGTCAACGACCGGTCGGCCGATGCTCCGGCGTACCGCATCAGGTTGTACACCAAGCCAAGCAACCCCGCGCTGAACATCGCCGGTATGGTGACCATGGCCAGGTTGTAACCCACATCCGAAGGTATCCCGGTCAGGGTGGTCATAATGGCCGCGACGTAGTGGCCACCGTAGTAGTAAGCGACGGCATGCCCGGAAAGCCACTGATCTTCCGGCGGGAATTGCGCCGAATTGATGATGGCGTTCAGGATGCCGAAGTCCATCGGCTTTTCCGTGTGGTTGATGGCCGGCACCTCGCTGACGACCAGCGCCCAGAATGCGAACATAGCGAGGAAGAGCAACTCCGTTGTCGCCACCACAGTCCAGCGTCGGCGGAAGAAGTCCCGCAACTCCACACGCTTCCACCAACCCAGCCATGCCGCCAAAACCACCAAACAGGTCAGAGTTGCGGCAATACCAGCCTGGGAGTTGGGAATAATGCCCAACATGTTGCCGATCCAGGTTATCCAGGCCAGGATCAGCAGGGCCAGCGGTCGAGCAACTGTCCACCCTCGATCCGCCAGACGACCCAACCCGGTGGCGGCGCAGGCGACCGGAAAGCCGACCAGGGACAGCGCCCAGAGGGCGATCAGCCAGGCGAGAATATCCGCCACGGTTTGACGCTAAATCAACGTGTCAGGCGGCCGGGGCAAGCATGGCGTCCACGAACTCACCCGGGTCGAAGGGCGCGATGTCGCTCAACCCTTCGCCGGTGCCAATGAACAGGATCGGTACGCCAAGTTCCCGGCGTATGGATAGCACGATGCCGCCGCGAGCTGTGCCGTCCAACTTAGCCAGGAAGATGCCGGTGCAGCCGACGGCTTCGGTGAAAGCCCGCGCCTGGGTCAGCCCGTTATGTCCGGTGGTGGCGTCCAACGTCAGCAGAACCTGGTGCGGCGCAGCGTTGTCCAGCCGGTTGATGACACGGCGCACTTTGCGCAGCTCGTCCATCAGGTTGTTGCGGGTGTGCAGCCGGCCGGCGGTGTCAACAATCAGGATGTCCGCGCCACGAGCCCGCGCCGCCTGCCAGGAATCATAAGCCACCGCTCCTGGATCGGCGCCATGCTGGTGGCTGATGACGTCCACGCCAACCCGCTCGCCCAGGATCTCCAACTGCTCTTCAGCTGCGGCGCGGAAGGTGTCGGCTGCGCCCAGCATCACCTTCTTGCCCGCTCCCGTGAAATGGTGCGCCAGCTTGGCGATGCTGGTGGTTTTGCCCACGCCGTTGACGCCACACACCAGTATCACGTAGGGGGCGGCAACGCTATCGTCGTCCAGCCACACGTCGGGGTCGTCATCCGCGGCTAGCTCGGCAGCCAGCAGACTTTTCAGCCGAGAGAACGCGCCCTCTCCGTCCGTGATGCGTCCGGCGCGAACATCGTCGCGCAAGTCATCCAGCACGGTCAGGGTGGTCTCTACGCTCACGTCGGCCGAGATCAGTATTTCTTCAATCTCATCCCATACGGAATCGTCGAGCTCGCGGGAAGCAAACAGGCTGCGGATACGTCCGAACCAGCTGTCGCGGCTGCGCTTCACGCCGGCGTCGGTCTGTTCGCGGTTGACCTTTTCTCGGTTACGTTTGAATATGGAAAACATAGTTATATGGGTCGCCAGATGCGTCTGAAGGTAGGGTTGGTCGGACGGGTGTAAGGATTAGTTCGCGCGGGCATTGCTGCATTGCCGGCGAGCGTGACCATGTTCCAGAGCGCGGTAAATCTGACGCCACTCAGGACGTCTTCTAGCAGCGTAGCCGGTTCCGATGAGCAGATTGGCGCAACAGGCTGCCAAGGTGTGAAACATCGCATAGTAAGCGTCGCTCACAGCCCGTTGCAGGTCGGTTTGACGCGGGCGGCCGCGTCCGGGCGACGCGCCGCCGGCTCGCTGCCGCGCGCTGCCAATCAGGTCAGGCGGATTCACGGAAACGCTCCGCCAGCAATTCGTCCCATTCCGATTTTTTTTCGAAGGATTTGGTCGGGTGCTCCGGTATTCCGATGGCTTCCAGCCTGGGCCACAGGTATCCGGTGAGGTCGGCAGTCCATATCGGGTCCAGCAGCGCCCGGTCGCCGTCATAGACGACGTAGATATGGAGGTAAGGCTCATCATCCGGATCATAACGCAGGTCGATGACGACAGGGTCGAACGCAATGGGGTCGTCGTCAGTGAACTTATCGGTCAGGTACTCTCTGACCATGCCGATTACCTGCTGCTTGACTTCTTTGGTCAATTCTATCATCAGCGTTTCTCCAAACCACAACGGTGTGGAAGACTCCATTATAGATTACGCTCGGGGTTTCCATCGCCATTCGCTATTCTCCATCCGTCAACCCAGCCAACGCCGCCCGGGCCGCCTCCGTTTCGGCGGCGCTTTTGCTGCCGCCCGATCCTGACCCCAGGGTTTGTTCCTCTACCGCCACTTCAACCGTGAATCGTGGCCGGTGGGCCGGGCCGGAGGAGTCAACGACGTGATAGACGGGTGTGGGTCGGCCCTGCCCCTGGAGCAGCTCCTGCAAATCGGCCTTGGGATTGTCCGGCCGCCAGTCGGCCCGGCAAGCCGATTCGATCTCGTCGGACATTGCCGACAGGACGAATCGCCGGGTTGCGTCATAGCCGGCGTCCAGATAGACGGCGGCGATCAGTGACTCCATGACGTCGCCCAGCACCGCTTCGCTCTGGCGTCCGCCCGTCGATTCAAACCCATGCCCCAGCAGCAGGTACGGCGCGATGCCCAGGCGTTCGGCGACGGTTGCCAATCCGCGCTGACTCAGCAGCGTGGTCCAGCGGCGGGTCAGTCCGCCCTCGTCGCAGTCGGGCAGGCGGTGGTATAGCTCCTCGCTGACGATCAGACGCACCACCACGTCGCCGAGGAACTCCAGCCGCTCGTAGGAATCAGCGTCATTGCCGCTGTTCTCGTTGACGTAGGAGCGGTGGGTGAGGGCCTGACGCAACAAGCCCCGGTCCCGGAAGTCCAGGCCCAGGGCTTGTTCGAGTTCTGCGGCGGGACGGCTCCCGCCGGCGGTACTCATTGTAGGAGAGTCCGCTGATTTAGCCGCGGACACCCTCATAGGGCCACGGCGGGGACGGTCGCTTGACCTCGCCCACGTGCCGGTGGTCGGCCATCATTTCGACGAGGTTGTCGTAGATGGGACCGGCTTCTTCGTCGGTGGGGATGAACATCTTGACGAAGGCGGCGTTGTCGTTGGGGAAGACGTACAGCGGCACGCCGAACGCGCCGTGAACTTCCACGGCCTCGGTGTGGCTCTCACCGATCTCTCGGAGGATATCGGGGTCGGCCAGGTCCTCGGCGAACCGGCCCATGTCAACGCCCGAAGCCTCGGCGACGGCGTTGATGGCATCGGCGTCGGTGAGGTCGATGCGGTCTTCATGGCGAGCCCGCAGCAGGTTGATGAAGAACCGGTCGAAGATTTCCTCACCCTGACGTTCGGCGGCGAGGCCGGCGCGGAGTTCCAGCAGGGTGTTGTCCGAGTCGTCCTGTTCCCAGTACTTGAACCCGTCGTCGTTATTGTTGTCGTGATTCACCTGGACCAGCGAGAACGGCTTGAGTTCCACGTTGATTTCGTGGTCAGTGTTCTCGCGTACTTTCGCCCACCACATGGCAGCGTTGTACACGAAGGGTCAACGAAAGTCGTAATATACCTTGAAATCGGTGTCGGCCATGGTGGCACCTCCGTAATTTGCTCACGGGGTAGCTGGGCTACCCCCGTTACAGTTAGCGGGATTCTAGCATACACTAGCCGCATAGTCATCTGAGATAAGGAGCGATGTCATGACCCAATCCAGTCGAGTGCGCAGCGGAAACGTTACGCCGCCCGCCACCACTACCACGGTTTACGAAGCGATCCACGCTCGCCGCATGAACAACGAATTCACGGACGAGACTCCCAGCCGGGAATCGCTGCAACGGATGCTCGACGCGGCCATCTGGGCGCCCAACCACCGGCTGACCAACCCCTGGCGGTTCGTCGTCCTGGAGCGCGGCGGCGAGAAGCGGGCGGAAGTGGGCCAACTGGCCTATGACCACATGTACCAGCGCAATCAAAACGATGAGTTTGCGTCCGGCAGCCGCCAGCGCGTGCTCGACGCTCCGGGGCTGATTTACGTGTTCAGCGTGCCGGGCGACACCGAAGAGATGACGCAGGAGAACTATGCCGCCGCGTGTTGCGCGGTGCAGAACCTGCTGCTCGCCGCCGTCGCCGAGGGTTTGGCCGGCGACTGGAGCACCGGCAACACCACACGGCACCCAAAACTTGCCGAAACCATGGGCGGAGAATCGGACTGGACGATGGTCGGCGCGTTGTTCATCGGGTATCCGGCCCGTCCGTCCGCTTCTGTGCGTGCCCCGGTGGGGGAGGTCACGGCGTGGTTGTAGGGGCGGGAAGGTCCCAGCGGAGCAACGGGAAGTAGCGGTCGTTGTCGGCCCAGGGGAGGAGATCGAGGACGATGGTGTTCGGATAGGGGACGTCGCCCTGGCGTCGGATGTCTTTGAGGTAGCGGCTGAGGCGGGTGAAGGTGGGCAGCCGGCAGCCGGCCTTGGCGATGCGTTGGATAACCTCGGCCGGCTCGGGAGGTTGGTCGGGGTTCCAGTCGTCGGCGATGCGGCGAAGCTTGATGATGGCGAGTTCGCGGGCGAACTTGCGCTTGAGGGCGTCGATGCGACGGCGGATTTGGGAGATGGTCATGGGAGTACCTCGAGAGGGAATTTTTACATCGATGGACAGGATGGACAGGATTATGGGTTTTCCCGCTTATTTCCGCTCATTTCCGTTCATTTGAATAGAGCGGTGGGGCGGGACGTAGGGGTGAATGGGGGC
>VXOG01000094.1 GCA_009840165.1 Chloroflexota bacterium
ATCCCGCCGAACAGCCCGCCGCCGCCCATCCCGGTTTTCATGTTCACACCGGCCTGGGCCACCATCGCGCCCGTTTCCGCCTTGATGGATTCTCCAGGGTCCAATTCGACGGTGAGCAGCGAATAACTCGGATCAAATTCGATACTTGTGCGCATTACTGCCTCCCGTTCGGGCTAGCTCCGTGAATTGCATACGTGGGTCGGCGCCGAATCGGTTTTCGCTCATCCCGTCTTGATCGCCTGCATCAGCCTCGCCGACTCAATGGCTCCTACCGCGCAGTCGGAGCCCAGGTTGCCCACCTTGCCGCCGGACCGGTTGATCGCCTGTTCCAGGTTCTCGGTGGTCAGAACTCCAAACATAGTGGGTATGCCGGTTTCGCGCCCAACTGCGGCGATGCCGGAAGCCGCCTGGTTGCACACCATGTCGTAGTGGCTCGTCTCCCCTCTAATCACCGCGCCCAGACAGATCACCGCGTCGTAGCGTCCCGATTCGGCGAAGGTCTTGGCGGCAACGGGCAGCTCGAAAGAACCGGGAACCCACGCCGTGGAGATGTCGCCGTCCCGCACGCCGTATTGCGTAAGTGTGCTGACCGCTCCTTCCATCAGATTCTTGGTAATAACGTGGTTGAAACGGGCCGCCACTACCGCCACTCTGAGCCCGGCGCCATCAATTCCACCATTCAATTCTTGTGGCAAACTCTCATCTCCTGTGTACCGGAGTTGGGACGTCATTCCCGTGCGCGCCCCGTGCCAAGTGTACACGCTGCCGCCCAGAGTGTCAGCAGAAATCATCTGCTGCAACGCCGCTCCTATGTCCGGCCCAACAATCGCAAATGAAGTTCGTTCAACGAGGCAATCTCCGACGACAGTATCCTTCGCGCCAGGTCACGGGCGTAATGTTTCTGTCCGTCCTCGGTAAGGTATTCCGCCGGCGACTTGCCGTCGATCCGGGCCAGCAGCAACGCTCCCAACTGCCGAACTGTGTCCCGTTCCAGCGAACCCCGGTGACCCGTAGAAGTCCCAACAACGTCAAGATATGCGAACCAGAATGATCCACCGGCCTCGCAGTACCGATCTGCCAGCGCGGGGTTGTAAATCGCTTTCAGGGTGAAATGGTTGAGCATGAAAGCGAGGTCGAAAATCGGGTTCCCCAGATGCACTACTTCAAAATCCAGCAATAGCACCTGTGCATCGTCGCCGACGCCACTCACTATGATGTTCTTGGGGCTGAAGTCGCCATGCACCAGCGCCCGCCCTTCCTGGACGGACGGCAGCATTCTCTGCGCTTCATGCTCGATGACCTCCGCAAGGTCGGGATGCGCGGCGGCCGTGGCCCGGTGGTACGGATCAATCCGTAACTGTACGAAACAGTCCAAGTCCTCAAACTCGTCGAGATTCTCAGGGACCCTGCTGCCAACGACGCGCGATTGTTGGTGGATGGCGCCCAGCATCTCGCCTACCCGCTCCGCGACGCTCACATCGATGTGTCCGGCGAGGAGTTGCTCTTTCCAGTTAGTTCCGTCGGCGGGAGCCGCAGTCATCACGAAGACAAAATTGTCCTGGTCTTCGTGTACGACTTCGGGAACCGCCCACGAGAATTGTTGCCCCACAGCGCTATCAGACACCAGCCCACGCACGAAATCGAGCCCGGCCCGCTCTCGGTGAATGCGGGACTGGTCCGCGAACCAGTCCTCTTGCACCCGCAGCTTAGGCAGTGATTGTTTGAGCACTAAGCCACCACAATCGGCGCCCAGGCTCACGCTGATCACGATATTGGAAATACCACCGCCCAGCAATTCCGCCCGTGCGCGTCGGCCATTATCAGGCGAGATGACTCCCTGATTGACCAGGTACTGAACGGCGTTTCCTTCCGAAAGTGCAAACACTTTGGCCCAGTAAGAACGACGATCCCGCCGCTGTTTCCAACCTACACCCGCGCCGCGACCTGAGTGGTGAAATCCTCCAGGTGCCCCAGCGTTTCCTCCAGGTTCCCGTCCGCGCTGAGCCGCGCGATGTCCAGCACCAGGTAGCTAACACCCATATCCTCATACTCTCGGATGTCTCCCGCGATCTGCTCGCCGCTGCCGGTAAAACGGGTTCGGTCATCGCTGGTGTCCGTTCCCGTGATGCGGTAGTCGTGCGAACGGTAGATGATCTGAATTTCGTCGGGGTTGCGTCCGGCCCGCTCCGCCGTTCGCCGCAGTCTTTCCATACCGTTCTGCAATGCTTCGGGCGTCCCAACTGGAAAGGCGGGGTTGTTGCCGATGGGATACCACCCGTCACACAGCGTTGCCGCTCGACGGATCGCCGGCCTGCTCTCGCCGCCGACCCAGAACGGTGGATGCGGTTTCTGCACCGGCTTGGGCAGGAACCAGATGTCCGAGAAACTGACGTACTTGCCTTCAAATTGCGGGTTGTCTGAAGTCCACAATTCCTTGAAGGCCCGAATGTATTCGTCGGTCACCGCGCCCCGCTCGTCAAACGGCTCGCAGCCCACGGCCTCAAACTCCTCGCGGCACCAGCCGACGCCCACACCCACGATCAGCCGCCCGCCCGACAGCACGTCCAGCGTAGCCAGCGCTTTAGCCGCTACCAGCGGATTGCGGTGCGGCACAATCAGCACGGAAGTGGCCAGCCGTATCGTCTTTGTAGCCCCGGCCATGAACGCCAGCGCAGTGATCTGCTCCATCGCCTGCCCCGACGCAGATCCGGGAAACTCTCCCGTCTCCGTGTACGGGTAGTCCGAGTCGATGCTCTTGGGCACCAGGATGTCAGGGCTATCGCATATGAACATCCGAAAATTGAGATAGCATGGTGATCAGGAAAT
>VXOG01000112.1 GCA_009840165.1 Chloroflexota bacterium
GCATGCGCGTGCTCGCATGTTTTCTCCAGAATTTCTGCAACATCGCGACAGAACAATTGGACATTGTACATGCGCCGGGCCAATGATCTGATCCGCAAATAGTAGTGACCGCGGCGACCGCCCTGCCCGCCATATTTATGCGACCACCCGGACCCGCCAGTATCTATTGTCGATGAGATTGACTGCGCCAGCAGAATGGAGACATTGAGGGCGCGCCGTAGCGGATCCTCATCAAACCGCTCATCCCAGGCCCGCTTGAATTCCTGCTCCGACCAGGGTGTAAATTCCAGGAGATGCGAGAGCTCCTCCGGCCGATCTCTGACCATCCGCCACCAGTTGACCACCAGCTCATCTATATCATTGAGCCATTCCGCCCCGGCTGGTGATCGCTTTAGGCCAATTCCAAACATCCCGCCAAATGGCTCGACATAGAGCTGGTCATAATGCGGGGGCGGTAGATGCGATACAATCCACGCCCCAATCCTGGTGGAAACCGATGATTTGCCGCCGAGATACGGCATTGCCTGTAGGCCTACCATAGTCGAGCCTGGATGGGCGGGAAATTGCACCAGAGTTTTTCGGTGCGCGGAATCGACTGTCGCTGCGATGATAGATCAGTGCGAGTGACAAATTCCTCACATCGCCATCCCAAATGATCCCACTCCGAGCCATAGCCTGAAATTGCGACCGGCCCGGATATCGCGAGCAATAGCTCTGAAATCTTGGGGATATCGATCACCGAATACTGATAATGATCCGTCGATTTTGCCGACGGGTACGGCGGATCGCAATAGACCAAATGTTCCCATGATGCCAGCGTCTCGCGCTGTGACCGGTCTACAATGCGCTCGAGCAATTTCTCGGCCGGCTCATCGATAAGAATGACATTGGCCATGCGTTTGCGCAGGCCGTCAATTCTCGGCGGTGTCATCAATTTGGACCGGACAAATGTGCTAGATCTCGTATTTGATCCATAGGAGTGAAGCATGACAATGGCAAAATTGATGGCCCGGCGGAGCGGATCGGGATCATTAAGCTCTGTACGGGCACGTTTCCACTCAGCCTCGGCATGGGGTGTGCGCTCGAGCGCCGCATCCAATTCCTGGCCCCTGTCCCTAACCATGCGCCACCAGTTGACCACGTGGCCGTCTATATCGCTGGCCCATTCGAGTCCGGCCGGCGAGCGGCGACGCATCACGCCGAGCATACCGGCGAATGGCTCGGTGTAATGCTGGCGAGCATGTGGCGGCGGCAAATTGGAATTGATCCATTCCCCAACATTGCGGGCCTTGCCGCCAAGATACGGTAATGCACGGGTTTTGATCACCTGCCCGATACCTTGAATCGCCAATGCCGGTTGTCGCAATGCGGGCATTGCAGCAGCTCTACCATCGCCTCCTCATTGGGGTCGGCATCCTCTTCGACTATGACGGCATCCTGGAATACCTCGAGCGCCGTGGTCATGAAAAACTGGTCATGGCATGTGCTGCATATCACAATTCTTGGCGCGGGCAAGCCGGCCTGCGGCTGGTATGTCAATTCGCGCCGAGCTCCGGGCCGACCGAGCCATCCGGGGCTATTTCATGTATCCGGACCCCGGGCGAGTCAAAATGACTGCCCTGCGCAAATGGCACCGCGAAAATGCCAATGTGCAAGTTCTCCCCTCCGGCCAGTCTGATCTCATCGCCGACCTCATGTCGGATGCCGAGCGATACCATGTGGATCCGGCATGCCAGCACTTCGCCCTCTCGCTCATCTCCGAGCATGACGTGGACGGGTGTATCGCTGTTGACGCCATCATTGGAATTGTGAATATCCTCGATGGCGGCGATAAGTTGCGCCAGTGTGCATTCGGTTTGCTTTCTCAAAAATCGACTCCTTTGCTCATCGATTCTACAGCAATACTAACATAGAAAACGCCGAAAAGAAACCCCCACCTGTTTCCAGGTGGGGGCAGCTTTCTGCGATTAGAGGCCCTGCAGTGACCAGTTGAGCACTCGTCGGATCAGGTCGCCATGCGGGTCGCGGATTGTCGCGTATGGGCCTGACCAGTGGTTGGTGATCGTTTCGCAGTCGTCGAGCGCGATTCCCAGGTCCTCGATGACCTGCGGGAGCTCTTCTTCTGACTCGGCGACGATGTTGGTGATCTGACCTTCGATATTCCAGTCGCGCCCACTGGTGTGGATTGCCTGGAATGGTCGCCCATTGATCTGGCTTTCAAGTTTTACCATTTGATGCTCCTTTTGCCTTCGCATCTGGGTGGTCTCTCCACCCGTTAGAAAGATACTAACAGGTCAGGTGGCGATTGTCAAGGCCCCGGGGCAACTGCAGATGGCTACCTTATATAGGGTGGGTGGGCGAGCTAAATCGCGCACTTGCTATTGGCGCATGCATGTGTTAGTATCTTTCCAAGGGAAGAGAGCAAAAGGATTCCCGATGGCAAGAAAGCAAACATTCGGCCCGCAGGCCGATTTGGACGCCGCCCGCAATTTCATTGAAATGTGGGAAGGCTCGCTGGAGATGGCCAAAGAGGGCCATCCGTCAGCATGGTACTCGGTGGCTGAATGCGAAGAGGCCTTGGCCGATGCCAGGTTGCGAGAGCAGACGGCACTCCAGCAGCTGGCGGTGGTCAAATGACTGACTTTGGCAGATCCGGCAACCGCGGATGGGATTGGACACCGCAATACCGCCAGCGAGTGCAGGCCCAAAAGGCCTTCCGCGAATGGATGCGCAATGAGCGAATAGCAGCTGGGTTGGCGCAAAGAGATATTGCGGCATCATTTGGCATCAAAGGTACTTCAACTGTTGGCAATTGG
>VXOG01000036.1:0-102372 GCA_009840165.1 Chloroflexota bacterium
CGCGCCCCCTGACCCAAATCCCCGCCCGCGCCGTGCTTGACAGATGCGCCGGCAGGTAGCATCGTTGTGGTATGCGCGCTCTGCTGGCCGGCATCTCCGGCGTCAACAAGGACATCGTCGTCGCCAACCTCCTGGATCGCCTGTGCGCCAACGGCGACATCAGCGCGTCCCCCGGCGCCGACGGATACCTGGACCCGCTGATTGGACCCGATCCTCGGGAATTCTTCGCCGCCAGCGTGGAGGACGTGTTCGAGCAGCAGGGCGATGATCTGGCCAGCACCCTGGCCGCGTTCCGGCCGCGCTACCAACTGGGCGCCTGGCAGCGCGCGGGCCTGGCCATCGCGGAGCAGATGGAAGACCTGGACCCACGACACAGCCTGCTGGCCACGCACCTGACCTACTACACCAGCGGCCGGCAATTTTCGTTGATCGACATTCCCACCATCCGGCGCTGGCGTCCCGACTGCATCATCACGCTGGTGGACGATATGCTGGACATCCGAGCGGCGCTGGCGCGTCGGGATGCGGAGCGGCATACCAACTTCCAGTTGCGCCTCCGCGAGATTCTGGCCTGGCGCTCCGCGGAGATCGCCATGGCAGACCTGCTGGCGCGCAACCTGTACGAGCGGCGGATGATTCCCCACTATGTTGTCAGCGTCAAGCATCCCGCCGAGATGCTGTACCGGCTGATCTTCCACCGCCGGCGGTTTCCAGTGGTGTATTCCAGCTTCCCCATCACCGCGATTCGCTACGAAGCCGGCCGGAGAGACAGCGTTGACGCCATCAGGCGGGAACTGCACCGGCGTTTCATCGTGTTCGATCCCCTGACGCTGGATGAGGGAACGCCCCAGGTGTTCGACAAGGCGCAGGCCGCGTATGCGGACGGTGTGCGCGAAATCACCATCACCGCCGACGAAGCCCGCTGGCCGCTGGACAATGCGGGCACGCTAAAGGACGGCCTGCCGTCCGCCTTCCCAATGTCGTTGGATCCGAGGGAGGCGCTGGAAGTATGGGACGACATGGAGAACCAGGTGCGCCACCGGGACCTGACGATGGTGGAACAGGCCCAGTGCGTCGCCGCCTATCGCATCACCATGGGCGGCCGGCTGTCCACCGGGATGTATTCTGAGTTGATGTACGCCTCGCACACCGCGGAGCCGGCCCGTCCGGTGCTGATGTACGCCGACCCCGAGGACGGAGGGTTGGACCATCCCTTCCTGCGGAACTTCAACCACCGCACGTACCACACCACGGAAGAATGGTTCGACGCCATCGCCAACATCATGCCGGTTGACCGAGACAACCCCCAACGGCCGCTGTTTTAAGCAAGGACCAATGACCGACGGAGCGCCGCCGAAGATGCGGATGCGGTAGTAAGGAGGTGATGGGGCCGCTATAATTGGAGCCCTTACAGGAGAACGCTTATGACCATTGCCCCGGATTTGCCGGCTCCCGGTGTTCAAAGCACGGAAGACCGTCGTCAAATCAGCCGAAGATTTATCATCCACGCCCGCGAGGAACTGGCGAAGAACAACCGCCTGCAAGCAGGCGAAAAGGCATGGGGAGCGGTGGTTCAACCTTTGAAAGCCATCGCGGAACTACGGGGCTGGCAGCACCAGTCGCATCGAGACGTTTACGCTGTTGCGTTGCAGGTCGCGCAGGAATACAGCTTCGACGTTTATCAAGTCAATGCCCTGGCAGATGCTTACCGGGTCGGACACGAGAACTTCTACGAAAACTATCGCAGCCTGGATGAACTGGCCGATATGATTGATCGGGTGGAGACCCTGGTGCCATATTTGAACCGGTTGACAGATGTGCCGCCGCGTCAGGTTAGGATCGCCAGCAACGCGCAGTTGCGAAACTTGAGACAGATCACCGGCAACAACAACTTGCGAATCGGCGACACGTCCCCTGTAGGTTTCTCCAGGAACCATCCCGCCCCCGACAGTGACAACGGTAGTACGTCATCGGACCACCCAGACGAAAACGATGCAATTTGACGCCTATACCCGAACTTGCGTAAAATCAATGTATCAACCAGCCCCCGCAAGGAGGTTCATCCCTTATGCCTATTACCCAGAACGGCGCCGAGCTTACCGTGGAGATTTCCGAAAAGGCCGCCGAAAAGATCAAGTACTTTGCCGAGAAAGAGGGTATTACCGACAACATTGGCCTCCGGGTAGCGGTCAAAGGCGGCGGCTGCTCCGGCCTCACCTATGACCTCAACATCACCGACCAGGAACGCGAGTCCGACAAGATCGTCGAGCAGTACGGCGTCAAGGTGATGGTGGACAAGAAGTCCTACATCTACCTGGTGGGCACCCAACTCGACTTTTCCGACGGACTGAACGGCAAGGGCTTCGTCTTCGAGAACCCCAACGCCAAGAAAGCCTGCGGCTGCGGCACGTCCTTCGCCGTCTGATTACGCACGGCTCAGCACAGTTCCAACGGCGTAGGGGCGGGTTTGAAACCCGCCCCTACCAATTATGAGGTCCATGATGACTACCACCGCTACGATAGATACCAAGATCACCGGGGAGTTCCGCGCCGCCACCGAGCGCGCCGCCGTCTTTCCCAGCAACGCCGGCCGGCTCCGGCTCACCGGCGAGGACGCCCGCGACCTGCTCAACCGCCTCTCCACCAACCTGGTTGACCCGGACGGGGCGGCCGGCGAGGTCGCCGTTACGGTGCTGACCAGCGACCGGGGACGCATCGTTGACCTGGTGTACGTGGCGCATTGCGGCGACCACCAGCTCATGCTCACCAGCCCCGGCCAGCAGCAGAACGTCATCGAGTTCCTGGACAAGTACACCATCATGGAGGATCTGGAGGTTGAGGACGTAACCGCTGACACCGTAATGCTGACGCTTGCGGGACCGCAGGCGAGCGCGATTCTGGATAGCGTTGATGGCATCGACGCGATGCGCGTAGCGCTGCCGGCCGACCCTGACGACGCGGATCATCCCGCCACCTACCAGTTGATATGCTCCGACCTCGACACCGCCAACCAGGTACGAGCGGCGCTGGAATCGGCCGGGGCAGTGAGCATCAGCGCGCCCACCGCCGAAGCGCTGCGGATCGCCAGCGGGCAGCCGGCCTACGGTTCCGAAATGAGCGACACCTACAACCCGCTGGAGGCCGGCCTCATCGGCGCAATCGATTTCCACAAGGGCTGCTACATCGGCCAGGAGGTCATCGCCCGCCTGGACACCTACCACAAGGTGCAGAAATACCTGGTGACGCTGCGGTTTGAATCGGATGGCGGCGATGCGTCGGAAGCTGCGTCCACTCTGCCGGGCGCGCGTCTCACCGACGACGCCGGCGACGCGATGGGACTGGTGACCTCAGCGACGGTGGTTCCGACGGCGGAGGGAGCAGACCTGATCGGCCTGGGCTACGTGCGTACCCGCGCGTTGGAGGTCGGCGGACGGTTCGGGGTGGAATCGGAGGACGTGGATGGGATGAGCGCGGTGATAACGGCGCAGCCGTTGCTGTTCGGCGGGGAGAAGCCTGGGCTGAGAGGGTAGTCAACCTACGCTGCTGACTCACCTGCCTGGCCGCAATTTATCCAGTGTCACGTCTTTGCCCTTGCGCCTGGCGTCTAGCCACCGTTGGAATGACGCCGCACTTTCGCCCGAGGGCCGGCCCATTAGCAGATTCTCAACGCTCACGTCCTCATCCAGATCCGGCCAGTGGATACCCTCGCCGTTGCCGATCAGCTGCAAGTTATTCCGCTCGTCGGAAGTACCGTCCAACAGGCGTGGATACCAGGCTAAGGGCACAGATATTGTCCGCCCGTCGTTGAGTTCCGCAGTCAGGGTATCCTCAGTAAGAGATACTTTTGTCGCCAGACTAGTTCCTACGCTAGTCGCCGAAATACTCATGCCAAGCCTCCAATAAATTCCCTTGCTCGGCTTCAACAATTGACTGAATCCGACGTATATCCGCCGGTCTGAATCCTCCGCTCCTGGCCAATCGTACCGGATTCAACCAGAACTTGGCTATCAGGTTATCGCGGGAAACGTGAATGTGCTCAGGTTCTTCCCTGTCCCCAGCATAGAAAGAGAAGCGGTAAGGTCCAGCTCTGAATACAGTGGGCAACGCTAAAATACTCCGCGCTCGTCAACAGCTATGCGTCCGTCCTCTCCCGCCGTCAGCAGAGAGGCGAATTGGTAGCCGCGCTCACGGATGGCGTCGCTGCCGCCCTCGTTGCGGTCCAGGGCCGCCAGCGCCAGCCCGACCTTGTATCCTGCCTCCTCCGCCGCGTCGATAGCGTGAAACAGCGACCCGCCGGTGGTGCAGGCGTCATCGACGATGGCGACAGACGCGCCGGCCGGCGGCAGCGGCCCCTCGATCATCTGCCCCATGCCGTAGCCCTTGGCCTCCTTGCGCACGATGAACGCCGGCATGGGCGTACCCTGTTGCCAGGATGCAGTGGCCACCGCGGTCACGATGGGATCAGCGCCGAGGGTCGGGCCACCCACCGCCTCCACGCCGGCGTCATTGAGCAGGGGCAGCAGCGCATGGCCCAGCAGGTACGCTCCCTCCGGATCCAGGCTCAGCAAGCGCCCATCGAAGTAGTAGGAACTCTTGCGGCCCGACGACAGGGTGAAGTCGCCGTAGCGGATTGCGCCGCGTTCCAGCGCCAATTGGAGCAGCCGATTCACCATTTGTTGCTGACTGGTTGTCATCCCTCTCTCCCAATGGCATTTTCAATCGTGGTACAGGCCATGTTGCCGGATGTATTCCGCCACTGCGTCGGGCACCTGATAGCGCACCGACTGGCCTTCCGCCAGGATGCGCCGCAGTTCCGACGCGCTGAAATCGACGCGCGGGCCGGCAACCGACACCACCACGCCGGATGCGACCGCGTCCGGGAACCGCTCAGCCAATACGACAACTCCATCGTCAGGCCCGCCGGGGCGCTCGATAACCGCCAAGCGACACAGTTGGAGAATGCAATCGGGTTCCTTCCAGCGGTGGAATTGGTCCAGCACGTCGGACCCGACGATGAAATAGAAGCCCGTGTCCTGGGGGTAGGAGGATCGCAGCTCTCTTAGAGTGTCCACGGTGTAGGATGCGCCGGTGCGCTGAATCTCACAGTCCGACACGCAGAAGTCGGGGTTGTCCGCTACGGCCAGTCGAACCATGCGCAGGCGGTGGGTCGCAGAGGTAATGCGCTGGCCGGACTTGAGCCAGGGTTCGCCGGCCGGCACGAAGAGGACCGACTCCAGCCCCAACGCTACACGGGCAGTTTCAGCGATCAGCAGGTGGCCCAGGTGCGGCGGGTCGAAGGTGCCCCCCAGTATGCCGATGCGTCGGCCGGATGGTTCGCCGTCCGCCACTAGAACCACTCCAGCTCGGCGTTGCCGATGCGGATGGTGTCGCCCGGCTCGATGCCAGCCTCTTCGAGTTGGCGGGCGATGCCCAGGCGAGTCATCTCGCGCCACAGTTGCAGCATGACCCGGTAGTCGCGCATATCGGCGCGGCCGGTGAGGCTTTCCAGGCGTTCCGATTCGACCACGTAAACGTCTCCGTCCAGGTAGAACCCCAGCGGCGGTCTTTCGCGTCGAGTGGTATCCCCTATTGCGATGACAGGTTCATCTTCCCATTCGGACTCGTTCAGGCCCGTGCGCGGCGCCTCGGACAGGATGCCGGCCAGCTGCCCCAACAGGCCGTCGATACCATCGCCGGACACCGCCGATATGAAGTGGATGGGGGTATCTTCGGGGGCAGAGGGGTATTCCTCCATGCCGGCGATGGCCTTGCGCAGTTCCTCCTCGATGACATCCTGCAACTCGTAAGTCTCGGTGGTATCGAGCTTGCTGACGGCTACGATCTGGGGTTTCGCGGCCAGCATGGGGCTGAACTCCCGAAGCTCGCGGTTGAGCATCACGAAATCGCCGGCGGGGTCGTCGGACTGCCCGTCGATCAGATGGACGTACACGCGGGCGCGCTCGGCGTGGCGCAGAAATTGATGGCCCAGCCCAATGCCGCGGTGCGCGCCTTCCAGCAGGCCGGGAATCTCCATCATCACGAAATCCTGCCCGCCGTGGGTAACGACGCCCAGCACCGGCTCCACGGTGGTGAAGGGGTAGTCGGCGACCTTGGGTTTGGCGGCGGAGCATCTTGAGATCAGCGTGGACTTGCCGGCGTTGGGCTTGGCCAGCAGGCCGACGTCGGCCAGCAGCTTCAGCTCCAGCCATAGGACGGAGTAGTCACCCTTCTTGCCCGACTCGGACAGCATAGGCTCCTGGTTGGTGGAGGATACGAAGCGGGCGTTGCCCCAACCCCCCTGGCCACCCTGCGCGATGAGGACGGGCTGCTCGGATGTAATGTCGGCGAGGAAGTCCTTGCTGCCGTCGGGGTTCATGCGCCAGACCACGGTTCCCATGGGAACGGGTATGTGGCGATCCTTGCCGTTGCCGCCACGCTGATTCTTGCCCTTGCCGTGGGTGCCGCGTTCCAGGTAGAAGGTGCTGTTGAACTTCAGGTGCAGTAGCGTATTGATGGAGTTGTCGCCTACGATGTAAGCGCTGCCACCATCGCCACCGTCACCACCATCCGGACCGCCTCGGGGTTGGTACTTGAGCCGGAGGAAGCTGATGCAGCCGTCGCCGCCATTTCCGGCTTTGACGTTAATTCTTACGGTATCAATCATGGTTTAAGATCTAGCCTGTTAGTAAGTAACAATCATAGTAAGGGTGTGGATGACGTTGGCAACTGCCGTCCGGCTGAGTGGAAGACTGTTGATAACCTGTTGATGGGAGTATAGGTTGTTCGGCAAGGGATGTGGATAACATGGTGGTGGGTTGCTATGTTGCGCGGAAGGTCGGGTGAACTGGGTTGATGTGAACGGAGCCTACAGATTTATGGACGTAGATTTGAACGAGATTGAAGTATATATCAACTGCTTGTCAACAAGTTATCAACGGTGTTGAGGTAGTCAGCAAGGGAGATGATTTGGGTATTGCCGACGCGTCGCAGCTCGAGCATGGCGTGGTCGCCGGTTACGATGAGATCGGCGTCTGCGGCAAGGGCGCATTCGAGGATGCGGTTGTCGGGTTCGTCGGCAAGGATGTGGAGGGTTCCGGTGTGCACGACCAGTGCGGCATTAGCGTCGAACCAATCCCGCACTTCTTCAAGCCTGTTCTGTGTCCATCCGAATTTTTCAGCGAGAACGCGCAGCAACTCGTCAAGGATAGGTTGCGATGAAAACAGAAAACAGCGGCCAACTACGATACTGGTCAACGCTTCGCCCGCGCGTCCTTCCCGCCTAGTAAAGCCGGAAACGAATATATTGGTATCAAAAACCACGTTCATGGTTGCAAGTACCGAAAGACGTCATCCTCGCTGTAAAGGCCCAGGGCTTCGGCGCGTTGCTGGCCGTACTCCTGTATTTTCCTGAGCTGTTTCATCCCTCGCTCGGCGCGCATTGCCCAGAGAATGTCCACGATAAATTGTTCCGGCGTCTTACCTTCCTTCGCGGCATACGCCTTGATGGTGTGTGCGAGGTCATGCCGCAGGGAGATGGTCAACTCTACGTCGTCGGTATTGATCATGGCGATAACCTCCTCTGAAATTCAGGCCCTATGGCAAAGGATGGCCCGCCTGCCCATTGTACCAGTCCAGGATCTGGCTGCCGGTCCAGAAGGTTACGCCTTCCTGCTGCGTGATGTACTCGACCAGGCGGCGGAAGTGGCCGATGCGGTGGGCCGCGCCGGTGATGTACGGGTGCATGGAGATGGCAAAGACGCGGGCGTTGTCCTCGCCTTCGGCCAGCATCACGTCCAGCACGTCCCTGGTGCGGTTGAACAGCTCGGGAGCCGAGTGGTGCTGAACCAGGTAGATGGGGATGTCGTTGAGCTCGACGGTGTAGGGGAGGGCGACGAGGCGGCCGGATTTGACCTTCAGCTCGTAGGGCTGGTCGTCGTTGACCCAGTCGGCCACGTATTCGATGCCCTCCTCGGCCAGAATGTCGGGGGTGTCGTAGGTTTCGGCGAGGCCGGGGCCCATCCAGCCGCGCGGTGCCGCGCCGCTGAACTCACGGATCACGTCGATGGTCTTGCGGATGGTGGCCCGTTCGTCGGGTTCCCGGTGCAACACCTGCTGGACGTAGCCGTGGCCCAGCAGCTCCCAGCCGCTGTCCAGGCAGGACTGGACCATCTGGGGGTATTCCTCGCAGACGGCGGCGTTGAGGCTGATGGTGCAGGGCAAGTTGAAGTCGTTGAGAATCTGCTTCATGCGCCAGAACCCCACGCGCATCCCGTAGTCGTACCACGAGTAGTTGGGAATGTCGGGCGAGACGGCCGCGCCCTGGGGCGAGGGCAGCACGGTTCGGGCCATGGGCTGGCCGATGTCCCATTCCTCCACGTTTATGATGAACCAGACGGCGACCTTTGCCCCATCGGGCAAGATCAGCCGGGGCCGGTCGAAAATGGGGGAGAATTCAGCGCGTGGGTTGGACATGAGGTGGGCCTCCGGGAACGGGCTGATAGTTAAGGTACTTGATCAGGAGCTAGGGTGTGCGGAGGTATGTGAGCAGTTGGTTAGCGTGCGGGCAGGCTGCGGCGACAAGCTGCGGGTCTACCCGCCCCAGCAGTTCAAAAGAAACTTTGCCTTTTCTGTATGGTTTCTGACAATTCGACGTAGCGCGTTCCAGAGCGTCAAGAACCGTGTCCTTGTGAACCTCTTCCAGGTTTGGCCAGTGACCGAAGGAGTTTTCGTTCAGCGATGGGCCAAAGAAACGGCGCAGCGCGTCACGGTCAGCGAGAAACCACGTCTCCATAACCTGTACCATGAGGTATGCGCTGTTATCGCCTGCTTCCAGCGGTTGCTCCCAATTATCCTCCAGTCTGGCTCTTAAATGCTGCCATGCGCTGTGTCCATCGGCAACTGGTCCCTCGCTGTCCACCAGCAACAACAATAATTCGCTCGGGCGCCGGTGCGCAGTTCTGAACTTGCGAAAGGTTGTGCTGCGCCCTTCCCCGCGCACAATTTTGGGCATTCGGCCGGTCAGCCCAGCTGCGGTAAAAAACTTCGTCCAAGCTTCCTTGAAGACCTTATCCGATATTTTGCCGCTGCCACCACCTTCAATAAAAATCCGCACCGTCACCACCGGTTTCCCCCCAGATCACCGGCGCTCCACAAATTGCCGAGGGTATATTCTTTCAACCATTCGGTCAGGTATTTGGGTTGCAGACGCTCAAATACGGATTCACCGTCGTACTTTTCGCAAACTACCACACTGGACGGGCAGTCATCCATCGCGTCTATAAGCGCGTGCGCGTGTGTGGTTACCACCAATTGCATCCGACGGGATGCTTCGACCAGCATTCTCCCCACGCCCAATATCACGTCGGGATGCAGTCCCAACTCCGGCTCTTCTATCACCACCAGCGGTGGTGGGTCCGGGTCCAGTAGGATGGCCGCCAGCGCCATGTAGCGCAGCGTTCCGTCGGAGAGGCGGGATGCCGGGATGTAGCGTTCGCCGGCGCCCTGCTCCACCACGAACAGCTCCGCGCCGCCGCGGCCGACCTCGACCTGGAAATTGACAATGCCGTCGTAGAGTTGTTGCAGGGACTCGACGAACCGCTGCCGGCTGTCGCCTCGCAGTTTGGACAGGAGCAAGGGGAGGTTCTCGCCGCGCTCGGTGAGGAACGTGCTGGGGTCGTCGGCGCGCGGAGGCTGGCGCAGCATAGCCGCTGGCCCGAACTCCCAGTTGCGATACAGGCGGATGCGACGATACTGTTCCTGCAGCCAGGCCAGTTCGGGGTAAAGGTCGGGGTCGTCTCTTTGGGACAGTATGGAGCCGTCCGGATGAACGGTACTCCTGCGAAGCTCACGCTTCTTACGGGGACCGCCGAGTTCGTCGATAAAGTCGTTGATTACCGGATCGCCCCGCTGAAAGCGATAGTAGAAGAATGGTTCAGTCTGGAGAGCATTGGGGCGTTCGTTTTCAATGCGCTCATCTCTGACCTCAAAACGTTCCCCCTGCTGGCCGATTTCCAGTACGTGGCGCAGGGACATCTGGCCGTGAGGATAGCTGAGCAACGCATCAACGACACCGGCTCCGGGCGCGTCGTCGCCTTTCCAGAGCCATTCCGAGATGCCGCTAGGCCGTCTGACTGGCGCAGACAAGTCTCTCGGCGCTGCCTGCAGCAGCGCCAGCGCTTCAATGAAGTTGGATTTGCCGGAGCCGTTGGGGCCGATGAGAACGTTTAGCGGTTCCAACGGTAAATCAATACCTGTCAGCCCGAATGAAAGTATCCCACTGACTTTCAGCCGGCGGACGAACGGATTGCCGGGTTTGGGAGGCCGGACCGATAGTTCAACGGAACCGGTGGCTGGATCGAATGCAGTCACGACCAAATCTTCCGTGTGAGTGGTGGCTGATGGGCAGAGTATTACAAGCCGAGGGCCTGGGCTCCCAGGCGGGTGAGGTCTTCGTCTTCCTGGGCGGTGAGGCCGCTGACGCCGATGGCTCCGAGCACGAGGTCGGTTTCGGGGTCGCGGACGACGACCGCGCCCTGTACGGCAACCAGCTGTGGGTCGCCGAAGTCGGCGATGTTGCGGCCCTCGTTCTTGAGGCGCTGGGCGTAGGCGTCGGAGTCGGAGCCGGACATGGCGGACGTGTACGCCTTGCTGACGGCCATTCGCTGGGGCAGGGCACGGCAGTTGTCCATGCGGGCGTAGCTGAGCAGCTTGGCGTCGGCGTCAACTATGGCGATAGCCAGCGGGCGGTCGGGTTCCTGCTGGGCCTGGTCCAGCATGGCGTTCATGGCGTTGCGAACCTGGCTGAGGCTGAGCGTGGGCCGTTGGTACATGGGAACACCTCCGTGGGTTGCAGTGCGACGGCGGAACGTATTGATGCCGGCATTGTACACAGGGGCAACGACGGGCGGCAAACGGCGACCCAACATCAGACCACGGTGTACAGATATAAACCTACCCCAAGCGGCGGCGTAACCGTTCGTAAACGTCGCCGCGTTGTCCGACTATCAGAACGAGGACTATCAGCCGACCGTCCTCTATGGTGTAACAGATGCGCCAGTCGCCAACCCGAATGCGCCAAATTTCGCTGAAGGCGCGCAGTTTATTCGCCTGTGGCGGATATGGATTTTCCGCCAGAGCCTCGATGGCATTCGACAGTTGGCGGAGGACGCGCCGATCTCGAATGCGACGGATGTCTCTTTCCGCCGGGCGGGATACGATGACTTGGTAGGTCAAATCCCCAAGTCCGACTTGAGGTCAGCCCATGCCAAGCCACCCCGTTCCCGATAGTCGGCCAGCGCGTCCAGGGCGTCCAGCAAGTCAAGGCGCTCTTCTAGGGCTTCCAGCGCAGCGATGTCTGAAGTCGGGACCAAGACGGCTACCGTGCGGCCGTCCTTCTGAACAGGAATGCGCTCACCCGCGTTCTGAACCCGTTCGGCAATGTCAGATACTTCATGCGGTATTCGCAGCGCCGGCCCATGCTCTGTTCCTTGGGTTGTCATGTTGCCAGTATAGCATCGTACTTCGCCAGAATCAGGATGTGCGATGAGGTGGTTTGCCGCTCCCGGCCCGGTGCGCTATACTCGCTGCGCTTTCAAATCCTTCTTGCTTCGCCGTGTCCTCGCGTCTTGTCTGGCCGCGGCGGGAGGCTTTCCCTATGGATATGGGACTCAGCGAGATTCAGCAGATGCTGAAGAACTCGGCCCGCGAATTTCTGGCCCAGGAGTGTCCGCTTACGCTGGTGCGAGAGCTGGAAGAGGACGCGCAGGGCTTCAGCGAAGACATCTGGCGCCAGGTAGTCAATCTGGGCTGGACCGGCATACCGTTCCCCGAGCAGTACGGCGGTACAGGGGGGTCTTTCCTGGACCTGGCGGTGCTGGTGGAGGAGATGGGCCGGGCCCTGCTGCCGGCGCCGTTCTTCGCCACCGTCGTGCTTGGCGGACTGACCGTGCTGGATGCCGGCAATGACGCTCAGAAACAGGACATCCTGACCGGCGTTTGCGCCGGCACCGTGCGTCTGACGCTGGCGCTCACCGAGCCGTCGGCCACCACCGAGGCGTGGGGTGTTGAGACCCAGGCCAGCGCATCCGGCGACGGCTACGTCATCAACGGAACCAAGCTGTTTGTGCCCGATGCCCACGCGGCCGACACCATCATTGTGGCCGCGCGGACCATGCCGACCGGCGATGATCCGGAGCAGGGCATCACCCTCTTCCTGGTGCCCTCCGGCGCGTCGGGAGTTGAAGTCGAGCAGGTGAGCACCATCGGCAACGAGCGGCTTTGCGAGATCCGGCTGGAGAATGTGTCGGTGTCCGGGGACGCCGTGCTGGGCGAGGTCGGCGAGGGCTGGCCCGTCGTCGAGCGGGCCTTGGCGCGGGCGACGGCGGCCCACTGCGTGCAGATGGTGGGCGGCGCCGATGCGGTGGTGGATATGACGGTGGAGTATGTGAAGCAACGCACCCAGTTCGGCCGGCCGGTAGGCAGCTTCCAGGCTGTGCAGCACCACTGCGCCAACATGGCCACCGACGTTGAGGGCGCGCGGCAGGTTGCATACCAGGCGGCGTGGGCTATCTCCGAGGGCCAGCCAGCCCGACGGGAGGTTGCGGTCGCCAAGGCGTGGTGCAGCGGAGCTTACCAGCGGGTGTGCTCGCTGGGCCACCAGTGCCACGGCGCCATCGGCTTCACCATGGAGCACAACCTGCAGCTGTACACCCGCCGCGCCAAGGTGCAGGAGCTATCCTACGGCAGCGTCCACGACCACAAGGAAATCGCGCTACAGGAGATTGAGGCGGCGTAATTTGTCGTCATTGCGAGCGCAGCGCGGTAATCTCGAACCAGATGTGTGCTTTCGACGAGGTTGCCACGTCGCTGTGCTCCTCGCAATGACAGATTGGTTACCAATTAAGGAGTTTTACCGATGACCATGACCCCTGCCCGCAGTTCGCCTTTTGCCGCCATGGCCCGGGACCCGCTGCATCCCGACGTGATTTACCGGGATGAGCGTTGCTTTGTCGTGCGCGACATCAACCCCAAGGCGCCGGTGCATCTGCTGATCATTCCCAACATGCCCATCAACGGGCTGGACTACATCAGCCCGGCTATGGAGGCCACCATGGGGCACCTGTTCGTAGTTGCCGCGGAGATGGCCCGGCGCGAGGGCGTTACCATCAGCGGCTACCGGCTGGTGATGAACAACGGCGACGATGCCGGCCAGACCATCGCCTGGCCCCACATGCACCTGCTGGGCGGCCGCGCCCTGGGCGATATGGGCTGAAGCAATTCCCTCTCCCTTGATGGGAGAGGGTCAGGGTGAGGGTGACCGACCCATGACTACCATCGAAATTCCCGGCCGCGTGTACGACCGCATCCACCGCCGGATGCGCCGCCTGCCGCCCGCGCTCTGCGAGCACTGCCAGCGGGTGGAGCAGATCGCCCGGGGCCTCTGCGGGACGCACGGGCAGGACGCTGACGCCGTGGGGCTGGCCGCGCTGGCCCACGACGCCACCAGGCATTTCTCTGGTGCGGAGAACCTGCTACGGATGGAGGATTACGACCTGCCTCCGGTAACCGAATACGAGCGGCGCAACCCGGCCATTCTGCACGGCATGGTGGGCGCGGAGCTGCTCAAGCGGGAGGATGGGCTGAGCCATCCGCAACTCTACGACGCCATCTACTGGCACACCACCGGCAACCCTTCGGGCGGCGACACCATCGGCCACATCATCTTCCTGGCCGACAAGCTCGATCCGGTGAAGCGGGAGCGCTACCCCTGGCAGCCGGAGATGGGGGAGCTGGCGGAGAGCGACCTGCCGGCGGCGATGATCATGTTCCTAACCAACAACATCGCCCGACTGCTGGACAATGGGGTTCCGGTGCATCCGGCGGCCATCGAGTCGCGGAACGCGCTGCTGTTGGCGGGGGAGACGGCAACGGTATAATAATGCACCGCAGAGGAGGCGTGCTATGGAATACGACGTTGTTGTCTGGCTTGACGATCTTTCCGATGGTTCCAAGTGCTACGCGGCGGTTTGCCCCGCCGTGTGCCGCGCCCATGGGCAGGGAGACACCGAAGCGGAGGCTTTGGCGGAAATTTCCGAAGCGATAGCCTGCTTCCTGGATCTAGAGCCAGACCGGGTGAAGTTCGGTCGAGCGGCGCAGGATGACGTGGAAGAATTGATTGCGGAGTTGGTTGCGGAAGATGTCGTTCCATGGGTGCGTAAGGTGGCGCATCCTGCGGTTCCTGCGCCGGCCTAGAGATGCCAAGAATTGCCAACGTCAAGACCCGAGAACTGCTGCGGCTACTCCGGCGGATGCGATTCATGCAGGATAACCGGCACCACGTATATTTCCGACACGAATGGCTGAGGATAACCATACACATTTCCCATGGCGACAAGGAAATCGGCGCTCTGCTGATGGGTAAAATTGCGATTGATGACCTCAAATTCAACAGCGCCGAGGAGTTTCGTACTGCATTGCGCGGTAATATCCCGCGCCGCTATCTGGACCCCGACGCGCCTTGGGATGGGCAGCCGCTAGATTAGAAGGGCTACGATATGAGCGCACAGCTGGAAATAACCCCCGAAGCCGCCCAGTTCATTCGCAACAAAGGCGGGCGGGCCGTAATCGACCTGATCTGCTGGAAGGGTTGAAGCGGCGAGTCGGTTGAGGTATCGGTCGATACCAACGTACGCCGTCGCCGCAACCTGGACGCCTACGAGCGGGCCGGGCAGGGCGACGTTGAGTTGCTTCTGGCCCCGGGCATTGCGGACTATGCCGAGCGGGTGGATGTGTCGGTGAGCCGGTTCTTGCTGTTCCGCAACCTGAAGGCTACCATCGCGCTGCCCGACGGGATAATGCTGGGGCGGAAGGCGTCGCTGGTCTAGGCGTCGCTGGCCGGCAGCAGGTCGGCGACGGGGCAGGCGAAACCGGGGAGGTAGTCAGCGCCGTCGATGGTGTCGGCGTTTGTGAGGATGAGCGGCGGCGCGTCGGAGGTGTGGACGGTGATGATGCGGGCGTCGATGTCGATGACCCAGACGGCCTTGCCGCCGGCGTTGAGGTACTCGTCGATTTTTTGCGCTATTTCGGCTGGGGTGTTGCTGTCGGAGAGTATTTCCACGGCCAGGTCGGGGGCGCCGTCGTAGAGCATACCGGCGAGTTCGGGCCTCCCCTGCCGCTCATTGGATACGAAGGAAACGTCGGGCATGCGGGAGGTGGCCGGAGAATCGGGTCCGGTAACGTAGCCGCGGTTGCTGCCGTACACTCGCCCCAAGCCATGGTTGTCAGTGTGAATGTCCAGGTGGCGGCCAGTTCGGATTACGGTTCGCTCGTGCTCTTCTGAGGCTGCCATCTGTTCTACTAAAACTCCTTTAACCAGTTCGTAGCGTGGGTGTTTGGGCAGCGCGGCGTATTCTTCCAGCGTCACGGGTGGCGCGGCGATGTTCTGCGTCGTCATGAGTGAACCTCCGATGTTATGGAGCCGGCAGCAGGTCGGCGACGAGGCAGGTGAAACCGGGGAGGTAGTCGGCGCCGTCCACGGTGTCGGCGTCGGTGAGGATGAGCGGCGGCGCGTCGGTGGTGTGGACGGTGATGATGCGGGCGTCGATGTCGATGACCCAGACGGCCTTTCCGCCGGCGTTGAGGTACTCGTCAATTTTCTGCGCAATTTCGGCCGGGGTGTTGCTTTCGGACAGGATTTCCACGGCAAGGTCGGGGGCGCCGTCGTAGAGCATCCCGGCGAGTTCGGGCCGTCCCAGCCGCTCGTTGGACACGAAGGAAACGTCGGGCATACGGGAGGTGGCCGGAGAATTGGGGCCGGTAACATAGCCGCGGTTGCTGCCGTACACCTCGCCCAAGACGTTGGGGAAAACGTGCGACGCTAGTCGCCAATTGACCAGAGAGCCGGTGTGTTCATGTTCTCGTGATGCGACCATCTGCTCAACCAGGACTCCTTTGACCAGTTCGTAGCGTGGGTGTTTGGGCAGCGCGGCGTATTCTTCCAGCGTTACAGGCGGCGCGGCGGCGATGTTCTGCGTGGTCATGGCAAACCCCCTCTACAAAGAAGTTGCGCGGAGTTACCGGGCGTAGCGGTAGCCGCCGGCGGGAGTGCGGGCGCAGTTGAGGCGGCGGTTCAGGTGCAGGCCCTCGAGGACGAATTCCACCGCCGATGCCTGGACCTCGGGCCGCTGGTCGTCGCCGGTGAGGCGGGACACTACCGGCGCAAGGCCGTCCACGTTGGCCAGTGCGGAAGCATAGGACTCTGATGGGACGTCGCTGCCGGTTTCCACGGCGTTGCCCAGGTCGAAGGACGTCACCACGTCGTCCAGTTCGTCCAGGTTGCAGTAACGGGTGAAGATGGCGAGAGAAGCGCGCTTGGTCAGGTCTTCCACCAGCCGGTCCTCGCGGCCTTCACCGAAGGTTTCCAGCTCGATCTTGCCGCCCAGGGACGCGATGAGGTACGGCAGGTCGCTGACGCGCGGGCAGGCGATGGACTCGCCCAGGCGGATGCTGCGGCGCAGGGCGTTGCTGATGAGGGTCTCGTAGTTGGAGATGGACACGCGCACGCTGACGCCGGAGCGCTGGTTGATCTCGTTGCTGCCGCGGGCGCGGGCCGTAACCTCGGCCACGATCTCGGTCATAAAGGACGGTACGTACACCCGGTCTTCGTCGGGGAACAGGTTGCGCTCCTGCTCCATGATGTCGATTTCTTCCTCGATGGTGCGCGGGTAGTGGGTGTGAATCTGCGCGCCGTATCGGTCCTTGAGGGGAGTAACGATGCGTCCCCGGTTGGTGTAGTCCTCGGGGTTGGCGGTGGCGACGACGAACACGTCCAGGGGCATGCGGATGCGGTAGCCCTTGATCTGGACGTCGCGCTCCTCCATGAGGTTGAACAGGCCCACCTGGATGCGCTCCGCCAGGTCGGGCAACTCGTTGATGCAGAAGATGCCCCGGTTGGTGCGCGGCACCAGGCCGTAGTGGATGGCGGTTTCATCAGACAAGTGGCGCCCCTCGGCGACCTTGATGGGGTCGATTTCGCCGATGAGGTCGGCGATGGAGATGTCGGGCGTGGCCAGCTTTTCGGAGTATCGAAGGTCCCGCTGGATCCAGGCGATGGGTGCGGCGTCGCCCATTTCGGCGACGATGCGCTGTCCGTCGGGACTGATGGGGTGGTACGGGTCGTCGTTAAGCTCGCTGCCCTCAATGGTAGGAATGTGCTCGTCCAGCAGGTTCACCATCTCGCGGATGAGGCGGGTCTTGGCTTGGCCGCGCTCGCCCAGCAGGATGATGTCCTGGCCGGCCAGAATGGCGTTTTCCAACTGGGGAATCACGGTCTGGTCGAAACCGACGATGCCGGGGAACACCGGCTCCTCAGCGCGGATCTTGGCGATCAGGTTGCGGCGGATTTCCTCGCGCACGGAAACGGTTTGATAGCCGCTGTCGCGCAGTTCGCCGAGGGTTGCGGGCAGGGAGTTGGTGGTCATGCAGACACGTCCTTTGATTCCGGACGCTATCGCGCCCGGCTATGGTGTGCCGGCAGTATAGCAAACAAGGCAGGGTTCAACCCTGCCCGTGCTGTGCCACGAACCGCCGCAGGATTGCGACCGCGGCGCCGGCGTCAATGTCGCCCCGGCTGGGTGGTGCGCTTGGGTCAGCCTGGCGTAGCTCGGTTTCGGCGGCGTTTGACGTGTAGGACTCGTCAACCGTCAGAACGGGGATGTCGGCGGAGCGTTCCAGGACGCGGGCTAATGACTGGATTTTGCGAGCCTGCTCACCGGGGCGTCCGCGGGCGTCGTAGGGGATGCCGACGATGATGGCCACGGCGTCGCGGCTGTTGGCGGCATTCAGAATGGCGGCGACGTCGGCGCGGCGGTTGCGTCGCTGGATGTGTCCCGCCGGCAGGATCAGCGAGCCGGGCGGGATGCTGACGGCGAGGCCGATGCGACGGTCGCCCACGTCGAGGGCGAGGAGGCGGCCGGCTTGGGGGAGGACTGCTGGATCATCTGCCACCATGACGCTGAGGACACCCGTATCGCCCCACAATTTTAGAAGTCATTTCAGGGTCATTTCGCACTTTTTATACTGAAGTCATGCCAAATTTTGGATTTCATTTCCGACTCATTTCAGTTTCACTTCCGCACCGTTCAGTCCCATTGACACAAAAATAGCCGCGTCCGGTTCCCGCACCGGGTCAGGCGATTTGCAGTTCGGGGAAGTAGGTTGAGTAGAAGCCGTGATCTCTGCTCAGGAACGTTTCGGCGGTGGCGATGGCGTGGGCGCCGATGAGGAAGTCGGCAAGTATCCTGGTACGGGGGCCGCCGGCGCGTCGGTATTGTCCCCAGCGCAGCCCTGCGGTGTAGGCGATGTCCGAGTCTATTGGTGAAACCGTTGCGCCGACCGTGCGCAATGCCGCGTCCAGGGAGTTTCGGCTTTCAAAGTTCGGGACCAGTTCCGCATACACGATGTCGCAAATAAGCAGTGGGCCGCGTTGGCGAGCGGCGCTTAGCAATGCTCTGGCTGTCGAGTTGGCAACTTCGTCCGGTAGGAATATGTCCACCAGGATGTTGGTATCAGCCGCTGTGGTCACTGTAATCTCTGCGGAGTTCGGCGGCGTAGTCATAGCCGCGAATTGCCGACAGATACGCGTCGGTGCCCCCGAACTCTTTAGCGGCCCAGCCTTCGCTCGCGATGCCAATAACGGCGTCAATCGGATACTGTTCGGGATCCCGCTTGCGGATGAGCAGCCCTTCGTCCAAAAGCTCAAACTCAACGTGGACGTCGGGCGTGATGCCATAGCGTTCAAGCAGGACGAGAGGGATGGTGATTTGACCTTCTTTGGTGATGCGCATGGCGTCCTCCTGCCGGCGAGTGTGTTTATCAGTTTAGCGCATCCCGCACCAGGCCGTTCACTGCATCCAGCGCTGCGCCGAGGCGGTCGGGCTGGCGGCCGCCGGCCTGCGCGGATTCGGGGCGTCCGCCGCCGCCGCCGCCCATGAGCTTGGCGGAGTCGCGGGCGATGTTGCCAGCGTGCAGGCCGCGATCCACCAGGTCGGGGGTGACCATGGTTACGATCATGGGGGAGCCGTCGATCACGGCGCCCAAGGCGATCACCACGCTGTCGAGTTTCTGCTTGAGGTAGTCGCCCATCTCCCGCATAGACTCCACGTTGTTGGCGGAGGTCACGGAGGCAACGAGCTTCACGCCGTCCACGTCGCGGACGCGGCCCAGCAGGGACTCGGCCTCGGCGCGCAGTCCGACGCGCTCGGTTTCGGCAAGGCGCCGGCGTAGTATGTCGGTGTCGGCCATGTAGGCGTCAAGCCGCGCTTCCAGCTCGCCGATGGGCGCCTGCAACTTCTGGGATATGGCCTGCAACGTTGCCGATTGCTGGACTACCAACTCCTCGGCGGCGCGTCCGGTGACTGCCTCGATGCGCCGCATCCCCCCGCCGATGCTGGACTCGCCGAGGACGACGAGGGTGCCCACCTGCCCGGTGGCGTGGACGTGAGTGCCGCCACAGACCTCGAAGCTGAACGGGTCGGCGTGGTCGTGTCCGTTGGAATTGGAGTCTGAGCCGGAGCCAGCCATGCGGACGACGCGCACCACGTCGCCGTAGCGGTCGCCAAAGAAGGCCAGCGCCCCCTCGCGTACGGCATCGGCGTAGGTGGTCTCGTGAGCGGTGACGGCCAGGTTTTCGCGGATTTTGTTGTTGGCGAGACTCTGGACGGCCAACTGTTCATCGGAAGTCATCGCGCCGACATGGTTGAAGTCGAACCGCAGCCGGCCGGTGTCGCACAGGGAGCCGGCCTGCCGCACGTGGGGGCCAAGGATGGAGCGCAGCGCGGCGTGGAGCAGGTGGGTGCCGCTATGGTTGCGAGATGCGTCCAGGCGGCGCTCGGCCTCAACCTGAGCGGTTACAGCGTCGCCCAGGGCGATGTCGCCCTCGGCTACCTTGCCGCGATGGACGATGAGGCCGGCCACCGGGCTTTGAGTATCTTCCACCTGCACCCGCCCGTTGGGGCCGGTGATTGTGCCGCGATCGCCGACCTGTCCGCCGCCCTCGGCGTAGAAGCAGGTCTCGGCCAGCACGATTTCGACTTGCTGCCCTCGGGTGGCCTGTCCCATGGCCTCGCCGTCGCGCAGGATGCCGAGGATGCGGGACTCGATGGATGTTTGGTAGTAGCCGTCGAAGGTGGTGTTGCCGGCGCCCAGATTCTCGTAGGCGGTGACGATCTCCATGCTGCCGGTGACCTGGTGGCCGGCGCGGTCGCGCTCGCGCTTGGCATCCATCTCGGCGTTGAAGCCGTCCATATCCACGGACAGGCCGTACTCTCGCCGCCCGATCTCGTCCACCAGCTCCGGCGGGAAGCCGTAGGTATCGTAGAGGACGAAAGCATCGTTGCCGGAAATGAATTGCATATCTTCCGGCGGAGTGGTGGTCAATATATTCCGCAGGATGTTGTTGCCGCGCTCGAAAGTTTCCGCAAACCGTTCCTCTTCGATTCCGACGACGCGACGGATGAAGTCGCGGTTTTCGTCCAGCGCGGGGTAGGCAGCGGCGAAGCGGTCGATAACGGCAGAGGCAACCTCGGTCATAAAGGGGCCGTCGAGGCCAAGTTGCCGGCCGTAGCGGATGGCGCGGCGGATGATGCGGCGCAGCACGTAGCCGCGCTCGCTGTTGGAGGGCACCACGCCGTCGCTGATCAGGACGGACGCGGCGCGGGCGTGCTCGGCGACCACGCGCAGGGCGTAGTCGGTATCCGCGTCGTCGCCATATTCACGACCCGTGAGCCGGCACACCGCGTCGATGATGGGGCGGAACAGGTCGGTCTCATAGACGTTGGGCTTGTTTTGCAGCACGGCGGCGGCGCGTTCCAGGCCCATGCCGGTATCGACGCTGGGGGCGGGCAGCGGGGTGCGCACGCCTTCAAGGTCCTGGTAGAACTGCATGAACACCAGGTTCCACAGCTCGACGAAACGCTCGCAGTCGCAGTTGGGGTGGCATCCGCCCGGGTCGGCAGGTATGCCCTCGTCGGCCTCGCGGCGCAGCAGGATGGTCAGTTCGTCGGGGGTCATCATTTCGTCGGTTTCACGATGCTGGCCGATGCCCTTCTCCGCGCCGCCGTCGTAGTGCAGCTCGGAGCAGGGGCCGGTGGGCCCTTCCAGGCCGGCCGGTCCCCACCAATTGTCGCTGTTGCCGTAGCGATAGATGCGCTCGGGCGGAATGCCGATTTCGTCGTGCCAGATGTCGTAGGCTTCGTCGTCGTCCAGGTGGACGGTGACGTACATGCGCTCCGGCTCCAGGCCAAACAGGCCGGTGCAGAGATCCCATGCGAAGGCGACGGCGTCCTGCTTGAAGTAGTCGCCGATGCTGAAGTTGCCCAGCATCTCGAAGAAAGTGAGGTGCTTGTGGTCGCCCACCTCGTCGATGTCGGTGGTGCGGAAGGACTTCTGGCAGGAGGTGAGACGGCGACGGGGCGGGGTCTGCTCGCCCATGAAGAAGGGTTTGAAAGGCACCATGCCGGCGGAGGTGAAGAGCAGAGTGGGATCGCCGGCGGGAATCAAAGAAGCGGAAGGCATGTGCAGATGCTCTCGCTCCTCGAAAAATCGGATGAAAGAACTGCGGATGCTGTCGCCGGCGGTGTCCATAGGGGTTACGACTCCCGTGCATAGGGTTACGAATCAGGGCAGGCTACGATTGTAGGCACGCCGGCCGGCAGGGTCAACAACTGTCGTGAGCGTCTATCAAGCAGCGGCGAGTTCGCGGAGGTAGTCGATAAGAAGCGCGAAGTTGGGGCAGGCGTTGTACACCGTGTTGGGGTTGAGAAGATTCAGCAGTCCCACATCGTCGCGACCTTTCGAGTAACGTTGCTTTGCACAGTCACGGGTGGCGTTGCGGAGGGCGTTATCAATGTCCTGTATTGAAACTTCCTCGACGTTCCGGTTCCGGGGCAACGCGCTTTCGCGGAAGCCAGCGCCGAAATGGTTGCGCAGAGCATTCCGGTCAGCAATGAACCACGCTTCCATCTTCTGCACCATGAAGAAAGGGTGATTAGACGGGCCTATTTGTGAGCGAATTCTGGATATTAGAGGGTGCAGTTCTTCGCCCTCGGAGTCGATCAGCAACATCGCGCTTTCGTCTTTCACGCATTGTTTGATGGCATCGTCCCTGGAGTTGCACGGGGTTACTTTGAGATCGATTGGGCCGGTGATTTTGCGGATGAATTGAGATATTGGCGCGCGCAGTCGTTTGTTGCCCTCCATGTAAAGCCGCACGACATCACCACCTGACGCCCTTTATGGCGCCGGACATCCATATGTCTCCCAGATCGCGGTCGCCGTCGAACCAGTCCTCAACTTCTTTGTGAGACAGACGGTGAAACCAAGTTCCTTCTGTAGCGTCAATATCGCACACTACCACCGCTTCCGGTTCGGCGGAGAATCGGCCAATCAACCAGGGCGAGTGCGTTGTAACGATGATCTGGGTGCGCTCCGCCGCTTTTCGGAGCAGTTCGGCAACCAAGTCAACGGAGTCGGGGTGCATGGCGATTTCCGGCTCTTCGATGCAGATGAGCGGCGGCGGCTCCGGGTGGCACAGGATGGCCAGCAGCGCGATGAACCGGATGGTTCCGTCGGAGAGGCGGGATGCCGGCAGCGGGGTTGTAGTGCCTGCTTCTCGCACCGCTATACGGATGCTGCTGTCATGCACTGGGGTATGCAGGCTTTGGTACGATTCGTAAAACCGTTCCAGATATTCGTCCATCAATGCCCCCAGTCCTTGGCGCTCCCTTAAGTCGTTGACCACGAGGGCTAGGTTGCTGAAATCCTCTTCGAGAAAGTCAACGGGGCCGTCGGTAGGTTGCGAGCGGCGCGTTGGATTGGTAGGCCCAACCTGCCAGTCCCGATAAATCCTGATACTGGCAAGGCGTCGGGCCGTAAGTGTTAGCGTCGGATAATTGATGGGGTCGCGTATCTCGCTCAATACTGACCTGCCGCGTCCGATGTTTTCAGGAGTCAGTTCGGTACGTATGGCATCGCTCAAGAAAGGAGAAGATTGGCTGTAAATACGTCCTTGGCCGTTCTGCATCTTGAAGAAGGAAAATGCACGTTTCCCATCTGGGGCCTCAATTGGAGTTTCGAGCCTTTCTGCGATCACGTGGTACGACTCTCTGTCGTTGCGTACTCCAAGAGACAGTTCGTACTCAAGAGGTGTATCCGGCGAGCCGTAATTGTCCAACATCGCCGTTACCTCGGGAAGACTGAACGTAGATCCCGAATTCCGCTCCGCATTCCGTACCCAATCCCCAATTGATCCGCTCCGGCGGAAATAACCGGGCAGATCAACCGGTAAAGCCTGCAACAGCGCGATAACGTCAATCAGGTTGGACTTTCCTGAGCCATTAGGGCCGATGAGCACGTTCAGAGGCTGGAGGTCCAGCTTGGTGTCCTTGAACGACAGGATATTTCCGATGTGCAGCGAGTTGATCAGCATGGCAACCCCCGCTGTATCAGCGCAAGGTGATTAGCAAGGCGTCAAAATGGAAATTTGACCTGTTACTTCGATTTGAACTCTCTTTCCAAAAAATCGGGGTCAGTGTTGGCGCAGTAGTGGAAAACGCCCACATGCCATGCGTCAGGTGGTACCCCAAGTTCCAGATCGTAGCGTGCGCGTTCTTCGATGCCTATGCAGTCGTACGACTCCTTGATGTGATTCCACATCCCCCGGCAAAAATCCGCCTGTGCCCTGGTCCATCCGGTACGTTGGATCAGGACGTTGGTGTGGTATTCCATTGACCTCTTGTAATGCTCGATTACGTCCTCGCTGGCCTGCTTGGCGGCAGGACTGTCCCGTGGTTGAAGGTTTGGGTTGTAGTATATTTCGTCCAACCGCAGCGTCAGTAGGGAGCCTTCATTGGTTTCTGCAATGGTCCAGGCGTTGAACGCATCGTTATAGCAATTAGTGTCCGGAGGCAAAGCTATGCGGGTCTCCGCGTCACGGTATGCTGCCAGCGTTTGGTGTTCTTGGGGAGTGCAAGCTGCAAACATGATGGCTGAGATGATTAGCACTGTGCAAACGGACTTGGTCATGGTAATCGCCCTTGAATGTCGGCCGACTCAGTACTCGAAGCCCGTTTCGGCGGCCCAGGCTTGTACGCCGCGGCGGAAGGCGAGGGCGCCCATGGGGGCGATTACCGCCTGCATGGCTTCCAGGATTTCGCGGGGCGTTGCGCCCTCGGCCAGCGCGACCTTCATGTGCGCCTGGATCTGCTCCTGGTCGGCGCGCAGGGCGACCTCTACGACGATTTGCAGCAGCTCCTTGGTCTTGCGGTCCAGGAGGCGCTGGCCGGTGTAGGTGGCCTCGATGAACTCGCCGTACTTTTGCGTCCATTCTGGGTCGGCCAGAGCGTTGATACGGTGCATCTCCAGGGTGTAGCCGCGAGTCTGGGCGGCCTCGTCGATCAGGCGTTGGGCGTCTTGGTTGGTGGACATGGTTGAATCCTCTCCATTCTGGATTCCCGCGAAAGCGGGAATGACGGTTGTGCTGCGGGAATGACGGTTGGGCGTTGGGATTTACAGGTCGTAGTGGACGCGGGCGGCGGCCTGGCCGGAAACGTCCTGCTGGAACAGGTCGGGATGGGTTCCTCGCGCCAGGGCCAGGTGGTAGGTGAACAGTTGCAACGGCACGACGCTGGCGATGGGCGTCAGGTACGGTGGAGTGTCGGGTAGCGGAAACACGCGCGCGCCGGCCTCCGCCAGCCCGTCGTCGGGACGGTTGCTCAATGCCCACACCGGAGCGCCCAGTGCGGCGGCGGCGTTGGTGAGGTCGATGGCGCGGCCCCGGTCGTCGCCAGGCGTGGCGATGACGGTCAGCAGGCAGTCGGGGTCCAGCGAGCAGAAGGGGCCGTGCAGCAGTTGCTCAATCTGGAATCCCTCGCAGTCGGCGCGGCTGGTCTCCTTGATCTTGAGCGCGACCTCGTAGGCGTTGGCGGTGTTCGCTCCCCAGCCGGCCGAGACGAACCGACGCTTGTCCTGGTGGTCGGCGACCACGGCTTTCACGTCGTCCTCGGCGGCGAGAATCTGCGCGATTTGCTGGGGCAGTTCGGCCAGTCCGTTGTCGGAATCGCCCAGGCTGCCGGCCATGGCCAAGTTCAGCATGGCCAGCGCGGTGAGGGCGGTGGTGTAGCTGACGGTGAAAGCTGAGGAGGTTTCCTGTTCTACGGTGCGGATGCCGGCGTCGGCCACCTGGATGCGCGGGCCCGGGTCGGTGGACGTGATGGCGACGGTGTAGGCTCCGGCTGCAACCGCCTCGTCCAGCGCGTCGTAAGACGAGCGCTTGGTGCCCCGGTGGCTGACGACGATGACTCCGTCATCGGCGGTCACCGACGGCGTCGCGGTGCAGAATTCAAAGGAGTTGTGGGCGAACGCCTCCGGCCCGGCGGACATGATGGACGCGCCGACCAGCGCGGCGTGCCACGACGTGCCGATGCCGACGACATGGATGCGGCGCTTGCCGGCCAGTATTTCACCGACCTCGGCGCACTGCTCGCGCTGCGAGTCAACCACCGAGGCAATGGCCTCGGGCTGGGATACGATGGCGTCGTACATCCGGTAGGGATGCGCGGTGCGTGGTGTGGGTGTGGTCATGGGGTTTGCTCTCGTGGGTTGCTGGTGATGATCTCACAAGACTGGAAACAGGATCATGCTATCATAACCCCATTGACCAGCATGGGGGGCGCATCATGGCGAGCATAATCGTATCGGGATTGTCGGAAGAATCCTTGGAGCGTCTCGAGAAACGGGCCACCATCTATGGGCGGTCGGTGGAGGATGAGGCTCTCCACATTCTGAAGCGGGCCATCGGACCGGACCAGGAGGAACGGGAGGCCCGAATGAAGGAAGCTGCGGAGGAACTGGCGCGCCTTCGGAAGAAAGTATCGCAGCAACAGCAAGAGCGTGGCGTCAAAGCGGATGACAAGCCGGGCTGGTTGATAATTCGGGAAGACCGTGACAGCGACCACGGGCGGCTGTACGACCCATGGGGGCTGGATGATCCTGGTAAGTGACGCCAGTGTGGCGGTTAATAGGGATGAGGTTTTCAACATGACTACGCAGATAGCAGCGCCGCACGCAGAGGTGGCTCAAACTCGCAAGCGCCGTCGGTTCAGCGTGGGCGAATACTACGCTATGGCTGAGGCCGGCATCCTGACCGAGAACGATAGAGTGGAGTTATTGGACGGGGAGATAGTCGTAATGGCGCCAATTGGGAACCGGCATCAATCCAGCGTTGACGGGCATGGTGAAACGTTCACGCTGCGCTTGCAGGGGAGGGCTAACGTGCGAATCCAGGGACCGGTGCGTCTGGACGACGACAATGAGCCGGAACCGGATGTAACTCTGCTGCGACGGAGAGATGATTACTACGCAACTGGGCATCCTGGGCCGGATGACGTGCTGCTGTTGATTGAGGTAGCCGATACTACTCTGGACTTCGACAGGAAAGTGAAGTTGCCGCTCTACGCCCGCGCCGGCATCCCAGAGGTATGGATCGTGAACCTACAAGATCGGCGGGTTGAGGTTTATACGGAGCCGGACGGCGTTGGCTACGGCAGCGTGAGACATTACGGTCCGGGTGAGAGCGTCGCTCCTCTGCACTTCCCCGACATCGCCCTGGAGGTTGAGCGGATCATTCCGGCCTGAGGGAACGCGCCGCCCCTGTGTTATGATTCCGGCGTCGGCAGGCGGGCGGTTCATCCGACGCTGCCGGCGTCATTTCATTGAACACGAGCACTGAACACAGGAGGCCCGAATATGCCATTCGGAGGCAATGACTGGCACGCGCTCCGGCAGGAGGAACCGCTGGAGCCCGAGATCCCCATCTGCGACCCGCACCACCACTTCTGGGACTACCGCACCGAGCGGATCCCCTACCAGCGTTACCTGCTCCACGAACTCGCCGCCGACATGAACAGCGGCCACAACGTGACCTCCACGGTGTTCGTGGAGGCACGCTCCATGTACCGTACCACCGGGCCGGAAGAGATGCGCCCCGTTGGCGAGGTTGAGTTCGTGCAGGGGCTGGCCGCGGCATCGGCTAGCGGGCTCTACGGCCCCGGCCGTGCGGCGGCGTCCATCGTGGGCCACGCCAACCTGAACCTGGGCGACGGCGTCAAGCCGGTGCTGGAGGCGTTGCAGGCGGCCAGCCCCAACCGGTTCCGCGGCATCCGCCACTCGGTTACCTGGGATCCGCACCCTGAGGTGGAGAACACGGCGGCGCACAACATGGCCAACCAGATGTCCAGCGACAACTTCCGCGCCGGCGCCCGCGTGTTGGCCAGCATGGGCCTGACGCTGGAAGGGTGGATGTACTTCCCGCAGATGTTCGAGCTGGCCGAGTTTGCCAAGGCCGTGCCCGACCTCACCATCATCCTGAACCACATCGGCGGATTGCTGCGCGTCGGCCCCTACTCCAACAGCGAGGAGACTCTGGCGACCTGGCGCCAAGGCATCGCGGCGGCGGCGGAATGTCCCAACGTAGTCATTAAACTGGGCGGGATCGGGATGCCGCGCACGGGATTCGACTGGCACTTGCGCGACGTTCCCGCGAGCTCCGAGGAGTTGGCGAACGACATGGCGCCGCTGGTCAACTACTGCATCGAGCAGTTCGGCCCCGACCGCTGCATGTTCGAGAGCAACTTCCCGGTGGACAAGGTGTCCTACTCGTACAACGTGATGTACAACGCCTTCAAACGCCTGTCCGTGGGCTACTCGGCCAGCGAACGGGCGGCAATGTTCCACGACACGGCGGTGCGCGTGTACTCGGTGGACGAGAGCTAGGCGGGAGCATCTTGACCACCAAAGAAATGAACGCCGCTGAGCACGCGCAAACCGCGCGGGACTTTCTGGTGGCCTCCGACCGTGAGTTCGCGGCTGGAGACCACCTGCAAGGGTCGGAAAAGCTGTACGGCGCGGCGACGCAGGCGATCATCTCCATCTGCCAGCAGCGAGGTTGGCGCTACAAGAGCCACCGGGCCATGCAGCAGGCGGTGACTGCTTTGGAGCGAGAATACGACGATCCTTTTATCGCCGCCGGTTTCGCGTCGGCTAATCGGTTCCACGAAAATTTCTTCCATGACAACCTGGAAGATTACGATATTGAGGCGAACCGTCCGTCAGTTCACCGTTTCGTCAACCGGATGCTGGCTCTGCTGGACGAAGTTTGAGCGAAGACTGTATGGCGAGCAAGGAACTGAATGCCGCCCAGCACGCGCAAACCGCGCAGGACTTTCTGACGGCCTCCGACCGCGAGTTCGCGGCCGGAGACCACCTGCAAGGCTCGGAAAAGTTGTATGGGGCTGCCACGCAGGCGATCATCGCGCTGTGTCAGCAGCGAGGTTGGCGCTACAAGAGCCACCGCGCCATGCAGCAGGCGGTGACCGCTTTGGCGCGGGAATACGACGATCCTTTCATTGTGTCCGGCTACGACTCCGCCCAGCGGTTCCATGAGAACTTCTTCCACGACAACCTGGAAGATTACGAAATTGAGGCAAGCCGCCCCGCGGTGCATCAGTTCGTCGCCCGTTTGCTGGATATTCTGGACGGTGGGCAATCAGGAGGTTGAACCATGGCTGCTCCCATCAATGACTGGTTGGCCAAAACCGTTGAACCGGCGCTGGAGCCGGACCTGCCCATTTGTGACCCTCACCATCACCTGTGGGACGGGCGTACCGACCGGGTGGAGCCACGCTATTTTCTGGACGAGCTGGAGGCGGACACCGGCAGCGGACACAACATCGTTTCGACAGTGTTCATCGAGGCGCGGGCCATGTATCGCGCCGACCCGCCCATGGAGCTGCGGCCCGTGGGCGAGGTGGAGTTCGTCCAGGGCATCGCCGCCCAGTCGTCCAGCGGCATGTACAGCCGCACCAAGGCCGCCCACGGCATCGTCGGCCACGCCAACCTGCACCTGGGAACCGACGTGCGCCGCGTGCTGGAGGCGTTGCAGGCGGCCAGCCCCAACCGCTTCAAGGGTATTCGCCACGGCGTCAGCTGGGACCCGCACCCGGAGATTCCAATCGTCGGCGCGTACCCCATGCCCGACCAACTGCTGAGCGACGACTACCGGGCCGGCGCCCGCGTGCTGGCCGACATGGGCCTGTCTCTGGACGTGTCGTTGCTGCATCCGCAGTTGCCGCAGTTGGTGGACTTTGCCAACGCCGTGCCCGACCTGACCATCGTGCTGAACCATGTGGGCGGCCTGATGCGCACCGGCCCCTATGCCGTCAACCCTGACGAGGTGATGGCGAACTGGCGCAGCGGCATCGCGGCGGCGTCCCAGTGCCCCAACGTGGTGATCAAGCTCGGCGGCGTCGGGATGCCCCGGCTGGGCTATGACTTCCACCAGCGGGAGACCCCGGTGGGTTCCGAGGAGTTGGCGGCGGCGATTGACCCGGTGATGCGCCACTGCATCGAGCAGTTCGGGCCGAGCCGCTGCATGTTCGAGAGCAACTTCCCGGTGGACAAGGAATCATTCTCGTACTGCGTCATGTGGAACGCCTTCAAGCGCATGTCGGCGGACTTCTCCGCCGACGAGCGCGCGGACATGTTCTACGGATGCGCGGCGCGAGCCTACCGGGTTGGATAAATCCCGGTTCCTTACGTGTATGCACGGGACGAATGGTATAGGGTAGGGGCGAATAATCATTCGCCCCTACGTTGACTACGATGCGCTTCCAAACCCTTGCCGGCCAGGTGGCGCTGATCAGGAGGTTGGGTTTGGCAATGGATCCCCCGCGCTTCCCGCCGGAGTTCTTCCAGCGCGAGGACGACAGCAACGATGCCGAGTTTTACACGATGCCCCGCCTCGTCGTGCATATCGACGACGGGGCGATCCTGGCCGTGGGCCGGCTGTTCCAGCAACTGATTCCGGAAAACGCCGAGGTGCTGGACCTGATGAGCAGCTGGCGGACGCACTGGCCGGATGCGCATCCCCGCCAGCGCATCGTCGGCCTCGGCATGAACGTCACCGAGATGGCCGACAACCCCCAGCTGAACGAATACCTGCTCAAGGACATCAACACGGATTCCAGCCTGCCCTTTGACGATGAGTCCTTTGACGCCGTAGTAATCACGGTGTCGGTGCAGTATCTGACCCGGCCGGTGGACGTGTTCGCCGAGGTGTCGCGAATCCTGCGGCCCGGTGGCGTGTTCATCGTCACCTTCTCCAACCGTTGCTTCCCCACCAAGGCGGTGCGGGTCTGGCGCTCCACCAACGACGAGGACCACATCGAGCTGGTGGGGCAGTACATGCTCCACGCCGGCGGGTTCAACGGAGTGCGCGGCGGCCTGGCCAACCCCGACATGGCCCCGCCCGGCGACCCCCTGTTCGCCGTGTACGCCTACAAGGAGATGGGCGGTCAGTCCGAGGGAGAGTGATACACTGCCCGGTGTATTGGAGGCGCTGCAATGACAACTGCAAAGCCAAAACTGCTAACCGCCGACGACCTGCTGCGTCTGTACAGCAAAGGCGTGAAGGGTGAGTTGATACGAGGGGTGCTGCACGAAACAATGGCATCGGGAGTGAGACATGGCAAAATAGCGATGCTACTGGGATCTCGGTTTGTCACACACGTTGTGCCGGCAGGATTGGGCCACGTTTTCGGCTCCGATGCCGGTGTGTTGCTGGAGACCGACCCTGACACGGTGCGGGAGCCGGATATTGCCTACGTTTCCGTGGAACGGCTGCCGCTGGATGCCGACGTTGACGGTTACTGCCCGGTGCCGCCCGATCTCGTGGTGGAGATCAAGTCGCCCAGCGACTCCGAACGGGAAGTTGACGACAAGGCCGCCATGTGGCTGGACTTCGGGGTGCGGATGGCGCTGGTGATAAACCCGGAAACCGGAACGATACGGGTGCGGCAGCCGAACCTGCCGACGGCCCTACTCACCATGGACGACACGCTGGACTGCGGCGAGGTTCTGCCGGGCTTCAGTTGCCCGGTGCGGGAGATATTGGGGAACTAGGACGCCGGCCGGTAGCGGTTGACGATGGGCAGTCGGCGGTCTTTGCCGAACGCGCGCGGCGTGATCTTGACCCCCGGCGGGGCTTGGCGACGCTTGTACTCGTTCCGATCCACGTAGGAAATGACCTGCCGCACCCAGTCGGCGTTGTGCCCCATGGCCACCATGTCGGCGTAGCCATAGTCGTCCTCAACGTAAGCCTTGATGATGGGGTCGAGGTCGTCGTAGGGCGGCAGCGTGTCCTGGTCGGTCTGGTCGGGCCGCAGCTCGGCGCTAGGCGGCTTGTCCAGCACCGCCTGGGGGATCAGCGGCTGGCCGTTGTGGGAGCCGGCGTTGCGCCAGCGGCACAGGCGGTACACCAGGGTCTTGGGCACGTCCTTCAGCACCGCGAACCCGCCGACCATGTCGCCGTACAAGGTGGCGTAGCCCATGGCCATCTCGCTCTTGTTGCCGGTGGTCAGCACCAGCCAGCCGAACTTATTGGAAATGGTCATCAGCACGTTGCCCCGGATGCGGGCCTGGACGTTCTCCTCGGCGGTGTTGGCCTCCGTGCCGGCGAAGCGCTCGGTCAGCATATCGGTGAACGCCAGGTGCGCCGGCTCGATGGGGATTCGCCAGAGCTGGATACCCAGGTTGTCGGCCAGTTCCTGGGAGTCGCTGACGCTGCCCTCGGACGAATAGCGGGAGGGCATGGTGACGCCGACCACGTTGTCCGCGCCCAGGGCGTCCACGGCGACGGTGGCGGTGAGGGCGGAGTCGATGCCGCCGGATAGTCCCACCAGCGTCTTACGGAAACCCGACTTACGCACGTAATCGCGAGTGCCAACCACCAGGGCCTGGTACACCTCCTCCACCTCGTCCAGCGGCCGGCACATGGCCGCCTCGACTGGATTGCTGCGTCCGGTGCGGCGGTAATCGGAGATGCGAACGACGCCGGCCTGGCCCACCTCGCGCAGGATGTTGGGGTTTTCCTTGCGCGACCTGGGGTCGCGGAGCCGCTGGCGGAACACGGCATCCACGTCCAGGTCGGCGACAATCAGACGATCCTCGAATGATGGCCCGCGAGCAATCACCGAGCCATCGGGCGCGCAGACGATACTGGCGCCGTCGAATACGAGCTCGTCCTGGCCGCCTACGGTGTTGAGGTAGGCAACGAACACGCCGTTGTCCGCCGCGCGAGTGGCGATCATGCGCTCGCGCTGGGCGGCCTTGCCCGCGTGGAAGGGCGAGGCGTTGATGTTGACGATGACCTCGGCGCCGGCGTCGCGCTGCACGGCAATGGGGCCGACGGGATACCAGATGTCCTCGCAGATGTTGACGCCCACGGGGCAGCCGTTGATGATGTACACCGGGCAGACGTCGCCGCGTCGGAAGTAGCGGTCCTCATCAAAGACGCCGTAGTTGGGCAGGTACATCTTGCGATACCAGTCCAGCAAGCGGCCGTCGTTGATGATGGCAGCGGCGTTGGCGATGTCGCCGGCAGACTCGACACAACCGACGATGACGGCGATGCCGCGTGCGGCAGCGGCAATGCGCTGGACGGCGGCGGCGGCGTCAGTCAGGAACGACGGCTTGAACAGCAGATCCTCGGGCGGATAGCCGGTTACGGCCAGCTCGGGAAAGGCCACCAGGTCGGCGTGGGACGCCCGCGCCTCGTCAATCAGCTCGATGATGCGGGCAGTATTGCCAGCGATGTCGCCGACGGTGGGGTTGAACTGGCCGAGCGCCAGCCGGAGGGTGCGTTGCATTGCGGCATTATAACGCAGGCGACAAGGCGACCGTGTTACCATGCCCCAGGGAGGGCCATCCATAATGTCCATAGCAAATGCCAACCGCCACACCGACCTCAGCCGTCGCCTTATGGAACAGGCCAATTACGAACTGCATACCATGAGCGACCGGGTGCAGGCTTCGGACAAGGCTTCCGGCGCCGTGGCCCAAGCCGTGAAAGCAATCGCCGAGGACCGGAATTGGCGGCACCGCTCACACAACCTGCGCCGGGATATTGTTGGCTTGCTGGCCGAAGAGTTCCAACAACCGCAAATGCTGTACTTGCAGGCCATCGCCGACCAGCTGCAACACAACTACTATGAGGACTGGCTAGGCGAGGCGCTGGTAACGAATCTGGTTGCCGACGTCAATTCGCTGATACCCCTTTTGTGGGAAGCGCGGGAACGGGGGCCGAACCGGGACTTTACACCAACTCCCGCACAGCAGAGAACCATCGACCGCCTGCTCCTCTCGGAAGCAGAAGCCCTTGCCGACGCAAGCATAGACCTGCCCCCGCCCATGCCACCCTTCAATCCCCCGTCCCGCTGAACGGAAGCGTAGAGATTTGACGATGATGGCAAGAATACCTCTAATACTGGAGCCACAGCCCGAAGGCGGTTACACCGTCACCTCCCCGTTGCTGCCGGAGCTGATAACCGAAGGCGACACCATCCCGGAGTGCCTGGTTAACGTAGAGGACGCCTTTGCTGCGGTAGTGGAAATCTATGAGGACCGAGGGCGTCCGTTGCCCGACGGCATTTACGCGGACGACCCTAACGGCCCGGTGTCCGTTGAGGCTCTCGTTTCCATCCGATGAGATATCGGGAAGCCGTCCGCAAACTTTCGCGGCTGGGGCGTTATGAAGTTACGAGGCGGGGCGGTGGTTCTCACCGAAAGTGGTTTAACCCACACGCGCAAACGGACGCCATATTGCCGGATTGGGGCGGGCGCGATCTCAGAATCGGAACCCTGTGCTCAGCAATCAGGCAGTTGGGCTTGGATTGGCAAGAGTTTCTAGATTCATAATCAGAAGTAGAGAGTAGCCATGGGTAGCAGACGAACCGGAAACGGCGAAGAGAAAGTGTACGAAGCTGCTACGTTGTGGGTTGACCGTGCGCTGAAGGCCGACGATTCGCTGTTTATGCCGGGCAAGGCGATCTGGACACGCCAGAATTTAGCGGAATTGCGCGAGCGGTTTCTGGACAGGCCAGACGAATCAGGCAACGGTTTCTACGAGAAGTTGCGCGGGCAACTTGCCGGCAGCCCGCCAGAAATCTACCACCTGATGGCAGAGGTGCTATACGTTCACTTTCTTATCATCCACCAAAGTGCTGCAAGAATTGATACAAAAGCAGACGGGATTAATCGAGTACTGGGATGGTCTTCAGAACCGGCATCTATCCCTGTAGATCTTGTTGCCGGCCTTTCGCCGGGAATCGCCCATCCCGGACAATTCTTCCAGCGTAGGCGTGACCTACAGCTAGGTTTCATCATCGAACTGGTTGAGCGGTTGAAGGAGCAGGATGTCGCGGTGCGCACCGATCTGCTCAATGACCCTTGGATGTTTAAAACCTTTTCTGAGAACCTTGATTTCCGCAGCAACTTACTATCTGGAGTCAACGCTGCCTACGGTGTAAGAGCGCAGCGGTACGCAATTTATCACCTTCTATTTCCCGACACTTTCGAAGGAACCGTCTCAAACGAGCATATGAATCGCATCGCTACACGATTCTCGCATCTGATCGAAAACACAACGACTGACATTGACAGAACTCTACAAGATATACGCGCGCGACTAGAAGAATACTATGGAAGACGCATCAGTTTTTATGAGGACGAAATCCGGCGTCAATGGGATGTCAGGTACAAATACGATCCCGAAGCGTTTCCTGATGGCAATTCTGGAAGTGTGACTGTAGGGAATCAGGTGCCCAATGAGAGGGTTGACCTCACTGCACTCTCCGACGAACTCTACTTGCCCTCCGAATTCCTTGAAGAAATCAACACACTATTGGAAGACAAAAAGCAGGTCATCTTCCAGGGCCCGCCCGGTACCGGCAAAACCTATGTCGCCCGGAAACTGGCAGAGCATATCGCCGGCTCGAAAGACCGGGTTACGCTGGTGCAATTCCACCCGTCATACGATTACGTGGACTTTGTGCAGGGCTATCGTCCTGCTCCGATGGACAACGGTCAGCCCGGTTTCAAGTTGCTGGACGGGCCACTGCTGCAAGCAGCCAAGCAAGCAGAGGGCGAAAGCGACGCCAAGCATTTCCTCATCATTGATGAAATCAACCGGGGCAATGTGGCCAAGGTGTTCGGAGAGTTGTATTTCCTGCTGGAGTACCGGGACGACAATATCCGCCTCCAATACCACGTTGGGCACGATGAACGCTTCATACTGCCCAGAAACCTGTACATCATAGGCACGATGAACACCGCCGACCGCTCCATCGCCCTCGTTGACTTGGCCCTGCGCCGCCGGTTCTACTTTGTGGAGTTTCATCCGAATAAGTGGCCCATAGAGGGTTTGCTCCGCCGGTATCTCGAAAAGAATCCGCCAGCAGCGGATTGGGACGTCGCCAGTCTGGTTGACCGGGCGAACGCGCTGCTGAGCGATGAACCGAACGCCGCCATAGGGCCGAGCCACTTTATGAAACCGGGTCTTGACGAGGCCACTGTCGAACGCATCTGGAAGTATGGCGTCCTGCCCTATATTGAGGAACGGCTATTCGGGCAGGACGATGGCCGCTTGGCGGATTTTGACTTGGCTAAGTTGCGACAAACCGCCACCGCGAACGGTGCAAACGGTGACCAGAACGGCAACTACAGCGGTAACGATGCGTCGTCCGATTAACCTGCGGGAATACCAACGCGGTGGCCCGTATCAGCTTTCCTCCGAGGAACGCGACGCGCTGCGTCGTATAGCATCGGTCGTCGTTGAACCTGCCGAAGGGCTGGATGGCGAGTATATTCTGACTCCGCAGTCCACCATCGGCGCCGTTACAGTCGGCGACTTGTCGGTGCTCATCGAGCCGAAAATCGAAATCAGTCAGGTGCTGGCCCTGGCTTGTTATGCTATTGGAAACGGAACCGTAAAGTTTCAGACGAAAGATTTCGGTTTCCACCAGGAAGACGCGCTGCACGACTTTCTGGCCATCGCCCTGGCGTTTCAAGCCCGCAAAGCCTTCGCCCGCGGCCTGCTGCATGGCTACCGGACTGAGGAAGAGGCCCTGTACACCGTGCGGGGGCGCATCCGGTTTGATGAGCAGTTGCGGCGTCGGTTCGGCATCCCGCTGCCCGTCGAGGTGCGGTACGACGAGTTCACCGATGACGTTCTGCCCAACCAATTGGTCAAGGCGGCGGCCTATCGGTTGGGCCGTACCCGGTTCCGTTCCGCCCGGGCGCGGCGGGAATTGGGCTGGCTGGCGGCGATGCTGGAAGAGGTGTCGTTGGTCGAGTTCCTGCCCACCAATGTTCCGGCGGTGCGCTACGACCGGCTGAACGAACACTACCGGAACGTGGTGGAACTGTCCCGGCTGATCCTTCGGCACGGCGCGTTTGAGTCCGGCCGGGGCGCGGTTCGCGCCTCCGGGTTCCTGATGGACATGAACGTGGTGTTCCAGGAATTTGTGACCGCGGCGTTGCGGGAAAAGTTGGGCCTTTCACCGGCGGTATTCGGCGAAAAGACCATCTCAAGCCTTGACGACGGAGGCCGCATCCACTTGCGCCCTGATCTGACCTGGTGGGATGGCCGCTCCTGCGTATTCGTCGGCGACGCCAAGTACAAGAAAATCACGCACGCCAGCGTCCCCAACGCCGACCTGTACCAACTGCTGGCCTATGCCACCGCGCTTGACCTGCCCGGTGGCCTGTTGATTTACGCACAAGGCGAGGACGAGCCCCGCGAATATAGCGTCAGGCACGCCGGCAAACGGCTCGAGGTAGCAGCCCTCGACATCTCCGGCGCACTGGAGGAAACGCTGGCGCGCGTCAAGAGTCTGTCGGAGAGGGTCAGGCTCTTCCGACTCCCCAGGCAATCCCGTCTCCCTTGATGGGAGCGGGTTAGAGCCCGCCCCGTACTTGATACGGGGCCTGATTCTGACGATGACTTTGAAAAGACCCTATCCACTGCCACTTCCTCCTTGCCTGCTATACTGAATACCATGACCACCTTGACCTACCAGCAATCCAGCCAGCGGTTCATGGCGCAGGCCCGAGCGGAACTGGCCCAGGGCGACCTGCAACAGGCGTCGGAAAAGGGCTGGGGCGCCGTCACCCAACTGCTCAAAGCCATCGCTGACCGGCGAGGATGGGAGCATAATCGCCACCGCCACTACCTCAGGATAATCAGCCGGTTGCGCGCCGAGACCGGCGACGGCGACATCCGCCGCCTGTTCGGCGTAGCCAGCGCGCTGCACGAGAACTTCTACGAAAACGAGATGGAGTACGCTGACGTAGCCGACGGCTTGGAGGATGTGGAGGCTCTGCTGTTCAAGTTACGCCCACTGGCCGGCTGAAAGGGCGCGCGATCCCGCCGCAAGAGCCGTTGCTGACACACCTGCGCATCATGCGCTTCAGCAACTGACCCCCATTCCTGAAAATCCTCTAATCTCGGTAATCCTGATTCCGACAATCACTACCATCCCAACACCGTCCCCAAATCCTCTCACCGGCCCGCCAAAACCATCAATGCACCCCCAAAACTGGCCCAATCCGCCACTATTTACCCCCACGTCTCACCTTTCATCCCTACTCAAATAACCGGAAATGAGCGGAAATGACCGGGTTTCTCCAAAATTCTCTGCTATCCCAATCCAATCCCTAATCCTGTCCATCCTGCCGCAGGTCCGACTCTGGCGGTTTCATCCATGCAAAAACTCCCTAACCCGGTTCAGACCGATCATCGAAAGGCCCTGGGAGAGGGTTATCACGGCCAAGAGCGAATGACTCCGGGTGCTATAATCAGCCGCCATGCGCGCGCTGCAAACCCGGACGGCCCGGGCGATGCCCTTCTACTACGGCTGGATCATACTGGGCCTGTCGGGAGTTGTGTCGTACTCGGCCCGCCCGCTGATGTCGGTGGCGGTGCTGACGGTATTTGTCGTGCCCATGTCGGAACAGTTCGGGTGGACGCGCGCGGAGTTCTCCGGAGCGGTGAGCCTGGGCGGCTTGTTGGCGGCGGTGGTCTCGCCCATGGTGGGGTTGGTGCTGGACCGATACGGGTCGGGAATGGTGGTCGGCATATTCTCCGCAATCGCCGGAGGGTGCGCGGTCGCGCTGGGCGCGGTGACGCAGATCTGGATGTTCTACGTGGTGTACGTGCCGGGTCGCATGGCGTTCTCCGGCCCGCTGGAGCTGGGAACGTCGGTGGCGGTGAGCAACTGGTTCGTGCGGCGGCGTCCCTTCGCCCTGGCCCTGAACCACGTAACCCAGGGTTCGGGACTGGCGATCATGCCGCTGGTGGCGCAGGCGATCATCGGGGCCTGGGGCTGGGACGTGGCCTGGTACTCGCTGGGCATCTGGACGCTGGCGGTGGGCGTGATCCCTGCCATGCTTCTGATGGCGCGGCGTCCCGAGGATCTGGGACTGGAGCCGGACGGTGGAGCGGGTTCGGGGCGGCGGGAGTCCGCCTCCGTCGGATCAGGCCGGCGTCCACAGTCTGCCGACGACGAGATCAACTTCACGCTACGACAGTGCATGAGAATACGGTCGTTCTGGCTGATGATACTGTTTGCCTTCGCCGGGTTCATCGTGCAGGCGGGGGTGTCGCTGCACATGGTGCCGCACCTGGTGGACCAGGGGGTGCCGGCGTCGGTGGCGGTGTGGACGGCCAGTACGTTTGCCATATCGCAGGTGCCGTCCAGCGTTTTGTTTTCGGCGATGGCACAGTGGGTTCCGGCGCGCTTTGTGATGGCGACGTCCGGGCTGGTGGTGGCCACCGGGGCCATCACCACGGCGTTCGCCAGCGAAATCGCGCTGGGCGTGGCCGGGGCGTTCATCCTGGGGTTCGGCGTCGGTGGACTGCACACCGTCAGCCGGCTGACGTGGGCGGACTACTTTGGGCGGCTGCACCTGGGGGCGATACGGGCGTGGGGGTTGGCGGCGCAAGTAGGCGGGCAGGCGCTGGGTCCCACGGCAGGCGGCCTGGTAGTGGACCGCTACGGCACCTACCTGGGGGCGTTCCTCGCCTTCGGCATCAACCTGGCGGTAGTCTCGCTGCTGATGCTTACAGCGACGCGGCCGGGACGGGATGCGGCCAGCGGCGGGGAGAGGATAGAGGCCGGCGATTAGCGGAAGAGGCGGGAGAGCCAGCGGAGGAAGGTTTGAGTTAACTGACCGGTGATGGACAGATCGCCGAAACCGATTGCTTGCCCCATAAGTCGGGGATCCGCTAATGTGGCTAGCCAAGCATGAACCTGCGCCCGGATGGTTTTGCCGGGGGCAAATTTTCGGTGGGACGTAGGGATGCCATCGATGTATTGCTGCGAGAGTGGCCACACCGGATCGTTGGTGGGGATCATATCGGCGACGAAGTTTTCCAGTTCGCCATCTGCTGAGTTGTTGGGCATGAGCCAGATGCCTATGCGAGGACCGCCGACACCGGGGTCTCCGGCGATAATGGTGCCGTTGGGATCGGGCGAATCTGGCAGACGGATAGGACGTGCGGCCCTGGAGAACTCGCCGCGCACGCGCAACCAAGTCTGGCGCACATTGTCGTCTGAGTCCATCACGAAGCCCACGGCTGGTCTATCAGGGGTGTCGATGTGTCCGTGGATGCTGCCGAGTACATTGTCGATGCCTTCGTAATCTTGGATGCCGAAGGCCAGCGATGGATCGCTGCGTTCCGAAAGGTGCCTGACTACGTGCAGGTCGGTTTTGCCCTCTACCACCAACAACGAGTCAGACGGGCCAGGACGGGGTATGATCATTGTCAGCGCGCCTCTATCCCGTATTTGACTATCGAATCCAAACGGGACTCGTCGTAGGTGATGGCCCGCAGCCCAATCGGGACGCGTTCGATGCGCACCAGCAGGCCCTCCACCTCCTCAAGTTCGTTGGCGGCCTGGGCAAACCCCTTGACGCAGTCCCAACTGTGGGTGGTGGCCAGCACCTGCACGTTGTTGCGCTCCGCCGTCTGCAACACCATCTTCCAGAACTTGGGCTGGATGGTGTGGTGGATGCCATTTTCGGCCTCGTCGATGAGCAGAAAGCCGTTGGTACTCTTGGCAAGGGCGAGGGCAACCGCGTAGGTGCGTAAAGCGCCGTCGCCCAGGGTGCGCAATGGAACTTGATAGTCCTTGCCTTGAACCTTCGCCGTCATTCGACGAGGTTGGGTTATTCCGTTGCCGGTAGGAGTTCCTAATGCCGCAACACGCTCAACCTGGGCGTCAGTGATCAAGTTAAGCGCATCAAGGGCTTGGTCTTCGTGCGATGTTAGGGCAACTTCGCTCCAAAAGCGTTCGACCATCGCATCGCTTGGCCCATCGGGTCCCAAAACGTTGAATGGAACCGCGGGAGGGGGAGAGGAACCATTGACGGTGTTAGAAGGGTAAATTGTGGAATTCCCGACTCGCGCGACCAAAGCCGGCTTCGCTCCTTTCACGAAATCGTCAGGCTCTATCTTCACGGGTTCATCTGACTGCAACCTGACACCGGATTGCCAACCTATTCGTAATGTGTCGGTTGTTGACGAAGAACCAATCAAGACTTCAATCTCAGTTGAACTGCGACGATCAGTGAAGAGCGCATACCAGTCAATAACGGTGTTTTGCTCACCTTGACGATCAATCGTGTTGAGTGTGTCTCCGCGCTGAGACAAAACATCCTCAAGGACTTGTAACCGTCCGCGCCCCGCCCAAACTCGCACCGCATCCAACACCGTCGTCTTGCCGACGCCGTTCTTCCCCGCCAGCAGCGTCACGCGACCCAACCGCGGTATCGTAAGCTCGTCGATGCCGCGGAAGTTCTTGATGACCAGGCTGGGCAGGTGCAGGGATTGGTCGGGCTGTGCGTTGGGCATGGGATACCATCCTTCGACAGGCTCAGGATGAGCGGTTTCAGGGCGCTCAGTCGGCGGTGGCGGCCAGCTCGGTTTGCTGGAGCGTTTGGCGGAGGTAGCGGCCGGTGTGGGATGCTTCGTTGTCGGCGAGCATCTCTGGGGTGCCGCACGCGATGAGGTTGCCGCCCTGGTCGCCGGCGCCGGGGCCGAGGTCGATGATCCAGTCGGAGTTCTTGATCAGGTCCAGGTTGTGCTCGATGAGCAGCACCGAGTTGCCCTGGTCAACCAGCCGGTGCAGGACGCGCAGCAGCGCGGCGCAGTCCTCGAAGGAGAGCCCGGTGGTGGGCTCGTCCAGTAGGTACAGCGTCCGCCCGGTGGCGCGTCGGGACAACTCCGTCGCCAGCTTGACGCGCTGGGCCTCGCCGCCGGACAGCGTGGTGGCCGGCTGGCCCAGGCGGATGTAGCCCAGGCCCACGTCCCGCAGCGTTTGCAGCCGGTTGCGGATGCGCGAGTAGTTCCAGAAGAAGTCCAGCGCGGTTTCCACCGTCATGGCCAGCACGTCGGCGATGGACTTGTCGCGCAGCGTCACCTCCAGCGCCTCCCGGTTGTAGCGGCGGCCCTGGCAAATCTCGCAGGGCACGGTCACGTCGGGGAGGAACTGCATCTCGATCTGGTTGTACCCCTCGCCCTGGCAGGCCTCGCAGCGTCCGCCCTTGACGTTGAAGGAGAAGCGGCCGGGCTTGTAGCCGCGGATACGAGCCTCGGGCAGCCCGGCGAATACCTCGCGGATGGGCGTGAACGCGCCGGTGTAGGTGGCGGGATTGCTGCGCGGCGTGCGCCCGATGGGGGACTGGTCGATGTTGACTACCTTGTCGATGTTCTCGATGCCGGTGATCTCGTCGTGCTCGCCGGGGCGGTCGCGTCCCTGGGCAACAGCCTGGGCGAGACGCTTGTACAGGATGTCGTACATCAAGGTGCTCTTGCCGCTGCCGGAGACGCCGGTGACGCAGCCCAGGAGTCCCAGCGGAAAGTCAACGTCAATGCCCTTGAGGTTGTTCTCCCGCGCGCCGCGCACGGAAATGACGTTGCCGTTGCCGGGCCGCCGCTCCTCGGGCGTTGGTATACGCTTGCGCCCGCTGAGGTACGCGCCGGTCAGCGACGCCTCGTTGGCCATCACCTCCGACACGTCGCCGGTGGCGACGATGTGCCCGCCGTGCTCGCCGGCGCCGGGGCCGAGGTCAACGATGTGGTCGGCGGCGCGCATCATGGCGTCGTCGTGCTCTACGACGATGACGGTGTTGCCCATGTCGCGGAGGCGGGTGAGGGTGCCAATGAGGCGGTGGTCGTCGTGGGGGTGCAGCCCGACGGTGGGCTCGTCGCACACGTACAGCACGCCGGTGAGTCCGCTGCCGATCTGGGTGGCCAGGCGGACGCGCTGGGCCTCGCCGCCGGACAGGGTGCGAGCCGTGCGGTTCATGGTGACGTAGTCCAGACCGATGCTGTCGAGGAACTGGAGCCGGCCCTCAATCTCTTTGAGGATCTGGTCGGCGATGACCATTTCCCGCTCGGTGAGCGTGGCGGGATGGTCAATCGCAGCAGCGGCGCGGCGTCCGTTCCGGCGGGCACGGCGGGTTTTGGGTTTTGCGCCGTTGGTGTCAGCTTGCGCGTCGGATGCCAGGGATTCGGCCGGGTGGTGACCGTTGGTGGCATGATGCCCGTTGCTCGAGCCGTTGAGCGACGGTTCCGCGCCGGGCTTGATGCTCCGAACCCATTGCAGCCCGGTTCCGATGGTCAGTGCGGTCACCTCCATGATGTTGCGGCCACAGACCAGGACGCCCAACGCCTCCGGGCGCAGACGCGCGCCAGAGCAGGGCCGGCAGGCGCGTTGCGCCATGTACCGCTCAATCTCGCTGCGGGTGTGGTCGGATTCGGTGTCGCGGTAGCGTCGCTGAAGGTTGGGGATGACCCCCTCGTAGGTAGTGTTCCACGAGTAGGTGCGGCCCCGCCCAGTGCGGTGGCGAACCGAAACCTGCTGCTTGCCCGCGCCGTACAGGATGATGTTCAGCTGCTCGTCGGTCAACTCGCGGATGGGCGCGTGGGGCGAGAAGTCGAACTGGCGGGCCAAGGCCTCCATCATGCTGGCGTACCAGGAGTTGGCGGCGCCGGAGCGTGCCCACGGCACGATCGCCCCCTCCAACAGCGAGAGGGAGCGGTTGTGGATCACCAGCGACGGGTCAACCTCAAGCTGGTAGCCCAGGCCGGTGCAGGTGGGACAGGCGCCGTGGGGGCTGTTGAAGCTGAAGGTGCGCGGCTCGATTTCGGGCAGACTGATGCCGCAGGCGACGCAGGCGAACTGCTCGCTGAAGGTCAGATCGTCCTCGCCTTCGCGCCCCACGGTCAGTACACCCTCTCCCTCGCGCAGGGCCGTCTCCACCGATTCGGTAACCCGGTTCGGTTCGGTATCGCTGCGGATGATGAGGCGGTCAACCACGATGTCAATGTAGTGCCACTTCTGCTTGTCGAGGTTCAGGTTGTCGGTCTCCTCCACCAGCAAGACCTCGCCGTTGACCCGGAGGCGGACGAACCCGCCGCGCTTGGCGGCCTCGAACACCTCGCGATGCTCGCCCTTCTTGCGCCGTATCTTCGGGGCCAGCAGTGTAATGCGGGATGACTCGGGTAGGGCCAGGATGGCATCGACAATCTGCTGGACGGTCTGGCGAGCGACGGGGTTGCCGCACTTGGGACAGTGGGGCCGGCCCACGCGGGCGAAGAGCAGGCGCAGGTAGTCGTAGATTTCGGTTACGGTGCCGACAGTGGAGCGAGGGTTGTTGGAGACGCCCTTCTGGTCGATGGAGATGGCGGGGGAGAGGCCCTCGATGTAATCGACGTCGGGCTTGTCCATGCGGCCCAGGAACTGGCGGGCGTAGGCGGACAGAGACTCAACATAGCGGCGCTGCCCCTCGGCATAGATGGTGTCGAAGGCTAGGCTGCTCTTGCCGGAACCGGAAACACCGGTGATGACGACGAGCTGATCCCGAGGGATGGTTACGTCAATGTTCTTGAGGTTGTGCTCGCGAGCGCCCTTGATGTAGATAGTTTCCTGGGGCATGGAGGGCCTTCTTACATTAGGATGGTGAAACCGGCCTGGGTGAAGTGGTGGTCGTTGGTTAGGGCTTCCCGGATGCCGTAGGCTTGCATGAGCTGGAAGCTGGCGCAATCCACGAAGCCCCACTCCTGATCAGGTCGGGAGTTGTACAAATCGACGGCGTTCCAGAATTGTTCGGAGGATTGAGGTGCTACTTTCACGTTGGTAGTGTGCTCAAAACCCCTGATCAAATTCACGGCTGCCAACCGCCCCTGCGCTCCATATCCGGACATAAAGTTCAACGTCTCCGCAAGGACCATCTCACTGGTCAGTATCCGACGGCTTGAGTATTCTCGATATAGAAGCCGCGCCACTTCGTGCCAAGCGTCCCTTGGGTTCAGAAAGGCAATCCAGAAGCAGGCATCGGCGAAAATTTCACGCATCAGTCATCCACTTTGGGCCGACCGTATAGGTAGTGATGCATATTTTTAGCACCGTCGGTAGGCACGTTGTCCCAAGTTTCCTGAGGATATTTTTTGTGAATCTCGTTGAGAATATGCAGCAACGTAGGCATCTCCGGGTCTTCCGGTGGCAATACTCGCTCCGTTTTTTTCAAGTCAATACTGACAATTCGCTTCAGTCGGTCGTCGGCGAAATCTCCTTCACCGACGATTTTGAGTGCGAATTCACCCCGACGATGCAGGCTCTCCAAGGCTTCCCACTGCGAGCCCATAAAGTCAGCCCGCACTGTGGAGCCGTCTTCCAGCAGTAGTTTGTAGGAACCGTTGCGACCCGGATCCAGCTCCATGGACTGGACCTCGGCGACTATTTCCACGGGGTAATGTCCGGTCTTTTGCGGCATGGCGGGCCGTCCTTAGAGGGCAGGTTGCTACTCCAATTCTACCAGGGGGTCGTTGGCGTTGACAGAATCGAGGGGCTGGACGAAGACGGTTTTCACCACGCCGTCCCGATGGGCCAGGATGCTCTGCTCCATCTTCATGGCCTCCACTACGCACACCTCGTCGCCGGCGGATACGGCATCTCCGGGGCGAACCAGGATGGACATTACCCGGCCCGGCATGGGCGAACGCAGGATGTCGTCGTTGATTGGGGCGCCGGATGGGGAAGCGACGGACCCTGATGGAGCGGGGGCTTCCGGTACTGCCAGGCCGCCAGTGGGCCGGCCCCGGCGAGGGGGAGTCGAGCCGGATGCGGCCTCGACCTCAACCTCAAAAACCTCGCCGTCAACGGTGACCTGAACGGGGGATTGGGTCAGGTCGCCAACCTCAACGGTGTACCACTGTTCGCCGATGCGTACTCTGATGGTCGTCAATTTACCAGGACGCGCTCCCCAGCCGCGAGCGGAACAGATCACGGCGACCCTGCATGCGCCAACGGGACGCGGATTCACGCGACCCGCCATCCCGACCGTTGGCCTGCTCGGCGGCGACGGCCGCCGCGCCGATGGCGGCGGCCAGCGCGCGGGGATCCAGTTCGGTGAGCGAGTGATGCCCGTTGCCGGAGGTTCCGTTGGGATGCATGGTCGTCGTTTTGCCCTTGGCTTGTAGTCGTCGCTCGAGTATGGCGTTCAGGCTGCCGGTATGGTATTGACCCGAGGTGAACTCGGGGCTGGCCAGCACGTCGCGCAGCAGGGGAATGTTGGTGTTCACGCCGGCCACGTGGAAGTCGGCGAGGGCCGTATCCAGCGTTGCGATGGCGTCAGCGCGGTCATCACCCCAGGCCATTATCTTGGCTAGCAACGGTTCGTAGTGTAGCGAAACCTCGTAGCCGACGCAAAGCGCGGTATCGATGCGAACGTGTTCACCCTCGGGAAGTTGCAGCTCCGTGACGGTTCCCACGTTGGGCAGGAGGGTATCTGGGTCTTCGGGATAGATACGGGCTTCGATGGCGTGGCCGTTGGCCCGGATGTCGCGTTGTCGGATGGAGAAGGGAATGTCGGCGGCGGCCATCAGCTGAAGTTCAACGATGTCCTGTCCGGAGATCAGTTCCGAGACCCCGTGTTCGACCTGGAGGCGCGGGTTCATCTCCAGGAAGTAGAAATGGCCATCGTCGGTTACTAGAAACTCCACGGTGCCGGCGTTGGTGTAGCCGACCTCACGGCCAAGCTGTCGGGAAAGGCGCCCCAGTTGTCCACGCGCCTCGGCAGTAAGCTTGGCCGATGCTGGGGTTTCCTCAATGAGTTTCTGGTTACGGCGCTGGATGGAGCAGTCGCGTTCGTAAAGATGGAGGACATTGCCATACTGGTCGGCGATGAGCTGGACCTCAATATGGGATGCGCCTTCGAGGTAACGCTCGTAGAACAGGCTGGAATCGGCGAAGGCGGCCTGGGCAGTCTTGCGGGTGCGCTCGATGACGGGTTCAAGCTCGGCCATGCTGCGGACCACGTGGATGCCGATGCCGCCTCCGCCGGCGGCGGCCTTGACCATCATGGGGAAACCCAGCTCCCAGGCTTTGCTGATGGCCTCGTCGTCGCTGACCGGCTCCTCGGTGCCCGGCATCACCGGGAGGCCGGACTTGCGGGCTACTCGGCGGGCGGACAGCTTGTCGCCCATCTGGTTCAGCACCTCCTCGGTGGGGCCGATGAACACCACGCCTTCGGACTTGCAACGATCAACCAGCCTACTGTTCTCGGATAGAAACCCGTAGCCGGGGTGGATGGCCTGCGCGCCGGTAGCGTGGCAGGCGTCCATCACTGCGTCGATGCTGAGGTAAGACTCGGCGGCAGGAGCGGCGCCGATGCAGACGGACTGGTCGGCGAGCTGCGTGTGCAGGGCCCCGGCATCGGCCTCAGAATAAACCGCTACGGTGGATACGCCAAGACGCTGGCAGGTGCGGATGATTCGGGCGGCGATTTCGCCGCGGTTGGCGATTAGCACCTTATCAAACATCGCGGTACCTCGTTATTGCGGCCCGTAGGGGCGAATAATCATTCGCCCTTGCTTTATGAACAGGCGCATGAAAGCGGCAAAATCAATTGCAAGACTTTTACGCTTTACCAGCGGTTAGGTCAACATAAAATCCCTGCGAAATTCAGGCAAATTTGGCGGCGTCCAGGAAAGCTTGGGAGCGCAACTGGCGGTCGAGCCAATGTTGGAGGGTTTCGGACAGTATGGCGTGTACCTCTTGTTGAACTGCGGGCGGCATGTTCAATCGGGGCAGTCGGTCAACCGATTCGGTGCGATGTAGCAGGCGCAGCACTTTCAGCGCCGCCAGGGACAACGGGCGGACGACAACCTCAGGCGGGCCACAATCGGGACAAATTGCGCCGCCGGCGCCGGCGGCGAAGCGGTGGCGTTCCGGCTCCAGTTCGTCGCCACATTCGACGCACTGGTAAAGCTCGGGCAGAAAGCCGGAGAGTTGCAGCAGTTGCAGGTCGAAGTAGCGGAGAGGGAGATCCAACGCAAGTTCATCGCCAGCGCCGGACTGCTTGCCGATAGCCTCCAGGGTATGCAGCGCGAGATCCAGCACTTGGGGGTTGGCCGCTGAGGATGCGCTGAAACCGTCGATGAGTTCGGCGACGTGCAGGCCGCGGGCGATGTTGGCGTAGTCGGCTTTGACATCAGGGAAGGCATTGACGACTTCGGCCTCGGCCACAATATCGAGGTTCCGTCCCCGGGCGACGGAGAGTCGGACCAGGGTGAGCGGCTCGAAATGGCCGACTAGCTTGCTGGTGAGCCGGCGCGCGCCACGAGCCAGCACGTCCAGCTTGCCGTGCTCGCGGGTGTAGAGAGATGCAACGAGATCCGCCTCGCCGGCCGGCGACTTGCGGAGGGTGAGGCCGACGGCGCGATAGGTTCGCGGCTGGGTCATTCGAGTTGGTTGCGGCCGGCCAGGGCGCGGCTGAGGGTGGTCTCGTCGGCGAATTCCAGGGAGCCGCCGACGGGGAGGCCCAGCGCCAGGCGGGTTATGCGGATGCCCGTGCCGGAGAGCCGGCGGTGAATGAAATCGGCGGTGGCGTCGCCTTCCAGCGTGGGGTTGGTGGCGACGATGAGTTCCCGGAAAGGATTGTCCTGGGCCTGAAGACGGGCGAACAGCTGGGGCAGGTGGATGTCCTCGGGGCCGATGCCGTTGAGCGGCGACAACGCGCCGTGCAGGACGTGGTACATGCCGCGATAGACACGGGTGCGCTCCAGAGCCACCAGGTCGCGGGATTCCTCAACGACGCAGATCTGGTCGCGGTTGCGCTGGGGGTTGGCGCAGATGGAGCAGGGCGAAGCGTCGGTGAGGTTCCGGCACTCGTCGCAGAACAGAATCAGGTCCTTGACGGCGACGATGGCGTCGGCCAGTGCGCGCGCCTCATCGTCGGGGATGTGGGCGATGTGGTAGGCGATGCGCTGGGCGCTCTTGGGGCCGATCCCGGGCAACTGGTGCAGTCGGTCGATCAGCTGTCCCAGAGAGCGCGTGGTGCCCGGGGTTGGATCGGAGGTCATAATGTTTATGCTGTTGCGCCGGTTGCTATCCAACGTTGGCGGAAGCCGGCTGTGGCAATGCCGCCAGCGCCGGCGCCAGATGCACCGACGCCTGCCGTAAATCCACCGCTACCACGTCCCATTCACTCCCATCGTCAAACCACTGGCGGTAACTGACGAAATCGCCGTTGTCCACCACGCGAAAATCGGCGTCGGGTTCCGGCTTGTCGCCCATGGTCAGAGTGTCGCTGTCGGCATCGTAGCCGCGCTTCGCGTCAAGAGGCAAAAAGCGCGTGACGCGATGCAAGTCAAGCCTGGTTATGTTTTCAATGCCCTCATCCTCAAGGGCGAAGATGACGCCAAAGTCGTCTCGCAACGTGCCGCCGCTACGCCCGTCACGGGATCCGATTATGAGCAACACATCCTCTTCACGATAGTATTTAACCTGCATCTCTCACCTCCAAGTCTTGGCAACGGCGTTGAAACCAGGACAACTCTTCCTGCTTGACTCGTCCAGCCGCAGACTCGTCAAAAACGGCCGTTATGACTTCCTGGTTATCGAGCGAAACAACGACCCGCAACATTGCGCTTCTGCCGGGGACGAATCCCCAATAAGTGATGGTAACGTTGTCCGCTCGGTCGGTGCAAATTCCGCGAACAGCCCAATCTTCAAGCACGTGTTGAATTCTGCTGGCGGTAATGCCGGCGTGCCGGGTATCACGTAAATGTCTGGTCAGCCACCTGGTGACGCCGCCGGCCGTGATGGTCTCCGGTAGTGCGCGCCGTTCCCGGTGCGGATCTCCGCTCCGCTGGCTGGACATCCGGCCGGGCTAGAAAAGACCGGGGATGTTCATGCCGCCGGTTACTGCGCCCATCTTTTCGGCGGCCAGTTCCTGGGTGCGGGTGAAGGCGTCATTGACGGCGGCGGCAACCAGATCTTGCAGCAGGTCGATGTCCTCGGCGGCTTCCGGTTCGATGACGACCTCGGTTACTTCCTGCTTGCCGGTCATGGTGACGCGGACCACGCCGCCGCCGGCGGAGCCCTCGACGCTCATGGATTCCAGTTCTTCCTGGGCCTTGGCCAGGCGGTTCTGAAGTTGCTGTGCCTGTCGCATCATGCGCTTGTTCATCATAATGGGTTTCGGGGCCTCCTATTGTTCGTCCAGGATACGCGCGCCCAGGCCCATGGCAGTGCGGACCAGCGGGCTATCCTGGATGGAGCTGCGAGCTGGTTGGGTGCCCTCTCCGTTGGCGCCGGCCAGAATCACCTGGAAGGTGTGTCGTGAGCCAAAGGACTGTTCGATGGCTTGCTCAATAGTATCACGAACGCGAGGGTCGTTCAGTTCTTCCTGCATCCGGTCCAGGTTGGCAACGTTGCTGAACGGCAGGACCAATGTGGAATCGTCGTCCGCCAGATGGACGCTGTTGGAACGGCAGTCGCGGAGCAGGGCGCCCAAGTTGTACTTGCTGCCCTTGACTCGTCCCAGCTGGCGGACGGCCTGCTCCCAGCGTCCTTGTAGGCTGTCGGGCGCGGCGGCGGGAGCGCGGGCCGGCGCGGGTCGGTTATCCGGTGGCGGCGCCGGAGGCGCGGATTGGCGGGATGGCGGCGGGTTTGCGTTCGCCTGGCGAGGTGGACGCTGTTGTGGCGCCCCGCCTCTGGCTGGTTGGGATGGCCGTCCCGCTGGAGCGGGCTGGGAAGGCATGGACGCCGGAGCCGGAGCTTCCTGCGGCGCGTTATTGGTCAACGGCGCGGGCCGGCAGATTTCGGCGGCGGCGATTTCCAGGGCCAGGGCCGACGGCGCGTCGTAGCGCAGGCCGGCGCTGGCCTCGCCCCACACTCGCACGGCCCGCAGAATATGGTGGGAGTCGGTCTTCTGTATGGTGGCGCGCAGATCGGCCAGGGTGTCGTCGGGCAGATCCAAAGTCTGTCCGGCGTCCCAAGAGAGCAGGAGCATGGAGCGCAGGAGGTCCAGGGTCTGGCGGTGCAGTTGGCGGGGTTCGCCGCCCTCCCAGACGACCTCGTTGATGGTTTCCAGCGCGCCGGTGGTGTCGCCGGCCAGCAGTTTCTGCGCCAGGGCCAGGTAGGCGTCGCTGCGCACCAGGCCCAGGGATTCTTCAACGTCGCGCAGGGTTATGTCGCCATCGGAGGATACCGCCAGCTGTTCGAGGATGTTCAGAGCGTCGCGCATGGAGCCGCCGGCGTTGCGGGCGACCATGCGCAGCGCGTCGGGATGGATGGCGATGGCTTCCTGGTCGGTGATGTAAGCCAGGCGGTCGTAGATGGTCTGGCCGGGCAGCCGGCGAAAGTCATAACGCTGGCAGCGGGAGAGGATGGTAGGCAGCAGCCGGTCGGCTTCAGTGGTGCAGAGGATGAAGATGACGTGCTCGGGCGGTTCCTCCAGGGTTTTGAGAAAGGCGTTGGAAGCCTCTCGGGTCAGCATGTGGGCTTCGTCGATGATATAGACCTTGCGCCGATTCTGCGTCGGCTGGAAGTGTACCTTGTCGCGGATTTCGCGGATTTCCTCGACGCCCCGGTTGCTGGCGGCGTCCAGTTCGATGATGTCCAGGTTGCGGCCCTCGTTGATCGAGACGCAGATGGCGCACTCATCGCATGGGTCACCTTGCTGCGGGTTGAGGCAGTTGACGGCCTTGGCCAGCACGCGGGCGGTGGTGGTCTTGCCGCTGCCCCGGGTGCCGCAGAACAGGTAGCTGTGGCTGACGCGCCCCTGCATCACGGCCTGGCGCAGGGTGTTGCCAACGTGCTCCTGACCGGCCAGGTCGCTGAAGGTGCCGGGCCGCCACTTGCGGTAATAGACTTGGGCTGAGGTGGTCATCAGTTGCCGAACTGGGGCGTTTCGGTGATTTCGCGCAGCGTCCCTTCCGTAACGTACAGCCGGAAGCTGCCGGTGTGCATGCCTTCGCGGCTGCAAGCCGTGTCGTACACCGTTCCGGGACAGCGGCTTACGGCTTCGTCGGTCTGGTAGGCTACGGGACCTACGTAATAACATTCGCCCGGAACGACTTCCCGCAACTCTTCTGCGGGGATGCTTTTCTGAAATTCCAGCAGTATCGTGTTTTGGGCGTTCTCCAGCGTCCCGCTGGGCCGGTCGGCCAGGTACAGCCAATGCTTTTGCCTGGTCTCGGACCCCACGTACCCGGAGACGTACTGCTGAACGCCGGGCGCGCGGGATAGATGGCCGGGTGGCGCCCCCCGTTGCGCCAGCAATACCGGGTCCGGATAGGGAGGAGGCGTCGGGGTGGGTGGGATGGCGATCACCGCCAGTTGGCCGGCCACGGCAGACATGCTGCCCACGGTAGCCCAGACGTCGTAAATGCCGGCGTCCATGATGTTCGGAACCACTATGTCGTCAATCAGGACGTCGCCGTTCGCGTCGGTGTTGGTGCGTGTGTTTCTCAGCAAAGGAAGTCCGTCGATGCTGACGTCATGCACCAGAGTGTACGGCGGGAATCCGGTCAACTTCACGGTGACGGCTTCCCCGGGATTCGCCGCGGCCGGCAGCACGGTCAAAATGGGGGCTGGGGTGGGCGGCACAACGACCGGAACGGCTGTCGGTATCGGAGTAACTGTAGGCAGCGGAGTAGGAGTATGGGTAGGCGTTGGCGGAGTGGTGGCCGTGGGCGCGGGGGTATCCGTTGGCGGGGTGGACGCTGGGAAAGTGTGAGTAGCAGCGTTCGATGGTTCGGAGAAAACTGAATCGCATATCGCATAGACCCGGTTTTGATAGGTCTGCCCTTCAACATCATCCGAAAAAGGGCCCAGATAGTAGTCGGTTTCCGAGCTGCTAATTAATTCTTCCCGCAAATTCCACGAGCCGTAAGCGCCGTTGCTCGTCAATTCGCGCCATTCGGTTTGGTATCCGGTCACAGTGAGGCCACCGTCCGGCGGATTCCATTCAAAGAGGATCTCCCGGTTAGTCAGATCGAAAACTCGGAAGTTGGTCGGCTGGCCGCACACCGGTTCGGGCGCCACCGCGCCGGATTCCACCCCCGAGCCGCCGGCGCTGGTCGCCAACCCTGCCCCGCCGCCGGCCGCCGAGGCAACCACGTCGCCGGCGGTTGCGCCGCTGGCTGAGCTGGCCTCCGCCTGCAAGCTCCTGTTATTGCGCCACTCTTCAAATTCCCGGAAGCCCGCTGAACCCATGTTGAACAGGATGAAGAAGGCCAGAAGCGACACCCCGCCAATGGCGCTCCAGCGTGGCATCGCATTAGGACTGCGGAACAGCCCGAGCAGCCACCCTCTGGCTGGAACCAGGAAGATGAACGCAGCCCCCAGACCTAACCCCAGCCACAACCACCAGGGCCAGACCGTCATGGCCGCTTGGATCAGCGCCAACAAGAACCAGATGCTGACCAGGGATGCGAGGGTGATGATGACCCAGCGCGTTCTGGTGATGGGAGGTTGGAGCAGCCTGCGAACCGGAAGATAGAAGAGCGCCCCCGCCGTCAGGATTAGCGCCAGCCACCACCAGGGCCGGAACTCGCTGAAGAGCATGAGGGGCAGCAATGCCGCGTAGCCGGCCACCGCCAGCGCCCAATGAATCCAGTCGCCGCCCGTGGCGCCGGGGGGTGTGTAATAGCGCCGCGGCGCCGGCGCTGGTGTTGGCGAAGGGGCCGGCGCTGGTGTTGGCCGCCCCGGCGACGGTGATGGTGAAGGAGCGGGCGCGCGTCCTGCCGGTGAGGGGGCCGGCGCGGGCGCCGGGGACGGCGATGATCCGGGCGCCGGGACGGCCGGTATTTCCATCAGGGCTTCCACCCACTCCTCCGGTTTGGGACGGAGTTCGCCTTCGTGATCCTTGTCGAAGCAGCGCAGGAACAGTTCTTTTTGTTTGTCGGTCAGCGTATCCCAGGCTTCGTTAAACGGGTCGGGCGCGGTGACGCCCCGGCCGGCCGGCGCGAACAGCCAGTTGCTGATGCGCTCGCCGGGAAGCGCGTAGTTGGGCTGGTTGTTGACGGTATAGGGATGGTATCCGGTGAGCAGCTGAAAGACGAGGACGGCCAGGGCAAAGAGGTCCTGCTCCTGGGTCCGATTGGCGTAGTTGCTCTGAGCTTCCGGCGCCTGGAATTCAGGGCGGCCCATGTTGTTGGAAAAGGTTTGGCCGGTGGCCGGATCAGTGAAACCGTAGGAGTCGCAGTCCATCAAGGCGACGTCGTTCTGTCGGTTGGCTTCAGCGTTCTTTTCGTTAATGTCCCCGATCACGTAACCGGCCTCATGAACGGCCTTGAAGCCCAGGGCCAGGTTGCTCGCGATGCGCACCCGGTCGTCAATCTGTATCTCGCGGGCCTGCCCGGCCCCGGTGCCCCGGGCCGCGCTCCGGTTATAGTACTCAACAATTGGAATCCAGGGCAGAGTGTAGTCCAGCTTGGGCATGAGGTACCCGGCGATGGCTCCATTTTCCATAACCCGTTGCTGGGGCCAGGTAATGCGCCAGTTAGCTCCCAGTTCGGGAGTTACGGGATTACTCACCAGGTACCGGAACTTGGCGTCGGCGTCATCGGGCGTTTTGCCCGGATGCCAGATTTTCACCGCCGAGCCGGGGGCGCCGTACACCGCATGCACCACGCCCTCGCCGCCCTCGCCCAGCTTGCCGCCCGGCACGACGGGGTTGCCGCTTTCGTCCACGAAGCGGCGGCCGGCGAGGGGGTTGCTTGAGGTAGTCATTAGAACCACAGCCTCCGGCTGGCTACGTATTCATTCTGAAATTCGGTGTCGGTCTTGCGTAAGTAGATGACGCCTTCAAACACTCCAATCGCGATTGACGCGGCGAGGGCAAGGAAGCCGACGAAGGAGAAAATAAGGTAGTACAAGAATATAATGGTCGCCACAACAGCCACTGTCAGGAGTATGCCCAGCGCCATTACTATACACCCTGGCGAGAGACAGCCATCATCGTCATCGTCATCATTCCTCCGGCGGCCCCGCTGTCTGCGGCGACGCCGTTCCTCTTCCCCCCTGATGTTAAACCCAGCCCTGGTCAGGCGCAGGGTGGACCGAACCAGTCGCCAGGGCCAGAGGAGCAGCCGGCCGGGACTTATTATTTCGTCCACGGTGTGGCCGAAATGAAACCTGCGGACGTAGAAGTAGCCGAAAAGGATGACTGCCCACGCCGCGACTTGAACGACGATGGCGGTGGCGTCGTCGGGCGCGGTGAAATGGGCAAGAAATACCACCGGCCCCACAGCAGTCAGCGCGACGTGGGTGAATCCGACGTTCCGATAGCCCAGGTAGAACTTATGCAGCCCGGCCCAGCCCAGAAAAATGGCCAGATAGGCCGCCGTTGTTCTACTCTTCGGGCCTGCTGAGAACATTGCCGGCGCCCTTGCCTACTGATTCAGGAAATCCTGCTCCGGCAGGCGGATGCCCTCACCGGGCTGGGAGCGTGATATGGCGGCCACGGAACGGGCCAGCCATTGAATGGAGCCGTCCAATTGTTCCAGGTTCGTCAGCAACTGGGGTGGGCGCGGCCCTAACCTCGCCAGCATATTCATATCGCAACTTCCGCCGATGCCGACACCGAAAATGAAAAAGGCAACGCCGCGGTTTTCCTCCATTTGGAACACGCGGGCGGAAACCTGATCCAACTCCTGACGACTATCAATCGTGGGATAGCCGTCGCCCAGAAAATAGGCCAGACTGCGGTAGTAAGCGATGCCGCCATCCCGGTAGCTTTGCTTGCGAGCTTCAATCATATCTAGCGCCAGGTTGATGCCTTTTGAGTAGTATTCGGCTGGTTCGATTCCGAGGATCGGAGGCTTAAAATCGGCGCCGTTGGTGAAGTCCTGAACCACCCAGGGGTTATTCGACGCCGCCACTATGGCCACGTCAGCCCGCAGCGCGGTTACGGCATCGCCTCTGATGATGTCGCCAAATTTGACCAGGGCCCGGTTCACCGTAGCAATTTTGTCGCCAGACATGGATCCTGAATTGTCCACGATCAACACGATAGAACACCGGGCTTCCGGGTTGTCGGCGAACTCCGCTGTGTCGTACACGCCTACACTGTCCCGGACACCATGTGAGTCGAATAGGACGTTGAATGGGTCGCCTGGTCTGCCAAGTGAGTCGTAAAAGCTCATGGCTTGCCTTCTCTGGGTGGTTGTGTTGGCATTCCCCTCTCAGAATGCCCCTAGAAATCCAGGTAGTCAGGCTCGGGCAGGCGGATGGCCTCCCCCGGCTGGGATTGGGATACCGCGGCCACAGAGCGGGAAAGCCACTGGATGGAGCCGTCCAGCTGGGCCATGTTGGTCAGTTCTTTGGGTTCCCGGGGCGCGAGCTTGGCCAGTTCCGACATATCGGCCGGCAGGTCCGGCGTGCCAATGCCGAAGCAGAAAAAGGCGATGTTGCGATTTTCCTCCATCTCTTTCAGGCGTTCCGCTGCTTTGGCCAGTTCGCTGGCATTGTCGTGTTCCGGATAGCCGTCGGTGAGGAAGTAGGCCAGGCTGCGGTAGTAGGCGACGCCGCCGTCCCGGTAGCTCTGCTTGCGAGCCTCGCTGATGTCCAGCGCCAGGTTGATGGCCTTCGAGTAGTTGGTGCCGCCTTTGACGGACAGCGTCGGCGGCTCAAAGTCGGTGCCGTTGGTAAAGTCCTGAACCACCCGGGCCTCGTGGTCGAACTCGATGATGGCCACGTCGGCCCGCAGGGCGGTTACGGAGTCATCCTTGATAATCTCACCGAACTTGACCAGGGCCTGGTTCACGGTCTGGATTTTTTGGCCGCCCATGGAGCCGGAGACGTCCAAAATCAGCACGATGGGACACCGCTGCTCCGGGTTTTCGGCGAACTCCGCCTGGTCGTACACGCCCACCGAGTCTTGTATGCTCATCGCAGTTCCTCCTTAGAAATTCAGGTAATCGGGTTCCGGCAAGCGGATGCTGTCGCCGGGCTGGGATTTGGACACGGAGGTCACCGACCGGGAAAGCCACTGAATGGATCCTTCCAGCTGCGCCAAGTTGGTCAGTTCTTTGGGTTCCCGTGGCGCCAGCTTGGTAAGTTCGCCCATCGCGGTTTGCATGATCCCTTCCCTGACGCAACGCTCCACGAGCTCGGTTGCGCTGGTTCCCAGCATTTCGGCGACCTTGCCCACATCGAGACCCGTAGCGCTTTCGCCGGAACTGCCAAAGGCGCCCGCCGCATACAGGTCGGCCTCGCTGGACCCGATCAGTTGGTAGAACTTTGGAACATTTTCGCCTCTGATCGTAAAATTTGGAACGCCGTCGCCGCGGTCGCTGCCGATGATGAAAGAGAAGAACGCTACTCCGCGATTCTCCTCTACCTGGGCCAGGCGTCGGGCCGTCAAGTCCAAATCAGCAGGGTCATCATCCGGCATGCCGTCGGTCAGAAAGTAGGCCAGGCTGCGGTAGTAGGCGACGCCGCCGTCCCGGTAGCTCTGCTTGCGGGCCTCGATGAGGTCCAGGGCGACGTTGATCGGTTTTGAAAAATTTGTTTCGCCCTTTGGCTCCAGCGCCGGGGGCTCAAAGTCGGCGCCGTTGGTGAAGTCGTACACCCGGGCATCGTCGTCAAATTCGATGATGGCCACGTCGGCCCGCAGGGCGGTAACGGAGTCTTCCCGGATGATGTCGCGGAACTTGACCAGGGCCTGGTTCAGGGTGTCAATCTTGGCGCCGGCCATGGAGCCGGACACGTCCAGGATCAGGACGATAGGGCACCGCACTTCGGGGTTGTCGGCAAATTCCGACTGGTCGTACACGCCGATGGTGTCGCGGATGGTCATTGCGGGTTCTCCTCCAAACTGCGGCGGGTACGGGCGGCGATGGCGATGGTCACGTCGTCGCCGGTGCGCGACTGCACGCGCTCGCCGCTGATGAAGGCGTGCAGCCGGCCAGGTACGGCTTCCGGTTCATCGGTGTGGGCCAAGTCTTGCAGCATGGGGTTCCAGAAGCCCATGAAGGCCTCTCGCTCCGGCATCTTCAGGGCCAGGTTCTGCAACCCGTCGGTAATCAGCGCCAGGCTGTCGTAGTCGTATCCGGAAGCGCAGCCCACCGAAGCTATCTCATGAGGCCGGGAGCGCGAGGTGATGAAGGTGGTCTCGTTGGCGTACTCGCCGCTGTGGGCTTCGCACAGGGTCGTCGCGGCGCCGCTGCCGATATTGAAGGCAACGACGGCGCCGTCGCCGACCTGGGCGGCCGTCATCAGCGAGTCGCTGGCGAAGGCGACGATGAGGGTGCAAGCCAGCTCTCGTACCGGTACATTGTGGCGCCGGCCGTAGCGCTCCACCTCGATCTTGGCCTGCTTGACTGCGCTGCGCAGCAGGGCCTCTGCGTGGCTTTCAACAAAAGCCGCCGCCGGCTGACGATTGGTGCCGTCAACAATCGTGGCCACGGCGGCGTCCGCGGCCACACGGGAACCCTCGTCGGAACGGGGCGCCGAGCCGGCCCCGTCGGCGACGGCGGCCACTACAACTTCGCCTTCGCCGACTTCAATGAGTCGGCAGGCTACCGCATCCTGATTGGGGATATCTTCCCTCAGGTGTGAACTACCCGGGGCGGTGGCCGTTGCGATACGCCAGTGGTATTTGTCAGACATCTCAATCTCGAACCATAGGCAAATTCATACGTTTGTACCCTGCCGCCCCTACTATACATCACGTGTCTATAGCCTATCACGCAAGTAACGTGGCGTATGAAGGGGCAATAGCAGGAGCGAATACACTTTCTTGCCCTGATTCGGCTGGCATGATAGATTTCCCACGTTGACTGAGGAGGAATAACTGATGCGTCCAGTGATATTGACAATACTTTGCGTCTTGATACTTTCGGCGTTTGCGCTGTTGGGATGCGCCAGGGAGGTGGTGCGGGAGGTGGAAGTGACGCGGGACGTTGAGGTGGAGGTGGTGGTTACGGCCACGCCGGACCCCAATGCGTCCGCTCAAACCGGGCAAACATCCGCTCAGACCAGCCAGACGGCGCCCCCGACATCCTCCGGAGCGCCCGCCGCGTCAACGCCGCGTCCGGCCGCGGCATCACCCACTCCGCCGCCGGACGCGCAGGCGCCCGCAAGCGCCACCGACGTGTCCGAAAACGTTTACCAGCTGGGCATCTCGGCGGACATGACCACGACCAACTACTGGGCGTACCTGGGGCCGGACGGAACTATATGGAACCTGTACGTGCTGGGCGGCAGCAAGCCTTCCCTCTACTCGTACTCGGCGCAGCGTTATGACTGGGTGCCGTCGCTGGCGGCCGATTTCCCGACGCCGCTGGCGGAGGAAACCGTAGGCGGACAGACCCTCTGGACGACCGAGGTTCCCCTGAAGCAGGGGGTGAAGTGGAGCGACGGCAACGACGTCACTGCCGAGGATTTTGTCTTCACCGCGCATACGGTCGCTGACCTGGAGCTTTCCGGCAACTGGCCGTCCATAGTCGATCCCGATTACTTCGACCATGCGGAGGCGCTGGATCCTTACCGGCTCAAGATCTACTTCAAGCAGGAGCCGGGCTTGGCGCGCTGGCAGTTCGGAATGGCCTTCATGCCCATTTTCCCTAGAGCCTACTGGGAATCCATCGTGGCCGAGGCGAAGCAGGCCGGCGACGTTATTGAGCAGCAGAAGGCGCTGTACGCCCACGTTCCCGAGAATGAACCCACCGGCGGAGGCTTCGGGTTCGTCAAGTGGGAGCGCGGCGCGTTCGCGGAAAAGGAACGGAACCCCGACTACTACTTCACCGACAGCGTGGTGGCGCAGTACGCCAACGGCGCGTATGCCGAATCCAAGCCGGGGGCCTACGAGTTTGCGGCATACGGCGAACCGGGCGGCGACAAGACGCTGGAGTACACGGTGGGGCCCTACGCCGACAGCGCGATCTATTCAATCTACGGCAGCCAGGACGCCACCGTGCTGGCGCTGAAAAAGGGCGACATCGACTTCATGTTGAATCCCCTGGGCCTTTCCCGGGGATTGCAGGAACAAATTGAGGGCGAGGAGGGGCTGGCGGTAATTGAAAACGCCTCTGACGGCATGAGGTATCTCAGCTTCAACTTCCGCAAGGAACCCATGGGCAACAAGGCGTTCCGGCAGGCGGTGGCAACGCTGATCGACAAGGAGTTCCTGACCAGCACCGTTTTGCAGGGCGTGGCCATCCCCATGTACACCACGGTGCCCGAAGGCAACCGCGCCTGGTACAACCCCGACGTGCCATTGATCGGCAAGGGTTTGAGCCGGGGCGAGCGCATCAGCCAGGCCGTGCAACTGATGAAGGACGCCGGGTTCACCTGGGAAACGGAGCCTCGTATCAGCGAGGATGGCAGGTTCGTGGAGCAGGCGGGCGAGGGCCTGAAAATGCCCAACGGCGAGCCGATGCCGGCCATGGAAATCCTGGCGCCCAGCCCGGGCTACGATCCGTTGCGTTCCACCTTCGCCATCTGGATTGAGCGGTGGCTGAACGAGGTTGGCATTCCCGTGCGGGCCGACCTGACCGGATTCAACCTGATCGTGGACAAGGTGTTCACCCGGCAGGACTTCGATATGTGGATCCTGGGGTGGAAGTTGACCGCATACCCCGACTACCTGGAGTCGTTCTTCCACAGCCGCCATTCGGGACTGGAAGGCCACAACCCGGGCGGATACAACAACCCCGAGTTCGACCGGCTGGCCGACCAACTGCTGGCGGAAACGGACCTGGAGTCGGCGCGTCAGCAGGTTTTTGAGATGCAGGTCTTCCTGGCGGAAGACCTGCCCTACGTAGTGCTGTTCGATACTCCCCTGGTTGAAGCATTCCGCAGCGGCCGCGTCGATTATCCCTACACCGAAACCTGGGGCGGACTCCAGAGCGCGTCCGGAATGCCGGCGCTGGTGCACTTCAAGTAGCTGCCGGAATGTCTATTTTTGTGACCGGGGATGCCGCGCCCAACACGCCAGGAACCCCATCAATGCGCCCACCGCGCCTTTCAGCAGCCAATCCACCGCCGTGAGCAACTCTCGTTGAGCGGGCGCTAGAGTGGGAGATGCCACCCATGCCTGCCAGATAAGACCGGAGGCGCACATCAAGATCAAACCAACCAATACGCCAACTATCACGTAGTTGTTCACGCCTCAGCCTCGTTGCCCACGGAGCCTTGCTGCTCTGACGATGATCGTGAGCGACGCATCGAGCGATATGCGTCGAATCCGAGCCAAGCCAGTCCACCAAAGAACAAGATCATCCCCGCAGTCATCATGACCACCAACAGGATAAGAACCAGAACATCTTCCATGATGTGCCTCCCCCGCCGTTGGTTTATATGCTAACAATTGCGTACCGTGTGCGCAATTGTGAAATTGCGGGCCTCAAAGGCAAGCGAACCCTCCGATGACGAACTACTTGATCCGGCGGGCCGGGCAGATGGCCCTGACCCTTTTCCTGATCGTCACATTGACGTTCTTCCTGGTGCAGGCTCAACCCGGCGACTACGCCACCTTCTACTCCCTCAACCCCGACATCCCTGCGGAGGCGCGGGAGCAGATCAAAGCGTCCTTCGGGTTAGATAAACCCCTGTGGCAGCAGTACCTGGTCCACATGAAGAACACCTTCACCGGGAATTTCGGCGTATCCTTCGGGCATTATCCGCGTCCGGTGCTGGAGGTGCTGGCGGAGCGGTTGCCGCGCACGGTGGTGCTGTTTCTCTCAGCGACGGCGGTGTCCTTCTACGTTGGGTTCTTCCTGGGCAAAGCCATCGCATGGCGCAGGGGCGGCGTTCTGGAGTATGCCGCGACCATATCCGGAGCGACGCTGTTCACGGCGTTCACGCCGGCCTTCGCGCTGATGATGATCTGGATCTTCGCGTTCAAGCTGGGATGGCTGCCGGTGGGCAAGTTCCTGGACCCGCTGATCTGGCGCGGCGCGGAAGTCAGCGCCAACCATGTGTTCAGTTACATGCTGCTCACGGCGGCGGTCTTCATCGTTTTCGCCTTTCTAACGATGCTTGCGGCGCGGAAACTCGGCCGCCTGGGGACGGCCCGGATGCCGTTCCTGGTTATCGCGGCCGGCGCGGCGATTATCCCCATTGCCTGGGCGTTCACCGGCGTCGGCTACCTGGCGTTGGACATCCTGCGGCACATGGTACTGCCCATCGCCACGCTGACGCTCATATCTTTCGCCGGCACCATGCTCCTGACGCGCAACAGCATGCTGGAAACGATGCGCGAGGACTACGTGATGGCCGCGCGGGCCAAGGGTCTGCCCGAAAGGACGGTGCGGGACCGGCACGCGGCGCGCAACGCCCTGCTGCCCGTCATCACCAGCCTGGTGTACAGCCTGATTTTCGCCATCGACGGCAGTGTGATCATCGAGGCGGTGTTTTCCTGGCCTGGCACCGGCCTGACGCTGCTGGAGGCGGTGCGCTCGGAAGACCTGCCCCTGGTGATGGGCGCGATGGTGTTCATCGGCCTGTTCTCGCTGCTGGCACACGTCATCGTGGACATCCTGTACGTGTACCTTGACCCGAGGATCCGTTACCAGTGATCGAGTGCGAGTGATCGATCGATTATCCGATGATTGAGCGCCCCCCAAATCAGCCGCCGTCGCTCGGCGAGGGATCATCTCTGTTCGGAGACGCCCCGGAGGTTGACCTGAGCCGTGGCCGGCTGGACCTGGCGCTGGTGCGTCTGCGGCTGGCGTGGCGGACGCTGCGGGGCGGCTGGTCGATATTCGTGGAAAGCCGGATTGGCCTGCTGTCCCTGGCGATCATCGGCCTGTTCGCGCTGATGGCGTTCTCGCATCCCATACTCATGGCAACGGTGTGGGAGCGCGACGTGTACGATCCGGTAACCGGGTATGCCTTCGACAGTTTTGAGCATCCGGCGTCGCCGAATTGGCGGCACCCGCTGGGCACAGACTCGCTGGGCCGCGACATTCTGAGTCAGCTTTTGTTCAGCGCGAAGTCCGAGTTCATCCTGGGCATCACCGCCGCGCTGGTTACGGTGGGCATTGCCACCACCGTGGGCGCGGTGGCAGCGTACTACGGCGGGCTGGTGGACTCGCTGCTGATGCGGCTGGCCGACCTGATCATCGCGCTGCCGGGAATCTCGCTGCTCATCGTGCTCAGCGCGCTGTTCAACCTGAACCTGTTCTACCTGGCGCTGATTATCGGCGTGCTGGGCGGTTTCGGCGGCACGGCCATCATCCTGAAATCCCAGGCCCTGAGCATCAGGGTTAAGCCGTACATCGAGGCGGCGCGGGCGGCCGGTGGGAGCCACTTCCACGTCATCTTCGTGCATATCATTCCCAACCTGTTGCCGCTGTCGCTGCTGTACATGATGTTCACCGTAACGGGAGCCATCTTTGCGGAGGCGGTGCTGTCCTTCCTGGGCCTGCTGGACATCAGGATGAGCTGGGGCATTATGATTCACACCGCCAACACCGGCGGCTACCTGTTGAGCGGCGCCAATTACTGGTGGCTGGTCGTTCCTGCCGGCGCGTCCATCACGCTGCTGTGCAGCGCGTTCTACCTCGTCGGCCGCGCCCTGGACGAGGTAGTGAACCCCAGGCTGCGCCGGCATGATGGGTGATGGGGATGCTCACCGCAGATAGCCAACCCATCCTCCAGGTTGTTGACCTCTCCCTGTCGTACCTGACGCGACAGAGACCGGTTCACGCGGTGCAGTCAGTCAGCTTCGATCTGGGGCGCGGTCAATCGCTGGGGCTGGTGGGCGAGTCGGGCTGCGGCAAGACTTCCATCGCCAACTGCCTGATGCGCCTGCTGCCCGACAACGGGCGGTTGACGTCGGGGCAAGTGCTGCTGGACGGACAAGACCTGCTGCTGCTGTCCGAAGAAGAGATGCGTCATTATCGCTGGCGGCGCATGGCCATGGTGTTCCAGGCGGCGATGAACGCCCTGGATCCGGTGTACCGTGTCGGGCAGCAGGTGATGGAGGCCATTGAGGCGCACGGCGTGGAGGAAACCGCTGCCGACGCGCGGGAACGAGTGACCCGCTTGTTCCACCTGGTGGGGCTGGACCCGCAGCTGATGGACCGGTATCCCCACGAGTTCAGCGGCGGGATGCGTCAGCGGGCGGTGATCGCCATGGCGCTAGCCTGCGACCCTGCCGTGATCATCGCCGACGAGCCGACCACGGCGCTGGACGTGATAGTGCAGGACCGCATCCTGAGGGAGCTCAAGGGGGTGCAGCGGGAGCTCAGCATGGGCATGATATACATCAGCCACGACATTGGCGTGGTGGCGGAGGTGATTGACCGCATCGGGGTGATGTATGCCGGCCGTCTGGTGGAGCTGGGCGACACCGCCGACGTGTTCCGCGCGCCCATGCACCCCTACACGGCGGCGTTGATGTCGTCCTTCCCCAGCATCAGCGGGGAGAAACATGAGCTGGAGACCCTGCCGGGCGAACCGCCCAACTTGGCGAACCCGCCGGCGGGCTGCCCCTTCCATCCCCGCTGCGCCCACGCCACCGAGGAATGCCGGCGGGAGTTCCCGCCCCAGGCGCAACAGGGAACTCAATGGGCCGCCTGCTGGCATCCGCTGACCAATATGGCAGAGGTGGGGAAGTGAGCAGCCGAGATAGCGAGCCGCTGGTCGCAGTGGCCGGCCTGAGCAAACGGTTTCCCATTGCGGCTGGACTGTTTCGCAAGCCCACCAGTTTCATTCATGCCGTGGATGACGTGTCCTTCCGGCTGGGGCGTGGCGAGAGTCTGGGACTGGTCGGTGAATCGGGCTGCGGCAAGACCACCGTGGGCAAGTTGCTGGTCAAGCTGCTGGACCCCACTGAAGGGAGCGTCACCTACCGGTTCCCCGCGCCGGCGGTGGGTGGACACCTGGCTGGTTCGGTGGAGGCGTCGAACATCCGGGGACGGCAGTTGCGGGTGTTCCGCCGCCAGGTGCAGATGATCTTCCAGGACCCCTATGAATCCATGAACCCCCGGCGCACCGTGTACGACACCATCGCGGAGCCGTTGGTGGTGCAGGGGGTTGGCGACGCGCTGGGCCGGCTGGAGCGGGTTTCCGAGATACTGAATCTGGTAGGGCTGACGCCGGCCGGCGCGTTTCTGTTCCGCCGTCCCCACGAGCTATCGGGCGGACAGCGCCAGCGGGTGGCCATTGCGCGGGCGCTGGTCATCGGGCCGTCGTTCGTGGTGGCGGACGAGCCGACCTCCATGCTGGACGTTTCCAGCCGCACCGGAATCATGTCGCTGATGCAGGAGTTGGCGGACCGGCTGGGGATCGCGTATCTGTACATCACCCACGATCTGGCCGTGGCGCGATATATGTGCCATCGCATCGCTGTGATGTACCTCGGCAAGATCGTCGAAATGGCGGAGACGGAGGAACTGCTGCGCAACCCGCTGCATCCGTACACCCGGGCGCTGCTTTCGGCGGTGCCCAGTCCCGACCCCATGCGTCGGCGTGCGCCGCCGGACATTCTGGGTGACTTGTCCCTACCGGTGGACCCGCCGGAGCGATGTCGATTCTACGACCGCTGCCCGATGGCTACTGACCGGTGCCAAAAGGCTCACCATCCGCCGATGGAGGAGAGAGGCCCGGATCACTGGGTCGCCTGCTACGAGGCTTGAGGGGGGCGGATAAAGCTTATTGTCCTCAAGGGTTATTCTCCTCACTGAATCAACGAATCTGCGGAACATTGCTCCACGATGGCCGTAGCCGCCCCGTGATTGATACTAGCACGTCTGCGGGAGAAATTTCGTAATTTCACGTAAATATCACAATATTTCACAAACTTGCATAAGTGTCACTTGAGGTGGCGCTCCTCGCGCATGGTGATCAGGGCCAACGGTACGGACGAGACCACCACCAACAGCAGCGCCGGCGCGGCGGCGCGGGCGAAGAACGCCTCCTCGGCGGCGGCCCATATTGACGATGCCAGCGTGGTGAACCCAATGGGACTGAGAATCAGGGTTGCGGGCAGCTCCTTCATGGTGAGGAGGAACACCAGCGCGGCGCCGGTCAGGATGCCGGGCCGGATCAGGGGTAAGGTAATGGTGAGCAGCACGATCAGGGGCTTCTTGCCCAGGCTGCGGGCGGCGTCCTCGAACTCCGGGCGCACCTGGACGAGAGACGCGCGCAGAGACCCGACCGCGGCCGGCAGGAACAGCGTTACGTATGCAACGGCCAGCATCGCCAATGACTGGTAGAGCCAGGGCGCGTAGTTGGCGCCGAAATACACCAGGCCCAGGGCGATGACGATGCCGGGCAGCGCGAATCCGATAAAGCCCAGGCGTTCGAGCCAACGACTGAATTGGCCGGGGTAGCGCACCGCCAGCACCGCGATGGGAGTCGCGCAAAGCACCGTGAGGATCGCGGCCAGCGCCGAAACTCCCACCGAATTGGCCGCCGCTCGCCACAGCAACTCCAGCGGTTCACCGGCCGCAACGCCTCGAATGGTCCAGTAGATGAGTACCGCCACGGGCAAGCCAAGCGACACCAGCGACACCAGACCGCAGTAGGCCAGGGCGGGCCAACGCCAACGCCCCAGTGGAATCGCCTCGGGCCGGCGAGCCACGCCGCCCCCGCTGAGGTAGTAGCGGCCTCCGCCCCGATTCCTGAAGCCTGTGCGGGCGGTGTGCTCTCCCCACACCACGGCCAGGGCAAGGACGATGAGGCCCAGCGACCAGGCTGCCGCCAATGTGCGGTTGAGCGCGGCTCCGTACTGTATGAAGATGCTCCACGTGAACGTTTCGTAGCGCATGATGGCCACCGCGCCGAAGTCGCTGAGGGCGTACAGCGCGGTGAGCAAGCCCCCCGCCAGGATGGCCGGGCGCAGCATCGGGAGGGTTACGCTCCGGAAGGTCTCCCAACGGTTGCGCCCCAGAGCGCGGGCCGACTCTTCGAGGGAGGTGTCCATGTTCCACAGGGCGGTGCGGATCGGCAGCAGCACGTAGGGAAAGCTGATTATGATCAGCGTAAAGGCGGCGCCGGGGAATCCGTAGATACTGGGAATGCGGTCGATTGTTATGGAGAACGGGCCGAAAGCCGATTCCAGCCAGCCCTGGAGGATGCCGCGAGGGCCCAAGCCAACCGCGATGGCGAATCCCACGATGTAGGACGGCAGTGCCAGGGGCAGCATGGTGACCACGCGCCAGAATCCGCGGGCGGGCAGGTCGGTGCGCACGGTGAGCCAGGCCAGCGGGGCGGCGATGGCGATGCACCCCAGCATTACGGCGGCCATCAACGCCACCGTGCGGGCAATGACCTCCACCGTCCGGGCGCGGAATATCAGGTCGATGGCCTCTGAGCCCGCCCCCAGGGTTCGCAGGGCGAGGTACACCGGAGCCGTCAGCAGCAGGGCGGCGATGATCAGGGCCGGGAGCCAGATGACGGCGGACGGCCGAGCTACTCCCTCAAACAGCCAGCCCGACGGGGAACGGGAAATGGAAGCGACCAGCTTGGCGACAGAGGTCATTTCGTGCGGACAGACTGTATATGCTTGCTTGTACGTATGACCTTTTGCGGTCAGGCGTTGATAGAAATTAGCCTCACCAAGTATCGCGTGACGCCGGAGCGTTGGCAACCATGGATAAATGTCCAATTTAGTGGCGCTGCTGGTCGGCAGAGCTTCATTCCGGCTCCCATACCGTCATTCCTGCGAAAGCAGGAATCCAGAAATGCCTTTCACGAGCAACGTTACGGTTTGAATGCGCTTCTGGATTCCGGCTCAAGGCCGGAATGACGTGAGAGAGCGCGGAATGACGTGAGAGAGCGCGGAATGATGTATGAGAGCGCGGAATGACGGCGCCGCAGCGAAACACGCTCGTCAAAGACTGAACGGCTACTGCGATGGTTCCTCTGCCTCGACCGGGCGTACCATGATTTGCTGGGCGACGTTGTAGCCGATGGAGATGCTGTCCACTTCGGTCTGCACTTGCATGACGCCCAGGTAGGGCATCGCCTCCAGCAGGGTCATCGAGCGCCCCGGCACGAGCCTCGCGCCGTCGAGGAATTGCAGCAGTTGAGCGTCCTCTTCCGGCACCCGGTCAACTACGTATGATGCGCCGCTGGAAGCGTTGTCCAGCGTAACGGCTCCCGGTGTTGGGCCGGGCGAGCCTTTGCCGGGGATGGGCCAGCCGAAGGGCGAGTGAGTTGGATGGCCCAGCCGCTCCATGAGCTTCGCCTCCAGCGCCGGCGACATTCCGTGCTCCAGCTGGTGGGCTTCAATGTGAGCCTCATGGAGTTCCATGCCCAAAAGCCGCACCACCAGCCACTCGGCCAGACGGTGGCGGCGGGCGATGCTTTCGCCCTCTTTTGTGCCCCGGTCGGTGAGGCGGATCCTCTTGTCGCTGCCGATGTCCACGAGGCCCTGCTTTTCCATCCGGCGCAGCATACCGGCCACCGATGGCACGGAGGTTCCCAGACCTTCGGTGGGCGGCAGTTGCCGCAGCGCTTCGGTCAACCGGGTCAGCGTGGGTACTTCGGAGTCCTCCCACATCTTGTAAAGCGACAGGAGGTAGTTCTCCGTTACCGGCGAAAGGCGTTCGGCCGTGTTGGACGCCTGGGTTTGAGCGCCGGCGTCAGCTCTGGATTTGCGGGGACGTGCCACGTCTATTCTCAGCACAATTGGAGGATCGTGCCGCGATTATACCCTAAAGAAGAGGAGATTGCCCGGCCCTCCCGGTTTTCCAACCCTACGTCATTCCCGCGAAAGCGGGAATCCAGGAACTCCTGTTGCCAAGCAAGGTTGCAGTCTGGACATGCTTCTGGATTCCGGATCAAAGCCTGCCCCGTACTCGATACGGGGTCCCGAATGACGGGAATAATCGAAAGGACCTGGCGTTCCTCGTGTCAGCGTGCAGGGGCGCTGATCTGCTCCATGTACTCCGGAGCATTGAAAAAAGCCCGACCGCCAATGAATGGCAGCAATCTGTGTCCTTCCCGTGGAGACACGGTGACCCGCGTCCCAGTATCGATGTGGGTGATGTGCGACATCATTACGCGAACGCGGTTGTTGGAAGGCAATTCCACAGAGTAGATGTTGAACGCCCCCAAGAATTCCTTGTCCACCACCACGCCATTGCCATTCTCATTCGGCGCGATGTCCAGGCAGTCGGGGCGCACCATGATTTGCAGTTCCCGGTTCGCCGGCCAGGGCGATGGCCAGAACGCCGGCCAGGGCGTCCGCCCCACCTCGCTGGTTAGGCAGTCCCCGTCCTGCCAGGCTGGCAGAAAGTCCGCTACGCCGAAGAACTCGGCTGCGAAGCGCGTGTCCGGGTTGTGGAACACTTCCTCAGGAGACCCCAGTTGTTCAATCCGACCCTGGTTCATCACCGCCACGCGGTCGCCCAGTTGCAGGGCCTCTTCCTGGTCGTGGGTGACGCAGACGGCGGTGGCGTTTCGCGCTTTGAGTATGGCGCGCACTTCCATGCGCAGTTGCTCTCTCAGGCTGCGGTCGAGGCTGGAGAAGGGTTCGTCCATGAGAATGAGGTCGGGCGCCGGGGCCAGGGCGCGGGCCAGGGCGACGCGCTGCTGCTGTCCGCCGGAGAGTTGATGCGGGTAGCGGCGGTCGTAACCCTCCAGGTTCACCAGGCGCAGGGCATCGGCGACGATCTCCTTGCGGTCGGCGTTTTTGGGCAGGCCAAACGCCACGTTCTGCGCGACGGTAAGGTGGGGGAACAGGGCGCCTTCCTGGAACACCATGCCGACCCGACGCTTCTCCGGGCTCTCGTTCACCCCCGGCCCGTACACCATGCGGTTAGCGATACGGACGCTGCCGGCATCGGGCTTGTCGAAACCGGCGATGAGGCGGAGCGTGGTGGTCTTGCCGCACCCGCTGGGTCCGAGCAGGCAAAGGATCTCGCCCGGTTCCAGGAACAGGTCAACGCCGGCGACGGCGACGGTATCCCGAAAGGATTTGGACAACCCTGACAGGGTTAAAGCATAGGGCGCAGACATTGTGTTGCCGCTGGCCGGTTGGCTTTTCACGTTAGAAGATACGAACCGCATTTAACGTGTGCATACTGAATAGTTTTGAATGCCGATAGAAAACGCAGGTCAGTCTATCTAGCCGATACGAGGTTGTCAACGCTTTCGGAGCGCGCTTTTCGGGATATGTTCATAGCCTATCGGCTATTTATCGATTACGGCATCGTCCTGTATCCTGTCGGAGTTATTAAATAACTTATTAATTGGTAGGCAAGATAGGTAAATTATGATGAAAAACGCCATCGTCAGCGCCACGATAGTACGGTTGGTTCAAGATCATCGGCGGGGGACGGTTGTCATAGCGGTGGTGTTGGTAGCGGTATTGGCCGCGCTGCTGGCCCTCGGCGTCTCAGAACGTTCTGCAACCGCACAGTCGGAGCCGGAAACCGTCGGGCGAGTCACCGGCCTGACCGCCACGGCCGAAGGCCAATCGCCCGGCACGGTCCATCTCACCTGGAACGCCGCCGAAAACGCGCAGGTCTATTTCGTCCTCTTCGTCAAAGCAGATGACTTGGCGTCCGGGAACTACGCAGGTGTCCAAATGCGCGCGTTCAACGAGACAGAGGCAACGATAGACGGGCTGGAGGCTGGCGCGTCGTACCACTTCATCGCTAGGGGAATGCGTTACAACATCAGTACCTTTAAGCACGTATGGGGTGATGATTGGTCAAGCTTGACGACAGCTACAGCGGCGGGCGTTGCCTCCGGGAAGGCGCCGCCGCCGGACGTTTCACAACCCATGCCGGTTGAGCCGCAAACGGTTGGGGTGGTCACCGGCTTGACCGCCATTACCGACGGGCAGCCGCCCGGCACAGTTCAGCTCACTTGGAACGCAGCTGAAAACGCGCAGGTCTATCTTGTCCTCTTCGTTAAGGCAGATGACTTGGCGTCCGGGAACTACGCAGGCGTCCAAATGCGCGTGTTCAACGAGACGGAGGCAACGATAGATGGGTTGGAGGCCGGCGCGTCGTACCACTTCATCGCTAGAGGGTTGCGTTACAACATCAGTACCTTCAAGGACATATGGGGTGATGATTGGTCAGGCTTGACTACGGCTATATTGTCCGCCGAGCCGAAGGTTCCTCTCTCCGAGCTTGAGCATTGGGACCGACTGGAAAGGGACAAACCGGCGTCGGCAAATCAACTCAAAGCGCTGCCCTGGGTTGCCGACGGTATAGACGAAACCGAGAGCGATGCCGCTCAACGACTGGTGGATCTGGCCGTGTGGTGGCCGGACACGTTCAACGCGCTGCTGCAAAAGCAGTGGATTCAGGACACGATTACCCGCGATGAAGGCACAGTGATCGAGTACAGCTATCGAATTACGCGAGCATATAGTGACGAAGCGATGCGGTTGCTGGTTTCCGAAGTGGTCGTTGCGCTCTTGGATATGCCCTTCCTTGACAGCGTGGAGAGTGCGGATGCCCTGGCGGTGTGGTCCCTGTATATTCTGGCGCACAGGGACGTTGCGACTTTTCTGGAAATAATGTCTCACCCAAAGATCAGCGACGGCATCACAGATGAAGAAGCCAAAATCGTAGTCTTGCTATGGGAAGCGAACGACCGGAATCAGGCGTCGCTTCAGACTCTGCTGGACGGACTGGATGGAACGGGCGGCGTGTATAAAGAGGAACGCACCACCAACTTGCCGCACTCCGGCGAAGTGCTGCTGGCAATCATCAGATTCCGCGACAATAGTAATGCCAACATGGATTATCTTGAGCGCGCCGCGCGGAACGTTGAAGAGTTCATGGAGGAGCCGTTGGGCAGCAAATACGTCGCCTGGTACTTCGGCGACGCAATCGGAGGGCATCATGCCGGTACGCACATAACCTCGGAGCCGAGCCACGACGACGTGAACCACCCCTATTGGCAAGATACGCCGGCGCATATCGCCCACGAGGTAGGCCATTACTATTGGCGTGACAGTAAGAGGTGGATCAGTGAAGGCGGAGCAGAGTTCGTCTCGGCAATCTCAGAGCATGAGCGCATTGGCCGTCCCCTTGAACCTTTCAGAACTCCCTGCGCCGAATTCCAAGCCATCAAAGATATAGTGCCTGGAGGTCTTCCCCATGCTAGTTGCGACTATTACTTGGGCAGTCAGCTGTTCCTGGACCTTTACCACGCCCTCGGCGAAGAAACCTTCCGCCAGAGGTTCCGCAACCTATACCTAAAGCGGTTGCGGGACGACCCCAACGACGACTGCGAAGGCACCCGCCTGGATATCTGCCACGTGGAAGCGGCGTTCAAGGCCGGCGCGTCCGACGACGTGATCGCCAGGGTGGATGAGGTTATCGACCGTTGGTATCACGGCATTGGCGCCGAGGAGCCGCAGATTCCGGGTCGAGAAGACCTTTATCAGCCCATACAGCCGCCGGAGCACATGGCATATATCTGGTGGGAATGGAACCCAGACCAGGATCATTTCACAGAGATGGTTACCGACTTCACCATCCACAACGATGTGGGAGATTGGTCGGATGATCACGGGCTCTACTTTATGGTGAGTAATACCTCTATATCAGATGTAGGGCTCTATTTCGGTTTGCAGACCGACAGCCATGCGCCAGAGCCTCCATATCGGCGCGGAAAAGCGGTGATCTTCTCCAGGTGGGAGACTGACCAACTGTCCGACGCGCGATGGGACGAGACGAACGGCTGGTATGAGTTGGGGAAACATGAAGGAGGCTTTTTGGGAGTCCGGCGGTCTTATGCCTGGGGCGCGGGAGACTATCGTATCCGGATTGCTCCCGACGGCCTGGACACAGACGGAGAATGGTTTGGCCTGTGGATTACAGACCTGGCCACCAATGAAACCACCTGGATTGGGTCGCTGAAGTTTCCGCTGTTAAATGGCGTCGCGCAAATCAGCCCAAGCTCGTACTCAACACTTGAGATCTACGGCAACCCACCGATCCGGCCCATCGACATTCCTCAATGGCACGTCAGCATCAAAAGGACATTGGGAGATAATGTGCCGTCAGTCCGAGGACTTCCCGGCTACGGGTTAACTAGCGACAGCACTGTTCGGAACTCCGAGGTCAGATACGACCCGGAGGAAGACGCGGTACATCTTCAGGTGGGTGGCACTACCGAGCGCAAGACTCCTGCCACGGGGCATATAGACTTCAAGCCGCTCGCCACCCTCAACGACCTAGAACGCGCCGACCGTCTGGAACCGGCGCAGGCCAACCAACTGAATGCGCTCCCATGGATCGCCGACGGCATCGACTACACCGAGCGCGAGACCGCCCAGACGCTGATCGACGCCGCCAACCACTACCCCGACACGTTCAGCGCTTTGCTGCAAAAGCCCTGGGCTACGGACCATGACCTTACCGCCGCTGAATCCAGCGTGATTTATGGGATACGCTGGACTGCCCGCCGGGACGAGGCATCCGCTCTCGCAATACTCGACATGCCCTTCCTGGAGACGCTGGAATTTGATGACTCTCTGGCGGTACTGGCGCTCTACAGGCTGGCGAGATACTCAGATGATGGCAGATTTAAAGTCCTGATGGAGCATCCGACTCTGGAAAGCGGCATCACCGATGACCTCACCACCCTGGTGGCGGCGGCAGGCACCATCAGGGTGGCCGATGAGGTGGAGCGGATGCTGAATCCCGGCTACGCCAATATCGAGGTCCATACCGGACAGACGGAACTCACTCCGGAGCTCAAGATCAGCATCGTCCGAACCCACAGCGAACCCCGGCCCGAAACCATGCCGGAGCTGGTGCGCATCGCGGAACTGCTGGAGAGCACCATGCAGGTCCCCTTGCCCAAACCCCACATGATCTTCGTGGTCAGCGACTGGGCAGTCTCAGCGTCGAGCAGAGGCATCTCGCAAGGGAAGCGATACGACTTCGCATATGGCCTTCGTGAAGACCGGGAGGATACGCAGCGATTCACTCGCGAATACGCCACCGACCGGCCCATGCTTCCGTCGGTGATGATCCACGAGATTGGGCACGACTACTTCGGCAACGAGCTGAAGTCGTGGCTCAACCACACTCCGGTCAAGAACTTCGAGTACGTGTACCGACTGGACGGCAGAGACCCTTCCGATGTTCCTGAAATGGTGCTGAACACCATCCACCAGCGAAGCGGCTGTGAGGCCCGCAATATCCAGCACCTGGAAGAGATGAATCCTCCCAGCAGCGACCGGACTAATAGCCTGTGTCACCACTATCTGGGTTACTGGATGGGTCGGGAGTTGCTGGAGGCCGTGGGCCAGGAGGAATACTTTGCGAGAATGCGGAGACTCTATCACCGGAAGGAAGAGTTGGTGGCAGAGGGCATAGACCCGGGGATCGCCGAAATCAGGGAGCTGTTCCCTGACCAGCTCGATATCGTGGAACACTATTGGTCGGGCGACGTAGGCAACCCTGAGGAGCAATACTGGGGCGGGTTGGCAAGTTTGGCAGGGTACCCGATGGACCACACATTCGGCTTCGGCTGCTGCTGCGCCGGATGTATGCCGGTCGATGCCTAACCCGGCTTCTCCCCATGGTGCAGCGCCACTCCTCCCATCCCCAGGCGGCGGTAGCCTACGTTCAAGAGGTTGTGCTGTGAGCGTGAGCCTTTCCCTATTTGGCGTCTTTCCTGCCCGCCAGTCCCGCACCGCCGGCGAAACCCAGGATCGCGCCGACGGACGCTTTGACCAGCCAGTCCGCTATGTCGATGAGCCGGGTCTGCGCCAGAGTGAGTTGATCAGTGGGAACATCTGAGAGCCACGCTAGTGTGCCGATCCCCAGGACAGTCAACATCAGCAACGCAGCGAATATCCATAGCGCGGGTACTTTGCCGTGGCTCATGTCGGCTATGCGCCTTGGGCTTGGCCACCCGACGCGCCACTGGAGTTCGCTTTTTTCGACCTCTGGCGATACCAGTTAATGATGCCTACAATGCACACCAAGAATCCCAGGCCGCCAATGCACATCATCACCAAGCCAGCCATTGACACCAACTCTCCCCCTACCATAGCAGCCTCCAAGTACGATTATTTGCACTGCGCGTTTGCATTGATGTTAGCACATTCTTGCCGGCCCCAAGGGGAATTCTTGTGTACAACTAACCCGGCTTCTCCCCGTAGTGCAGCGCGACTCCTCCCATCCCGAGGCGGCGGTAGCCTACGTTGACCAGACCGGCCTGTCGGTACACGTCGGCGAGGCCCTCGGCGGTGAGGAAGTAGTCCACGCTGCTGGGCAGGTAGGTATAAGCAGTGCGGTCGCCGGCCACCAACTGACCCATCAGCGGCACGAATCGGTGGAAGTACAGGCGGCCCAGCGCGGCGCGAATACCCGGCGGCATGGGCGTCAGTTCCAGCGTGGTGACCCGCCCGCCGGGCGACACCACCCTGGCCATCTCCGCGATGGCCGCCGGCACGTCCGCCATGTTGCGCAGGCTGAACCCGGCGGTGGCGCAGACGAAAGTGCTGTCAGGGAAGGGGAGTTGCAGCGCGTCGCCCATCGCGAAAGACGTAGAAGCCGCGGTTTTGTCGCTTGCTGCCGGCTTGTCCGCCGCGATGGTCAGCATCTCCGATAGTAGGTCAACGCCGACGGCGCGGTCGATGCCCGGGCAGCGCGCCAGAGCGAATGCCAGGTCGCCCGTGCCGGTGGCAACGTCCAGCGCAGCGCCGTGCAGCCCGGCGGCGGTGAACCGCGCCGTCTCACGCTTCCAGCGGTGATGCAGCCCGCCGGTCATCAGCGAGTTCATCAGGTCGTAGCGCGGCGAAATGCGGGCGAACATCTCCGCCACGTACTGCCGCTTGTCGTCGCCGCGCAGGTGAGCCATGGCGCTAACGCTCCACACCCGTCATTCTGCAACGCCCTACAACTCGTCATTCCGGCCTTGAGCCGGAATCCAGCGGGGCGCATGGGCGGTAGTGCAGCATCACCCCGCCGTCGCTGTAGGTCTGAGTTTCTATCAGCTCCAACGCAGTATGCGGAGCGTCGCCGCCGAACAACGGGATCCCTCGTCCCAGGACGACTGGAATGATAAAAATCAGGTATTCGTCAATCAGTCCGGCGCGGCGGAACTGCTCCGCCAGGTTGCCGCCGCCCACCAGCCACACGGTTCCATCATATTGAGACGCAACGGTTTGCACGAATGCAGCGGGGTTAGTGTCCACAAACTCGACGCTGTGCGGGTTGTCATCGGGCGGATGGCCGGTGAACACATACGAGGGTTTGCCGGCGTAGGGCCACTGCCCGAACCCCAAAACCTGATCGTAGGTGCGCCGGCCCATCACCAGCGCGTCCACGCTGGCGTAGAACTCCGCGTAGCCGTAGTCGTCGGATTCGCCCTGAGGGAGCCAGTCCACGCCTCCGTCGGCGTCGGCGATGTAGCCGTCCATGCTGGCGGCGACGTAGTAGGTGATGGTGGGCATGGGGTTTCGCGCCACTACCCGGGGTGACCGGACACCGTGCGGCTAACCTGCCAATTCAGGATCGGTCGAGGGGTCGTAGCCCGACGTCTCCGCCATGAGTCTCATCAGCTGCTCCACGGCGTCGGGAATTTCCTGGTGGATTCTGCCGCGATTGAGTGGCGGCAGGTCATCGGCGTAGATGGCGCTGCCGGCGTATTCGGTCAGGTAGCTGTGGTATTCACCGTGCACCCGAAAGTCGGCCGACAACGCCAGCCGTTCCCGAACCAGCGCGATGAGTCCGGCGAGGTCGTGGCCGTGCCGACCCACGGGATAATCGTGGCCGTTGGCGCCCAGCAGCGCTTTGTAGCCGTGTTCCAGGGCCTGCTGAGCGATATGGCCGAATACTTTTTCGCCGATGCGCTCGACGTCTATGCCGTTTTGGATAGCGTAAGCGTTTTCCCTGGCGTCCCGCACCCTGGTCCTGACGTTGTTCCAGTCGATGCCTTCTGCGCCGTAATCGCTGGAATATCCGATATCCTCTGGGGGCATAATGGGCAGTCCATCCCTTGCGACGTGGTTGGCCAGGTTATTTTTCAAGCCGCGGTTATCGAGGAATTTCTGTAGCGTCCAGCAGATTACGTCAGTCTTATCGGCTTCCGGCAGCAACTCTTTGCGCGCCTGCTCGGCGACGCTTTTGGCATATTCCCGGTAGTCTGGCTCGGTTTCATCTGCGGTAATGACGAAGATATCGATGTCCGAGTACCACCGATAGTCCCCGCGGGCACGGGAGCCGAACAGGATGGTCTGCACTGGGCTCAGCGAATCGTGGACGGCGCCGGCCACCTGCGCTGCCCGGCTGTCGTGGCGTGTAATGGGCGCGATTTCGACCATGATGATTGTCCAGTGGTGTCGTGAGCCACCATGCCAATGGCTCAATTATACGTCAGGCGGCTGGCTGACCGCCTACCGTTCCCGGTCGTGGTACTGCATATCGTCGGGCAGGCGGTCGGCGATGCCCAGGGACACCAGCGCCCGCTGCACTACAAACCGCACCACGCCGTCGATGTCCAGCGGTTTCAGGTAGAAGGGCGGCTCCGGCGGCAGGATGGTTGCGCCCATGCGGGAGAGAGTCAGCATGTTTTCCAGGTGGATGGCGTGCAGCGGGGTTTCCCGTGGGATAAGCGTCAGAGGTCGGCGTTCTTTGAGCGTAACGTCGGCGGCCCGCAGCAGCAGGTTGGGCGTCAGCCCGTGGGCCAGCGACGCCACCGAGTTCATGCTGGCCGGCGCGATGACCATTCCCGCCGTGGGGAATGTGCCGCTGGCGATGGGAGCAAACAGGTCGCTGATGGCTTGCTGCCGGAAACGGGGATGTTCCACCCAGCGCGCCACCGCGTCGTTGTAGGACTCGTCCAGTTCCTCCTGCCACACCATCCGCGCCGCGTTGGACGCCACGGCGACTACCGACGTCTCGCGTTCCAGCAGCGCGTCGATCAACTCGCGGGCGATGATGGTCCCGCTGGCGCCTGTGATGCCGACAATGACGGGGTTGGCTACCACGGCAGAAACCCCTTAAAGGGCAGCGCCACCGCCAGGATGGTGAATCCCAACAACTGCGTTGATATGTACTTGTTGAAGGCAAACGCCTTGCCGATCCTGGCCGGCTCGCCAGACTTGACCATGTTGTTCTCGTATATCAGCAGTATCACCGCCACTGCCCATCCGATGAAATAAAACACGTTCAGGTCCAGCCAAATGCCCACCGCCAGCAGGGCCGCCGCCGCCAGGATGTGCAGAATTCGCGTAGTCCTGATCGCGTTGCGGACGCCGAACCGGGACGCGATGGAATTGATGCGGTTCTCCCGGTCGAAGTCGTAGTCCAGAGTGCCGTAGATGGTCTCGAAGCCGCCGGCCCACATCATCACCGCGAAAGTGATCAGGACGGGCTGCCAGTCCCACTGGCCCGTAACTCCGATCCACGCGCCCGTGGGGGCGATGGACAGCGCAAAGCCCAGCATCAGGCTGCACAACCAGGTGTAATATTTGGCGAAGGAATACAGCACCACGTAGGCGGCGGCCACGGGCGAAAGCATCAGCGCCAACGGGTTGAGCTGCCACGCGGCGATGAAAAAGACGGCCGCGCCGCCGGCTGCCATCCCGCCTACCTCGAGTGGTTTCAGGATGCCGGCGGGAATGTGCCGGCCGGACGTGCGCGGGTTCCGTGCATCCTCTTTGGCGTTGATGATGCGGTTGGCCGACATGCCCAGCGTCCGCACGCCCAGGAAGGCCAGCGTGATCCAGATGAAGGCGTGCCAGCCGGGCCAGCCGATACCTGTAGAGTAATGGGACGCCAACACCATCCCGATGTACCCGAAGGGCATCGCGAACAGCGATTCCGAGATGTTAATGGCGTTGAGGTAGTGCGGCACTTTGACCGCAACCGCACGGAGGGGGCCGGAATGCGCTGGGGCGTCCTGCATGGCGTCATCATGGTAACATAGCAATGTCCGCCGAGAGGCGCTTACGGCAAACCGTCGCGCGTCGGTTGCGGAGAGTCTATGCCAAAAGTTAGAGAAGCTATCGGGATTGTCGAACGAGACGGCTGGCAGTTTGACCGGAGGAATGGCAGCCATCGCATTTTCAAGCACCCCGTAAAGCCTGGATCGGTGACTATTCCAGGCCACCCTAGTGACGATTTGAAGATAAAGACTTGGCGAAGCATCTTGCGTCAAGCCGGCATTCGGAGGTGAAGCCGATGAAACTGACCTACGCAGTGGTCTTTGAGCAAGCTCCGAATAACTACTGCGCCTATATCCCCGACCTGCCCGGCTGCATTAGCACGGGCCGCACGTGGGAAGAGATGCAGTGGATGATTAGAGAGGCCATCACCGTGCATCTTGAAGTTATGCACGAGTACGGCGACCCGATTCCGCTGCCGCAAATGTCGGTGGAACAGGCCCTTGAGTACCACCGTTCACAGCCCAACGACTACGGCGGATACTTTCCGGATCCTGATCCGGAGGAGGATGACGAACCCGCAGCCGTCCTGGAGGTCGAGGTGGAAGTGGGTTTTGAAATCGAACTGGCGACGGAGGCTGCGGCGGAAGTCGCTCACTGACTACCGCAGGTTCGCCGGCGGGATGATGTCGTTGAGGCCGAGTTCGGCCCACCGCTGGGACACCCGCTCGCGTATCTCCGCGCTCATCTCGATGTCGGGCGGCCATTCCCGGTGGTAGCCCTCCTGCGGGCCCTTGCGCGTGGCGTCGATGCCGACCTTGCTGCCGAACCGGGGCGTGGGTGATGCGACGTCCAGGTCGTCGATAGGCCCGTCCACCAGCACCAGGTCAGTGGCCGGGTTGATGTTGTTGGCGACGCGCCAGGCGACTTCCGACGGGTTCTGCACGTCCACGAAGTCGTCCACCACCACAATCACTTTGGTCAGGCTGAGCAGGCCCAGGCCCCACAGGCCGTACATCACCTTGCGAGCATGGCCGGGGTACTCCTTCTTCATGGACACCAGCACCAGGTTGTGAAAGATGCCCTCGGCCGGCATGTTCACGTCCACCACCTCGGGCAGGATCAGCTTGATGAGGGGCAGGAAGACGCGCTCGGTGACCTTGCCCATCCAATAGTCCTCGGTGGGCGGCCGGCCCACGAAGGTCGTGGGGTAGATGGGATTTTGACGGCGGGTGATGGTCTCCACGTGGAACACGGGATAAGGTTCGGCCAACGAGTAGTAGCCGGTGTGGTCGCCAAAGGGTCCTTCGGTGCGCTCCTCTCCGGGCGTAACATAGCCTTCCAGCACCATCTCCGCGTGCGCGGGCACCATGAGGTCAACGCTCACCGCCGGCGTCAACTCCACGCCGGCGTCGCGGATGAACCCGGCCAGGGTCATCTCATCCACTTCCGGCGGCAACGGCGCGGATCCAGTCCAGATCGACGCCGGATCACCACCCAACGCAACCGCCACTTCGAGCCTATCCGCGCTGGCCCGGTAGTGCCGCGCTCCCACCTTGTGGGTCTGCCAGTGCATCCCGGTGGTGCGTGAGTCGAACACCTGCATCCGGTAAATGCCGTAGTTCTGTGTGCCCGTCTCCGGATCCTTGGTGATTACCAGCGGCAGCGTGATGTACGGCCCGGCGTCCTCCGGCCAGCACTTGATGATGGGCAGGCTGTGCAGGTCAACGTCCTCGCCGGTGAGAATGACCTCCTGGCAGGGCGCGTTGCGAACGGTGCGGGGCTGGTAGGCGCCGATGTGGGCCAGCCTTCCCAGGGTTCTCAGCTTGTTCATCAGGCCCTGGGGCGGACCGCCCAGCGCCATGTCGATCATGGACTCCAGGCGGGCGGCCAGGTCGTCGGCGTTGTCCACTTCCAGCGCCCAGTTCATCCGCCGCTCGGCGCAGAACAGGTTCATGGCCACGGGCATACCGTAGCTCCGTCCACCAGGGCCGATGACGTTCTCGAAGAGCAGGGCCGGGCCGTCAGACCGCATCAGGCGGTAGGCGATCTCTGTCATCTCCAGCTCGGGACTGACCGGAGCGGAAATGCGGCGCAAGTCCCCCTTGGTTTCCAGGAAAGCGAGAAACTCGCGCAGGTCTTGGTAAGGCATCTTAAAACTCCCTCTTCCCTGGTGGGAGAGGGTTGGGGTGAGGGGAGTACTTGAAGCGGAACGCCGGCGGCTTTTGGGCCGGCCGGCGTGCAAATGCCCTGACGCTGGTCGCGCTAGGAGTTGCGCATCTGCGAGAAGCAGTCGCTGCAATAAACCGGCCGGTCGCCCCGCGGTCGGAAGGGAACTGTGGCGTCAACGCCGCAGTTGCTGCACACGATGGGGAAAGATTCCCGGGGGCCGCCGTATCCGCCGCCTCCACCGCCGCCGCCGAAGTTGTCACGGGGCTGTCCGCGCCGGGCGTTGCGGCAGGACTGGCACCGCTTGGGGTAGTTGGTGAACCCGCGGGATTGATAGAATTCCTGTTCGCCAACTGTGAAAAGAAACTCTGCGCCGCAGTCGCTGCATTCCAGAGTCAAGTCTGATAGAGCCACGATTTCCCTCCATTGGGTCGGTGATCACGATGCACACTGTATGGTCGGATTCGTCGGGCACAGTGAGTTTCGATACCCAAGAAGGCGAACCGGCGCAACCTGTTGTGAATTCACTATACTGGTAACCACCCGCACAAGCAACGATTTTGGCGACAATTGCCGTACAATCCCGTTAGGTAAATCGTCAGAAGCAGAATTTGCCGGATTTCGAGGACTAACAGGATTGGGGCCGTTCAGCAGGTCAAGAGTTCCCAATCCTGAAAATCCCATAATCCCGTGAATCCTGATTCTGACAGCTACGCCGGTTCCGCGACGAATACGGGGATCTTGCGCGTCGTCCGTTCCTGGTATTCCGCGTAGGGCGGGAATGCCGCCACCGACAACTCCCAAAGCCGCGCTCGTTCGGCGTCGTCCTGAACCTCGCGCACGCGCATGGCGTACACCTCGGTCTCGTCGCGGATTTCCACGCTCGCGTCGGCGCGCAGGTTATACACCCACACCGGATTCTTCGGCGCGCCGCCCTGGGATCCCACCAGCACGTAGTTGTCGCCGTCCTTGACCCGCATCAGCGGCGTCTTGCGGATGGCTCCGGTCTGGTTCCCCCGGTTGGTGACGATGATGACGGGCAGCCCGGTGTCCCGCAGCGTGGTCCCTTCGGCGCCTCCGCTGCCCTCGTAAAGCTCCACCTGCTCCCGCACCCAGTCCCTGGTAGATGGTATGTACTCGGCCATGGTTAGTTCGCTCCTTTCGTTCGATAAATTGTGAGGACATATCATAACCCCTACGGGCGACGCGTTGTCCATCCTGCAAAGCGCATGTGCCAAACCCGTTATAATACCTCTGCACTTTTCTGGAGGCCCAATCCAACATGGACGGTAAGACCGCATTTGCCACTATCCTGGAACGCGAAGGCGTGGACGTCGTTTTCTGCTTCCCCAATAACATCCTCATCGACGCCTGCGCCGCCGCCGGCATCCGCCCCATCATCTCCCGCATGGAGCGCACCGCCGTCAACATGGCCGACGCCTACAGCCGCGTCAACAACGGCAACAAGAACGGCGTCGTCCTGGTGCAGGGCGGCCCCGGCATCGAAAACGCCTTTTCTGGCGTGGCCCAGGCTTATGCCGACTCGTCGCCCCTGTTGATGGTGCCCAACCATCCCGGCACCCGTCGGCACGGCACGTCGTCGGACTTCGACGCCGCCCGCAACTATGAGGGCGTCACCAAGTGGGCCGATTCCGCCAACCACACCGACCGCATACCCGAAATGATGCGCCGCGCCTACACCCAGCTGCGTACCGGCCGCCCGTACCCGGTGTTGGTGGAGATGCCCAACGACGTGCTGGCCGCCGAAATCTCCGAGGAGCAGTTCCACTACCAGCCCCAGCGCAAGCGCCGCTCGGCCGGCGACCCCCGCGACGTATCCCGCGTCGCCGAGCTGCTGGTCAACGCCCGCCGGCCGGTCATCTACGCGGGCCAGGGCGTGCTCTACGCCGAAGCCACGCCGGAGCTGGTCGAACTGGCCGAACTGCTCAACGCGCCCACCATGACCACCACGCTGGGCAAGAGCGGCTTTCCTGAGAATCACCCGCTGGCCCTGGGCGCCGGCGGCAACACGGGTACCAAAATGGTCGGCGACTTCCTGGCCAAAAGCGACGTGGTGTTCGGCATCGGCACCAGCTTCCAGAAGACCCTCGCCTCCGCACCCGTGCCGGCCGGCAAGACCGTCATCCAGTCCACCATCGACGAGAAGGACCTCAACGGTGAGTACCCGCTGGAGGAGATCATCGTGGGCGACGCCAGGCTGGTCCTGGCCCAGCTCATCGAGGAAGTCAAGGACCGCCTGGGCGCGGACGGACGCCGCGGTGACGAGTCCGTGGCCGCCGAGATCCGGCAGGTGCGCCAGGAGTGGCTGGCCGAATGGATGCCCCGCCTGTCCAGCAACGACGCGCCCATCAGCCCCTATCGCGTGGTGTACGAGCTCAACGCCCGCTTGGACAAGGCCAACAGCATCGTCACCCACGACTCCGGCAACCCCCGCGACCAGATCGTGCCCTTCTACGCCGCCACCACGCCGCGCGGCTACATCGGCTGGGGCAACTCCACCCAGCTGGGCAGCGGCCTGGGCTACGCCATGGGCGCAAAGGTCGCCTTCCCCGAGAAGACCTGCGTCAACCTCATGGGCGACGTGGCAGTCGGCATGGCCGGCACCGACTTCGAGACGGCCGCCCGCGAGCAGTTGGGCATCATCACCGTCATCGTCAACAATGGCGCCATGGGCGGCTACGAAAAGAACATCCCCATCGCCACCGAGCGCTACCGTACCAAGTACGTCACCGGCGAGTACGCCGCTATGGCCGCATCGCTGGGCGCCCACACCGAGTACGTTACCGATCCCAACGAGGTCGGCCCGGCCATAGAGCGCGCCAAGGAAATCTCCGCCACCGGCCAACCCTGCGTCCTGGAAATCATCACCCGCGAGGAGCCGGTGTTCTCGCAGTACTACCGCTGACCGCGATGCCGACGTGCTATCCTGTTGGAGCGAGGTTGTGCTATGAAGACCATCACCATATCGGTGGATGACGAGACTTACCGCTACTGCCAGCGCAACGCAGAGGCGGCGGGAATCCCTGTAGAAGAGTGGGTGACCTCACGACTGGCAGGTATCACGCCCCCGCGCGCATCGTCCAAAGACGTTGAACGCCAGCGCGAGACATGGAACCGCATTCAAGCCGACATCGACGCAAGAGCCAACGCCAGGGGCGATGAGTTGCGGACCGCCAGAAAGCTGACGCGCGAAGAACTGCATGATCGCGGTGCGCTTCGTTGACACGAACATAGCACTTTACGCAGTCAGCCCGTTGCCGGAGGAACTGGACAAGCGATCAATCGCGCTTGAACTGATTGATGGTGGAGACCTTGCTCTGTCGGCTCAAGTACTACAGGAATTCTACACGCAGGCCACACGTGACCGAGGCCCATGGCAAATGACGCATGACGAGGCAGTGGGATTTATCACAACTCATCTGCTGCGATTTCCGGTGCAGGACATTACGCTGGGACTGGTCCACGATGCCTTCGCTCTCCGTGCGCGCTTCGGCCTGAACTATTGGGATTGTGCCATCCTCGGCGCCGCACGTCTGCTCGGCTGCGACGCCGTGTATTCCGAAGACATGAGCGACACGCAGGACTATGACGGCTTGCGTGTCATCAACCCATTCGCCAATTTGCCGCAACCGGCGTAGTCAACCCGCACCCGTGTCCGAACCCCCCATCATCGTAATTGGCGGCGGACCCGCCGGCTCCTGCGCCAGCGCATTGCTTGCTCGTCAGGGCTATCCCGTAGTACTGCTCGAACGCGAGCGTTTTCCCCGGCCCCACGTCGGCGAGTCGTTGCTGCCGGCCAGCATCCCCATCCTGGATGATCTGGGCGTTCTGGACGAGGTGAAGCGGGCCGGTTTCACCGTCAAACTCGGCGCGACCATGATCTGGGGCGCCGACCGTGAGCCCTGGAGCTGGCACTTCAGCGAGACCAACGCCAGCAACCCCCACTCCTACCAGGTCTGGCGACCCGATTTCGACGCCATCCTGCTCAATAACGCCCGCCGCGCCGGTGTGGACGTGCGGGAGGGCTGCCAGGCCACCGGCGTCGTGTTCGACGATGCCGGAACCGCCGTCGCCGTCCGTTGCCGTCCTGCTGACGGTTCGGGAAGCGAGACCGAGTTACCCGCCCGCTACGTCGTGGACGCCAGCGGACAGGGCGGCCTGCTTTCCCGTCAGCTCGGCCTCCGCCAATGGGACGACTTCTTCCGCAATCTGGCGGTGTACGGCTACTACCGGGGTGGCGAACGCCTGCCCGCGCCCGACGACGGCAACATTCTCATCGAGTCCCAGCCCGCCGGCTGGCTGTGGCACATCCCGCTGCGCGACGGCTGGGCCAGCGTCGGCGCAGTGGTGGACGCCGAAACCGGCCAGCAGGGTATCCGCGAACTCGGCCCGCAACGGTTTCTGGAATCGCAGGTTGCCGCCGCGCCGCGTCTGGCCGAAATGCTGGCCTCCGCCCGGTTCGTGTCCGGCCCGGAGGTGTTGCGCGATTGGTCCTACCGCTGCCAGTCGCTCCACGGCCCCGGCTACATCCTCGTCGGCGACGCCGGCTGCTTCATCGACCCGCTCTTTTCCTCCGGCGTCCACCTCGCCCTCACCTCGGCGACGCTGGCCGCCGCCGCCGTCACATCAGCCCTGGACGATCCGTCTATCGCCGAGCCGGCGGGGCAGGTATATCAGCAGCTCTACTACAAGGAATACGGCCACTTCCGGGAACTGGCCCGCCTTTTCTACTCCAGCAACCGCACCGCCGACTCCTACTTCTGGGAGGCCCGTCGCCTGCTGGACAACGACCCGTCCCTGACGCCACGTCAGTCGTTCATCCAGGCCGTCGCCGGCCAGCCAGCCCGGGGCTACGAGCGGGTGGTGCTGTCCCACGGCCTGGCCCCCGCAGCCTTCGGCCACAGCGTAGCCGCCGTCGAGTCTGAACGCCAACGTAGGCAGGAATGTGGTCTGCCTGCGGATGTTCCGCTGCGTCTGGCGGACGGCGTAATGCTGCAACGCCAGCCGGTGCTGGCCGATGACCGTTTCGTATGGGGTGTCGGCCTGATCACCGACGGCCACCCGGAGGGTCTCCCTTGCAGCGCCCTGGTCGCGCAACTCCTCACGCGCCTGAACGGCCGACGCACCGCCACCGATGCCATCGCCGACCTCTGCAACGGCATGGACGCTGCGACCATCCGACAGATCGAACCTGCCGCCCGACAGGCCCTGCAAATCCTCTACGTGGACGGCGCGATAACGACGTAGGGGAGAGGCATACCTCGCCCCTACTCTGCGGTAGCTCCCGATGTCCGTTCGCTACGGCTTCACCCACGTTTCCGACCACGCGCAACATGCCGTGCTGCTCTGTGCCGGGCCGCGCATTTCCAGCGACACCACGCCGGGCAGTGCCTTGTCGCCCACAGTGATTTGAGCCTGTCGTGCGGGGAAGAAGCAACTGTACACCCCGTGGGAGCGCCCTGACGCCTCGCCGGCCGGGTTGTTGAGCATGTACGGCGTGAGGAAATCATGCCAGCTCAGCACGACGGTTTCCGTTGACGCCACCACGTGCTCGTTGTAGGCGCTTTCTATGCCCCCGGACCTGCTGAACTCGGCGGGAATTACCGGCAGCGAGGTGTCGCCAAACTCCGGGAACAGCATGGACTCGATCTCTTCCTGTACGTACCGAGTCATTGCGATGTTGTCGGAGTACACCCGCGCCCTGCCGCCATCCACCTCATCGCTTTTCAGGAACAGGACGTGGCCGGCGCCGGCCGGAGTCCAGAGCACGCGCCAGTGGCTGGTGCGGGTGGTCTGGGGGCCGCCTTCCTCGGGGGAGAGGCGAATGAACGAGTTTTCGCCGGTCAGGCGTATCTGGACGGGATCGACAGGGCTGGTCATAATTCACATCTCCGGTTGTTTCAGAGCCATAATGTAGGCACGTCGTATTTCCCGATGTCCTCATCATGTGTGATGAGGATCAGGTTTTCAATCTGCGCCTGCGCCACCAGCATCCGGTCAAACGGATCACGATGCAGCAACGGCAATTGCCCGGCCAGCATGGCGTGCTCGACTGTGATGTCCAACTTCAACAGCCCGGCATTGGACAATAATTGATCCGGCTCTTCCGGCAATGGCGACATTTTGCCCAAGCGTTGCTTGATGCTGATTTCCCAGATGCTCGCTGCGCTGATGAAAACCTGGTTCTCACGATCCTGAATGACCGCGCGGGTTGCGGCAGTTAGCGCCGGATTTGCGGTCACGTACCACAAAAGCGTGTGGGTGTCTGATAAGTACCGCGTCATGGCTATCGGTAAAAATCCTCAATGATGTCTTCGGGCGTATCGCGAAAGTCGTCAGAGACTGTTAACTTGCCCTTCAAATGGCCCGGGCGCGGAGTTGGGCGATAGGCGTCGTGAGGAACGATCTTCAACCAGGGCTGGCCGTCCCTCATAATCACAACGTCGCCGTTGTACCAGGCTGACAAACCCAGTTTGGCGATTTCTTCCGGCAGATCGCTCTCGTCAATTCGCATTTTGCTTACCTCCCATAGCCGGGGAGTTATTCGCGTCGGAACCGGCTTCTATTATAGCCCGTAGGCAGCGGCCCGCATCGTCTTGAGGTACTCGTTGCTGGCCCCTTGGATCAGCCGGCCGACGGTGTTGTGGAAGTAGCGCACGCCCAGTTCCAGGTAGTGGGGCACCAGGTTGTCCGGGCAACTGCACCCCGCCGTGATGCCGGCCGCAGCGATCTGCTGCACGCCTTTCTCCACCAGCGCCTGCACTTCGGGATGGGTCTGCTGGCCGGGGTAGCCCATGCTCTGCGACAGGTCGCCGGCGCCGATGAAATACACGTCCACGCCGGGCACCTTGACCAGCTCGGGGATGTTCTCGATGGCCTCCACCTCTTCCAGCATCAGGCAGACCAGGGTATTGCGGTTGGCGTCGGCTACGTAGTCCGGCGTGGCCTGGTTGAACCCGTACTCTGCCGGCCGGCCGCCGCTGAACAGGCCACGGTCACCGTCGGGGTAGTATTTCACCGCCTTCACCGCGGCCCGCGCCTCATCCGCCGTGTTGACGTGTGGCACCTGTACGCCCCAGGCTCCCCGGTCCAGGAACGGCGCGATGATCTCGGGACGGTTGCCCACGGGCCGCACGATGGGCGCCGTGCCCGAGTATTCGGCGGCGCGGATCATATCCTCGGCCAGGTCCACCGTGATGCTGCCGTGCTCGTTGTCGATCAACACCCAGTCGTAGCCCAGGAACCCCAGCATCTCCACCACCGCCGCCGAGGGGAACGTTATCATGGAGCCGAACACCGGCTGGCCGGCGGCGAGCTTCGTCTTCATCGTGTTTTCGCGCATCTTGCAATTGTCTCCTGTGGTTCGGTTGACCGAATCCTATGCCCGCCGCTGCCAACCGTCAACGACTGGTACCTCACCGGCAGGGTTCCGTTTTAGGTGGTTTATTCTGTCAAACGCTGTTGCTGGCGCGGTAGGGGCGACCGGCCGGTCGCCCCTACGAACGGAAACCACCTAAATTGCAACGCTACGTGCTTCACCTAGCCTAACCCCTCAGGTGCCGGTCGTAGAACAGCAGCACCCGGTGCCACATGTCCTGGGCGGGTGCGGCGCGGTAGCTGGGCCGATAGTCGGCGAAGAAGGCGTGGCCGGCGTTGTTGTACATCACCCACTCGTAGGTTTTGCCGTGCTCATCCAGCAGCGCTTTCATCTGCTCGGCCTGCTCGGGCGTGGGGTTCTCGTCCTCGACGCCGAATAACGCCAGCAGCGGGCAGGACAGGTCGGGCACCATGTCCATGGGCTGCACCGGCCGCAACTCGGTGGGTTCGTGGACGATGTGGCCGCCGGCCGAGTCCACCGCCGCGTCGATGTTGCTGCTCAGGCACGCCATCATCAGCGTGTACCGCCCGCCGGAACAGAACCCAATGATGCCCACCTTGCCGTTGCTGTGGGCCTGGGATTTGAGGAACGTTGCCGCACCCTCCAGGTCGTCCATGGCGCGGGAATCGGGCGAGGCGAACAGCGTAGCCAGCACGTTCTCCGGTTCCGGCGTGCCCTCGCGGGTGTACAGGTCGGGCGCGATGGCGAGGTAGCCTTGTCCCGCGAAGCGCACTGCGATGTCCTTGTGGTGGTCCATCAACCCCATGCCTTCCATGGTGACGATGACGGCGGGGTACGATCCCGGCGCGGCCGGCCGGCTGTACAGGGCGTCAATCATCGTACCGTCCCGGCTGGCGTACTGGATCATCCCAGTTTCAAGTTCCTGTCCAACAAGTACCATGATTTACCTCCGGCGGTTGGTTTGACGTTCACGTTGCGTCGATTTCCAGTATGCGCGTTTCCGCCTGGCTCACGGAATTGACGGCGTCGTTTATCGCGTTCAGAGCGCGGGTTACGTGTCGCCGGCGATTTCCGGTGATAATGAGTACAGCGATGTCTCTGCGGGACAGGTTTTGCTGGTAGGGAATCCGCTGGTCGGCGGTAATCAGCTGCTGATACCCTTCACTTTCAGCTCGGTCCAGGAGTTCGCCGTTGCTGAGGGTGTGCCAACTGAACTGTAGGGCAACGTCCACCTGATGGCCCGGAAGGTTGTTCCTAAGCAACCTGGGGACGTTGTTGTCCAGCAGTATCTTCATCGGCGAAGTGTTTCTCCAGGGATTGGATTTCGTGATCGAGAATTGCCTCGATCTGTTCCCGGGTCACCCCTCCGAAGTCGTCGATGAACTCGTCGATGGTTGGGCTGTCCTTGAAGGCATCGAAGAGGCTCGCCACGGGCAGCCTGGTGTCCTTGAAGGTCCATGCTCCGCTCACTTTGTCGGGGCGACGTTCGATGGCGTCACAGCTGTCCCAGTGGCTCATGGTGTTGTCTCCTTATCGGGTGGCGCTTTGTTCAGGTATTCCGACGGTCGTACCCAAAGCCCTACTTTTGTGCAACGCCGGTTTTGAGTTGGGTGCGCAGCTTCGCGCACACGCGACTTTACGTTGACGCATCGTCCAACTGCGCCAGCTTTTCCTGGAACGCCTCAACCGCGCGTTGTTCGGGCACGCCCATGAAGAACCGCAGCCCCTGGACGTATTCCAGCACTTCCCGGGACAGCATCAGCACGTCGTTGCGGGGGCCGGTATCCTTGTACAGGTTGTTCATCCAGTCCTCCTGGCCGACGAACAGGGCATCCTGGAGGACCAGGAAGTCCTGGCGCTCCATGTCGTTCCGGGACATCCAGCGGTTGAACACGAAAGGCAACCCGGTCCATTCCTGCCATTCCTCGCCCAGATCGTAACGGTGAGCGAATCCCCGAACGGCGCGGCGCCCGCGCAATCCCTGGTTCCACGTGAGGAACCTGGCGTCATGCTCCGATTGGGTGTCCACGAAAGACGCGCCGCTGACGCCGTGTTTCAACTCCAGTATGACCCGCAGCAGTTGCAGCGACGTGGCATCCGGCTCGTTGACGGCTATGGCGCCGCCGCTCAACTCGCCAATCTCCTTGTTTGAGAGCAGTACGCACGAAACGGCGTGATTCACTGACGCCACGCAAAACCGCTGGATGGGCGACGCGCTTGCCTCCAGGCGGGGAACGTCCAGCAGTGGTATCGGCCCGGCATCAATCGCGCCCTCTTCCAGCGCGTCCGCCACCTGGTTGGGTTCCATGGCAACCAGGATGATGCCGCGACGCTCCATATCGAAGTAGAACGCTTCGCATTCCAGGTTGGGAACATGGCCTACTGTGATGGGCATGGCAAAGATTCACTCCCTACGGTTTGTTGGGCGCCGACTGTAGGGGCGAATAATTATTCGCCCCTACGCAGCAAGCGTGATTTATTCCCACAATGTCGTTGATAAGGATAGGGGCGAGGCATGCCTCGCCCCTATCGGCGCTACAGGCGCGAGGTATGTGTAGGGGCAGGTTTCAAACCTGCCCCTACGGAGAATCCAGACCACCCGAAAGCGGGGGCCTCCCTTGGCCAGGACTTACAGGCGCGGCCCCATGAAGGTCAGGGCCTGCTTCTGGAACACCTGGATGCGGTTGCGCGGGCCTTCGCAGACGAACACGCGGTTGTTTTCGTCCACTGCGACGCCGGTGGGCGCCCAGAAGTCCCGCTCCCGTTCGAGGCCGGGCGCGCGCTCACGCTCGTCCCACATCTCGGGGTTGGCGTCCAGCTTGTCCTTGCCCCACTTGGATACGGTAGCTTCGCCGGTCTTTGCGCCGCAGAAGTTGCCGTCCGGGTCAAAGTACTGTAGCCGGTCGTTGAGCCAGTCGGCCACGTAGATGATGCCGTCCCGGTCCACCGCCACGTCCGCCGGCCGGTTGAACTCGCCGTCCCCGGAGCCGGAGGACCCGAACTTCATCAGGAACCGTCCGTCCGAAGAGAACTTCTGGATGCGGTCGTTGCGCCAGTCGGCGATGTAGATGTTGCCCTGGTTGTCGATGTCGATGCCCCAGGGCGAATCGAGTTCGCCGTCGCCACTGCCGTAGCTCCCGAACTTCATCAGGAACTGGCCGTCGGGCGTGAACTTCTGGACCCGGTGGTTGTTGCCGTCCACGACCCAGACGTTGTCGTCCGCGTCAATGGCCACTCCCGCCGGGCGGTCCAGCTGGCCGTCGCCGCTGCCGACGTTCTCGTCCCACTTGCCGATGTACTCGCCGTCGCGGGTGAATATCGAAATGCGGTGGAGCCATTCGTCGGAAACGTACACGTTGCCGTTGCTGGCAATCGCCACGTTCACTGGCCAGACCAGGGAGCCGTCCTCGAAGTTGTATTCGTGGGGACCCTGCTGCGGGACGCCGCGAGCGAAGGCGTTGACGTATTCCTCGTCAACCGTGCAGACGGTGACGCGCGTGCCCTCGGGCCGGTACTCGGAAGACCGGCACAGCACGTACATCAGGTCGTCCTCGCCCCGGGCCATGTGAATCGGGTAGGTGAACCCAGGTCCGAACTGCTCGCCGCGCCCGATGGTGTGGCTGTACTGCAGCTGGACTTGGGAAAATCTCTGAGCTAAAACCATAATCGCCTCCTTGTGTCCGGCTGCGGGCTAAATGAAGTCCATCTGCTCGAAGGAGCCGTTCACGATGGGCTGGGCGTCCAGGCCCATCCACTTCTCCATGATGGTGGAGTACAGGCCGCGGAAGTCGTTGTTGAAGTGCAGGTCGCCCTCCAGCAGCTTGTTCTCCTCCAGCGACGGGTACTCGCCGTACAGCCCGCCCTTGACCTGTTCACCCACAACGAACGCGACGCCGCCGGAGCCGTGGTCGGTGCCGGAGCCGTTGTCATGCACGCGGCGCCCGAACTCGGTGAAGACCAGCAGGATGACGTTGTCGCCAGCGTTGTGCTCCTTCAGGTCGTCGTAGAAGTCGGCGACGGCGTTGGAGGTCTCAGTCCACAGGCGGGTGTGGTTGGCCAACTCTCCGGCGTGGGTGTCGAAGCTGTTGTACGGCGCGGTGGTGTAGAGCACCCGGGTGCCGAACCCGGCCAGGTGGGTCTGCGCGATGTTGCGCATGTACTGGCCGACCGTGTCGCCGCCGTACTCCACCGAGGAGGAATACATCTGGGGAGCGGTGCTCAGGATGTCCGCGCCTTCCAGCGCGTCCAGGCCGGTCTGGGCGAAGTAGTCCAGCACCGGGCCCTGGCCCAGCATCGGCGAATAGACGCGGGAGAACACGTCCAGCGCCTTGGTGCGCTGTTCCTCAATCTCGATGCCGGTCAGCACGCCGTAGGTCTCCAGGTTGCCCACGGAGGCAACGGGGACGCCCGGGGCCACCAGCGACCGGGGCAGGCCGCGGCCGAAGTTCACGCCGGTCAGCACGTTGGTCTTCTCAGGGTCCAGGTCGCGCACGGCGCGGCCCAGCCAACCCTCGTCGCCAACCTTGTCCGGCTCGCAGGTGTGCCAGATGTCCATGGAGCGGAAGTGGGACCGGCTGGGGTTGGGATAGCCCACGCCCTGGATGACGGCGACCTTGCCCTCATCGTACAGGCGCTTCATCGGCCCCATGGCCGGGTTGAACCCGATGTAGTCGTTGATCGGCAGAACCTGGTCAACAGGTATCCGCACGTTGGGTCGGTTGTCCAGGTACAGGGGGTCGCCGTAGGGGACGATGGTGTTCAGCGCATCGTTGCCCCCGGACAGCTGGAGTACCACCAGCACCGGATCTTTCTTGGTAGCTGTCATATCTTTCCCCCTTCTGTTACTCGAACAGGTACTCGGTGGTGGCCACGATGGACTGGAGCATCTGCCCGACGCGCGTGCCGAACTCGTCGCTGCCGGTACGCAACTCGCCTTCGCTGTCCGCCAGGGCGACCAGCTCGTTGCGGGTCACGTCGGCCAGCTGGTAGTGGCCGAGCAACTGCAAGCAGCCGTCCACCAGTTGCTCGGACGAAATGGTGTCGCCCTGCGCGCCGAGGCGGTTGATGATGGCCTGCACGCCGCGATGGGAGGTGTCGCCCACGGCGTCGGCGGTGAAGTTGATGCGCTCTACCAGGGTGCCGCTGTCGATCCACTCGCGGCCGGTGTGCCAGCCTTCCACCGTCGGCGGGTTCAGCAGGTCCTGACCCATGTAGCGGATGGTGAGCGTCATGGCGTTGAGACCGGGCCTGGGCATGTCGAAGTCCCCGACCAGGCGCATGGTGCCCACGACGGTCTCGGTGGGGCTCTTGACCTTCTCGAATTGGGCGTTCTTGAAGAAGTCCGAGTTGAACAGCACCCGCAGCATGGAGCGGATGTCGTAGCCGGAGCGGAAGTACTCGTCTTCCAGCATCTTGATGGCTTCGGGATCGCGCGGCGGCGTGTTCTGCCAGGCGGGAACCTGCGGCTCGTCGGCGACGAAGAAGTTGTACATGTGCCGGGCGACGAACCGGGCGGCGGCGGGCTGCCGGGCGACGATCTTGACGATGTCCTCGCCGTTGAAGTTGCCGGTCTCACCGAGGAAGGTCTTTTCGCCGTAGTCATGGTCCGACGGGTCGTAGATGAACGCTGCCTCGTACTTGCCGTAGGGGTACCGGGGGATGGAGTTGGTAACCGTCCAGCCGGTGAAGGCGCGGGCGGCTTCCTTGACGTCATCCTCGGAGTAGTTGGCGTTGCCGTCCATTCCGACGCCCAGGGAGAACAGTTCCAGGAGCTCGCGGCCCCAGTTCTCGTTGATGGCGTCCTTGTGGCTCATGCAGTTGTCCAGGTAGAACACCATGGCCGGGTCCGTGGACAGCCCCATGAGCAGCTCTTCAAAGTTGCCGAACCCCAGGGTGCGGAACATGTCGAGCTCGATGTTCTGCTGCTTGGGATACTCGCACTTGGCGTGGCCGGTGCAGAAGATGTGATGCCAGAACAGCGCGATCTTCTCCTCCAGCGGACGCTTGGTGTTGATCATCCGGTAGGTCCACTCTTCCTGCTGGCCCTCAAGCCCGGCCTTGGAAACCCACTGGGGCTGGTAGCGCATCAGGATGTCGTCCTGGATGGCCGGCTGGCTTTCCGGGTGCAGCAGTTCTTCGACGGTGGCCTCGTAGCCCTTGGCGGCGCGCGCCTCGAGCTCCTCGTACGACGCTCCGAACCCGGCTCGGCGCATGAGGTGAGCCATCAAGGCAATGTCTTGTTCAGCCATTATTTACCTCCTGATCGCGTGTCTTTGGCATGGCCCGGCGGCCACGCACAGGCGGTGACGAATTCCGCTCAACTTCTGCGCCTGGAAGACATAAATCGGTAACCATTCCAAGCGTGTCCTGAATGTTGGCAGCATTTCGTCGATTGTGCCGCAATGCTATCCCTAATGGCCCAAAACGTCAATGTTTTTATCACCAAATAACCATTTGGAGTTTGGTGGGTTTTTCGGCCGGAGAGTCGTCAATGCGTTCAGATAACTTGATGTAAATCATATCAATTGATATGATTTACATTGCGCCAACGCTGAGTATCAATACCATAGCTCGGCGTCGGCAAGGGAGTGAGCAATAACCTATCGAAACCGGATGCTTCCCGGAGTGCGAACGAGTACGCTGACGCTGCTGGCAGCAGTAACGCTGATGATCTTCATCCTGGCATGTCGCGGCGGCGACCCCGCGGCTACCGCTACACCCGCATTTTCGCTGCCCACCGCGCTGCCCAGCCCGGAGGCCGCTCCCGCCGGCGGCGGAGCGGAAGCCACGGCGGCGCGAACCTCCACTTACTGGGACGGCCCCACCACCTGGGAACCCGAGGACGTGAGCGGACTGGAACGGGTGACCCAGGAACTGGTCGCTCCGCCCTTCCTGCCCGAGCATGAGCAGACCTACAGCGGCGAGCCCAGGGTGGTTGAGGTGAACATGGTGGTGGAAGAGAAGGAAATCGAGGTCGCCCCCGGCGCGTTCATGTGGGCGTTCACGTTCAATGGCACGGTGCCCGGCCCCATCATCGTGGTGCATGAGGGCGACTACGTGGAGATGACCCTGTCCAACCCGTCCGACAACGGGCTGCTCCACAACATCGACTTCCACTCGTCCGTGGGCGCGCTCGGAGGCGGCTCGCTGACCCAGGTGGGGCCGGGCCAGGAAGTGGTGCTGCGATTCCGCGCGGTGAAACCCGGCGTATTCGTCTATCATTGCGCTCCCGGCGGCACCATGGTGCCCTGGCACGTTACCCACGGCATGAACGGCGCCATCATGGTGCTCCCCCGCGATGGCCTGAAGGACCCGGCCGGCAATCCCCTGCGCTACGACCGCGCCTACTACATCGGCGAGCAGGACTACTACCTGCCCCGCAACGCTGACGGAACGTTCAAGCGTTACGAGAACGCAGCCGTATCCGCGCTGGACGACCTGGAGGCGATGAAAACTCTCGCCCCCACCCACATCGTGTTCAACGGCGTAACCGGCGCATTGCAGGGAGAAGGCCAGCTGACCGCTAACGTGGGCGAGAACGTGCTGATCGTCCACTCCCAGGCCAACCGGCAATCGTATCCCCACCTCATCGGCGGCCACGGCGATTACGTGTGGGAACGGGGCGGCTTCAACGACCCGCCGGAACTGGACCTGGAAACCTGGGTGATCGCCGCCGGCTCCGCCGGGGCCTCTATCCACACCATTCGCCAGCCGGGTACCTACGTGTACCTGTCCCACAACCTCATCGAGGCGTTTGCCTACGACGCCAAGGCAATCCTGGTGGCCGAAGGCGAATGGAACAACGACCTGATGGAGCAGGTCAAACCGCCGGGGCCGATCCAGTAGCAGTATCGCCGCTAATCGGCGTCGAATTCCCGTTCGTCCAGCCGGAACCAGTGGATGGCGCCAGCGTTCACCAGTTCCTGCACTTCGTGGTCATTGAACACGCTGGCTACTACGGAGTGCGACGGTTGGCCGGTGAACCTGGTAAGAAACGCGGCGTTACGGATGGCCCGGTCAGTGTCTCGACTGTCCGCAGTGAACGACGCTTCGGCGGCCACATAGTGAGTATCGCCTGCTGCATCGGTTCCCGCAAGCACCATGTCCGCAGCGTAGAAGCTCCTTCTTTGACCGAATTCTATCTCGTTCGCCATACCGGAATCGCGCACAAGGCGAGTAAGATCGCTGCGTTGCAGTATGTCGACGAAGTCCAGTTGCAACAAATCCAGGATCGTTTCGTGGTGGTCTCTGAGTACGCGCCGCGCCACGTTTCCCTTCAGGACGCCGATGTTGGTTTCGATGCGGGCTATGTTGGTTTCAATGCGTGCGAGGGTAGCATCGACCCTGGCGTTAATTATCTTCTGGTCCTCGTTGAACCTCTTCTGGTCCTCGATGAACCCCTCAACGTAGGCGGCAAACCGGGCGAAGCGTTCGGGAAGTTCCAGCAGTTCCTTGCTCAACAGTTGCCGGCGCACCTCAGCACGGAACTCCGGGTCGTCTTGCAACGCCCGTAGAAAGCGAGTTCGTTCTGCTGGACTCATGGCTGTGCTCATGGTTCGGAACCCCGGCTGGAAAATTATAGCATTGCCGGGGTTTCGTTTGCCTTACCGAAAATCCGCGTGAGCCGGGAACGCCGCCAGCAACGGCGACACCGTGTCGATGGTCGCCGTGCCGATGCTCTCTATGTCGGGGCAACCGCACATCCCCATGGTGGCGTCCAGTTCGTCGCGCAGCATCTCCAGCACGGCCCGTACCCCGGCCTCGCCGTCCACCGCCAGGCCCCAGAACAGCGGGCGTCCCATCAGCACTGCGCGCGCTCCCAGGGCGATGGCCTTGAAAATGTCGGTGCCCCGGCGGATGCCGCCGTCCAGGTACACCTCGGCGTTGCCGTCCACCGCGCGCACCACCTCCGGCAGCACCTCGATGGTCGCCGGCGTGGTGTCCAGGTAGCGGCCGCCGTGATTCGACACGATGACGCCCTTCGCGCCGTTTTCCGCTGACAGTCTGCCGTCCTCGCCGGCCATGATGCCCTTCACCACCACGGGCAGGTTGATGCTGGACGCGAACCATTCCAGGTCGTCCCACGTCGAAGCCACGTCGCGGATGTCGCTGGGCCCGGCAGGAGCGTCGGCGGCAAACTTCCAGCTGTGGGTGCCCAGGTCAAGCTGTGCGTAGTTGGGCGACTCCGCGCCCACGTAGTCGTTGCGGATGTTGCGCTCGCGCTTGGGCTTGATCTTGGCGTCCAGCGTCATGCAGATGGCCGAATACCCGGCCTCTTCCGCCCGGGCGGCCATCTCCAGCGTCAGGCCCCGGTCCTTGAAGAAATACTGTTGGAACCAGATGGGGCCGGTGGCTGATGCCGCCACGTCCTCCAGCGTCCGCGCCGCGTGGGAGCTGAGCACCATGAGCGTGCCGGCCGCGCCCGCCGCTTTCACCGATGCGCTCTCCGCCTCCGGGTGGGCCGCCTCGTGATTGCCGGCCGGGTCCAGCATGAGGGGCAGGGAAATCTCCTGGCCCAGCACGGAGGTCGCCATGCTGCGCTGTTCCACGTCCACCATCATGCGCGGGCGCAGCATGATGGAGTCGTAGGCCGCGCGGGTGCGCCGGATGGTGATCTCGTCCGTCGCGCCCCCGGCTATGAAATCGTAGTGTCCCTTCTCGATGCGCTCCCTGGCAATCTCTTCATACTCAAAAATGTTCACGGGATCTGCAGCCATGCTGGTAACCTCTCTTGCGTTGATAAATACCGTCATTCCCGCGAAAGCGGGAATCCAGCGTCCGAAATCGTTAGGCGTCCGGCGCCTTCAGCATGGGCCAGAAGGTGGCGGCGGCCCCGCCCATCATCCAGTCCAGATCCTCGGCGGACAGCCACGGCAGCGCCGTCTTGCCCAGTGTCACCTGTCCCGCGAAACCGCCCGCCCGCGACGATGGGAAGTTGGAACCCCACATCATCCGTCGCGGTGTGAACGCTTCAACTACTCGTCGGAACATATCCTTGCCGGCGTCGTCCAGTTCGGCGTAGGGGCCCAGGCTGGTGCTGGAATAGCGCAGGTGGGCGTTGGGCAGCGTGGCCAGTTCCTCCAGCGCGACGGTCATGCCCGGCTTGTCGTCGGAGCCGCTCCAGCCCGCGAAGTGGTCGGGCGCAAACCGGACGTTGGGATGACGCGCGCCGATGTTCCGCATACGGTTCACCCGGTCCGCCGTGCCGCCGCCGCCGATGGAGATGGGGACGCCCAGCGACGCGGCCCGTTCCCAAATCGCGTCGCAGCGGGAGTCGTCGGGTTCGGCCTGGCTTTGCAGGCGCACGCCCCACATGCCGCGCTCATTGGTCCAGTACGATAGCAGGTCTGCCGCGTCTGGCGCCGCCGGATCCAGGATGCCCACGGCCACCGTGCGCGGAGCGTATTGCAACGCACTGTCGCACTGGTAGGAGTTGTCCAGGCCGTAGGTGCCGTTGGGCTGCACCAGGGTGGCGCACTCCACGCCGGCCGCGTCCATCTCGGCGATCAGGTCCTCCACGTTGTTGCTGACTTCAAGCGACCACCCCGTAGCGTCGGGATGGAGCGGGTGCGCGACCCTGTCGCTGTTGACCACGTGGGTATGAGTGTCGATTATCATGGCGTAACTCCTGCGGTCCGGTGCGTAAATCTCGTTAGATGCGTAACTCCAGTACGGGTTGATGAAACGGACACGCGCCATTCTACGACATCCGCCGAGAACCGGGAGCCTGCTTACAGCCCGGACGAGACACAAAAAAGCCGGCGCATGTAGAGCGCCGGCGCGTTGCTGGAGACTTGAGATCGGATATGCGGAACTGGCTCGAACTGCGTGGCTACTCCGCCTGGACGCGATTGAGGGCGGCGGCGAGGCGGGCCTTGCGACGCGATGCGTTGTTCTTGTGTAGCACTCCCTTGCGGGCGGCGATGTCCAACTGGCGCATGGCTTTGAGTACTTCTTCTTCCGATTCCGGCGCTCCGGCGGCGATGGCGCGGCGCGCGCGGCCAATGGCGGTACGGGTAGCGCGGCGCACGCTCAGGTTGCGCGCGTAGCGTTTCACGGATTGGCGGTGGGCCTTCTGTGCAGGCAAGGGAACGGCTCCTGTAATCTGTTTCTTTGATTTGCAGGCTAAGATGTTATCAAAAGACAAACCAAATGTCATCCGTTAGTTGACAATACCCGCCCCGTTGCGGACAATTGAAACGCCAAACTCCGCGCGATCCCATCGCTTCCATTCGAGACATATCGTCACGTGTTGCCGAATCGCGCGCGTCAATTTGCCGAGTCCGGAGGATTCCCGCAATGCCTGAAAAGCAACTGATTTTTGACGAAGACGCCCGACAGAGCCTGATGAGCGGTGTTGACCAGCTTGGGCGGGTGGTCGCCCTTACGCTGGGCCCCAGTGGCCGGAACGTGATCCTGGGTCGCGTCTGGACCCTGCCGGTGGTCTGTAGCGACGGCGTCACCATTGCCAAAGAGGTCGAATTGCCGGACCCCTACGAAAACATGGGCGCCCAGGTCGTCAAAGAGGCAGCCGCCAAGACCAACGACGTCGTGGGCGACGGCACTACCACGTCGGTAGTGCTGGCGCGTTCCATCATCCAGGGCGGCTTTATGAACGTGGCTGCCGGCGCCAACCCCCTGGCCTTGAAGTCGGGCATCGACCAGGCCGTCAGCGCGGTCAGCAGCGAAATCAGCGCCCAGGCCGTGGCCGTTGAGAGTCGTGAGCAGGTCGCGCGTGTCGCCGCCCTTTCTGCCCATGAAGAGGCCATTGCCGAGCTGATCGCCGACGCCATGGACAAGGTGGGCCGCGAGGGAATCATCACCATCGAGGAGAGCCGCGGCCTCACCGACGAACTGGACGTGGTTGAAGGGATGCGCCTCGACCGGGGTTACCTTTCACCCCACTTCATCACCGACCCCGACCGGATGGAAGTTTCCCTGGATGAGCCGCTGTTCCTGCTCACCGACCAGAAGCTTTCCTCGGCCGCCGACGTGGTTCCCACCCTCGAAGCCGTGGCCCAGGCCGGACGACGGCCGCTGATCATAATTGCCGAGGACGTGGAGGGCGAAGCGCTGGCGACCCTGGTGGTTAACAAGCTGCGCGGCACCGTGAGCAGCCTGGCCGTGAAGGCTCCCGGTTTCGGCGAACGGCGCAAGGCACTGCTGCAGGACCTGGCCATCGTCACCGGCGGCGCGGTCATTACCAACGATGCCGGTATGCGCCTTGATGACGTATCTCTCGAAAATCTCGGCTCTGCCCGACGCGTCCTGGCCACCAAGGACGAGACCACCATCGTTGAAGGCCGGGGCCACGAGGACGACATCGCCGGCCGCGTTGCGGAGTTGCGCGTCCAGATCGAGGAGACTACCTCCGACTACGACCGGGAGAAGTTGCAGGAACGCCTCGCCAACCTGGCGGGCGGAGTCGCCGTTATCCGGGTCGGCGCCGCCACTGAACCGGAGCTGAACGAGCGCAAGAGCCGCACCGAGGACGCCCTGGCCTCCACCCGCGCAGCCGTCGAAGAAGGCGTTATCCCGGGCGGCGGCGTCACCCTCCTGCGCGCTCAGGCCGTGCTGGATGACCTGTTGGAGCGCGCGACCGGTGACGAAGCCGTTGGCATACGCCTGGTGCGCAATGCGCTGGAAGCCCCCCTGAACACTATTGCGCAGAATGCCGGCTACAAAGGTGATGTCATCGTGGAAAACGTCCGCAACGGCGAAGGCGACTACGGGTTCGATGCCGACTGCGGAGAGTACACCGACGTGGTGGCCCGCGGGATCATCGACCCGGCGAAAGTCACCCGCTCGGCGCTGCGGAACGCCGGCTCCGTCGCCGGAATGCTGCTGACCACCCAGGCCGTCGTAACCGAAATACCCAAGTACGAGCCGTTGCCGGCCGACATCCAGGACTTCATGCACGACTAGCGCACCCCAATCCATTCGGACTTCCAACGTAGGGGCGACGCATGCGTCGCCCCTACCAATATATCTACATCCTGCCTTTGGTTATGAACCAGCAATCTCAACTCACCGGCGCGCTCAGCCGGGCCACCATCGCCGAGCTTATCGCCGGCGACCCGCCGTTGCTGGAGCAATGCCACGACATCAGCGAGCAACTTCAGCCCAACGGCTTTGACATGTCCGTCCGCTCGGTTTCCCATTACCATGCGGACTCCACGCCCGGCAGTATCGGTGTTCTCGACGGCGACCGGGTGTTGCCGGAGAACGCGGAATTGTCCTTCGATTCGGATGGCTGGCTGCATCTCAAACCCGGCCCCTATTTGATTACGTTCCACGAAATCGTCAATCTGCCCCGCAATATAATGGCCCTGGCACGCCCCCGTTCCAGCCTGCTCCGCTCGGGCGTCGCCATCCACACCGCCGTTTGGGACGCCGGTTACTCCGGTCGCTCCCAAGCGCTGCTGGTCGTCCATCACCCCGCCGGCTTCAGAATCCGGCGCGACGCCCGGGTAGCCCAGTTGGTATTCTTTCCCCTGACCGCTGCCGACCCGCACGGATACACGGGACGATACCAGGGCGAGAACCTGTGAGTGTGACACAACACGGCGACGCGAAACCCGCCGACCTGCGCCGATTGATTGACGGGCTGGCGCGCGAGGTCGGCTTCGATCTGGTGGCGGTGACCGATGCCGCCGATTTCGACGCTGATCGTGAATTAGCAATGCGCCGCATTGACGACGGGCTGATGGACGGCCTGCCGTGGTTCACCAAAGCGCGCGTTGCACGGGGCACGAGTCCCGACGAACTGATGCCCGGGGCGCGTTCCATCATATCCCTGGGACTCAACTACTACCCCGGCTCGACGCCAACGCCGGTCTCCGGTTCGGGACTTGTCGCCCGTTATGCCCAGGGACGCGATTATCACCGCGTGATGAAGCGGCGAATGCGCCGGCTCGTCATCTCGCTTGCCGAGCATCCCGCGTTGCAACAGGCCGACGAGGAACTGGCGGCCCGCTGGTACGTGGACGACGGCCCGATGCTCGACCGTGCCGCCGCCGCTCGCGCGGGACTGGGCTGGTTTGGCAAGAATGGGAACATCCTGAACCCGACCTATGGCTCGTGGCTGCTGCTGGGCCAGGTTGTCACCAACCTGAAACTGGAACCGGATGCGCCCCTGTCCAAGACCTGCGGCCAATGCGCCCGCTGCATTCCCGCCTGCCCTACCGAGGCCATTGTCGCGCCCTACGTGGTGGACAACCGACGATGCATCAGCTACCTGACCATTGAGCACAAGGGGGCGATACCACTGGAACTGCGCACGGCCATGGGAACCTGGGTGTTCGGCTGCGACATCTGCCAGGAGGTGTGCCCGGTCAACCGCAAGGCCAAAGCGACGTCTGATCCCAACTTCGGGAGGCGCGACCTGACGACTCTGGACCTGGTTGAATTGCTGGACATGGACGAGGCGCAGTTTCGCCAGCGCTTTGCCGGCACGCCCCTGATGCGGGCCAAGCGGATCGGGATGCAGCGCAACGCCTGCGTGGCGTTGGGCAATATCGGCGACGCGACGGCGGAGCCTGCGCTCCGGCGCGCCCTGGCGTCCAGCGATGCGCTGGTGAGAGGTCATGCGGCGTGGGCATTGGGGCGTATTGGGGGCGCCGAGGCTGTCACGGCGTTGCGGATCGCGGAAAATGTCGAAGCTGATGAGGATGTTAGGGCGGAAATTCGTTTGGCGCTGGATGAAGCGGATGCGGTCGCTGGATTCCGGCTTTCGCCGGAATGACGAGAGCAGGTCCGGAATGACGAGAGCAAGTCCGGAATGACGAGAGCAAGTCCGGAATGACGAGAGCAAGTCCGGAATGACG
>VXOG01000036.1:102382-103752 GCA_009840165.1 Chloroflexota bacterium
GAGCAAGTCCGGAATGACGGGAGCAAGTCCGGAATGACGGGAGCAAGTCCGGAATGACGGGAAACGCGAGCACGCCCTAGTCGTCGTCGAACTTCGGGGTGTTGGGCGCAGTCTGACGGTTGCGGCCCCTGCTTTGCGGCCGTCTCCCGCGGCCGTTGGGTCGGTTTCTCCCGGGAGGCGATTGATCCCTCGTAACGGCTGTCGCCTCCTCGTTGGCTGCTGAGGGTTCGTCAGTCTTGCGCTCTGCGGCTTCGGGCGCGGGTTCGTTGCGTGGACGGGGGGCGCGAGCGGTGTCGCGCTCGGCGTTGCGGCGCCGGCGTTCCCGTTGGGCGTTGACTCGTTCCGTTTCCGCCGCGATCTCCACATCCGCGCGACGCAGGGCTTCCTCGCGTCCGTGTTTCAGCTTCATCATTTCGGTTTCCAGCAGGAAGAAGTCGCCCTTGGAAAGCAGGTGCAGGTTGCCCTGGAAGGCCATGTGCCAGTCTTCGGGCGGCCACTTCCGCAGGTATTCCAGGCGGTAGGCAATCAAACCGGCGTCGATATACTGTTCCCGGTTCAGCACTACGTCCGGTTTGATGTGGATGAGATAGGGCCAGGTCGTCTTGCCTTCCTTGACCCAGGGAGTGGACCTGACCTCTTCGTATCCCCTGGTTACGGTGGCGGTAGCAGTGAACACGCGCTGGCCGCTGACGTAGTAGATGATGCGGTCGCCGGGTTCAACCCGCTGCACTTTGCGTCGGTATTCGGCTTTCAAACCCTGTTGCGAAAAGCCCATGTCCTGAGTGATGTCGAAATTGTGATTGTTGCAGTTAATCATCCAGAAGTTATGCGGCATATCTAGATCCCGGTAAATGGATGGCGCATCCGGAAATTGGGCGCATTTTAGCATACGACCGGACGGCGTTACCGGGCGGGAGCGGGAAGGTCCCAGCGGAGCAGTGGGAAGTAGCGGTCGTTTTCGGCCCAGGGCAGGAGTTCGAGCACCATGGTGTTCGGGTAGGGGATTTCGCCGGCGCGTCGGGTGTCGTTGAGGTAGCGGCTGAGGCGGGTGAAAGTGTTGAGGCGGAAGCCGGCTTTGACGACGCGCTGGATGACGTCACCGGGTTCGGGTGGATTGTCGTGGTCCCAGTCGTCGGCGACGGATTCGGCGATACGGCGGAGTTTGACGATGGCGAGTTCGCGGGCGAATTTGCGTTTGAGGGCGTCGATGCGGCGGCGGAGTTGGGAGATGGTCATGGCTACCTCTGACAGGAGAAATTTACCGGGATAAAGAGGATGAACAGGATGAAGGGGATAAGATTTTGGGATTTTCCGCTCAATTCCGCTCATTTCATATCATTTGTGCGGGGACGGCGGGCTGGTTGTGGGGG
>VXOG01000097.1 GCA_009840165.1 Chloroflexota bacterium
AAACAGAGACAGGGCGTCGACGGGGCGCTCGGGGGCGACTGGGGCGTTGGCGGCGGCGATGATTTCCAGGGTGGCCGGGGCCGGGTTGCTGTAGCCGTTGGGCCGGCGCGGGCCGGTGGCTTCGCCGAGGACCAGAGGGGATGCGTAGATGCGATGGATGCCGAGTTGCTCGAGGCCGTGGACTACGCCGACGACATCGACCAGGGTGTCGGCGGTGCCGAGTTCGTGGAGGTGGATCTGGTCAAGGTAGTCGCCAACTGAGGTGTCGGTGACTCCTGGTTCGTGAGGGTGGATGTTCTCCGGTTTGGCGCCGTGGACGCGGGACTCGGCGGCGAACAAGGCGTTGAGGACGGCGGTGGCGCGGGTGCGGGTTTGGTCGGACAGGGCGGCGGCGTTGTTTACGGCGTCTAGCATCTGCCGGGGCGAGTAGCGGGGGGCGTTGGTGGTGTCAACGACGGCGCGGGAGCCGCGGACTTCGCAGCGAGTTTCGGTAGCGGTGGTGATATTGACGTTGGGGATTTTGAGGGCGGCGATGGCGTCGTGGATGGCGTCGAGGGGGAGGCCGGCGTCGAGGAGGGCGCCGAGGAGCATGTCGCCGCTGGCGCCACCGACGGACTGGATGTAGGCGGTTTTCATGGGGATACGAGGGAGACGCATTACCGGGATGAAGAGGATGAAGGGGATTGACAGGATGAGGAATTGTCAGAATCAGGATTCACAAGATTTGAGGATTTTCTGGATTTCGGTCCCGTACCAAGTACGGGGTGACCCCGTGTCGAGCACGGGCAGGCCGTTCTTTCGCCGGAATGACGGGGTGAGCGGGAATGATGGTGAGGTGGGATGTGAGAATTATGGAGTGGGATGCGGGAATGGCATTAGGACTTGGGCAATCGGGCACAGGGGAGCGCCGGCTACGGGGTCGAGATTGCCACGCTTTGCTCGCAATGACAACTCTAGATGGTACGCACTTGGGCGACGCATGCGTCGCCTCTACCTAGGGTTTCTGGATTCCTGCTTTCGCAGGAATGACGGAGCGTGGTCGGGTGATGACCGGACGTTGGAAGTGAGGACGTCGTTGAGGCTGCCGGAGCGGAGGGGGTTGAGGTCGAGGGAGACCCAGAGGTAGCCGAGGGACTTGAGGCGGGCGGCGATTTCGTCGCGGTGGGTGAAGGCGCGTTCCATGTCGTTGGCGGCGACCTCGATGCGGCAGAGCTTGTCGTGGTGGCGGGCGCGGACTTCGCGGAGGCCGAAGTCGCGTAGGATGTCTTCGGCGGCTTCGATGCGGCGGAGGGACTCGACGGTTACGGGGGTTCCGTATGGGATGCGGGATGACAGGCAGGGCTGGGCCGGCTTGTCCCACAGGGGAACTCCGAGCCACTGGGCGGCGGCGCGGACCTGGGATTTGTCCATTTCCGCCTCGACCATGGGGCTGCGGACTTTATGCTCGGCGGCGGCGGTCATGCCGGGGCGGTAGTCGCCGAGGTCGTCGGTGTTGGCGCCGTTGGCGACCCAGGCGTAGCCCTCGGCGGCGGCCAGGGCGCCGAGTTGGTCGTAGAGTTCGGTCTTGCAGAAATAGCAGCGCTGCGGGGAGTTGGCGACGTAGCCCTCGCGCTGGAGTTCGTCGGTGTTGATGATGCGGTGATTGAGGTTGAATTGGGACGCGATGGTCTCGGCGTCGGCGAGGTCGCGGGCGGCCAGGGCGGGAGAAACGGCGGTGACGGCCAAAGCGCGGCTACCCAGCGCGCGTTGGGCGGCCACCGCCAGGAGGGTACTGTCCACGCCGCCGGAGCAGGCGACGATGACGGAGTCCATTTCGCGTAGGATGGATTCGAGGCGGGGAAGGCAGGGGGGTTGTGTCATAATGTTTGCCGGGTTCCGGTTTTGCATGGATGGACAGGATAGACGGGATTTTGGGTAGGGTTACACTTCCAAATAGCCTGCCCGCTCGCGGGCATAGTGAACGAATTTGAAAGCTGCGTCTCCAGATATAGTGCATGGTTTGCCAGATTCGGCACCGCAAACGGGACATCCCGGCAGTTTAGCCAGTAACATAGTGCGCCCACCGCTTGCCTCACGCGAAAGGTGGATACCGTTCCGCCTGCGTTCACGGATTTCTCTTGAGCGTATGCAGTCCACTCCGGGTTCGGCTCCACACGCAAAGCACTTGCCCAACAGCCAGTCAGAATTCGGCAGTTGTGCCGGCACAGGCAGCGGCTTTGCCAATCGTTTCAGAGGCAATCCGTCTAAAGCAGGGTGATGGCTGCAATGATCACTGTACTCCATTTTCGGGAATCCGAAGTCGCCTCTTCGAGGATTGAGTTGGCAAAGCACGTAGGTATCCCCTATTGGGTATCTGCCATACGGGTCTTGCTCTCCCTTGCCAGGGGGAACGAATTGGCCCCAGAGACAGTTGCCGCAGTGGATCGGTTGGCCTTCGGCACTGTAGAGCATTGCGCTTGACCTCCTACTTTTGTCAGCCTGTGCCATAATGAAATGATCTGTAGGTCTCGACCGGAATCGGTAAGGGCAGGTTCGTTGATTCTACGCAACGCAGTCGATAGGGTTTTCTGGATTCCCGCTTTCGCGGGAATGACAATGGAAGAAGGAGGATCGGAGTGATGGGTGGGTGCAGAGAATGACGGTGCAGAGTATTAGCGCGGTTACTTTGGCGGTGCGGGATATGGCCCGGTCGGTGGCATTTTATCACGATGGGGCGGGGATACCGATTTTGTACGGCGGGCCAGAGGCGGGGTTTACGTCGCTGGCGATTGGCGACGGGTATCTGAATTTGATCCTGGTTGAGGATGTGGAAGTTTGCTGGTGGGGTCGGTGCATTTTGTACGTGGACGACGTGGACGCGCATCACCGGCGGATGGTGGCGGCTGGGTATTCGCCGGACGGTGAGCCGGCGGATGCGCCGTGGCGGGAGCGGTACTATCACATTACGGACCCGGACGGGCATGAAATCAGTTTTGCGCGGCCGTTGGGGTAGGATTACGTTTTACCGGGATGCACAGGATATACGGGATGAACAGGATTTTGTGGTTGCTATAATGACGTTCCGGTTTTTGGGTATTGTCAGAATCAGGATTTTCGGGATTGGGTTGGCTTGGTGAATGGCAAGTGGGATTGGCATGATGGAATTTGTGGATAGATTGCTTGCGGCCAGCGAGGCGGCGCGGAGTTTGGTTTGCGTTGGGTTGGACGTGGATCCGGTTTTGATGCCGATGGAGGTCCTTCGACCCGCCAAAGGCGGACCTGCGGCAGCTCAGGATGAGCGGGTGGCGGGGCAAGGTCAGGATAGGCGGCTGGCTGGCGGTGGATGGTTCTCTTACGATGCGGAGCGGGCGGTGGTGGAGTTTAACCGGGCGATTGTGGATGCTACGGCGGATTTGGTGTGCGCTTACAAGCCAAATATCGCTTTTTATGAGGCGTTGGGGTTGCCGGGATTGCGGGCGCTGGAGGCTACGGTTTCACATATACGGGACGCGGCGCCGGATTGTGTGCTCATCGTGGACTGCAAGCGGGGGGACATCGGCAATGTCGCAACGGCTTATGCGACGGCGATGTTCGACGTTTGGGGATTCGATGCCGTCACGGTGAATCCGTGGGGCGGTATGGAGACCGTTGAGCCGTGGCTGGGCCGGCCCGATCGCGGGGTTTTCGTGTGGTGCCGGGGATCCAACCCAGGGTCATCGGACCTGCAGGATCTGGTGGTTGCCGGCGGGGAGCCGGTGTATATGCGGCTGGCGCGGGACTTGTCGGCGTTGCCGGCTCAGGACAACCTGGGGCTGGTAGTGGGCGCGACGGCGCCGGAGCAACTGGCAGACGTGCGGGAGGTCTGCCCTGATATGCCGATCCTGATTCCGGGGGTTGGCGCGCAGGGTGGCGATCTGGAGGCGAGCGTGCGCAGTGGCGTGGACGCCAACGGCAGGCTGGCGATTATCAACTCCGGGCGTGGGATTATTTACGCATCGTCGGGCGACGATTTTGCGGAGGCGGCGCGGATTGCGGCGGGAGAGTTGCGGGACGGAATTAACGTTACGCTGGATGACATGGGGTTGGGGTGGGGGTGAGTTTTACATCGATGGACAGGATGGACAGGATTTTGGGGATTTTCTGGATTCCCGCTTTCGCGGGAATGACGGGTAAGGTTCGGGAATGACGGTTGAGGTTCGGGAATGACGGTTGGCCCTGCCAGGTCGGATACGATGATGAAAATGACGCTTCAGGGGGAAGTGACGCCCCTCACCCAACCCTCTCCCACAAGGGGAGAGGGCTATTTTCATAGGCAGGATTTCCGGCGGACTCGGGGTGGTCCTTCGACAGGCTCAGGATGAGCGGGGGAACTGAGATGACATCGCGCGGAGGCACCAACGGGCGGCCGGGGGTTGCGGATTTGAGGGTGGGAGATGTTGTGCGGTTGAAGAAGGCGCATCCTTGCGGCGGGTTTCTGTGGCTGGTGAACCGGGTGGGCGGCGACATCGGGCTGCGGTGCGAGACTTGTGGCCATTACGTGATGATTCCGCGGTTTCGGCTTGAGCGGCGAATTAGGGAGATTTCAGGCGACGGCGCGGACGGGCGGGTTACGTGACGACCGGTGGCTTACGAGCGGCTCTGCTGGGTCGGTATCGAGGCGTATCGGTTTTATGCGTGGTGGTGGCGCTGAACAGCTTTGGGATGGGGGCCATCGCGCCGGTGCTGCCGTTGTTTTTGGAGCAGGAATACGAAGTTAGCGCCGCCGAGGTCGGAATAGCGGTTGGGCTGTTCGGGTTCGGGCGATTGGTGACCAGTCTGCCGGCGGGATACCTGGCGCAGCGGTACGGGCGCAAGAGTGTGCTGGGGCTGGGCGCGGCGATCAACGTGGCGGGCGCGGCCATGGTGTCGGTGTCGTTCAGCTACGCGTGGCTGGCAGGGTGGCGGTTCGTCTCGGGTTTTGGCGGCAGCATATTCCTGACGGTGGCGACGATTTACCTGCGGGACGAGGCGACGCCGGCGACGCGGGGCCGGCTGCTGAGTTTGCAGGAATTGAGCATCCTGGCGGGGCAGATCCTGGGGCCGCTGCTGGGGGGTTACCTGGGGGACATATTCGGGTTGCGGATACCGCTGTACGCGCAGGCGGTCCTGATGGCCGTTTCGATGGGGGTGATTGTGTTTGCGCTGCCGGAATCGCGGTGGCGGGAGGGTCAATCCCCCTCACCCCAGCCCTCTTCCACCAGGAGAGAGGGGGCGAGTTCCGCCGAAGGCGGACGTTCCGCATCACAACGATCTGCCGCAGGGGGAGAGGGAGCGAGTTCCGCCGGGGGAGAGGAGGATTTTGAGGGGAGACAGCGGGGGGCGATGTGGCGGCTGATGCTGAGTCCGGCGTTCATTTTCGTGGGGATGTTCGCGCTGATGATAGTGGCCAACCGCCAGGGTGCGCGGTTGAGCGTGATGCCGCTGTTCGGACGAGCAAAGGGGTTTGAGCCGAGTGATCTGGGGTTGTGGATCAGCGTCACGCACTTTCCACAGTTTTTCACGACGATAGCGTCGGGCTACCTTTCGGACAGGTTTGGCCGGAAGACGCCGATTATCCCGTCCATCGCGCTGATGTGCCTGGGCATCGCGGCATTCATCTGGGCCGGGAACCTGTGGCAATTGCTGCTGTCGGGCGTGCTGCTCGGGTTGGGCGAAGGGTTGGGCAGTCCGGCGGGCACGGTGTTTTTCGCGGACATCGCGCCGCCGGGGATGGAGGGCGTTACAATCGGATTGCTGCGGACATTTGGAGGCGTGGGCACGATTGCCGGGGCGCTGGTTTTCGGAGCCATCGCGGACGTGGCGGGCTTTTCGTGGTCGTTGTGGATTGACGCGGCGATATTGGCGGCGTCGGGGATTGGGCTGGTGCTCTTTGTGCGGGAGACGTACCGGGCGCGGAGGGGGTGAGACGAGAGGCGTCAGTATTGGGGTTGTTGCAACTGGACGGGGTGATCCGGGCGCACCTTGAAGAGCAAAACGCCGCCGATGATGAACAGCAGCGCGCTGGCGCCCAGGAGTGCGGTGTAGCCGTAGCCGGGGCCGAACCAGACGGTGACCAGATCAGGGAGCGGGCCGATGGCTTTGGCGCCGGCCGCGCCGAATAGAGTGCCCAGGTTCACGATCCCCATGTGCTGCGCTTCCCGTCCGGAGGCGCCGAGGTCGTTGGCCATGGCCCAGTGGGTGGTGAGGATCATGCCCACCGCGCCGCCGATGACGCTGGCGACGACGACCGCGATGAGATAAGAACTGACCCACATCATCGCGACAGTGGCAGCCACGGCGACAACCACGCCCACGGTCAACACGGGCTTGCGACCCAGCCGGTCGGACAACCAGCCGGAAGGGTAGGTGGTGACGACCAGAGCGCCGCCGATACCGATGATGGCCATGCCCAGGGCCTGAGCCGGATTGTCAACCTGAACCTTGTCGCGCAGGAAGAACAGGCCATAGGTGGTGAAGATAACGACGGCGGCCATGAACGCGCCCCGAGACACTACAAACCAGGCCAAGTCAGGATGGAGGCGGGCCATATTAGTGGATTCCGGGAAGGCCATGGCGGCACGTTGGAAAGCAGCAGCGCCGATGCCACCGGCCCGGCGCCACCGGCTGAATATCGTGAAGGAACTGATACCGGACGTAACGGTCAGTACGCCGGCGAACATGGCCAAGGTGGCCCAGAGCCACACCGCGCCATCAGGACGATGGTAGTGAGCAACCATCAGGGCGGCCAGGCAGAGCATGGTTGCCCCGCCCAGGGCTTCAAGCAGCGTTTTAATGGACGCGGCCACACCCATGCGGTTTGCGGGAACCAGTTCGCGCACGCTGGCGAGATAAGGAGAGTATCCGATGCCCGAATTAATCTGGATGAACATCCAGATGACCAGCAGGCTGACGTAGTTTAATGGCATCGCCAGGCCGGCCAGCCCCACCGGGATGCACAGACAGGTCCAGAGCATATAGGGGAGCCGGCGGCCCAGACGGGAGCGGGTGCGGTCGCTGGCCCAACCGACGGGAACTTGCACCAGAGCGGTGGCCAGGAGTCCGGCCAAGCCCACGATGCCCAGCAAGGTGTTTTTGGCGGCGTGAGGGGCCACTTCCAGCACCAGGATGGGGAGCACCACCGTGTCCATGGCCAAGATGAAACCGGCCAGTCCGAAGCTGTAGATATTCAGGCCCACCAGGGCACGCCTGCCCCATGGCTGCGCCGCCACATCGGACGATGGGAGTGTGGTCGTAGCGTTCATGGTGCCCGGAATGAACTGCGCGCGGCGACAAGCTATGCTCAGAGTATATGCTACAATCCGGGCCGCTGCCACGCGCAGGTCTCCGGGCGCAGGGAGCGATTTTACAGGGATAAACAGGATGAACGGGATGCAGAGGATATGCTCGTTGCTGCCTAGCGGAACGGAGATTCTGTTTGCGTTGGGGTTGGGAGAGCGGATAATCGGCGTGACCGACCTGTGCGACTATCCGCCGGCAGCCGCCGGCATACGGGTGGTGTGCCGCAGCCGGATTGATCCGGCGGTGATGTCGAGCGAAGAGGTTGAGGCGGAGATGAGCCGGATCCTATCGGCGGGTGAAAGTCCGTATGAGCTGGACGTGGAGTGGTTGATGGAGGCGTCGCCCGACGTGGTTTTGACGCAGGACCTGTGCTATTTCTGTGAGGTGGATGCAGGGACAGTACACCGGGCAGTGGAGCCGATACCGATGCCGCCGAAGGTGCTGACGCTGAACCCCCGGACGCTGGACGAAATACTCGGAAGTTTTCTGGAAGTGGGTGAAGCTTGTGGAACATCGGAAGCCGCGACGAAATTGTTGGCCGGTCTGGCAGAGCGAGTTGCGGCGGTGGCAAAGAAGATCGACGCAGTGGAACGTCGTCCGAGGGTGTTTTCGCTGGAGGGGGTGAACCCGCTGGTGATCGGGGGGCATTGGGTGACGGACCTGGTGGCGCGAGCCGGCGGGGTATTGCCCCCACGGTTTACAGCGGGATGCCCGGCGGAACGGATCGAATGGTGCGAGGTGGTGTCGGCTGAGCCGGAGAAGTTGTACATCGATTTGTGCTCGTCGGATTTGGCGAGGAGCGTGCGGGAGATTCCATGGCTGGCCGCGCAGCCCGGTTGGAATGAGCTGCCGGCGGTGCAGTCGGGCGAGGTCTATCTGATTGACCACAGCACGCTGAGCCGACCGGGGCCGCGGGTGGTGGACGGGTTGGAACTGCTGGCTGAGTTGACGCATCCCGAATTGTTCTCGGGGCACATACTGCCGGACGCCGTTTTGAAACTTGACGCGGGATGCGCAGCCGGGTTGCCGGCGGAGCGGATTGGGGAGGCATTTGGGGCGTGGCCGGTATTTGGCAATAGTGATATTGGCCGGGTATAATCATCGCCAAATTATCGGGGGTAAACGCGCAGTGGTTAGTCAGAATGACTTTCGGCAGGCAATGTCAAAGTTCGCAACCGGGGTTACGGTGATAACTACGTTGGATCCGGAAGGGAATCCCCATGCGATGACGGCGAACGCGTTCACTTCGGTGTGTCTGGACCCGCCGACGTTACTGGTATGCGTGGCGCACAACACCATCACCTATGGGTACGTGGAGGAGCAGAAGCGGATTGGGGTGAACGTGCTTCGTGAGGAGCAGGAAGAGCTGGGACGCTATTTCGCCCGCCGGCCGGAGCAGCGGGAGGGGAACCCGGAATACTCGTACACGATGGGAGAACACGACGTACCGCAGTTGGACGGATCAATGGTGTTTTTCAACTGCGACATCGTGGGTTCGCACGTTTACGGCGACCACACCATTTACGTTGGCGAAGTCAAGGAGATGCGCAGCAGCGGCGAAGACGCAAATCCGCTAATGTTCTACGACAGCCACTGGTATCACCCGATGCACTGACGCGGGGGACCTCTGCCCACGATCCAACGGGTGGGCAGTTTTCCTGCATGAATGACAATGATAGACGGGACGGCACCGATTTAAGGATTCTCTGGATTCCTGCTTTTGCAGGAATGACGTGAGTAAAATATCGGAATGCGGCTATCCCGGATCAGGGGCGTCCCGGTTGCCAGCGGGGGCGGCCTCTGGCAAAATGTTTACCTGTTGCCCAGAAGATTGTTCCAGCGTGGAAAGCGCGAATTGGCTCGAAGAGAGTCCGTAACCAACGGAGGTATCATCCGGTGGCTTTTATCAAAGGATTGAAATGTCGGGAGTGCGGCCGGGAGTATCCGGGCGGCCCGCTGAACGTTTGTGATTTCTGTTTCGGCCCGCTGGAAATCATATACGACTATGTGACTATCTCCGAGGTGATCAGCCACAAACGAATTGCGGAAGGGCCGCTGAGCATCTGGCGCTATGAGGACCTGCTGCCGGCGTCGGCGGATGATCCGGTGGACATCATGTCGGGCTACACGCCGCTGATGAAAGCCAGAAATCTGGGCAAACGATTGGGACTCAACAACCTGTACATCAAGAACGACAGCGTGAATCCGTCGTTCTCGTTCAAGGACCGGGTGGTGTCGGTGGCGGCAACCAAGGCCGTTGAGTTCGGTTACGAGACGCTGGCGTGCGCGAGCACCGGCAACCTGGCGTGCAGCGTGGCGGCTCACGCGGCCCGGGCGGGCGTTGACGCGGTGGTGTTCATTCCGGCGGACCTGGAGCGCGGGAAGGTAATCGGCGCGGCGGTGTACAATCCGACGCTGGTGGCCGTTGACGGCACCTACGATGAAGTGAACCGGCTGTGCAGCGAGATCAGCGACAACTATCATTGGGCTTTCGTCAACATCAACATGCGCCCATACTACGCCGAAGGGAGCAAGACCCTGGGCTACGAGGTGGCGGAGCAGTTGGGCTGGCGGATTCCGGACCACGTGGTGGTACCGTCGGCCTCGGGCGCGATGTTCACCAAGATCTGGAAGGGTTTCAATGAGCTAGCCTGCCTGGGCCTGCTGGACGGGGTGGATCCGATGCCGTTCGGCGCGGATCAGAACACAGTGCATCATCCGGCGGTGACGACGCGGATGCACATGGCGCAGGCGGCGGGATGCTGCCCCATTGTTACGGCGTGGGAGAACCAGCGGAACCAGATTCGGCCGGTGCGTCCAGACAGCATCGCCAAGTCGTTGGCCATCGGCAATCCCGCCGATGGCATCTACGCGCTGCGGGTGATACGGGAGTCGGAGGGAAGCGGTTACGCGGTGCCCGAGAACCAGGTGGTGGAAGGGATCAAGCTGCTGGCAGAAACCGAAGGCGTGTTCACTGAGACCGCGGGCGGCGTCACCGTGTCAACTCTAAAGTACCTTGCGGAGACCGGGGCAATAGGGCCGGACGAACTCACGGTTGCCTACATTACGGGCAACGGATTGAAGACGCAGGAGGCGGTGGAAGAGGTGGTGAACCCACTGGTGGTGAAACCGATGATGGGGTCGTTTGAGGCGGCGCTGGAAAGCCGGGTCGCAGCCGGGGTGTAGGAGAAAATGGCCAGGCAACGGGTGCGTTTCACCTTTTCTGCGGATATGGTTAGGGAGCCGATCATCTACCGGCTGGGCCATGATTTCGACGTGGTCACCAACATTCGGCGGGCGGATGTGCGCGCCGACATGGGTTGGGTGATCCTGGAGTTGGACGGGGCGGACGAAGAGATTCAGCGAGGCTTGACGTGGGTTGCCAAGAGCGGCGTGCGCGTTGACCCCATCGCCGGAGACGTAATTGAAGGCTGACCCCGGCGACTGAAGACGCCCCGGGGCTTGCAGAACAACAGGAGGAGAATCCCCAATGGGCGTTATGGTTCGCATACCCACACCGCTGCGCCGCATGACCGGCGGAGCCGACAAGGTTGAGCTGGAGGTGAACGACCTCTCGCAGATGATTGAGACGCTTGAGTCCGACTACCCCGGGTTCAAAGAACGGCTGCTTGATGAAGAGGGCGAGTTGCGCTACTTCGTCAACATCTACGTTAACGGCGAGGACATCCGGTTCGACCAGGGTCTGAAGACGTCAATCAAGTCGGGAGACGAGATCAGCATAGTGCCGGCGGTGGCAGGGGGTTAGGTAGCTGATTCTTCAACTATAGCCGCAATTGCCGTGCTGGATTCCGGCTTTCGCCGGAATGACGGTAAAATGTCAATAATGCTAGCGGCGGATTGTTGGTTACTGGGTTGCGTTGGCGATGGCCTCGGCGCGGGGTTCGCCGCCGTGGTCGACGTCCCAATCCCACAGGTCGGCGTGGAATCCGGACAGGTTTTCGGCGAGGGTGTTGATGAAGTTGCGCACGCCGCGTCCGTGGAACTTGCCGCGCAGGGTGCAGACGCCGATGTTGGCCGACGGGAAGATGTGATCCAGGCGCACCACGGCCAGACGGTCGTGGTCCTCCGAGTGCAGAGTGAAGTCGCTGACGATGGCGATGCCCATGCCGATGGCGACGTAGCGCTTGATCATCTCGGTGTTGTCCATTTCGAGGACCACGTCGTAGTTGGTGCTGCGCTCGCGCAGCTTCTGTTCCACGCGGCGCCGGCTCAGGCTCTCGGGGCTGTTCAAGATTAGCGGGAACTTGGCCATATCCTCGATGGTGACCGGCTCGTAGCGCAGCAACTCGTGGCTGGGCTCGGTGATGAGCACGACGTTGTAGTCGAACAGCTCGGAAAATTCCAGGGACGGGTCGTCGGTTGGGGGAGCTGAGCACAGGGCGAGGTCAACTTCGCCGGATTTGACCAGCTGGATGAGGTTGGCGTAGGAGCGGGCGACCAGCCGCATACGCACATCGGGGTAGCGGGAGCGGAACTGGCGGATGGGGCGCGGCAGGTGGTAGGAAACGATGTCTGGGTAGGCTCCAACGACGAAGGAACCGCGTCCCTCGGAGTAATCCATTTGAGTCTTCAACGTGTCGATGGACTCGACAATGGGCGTTACCAGTTCGTAGAACAGTGAACCTTCGGAGGTGAGCTGAATGGGCCGCTTGATGCGGTCAAAGAGGGTGATGCCGAATTCGCCCTCGAGTTTCCGCAGATGAGTGGTGACGGTGGGCTGCCCCAGCTCCAGCTTGCGAGCCGCCTTGGAAACGCTACGAAGACGGGCTACGTGATAAAAGCTGATAATCTCTCGCAGTTCCATGGAGTTCCACCTTTTATTTCAACCCGTTTTGGGCAAATCATTGCGATAGGACAATATATTATATCAAAATAATGGATAATGCAACGCGGAGGCAACGGGCGAATTGCGGGCGGTTAGTAATTGAGGGGGATGATTCTGGTATCGCTTTCGGCGATAGGGATATGGCGGCCATATATCTTGACAAAATATCAGTAGAAACCGCAGAATACGGCCCATCAACGGGCCAGCCACGGGTCGTGTCGGTCAGGGGGAGGCGACCGAATTCGCCGCGACTATCCGCCCGTGTCGAGGTAATCTGATGGCATTCGTGATCACACAGCCGTGCGAGGGAGTCAAGGACGCCTCCTGCGTTGAAGTTTGCCCCGTGGACTGCATCCATTCTGACGATGATGCGCCGATGTATTACATCAACCCGGACGACTGCATAGACTGCGCTTACTGCGTGGCAGTGTGCCCGGTTTCTGCGATATTTGACGAGTTCACCGTGCCGGCCAATATGCGCGAGTACGTTCGCACCAACCGCCTGTATTTCGCGCGTTGATTGCTCAGGCCGTGAAGCCTCGTCCCCCTCCCGCCAGAGGCGGACGTACCGCACCCCAACCCTCTCCCGCCAGGGGAGAGGGAGTTTTTTGGCCGCCATTGATTTAACCCTCTTTCCTGGAGTCTCACATGGCCCGGTTCCTCACTAACGCGCAGGTCAACGAGTGCGTAAGCCTGGAAGACATTCTGCCCGCCATCGAGGGGATGATGGGCAACCACGGCGATGGGGAGGCGGCTAACCTGAGCCGACGCCGAATCGCCACGCCCGGCGGATACCTGGCGGTGATGGGCGGCGCCATCATGCACGACGGCGTATTCGGGGTGAAGACGTTCACCAACACCCGGAACGGCTACTCTTTCCAGGTGAGCCTGTACGATGCCGACAGTGGTGAACTGCTGCTCTATACCCAGGCGAACCGTTTGGGGCTTTTGCGGACCGGCGCCACGACGGCAGTAGCCGTGAAGCATTTGGCGAATGATAACGCGGCGACGGTAGGGATCATCGGCACAGGTAACCAGGCCGGCGACCAGCTGCGTGCGGTGAGCATGGTGCGGCCGGTACGCGAAGTGCGGGCGTTCAGCCGCAACGCGGAGAACCGCCAGGCTTTCGCAACGCGAATGACCGATGACCTGGGGGTTCCGGTGATCGCGGCCGACACGAATGAGGGGGCCGTGGCGGGTTGCGACGTGGTAATCGCCATCGCGTCGGCGCAAACGCCGGTGGTGCAAGGCGAGTGGCTGTCGCCGGGGGCGACGGTGATCGGGGCCGGCCCGACGCTGCTGAGGTACCGCGAGGTGGACGACGAAACGTTAGCGAGGGCGGATCGCCGGTTCGTGGATTCGCTGGAGCAGGCGCCGCTGGAGTGCGGGGACATCTCCGCCGCCGTGGACCTGGGCCTGGTGCATTGGAGCCAGTTCCACGAGTTGCGCCACGTGGTGGCAGGAACCTTGCCCGGCCGCGAATCCGACGACGAGATAGTCTATTGCAAGCTGATGGGAACCGGGCTGGCGGACGTGGCGGCGGCCAAGGTGGTTTGGGAGCGGGCCGAGCAGCTGGGAACGGGCACGGTGATGGACTGGTAGGAATGGGGCCGGATACTGAACTCACCGCCGGAACCAACGGGACGTTGATCCGGAGACTAGCGCTTACGCTGTAGCTAATCTCTCGGCGTCGTCGATATAGGAGACAGTTTCTCTGATGCGGCGCTCGGTCTGGTCGTTGCAATAGCCGGAATAGAAGCACATGCCGTGTAGGTGGTGTATGCGGCTGTAGTAGCGGCCTTGCAGCGTCCGGGTTTCCGGTTCGCGGCGACAGAGATTGTCGAGGTGATCGGAGGTGGCCGCAGTGGTAGGGGGTTCCTCGCCGGTACGGGCCAGAATGAGTGCGTCGGTGGCGCGTTTGGTGGCGCACCAAGCTTTCTCGGCTGCGTCCCGCAGATCGCCTGCTTCAAGACGTTCAATGGCCTGAGATTGGACCTGTCGGGCGTCCGTGAAGAACTCTACGACACGGTCTTGTGTTGAGATCGTAGTCAAGAATGGCTCCTTTACGGCTACAGGAATATGGTAACAGATGATGGTTTAGCGTGGGGTTGCCAGGTATTCGTCGGTGGTGAGGATGTTGTAGTTGTCCAGGCCGCTGAGCATGCTTTCCATGGCGGCGCGCGCCGTGTCCAGCGAAGTGAAGCAGGGGATTCGGCGTTCGACGGCGGCGCGGCGTATGAAGAAGCCATCGCGCATCACGGAGGTGTCGCCGGAGAGGGTGTTGACCACTGCGCTGACGGTGCCGTCATTGATGACGTCGAGCACGTCGGGGGAGCCTTCGCCGATGCGCTTGGTGATGGTGGTGACGGGCAGATTCATCGCCGTGATCATCGCCGCCGTACCCTCGGTGGCGTACAGTTGACATCCCGCGTCGGCCAAGCCTCGAATGAGCGGCAGGGAGTCCGCCTTGGCCTGGTCGGAGATGCTCAACAACACTCCCATGCCGGGCGACAGGTTGATGCTGGCCGCCTGCAACGCCTTGGTTAGAGCGCCGGTGAAATCCCAGTCGATGCCCATTACTTCGCCAGTGGATTTCATTTCCGGGCCCATGTACCAGTCCACGCCGACGAGCTTGGACATGGAGAACACGGGGGCTTTGATGCCCACCAGCTTCTGGCGGGGCCACAGCCCTCCCTGGTAACCGAGGTCCGACAGCTTAGCGTCCAGCATGACCCGGGTGGCCAAGTTGGCTACGGGCACTCCGGTTACTTTCGAGATAAAGGGAATGGTGCGGCTGCCTCGCGGGTTGACCTCCAGCACGTACACCGTGGTGGGTTCACCCGCTTCGTCGGAGTGAACGCTGGGGCTGCGGTAGGCGCTACCACCCTGCAAGACGAACTGGATGTTCATCAATCCGCGCACGCCCAGGGCCAGGCCGATGCGGGTGGTGTAGTCCACCAGGGTATCGACTTCCGCTTCAGTGAGGTTCAACCCCGGGTAGATGGCCATGGAGTCGCCGCTGTGAACGCCGGCGCGTTCCACGTGCTCCATGATGCCGGGGATCAGGACGCGCTCGCCGTCGCAGATGGCGTCCACCTCGCACTCGCGGCCTTCCATGTAGTGGTCAACGAGGACTTCGCGCTCGGGCGTCACCTCGGTGGCGATGGTCAGGTAGCGGATGAGCTCGGAGGCGTTGCGCACTATTTCCATGGCCCGGCCACCCAGAACGTAGCTGGGGCGCACCACCACCGGATACCCGATGCGCTGGGCCACACGCAGCGCCTGGTCAACAGAGTGGACGGTGGCGCCGGGCGGCTGCGGAATGTCCAGGTCCACCAGGAACCGCTCGAACTTCTGCCGGTCGCTGGCGATGTCGATAGCCTCGGCGCTGGAGCCGAGGATGGGCAGGCCGGCAGCGGCCAGGGACTGGGAGAGGTTGATGGCGGTTTGCCCGCCGAACTGGACCAGGCTGGCCGGCGGGTTGTCATCGACGGTCTCATTGTCGATGATGTCGCGGACGGCCTCCTCGTCCAGCGGCTCGAAGTACAGGCGGTCGCTGGTGTCAAAATCGGTTGACACGGTTTCCGGGTTGGAGTTGACCATGATGCTGGAAACGCCGGCCTGGGACAGGGCCCATGCAGCGTGCACGCTGCAATAATCGAACTCGATGCCCTGGCCGATGCGGATGGGGCCGCTGCCGATGACGACGGCTTTGGGCCCCTCCAGCGGTGGCGCTTCGTTCTCGGTGTCGTAGGCGCTGTAGTAGTACGGCGTGGCGGCCTCGAATTCGGCGGCGCAGGTGTCCACCATCTTGTACACGGGCCTGATGCCGTGCTGCTGGCGCATCTGCCGCACCTGCTCGGGGAGCAGGCCCGACAGAGTAGAGATGTCCAGGTCCGGAACCCCGAGCCGCTTGGAGGCCAGCAACGTCGTTGGCGTCAAGGGGTTGCCAAGCAGGCGGCGTTCCTGGTCAACGATGCGTTCCAGCGCCGCGATGAACCAGGGGTCGATGCTGGTGTGCGCCACCAACTCATCTCGGGTGATGCCGCGGCGCAGTGCCGTGGCCAGCGCCCACAGCCGTAGGTCGTTGGGATGCAGAGGCAGCGAGTCCAGCAACTGCTGGCGCCCTTGTCTCACGTTCAGATCCCGCCAGTCCTGAGTTTCCCAGAGCAGGGACGAATTGGGTTGTTCCAATGCCCGCGTCGCTTTCTGCAAGGCGGCCTCAAAGCTGCGGTCGATGGCCATGACCTCGCCGGTGGCTTTCATCTGGGTGGTGACGTTGCGGTCGCCGTTGGGGAACTTGTCGAAGGGCCAGCGGGGGATTTTCACCACGCAGTAGTCCAGGGCCGGCTCAAAGGCGGCGCCGGTGCTGCCGGTTACGGCGTTGGGGATTTCATCCAACTGGCGGCCCACTGCGATCTTGGCCGACACCCGGGCGATGGGGTATCCGGTGGCCTTGCTGGCGAGAGCGGACGAACGGCTGACGCGGGGGTTGACCTCGATGACGTAGTAATCGGATTCGGGTTCCCAGTCGCCGGGCCGGTTCAGCACGGCATCGGGATGAGGGCGCAGGGCCAGCTGGATGTTGCAGCCACCTTCGATGCCAAGGCCCCGGATGATGTTGAGGCTGGCGGTGCGTAGCATCTGGTACTCTTTGTCGGTGAGCGTCTGGCTGGGTGCGACCACGATGCTGTCGCCGGTGTGCGCGCCCATGGGGTCCAGGTTCTCCATGTTACACACGGTGATGCAGTTGTCGGCGCCGTCACGGATGACCTCGTACTCCACCTCTTTCCAGCCGACGAGGGAGCGCTCCAGGAGCACCTGGCTGATGGGGCTGGCGGACAGGCCGCTCTCCACGATGGCGATGAAGTCTTCGTCGGTCTCGGCGATGCCGCCGCCGGTGCCGCCCAGGGTGTACGCCGGGCGCACCACCAGGGGCAGCCCGACCTCGGCGCGGTAGTCCTGCGCCTCCGCCATGCTGTTCACCGTGCGGTTGGGCGGCATGGGTTCGCCGATATCGAGCAGGAATTGTCGGAAAAAGTCCCGGTCTTCAGCCTTGCGGATCGTTTCCAGTGGGGTGCCCAGCAAGCGCACCTGGTAGCGGTCGAGAACACCGGCGTCGGCCAGGGCGACGGCGAGGTTGAGGCCGGTCTGACCGCCAAGCGTGGGCAGGATGCCGTCGGGGCGTTCCGAGGCGATGATACGTTCCAGCACCGGCACGGTGAGTGGCTCGATATAGACCCGATCCGCTACGTCCCGGTCGGTCATGATGGTGGCCGGATTGGAGTTGACCAGGACGACGGACACGCCCTCTTCGCGCAGGGCCTTGCAAGCCTGGGTGCCGGCGTAGTCGAATTCGGCGGCCTGTCCGATGACAATAGGACCGGAACCGATGACCAGGACTTTACGGGGTTGTTGGGGTATATCGCTCAATGGATTGTCCTTGTTGTGTGGTGCCGGCGGCTATGAAAAACGGGGCATGGCCCCGGGCAATTCCATCAGGTTTCGATCAACAAGCGCGTTGATCATCTGGAAGATGAAAGCCCCGAAATACTCGCCCTCGCTATCGAAATGTCCAAAGTCGATGCCACCATCTGGAGTGCGGGGTGGGATGACCAAGTCGGTTGCGTCGGGGGTAACCCGAGAGACGTGTACAGAACCCACGGCCTGGTTGTTGATGGGCTGGATGGTAGCCGGGTCAGTTACCTTTACGGCCAGCTCCCATCGGGAGCCCAACTGACCCCGGCTGACTGCCGCCAACAGGTAACCGTGTCCGGCGTGGGAGAACGTCGGGACAATATCTTCCAGCAGGCCCAACGCATCATTGAGGCCGATAGGGAGTTCGACTTCGATGCCCTGCTCAAGCAAGAAGGCGGTGAATCCGGTCATATATTGAAAACTCTCCGTATTATTGCGTTTGGCGTTCGATGGCGGGTAGAGGTTAGCGCTTCCTGCCGACGGGGTCCGCGTCGTCAATCATTTGCAGGAAACGGTCGAACAGATACTCGTTGTCCTTGGGCCCGGGAGACGCTTCGGAATGGTACTGGATGGTGAACAGGGGCAGTTCGCGGTGCCGCAGTCCTTCCACCGTGTTGTCGTTCAGGTTGATCTGGGAAACCTCCAAACCGGGTGGCAGGTTATCGGCATCCACGGCGTAACCGTGGTTCTGCGCGGTGATGTGGACTCGGCCGGATTCCAGGTCTTTGACCGGATGGTTGCCGCCCCGGTGCCCGAACTTGAGCTTGTAGGTGCGCGCGCCCAAAGCACGAGCGGCCAACTGGTGACCCAGGCAGATTCCCATGATGGGCACACGGCCAATCAGTTGCCGCACATTCTCGACGATATTGCCCAGCAGTTCCGGATCCCCGGGGCCAGGAGACAAGAGCAATCCCGATGGCTGCATCCTCAGCATCACGTCGGCCGGCGTTGTGGCCGGAACCGCGATGACTTCGCAGCCCCGAGTCTGCAACAGGCGCAGGATGTTGTACTTCAGGCCAACGTCGGTGACCAGGATCCGACGCATTCCCGCCGGCGGCGGCGTGTTCAGATAGCCGGCCTGTTCCGAGCCGTCCCAGGCGTAGCCGTCCTGCGTAGTAACCGTGCTCACCAGGTCAAGGTTGTCGTAGCGCGGCAGTTCGTTCAGCTTGCGTTGGGCTGTTTCGGGACTGTCGGAGGTGATCAGGCCCATCATCACGCCGCGGGTGCGCAGGCGGCGAGTCAAGGCACGGGTGTCGATGCCGCTGATGCCGGGGATGTCGTACTCCTTGAGGAACGCATCCAGCGTCATATTGCTGCTGCTGTGGCTGGGGAGGTCGCAGTGCTGGCGGACGATGAGGGCGGCGGCCTGGATGCGGCGCGATTCAAAATCGGCGCGGTTGATGCCATAATTGCCGACCAGCGGGTAGGTGAGCGCGACCATCTGGCCGGCATAAGACGGGTCGGTCAGCACTTCCTGATAACCGGTCATGGTGGTGTTGAACACCACTTCGCCCCAACCGTCTCGTTGCGCGCCGAAGGACTCGCCGGTGAATCCCGAGCCGTCTTCCAAGACCAGATGCACTATGCCGCTCACGCCACATCTCCTTTGTTCAGCAGGGCAGGTTCCTCGAACACCACACGTCCGGCCACCATCGTCGCGGCGACCCGGCCGCGCAACTCCACGCCGTTTAACGGGGTATTGCGTCCCATGGACGCGAATTGATTCACGTCCACCGTCCAAGCCGCGTTGGGGTCGAACAGCGTCAGGTCCGCAGGCGTGCCCGGCGTAAGGGCGGCGTATTGGGAGAGTCCGTTGCCCAGCACTCCGGCCGGCCCGGTGGTCAATCGCTCAATCATCGTGGGCAGGCTCACATTGCCATTGTGTACCGCTGACATCAACGTACCCAACGCAGTTTCCAGCACGCTGATGCCGAAAGCCGCGTCGTGGTAGGTACATTCTTTACTCACCAGCTCATGGGGAGCGTGGTCGGTGGCGACGCAATCGATGGTTCCGTCGGCCAACCCTGCTACGCAAGCCGCAACGTCCGCGTCGGTGCGCAGCGGGGGGTACACCTTGGTGTAGGTATCGTAGGCCATAGGGCCGGCGGCGACGTTGGGATCACCCTTGCCGCCGAGGGCCCATGCGTCAGTCAGCAGCAGATGATGCGGGCACACTTCTGCGGTAACAGCGATGCCCCGTTCTTTGGCCTGGCGCACCAAGGCCACGCTGCCGGCCGAACTGAGATGAGCCAGGTGCAGCCGTCCGCCAGTCAGCTCCGCCAGCGATATGTCGCGGGCGACCATGGCTTCCTCCGCTACAGCCGGAATGCCGGCGAGACCCAGCCGGCTGCTGACCCAGCCTTCGGCCATCACGCCGCAGGGGCAAAGTTCGTGGTCTTCGCAGTGGTTGCTGATGGGCACGCCGAGGTCTCTGCTGTAGGTGAGAGCGAGGCGCATCAGGCCGGCGTCGTACACCGGGTCGCCGTCGTCGCTGAAGGCCACCACGCCGGCGGTGAGCAGTTCCTCCATGTCCGCCAGTTCGCGCCCGGCGCGTTGTTTCGTAACGCAGCCAATGACGCGCACCCGGGCCGGGACGGTGGCGGCGCGACTCGTTACGTAGTCCACCACGGCGGCGTTGTCGATTGCCGGGTCGGTGTTGGGCATGGCGCAGATGGTGGTGAACCCGCCGCGCGCCGCCGCCGCCGCGCCGGTGGCGATGGTTTCCTTGTACTCGTAACCGGGTTCGCGCAGGTGCGCGTGGATGTCGATGAAACCCGGCGAGACGACCATACCGTCGGCCGGTATCACGCGGGCGCCGTCGGCCAGCGTTTCGGCGGGAATGTTCCGATCAATCGCCTTGATTTCGCCGTTGGCGATCAGCAAGTCGAAAACGCCGTCCCGGCCGTTCGCCGGATCAATCACACGGCCACCGGCAAGCAGAATTGGGGCGTTTTGATAGTCTGCGATCATTGTTCAGTTCTCGACCGCCGCCGCGCCGACCAGTTGGTATAGCAACGCCATGCGAATGGCGACGCCATTGGTAACCTGCTCTTCGATCAGTGAACGTTCGCCGTGGGCGAGGTTGCTGCTGACTTCAATGCCCTCGTTCATCGGGCCGGGGTGCATCAAGAGGGCGTTCGGGTTGGCGCGAGCCATGCGTTGGTCGTTCACCTGCCAGCGACGGATGTACTCGCGCAGGCTGGGGAAAAAGCCGCGCTGCTGGCGTTCGGACTGCAACCGCAGCGCCATCACCAAATCGGCGCCTTCGATGGCCGTGTCCAAGTCGGGTTCGACGCTGACGTTGGACAATGGATTGGTCCGCCTCGGCGGATTACTGCCGCCGGCTCCCCAGCCGCCCGGCGTCAGGGGATCGGGCATCAGAGTGGGGGGGCCAGATAAAATCACGTGAGCGCCGGCCTTGGCAAATCCCCAGACGGCGGAGCGAGCAACCCGGCTGTGGAGCACGTCGCCGACAATCACTACCTTGCGTCCGGGCAGCCCGCCCAGATGATCGCGGGCGGTGTACAGGTCCAAGAGGCCCTGGGTCGGATGCGCGTGGGCGCCGTCGCCGGCGTTGATCACGGCGACGTTTTTGAGGTTGCGGGCCAGGAAGTGGGGCGCGCCGGCGTGCGGATGCCGGACTACGATGACATCCACGCCCATGGCCTGCAAGGTGAGCCCGGTGTTCAGCAGCGATTCGCCTTTTTCGATGCTGCTGGCCGATGCGGTCATGTTGATCACGTCAGCGCTGAGGATCTTGCCGGCTTCCTCGAAGGATATGCGCGTCCGGGTGCTGGCTTCGTAGAATAGCGTTACGATCACGCGCCCACGCAGGGCCGGGACCTTTTTAACATCCCGCTCCAACACCGCGCGCATGGCCGCCGCGTTGTCCAGCGTCGCCGTGATTTCATCGGCGGTGAAATCGTCGAGGTCGAGGACGTGCCGGCGCGGGCCGGGAACAGGCACTGCGTTTCCCTGGAATACCCCGGCGTCGTTCGCAACGGTTGTTAGCATCAGGCTGCTCCCCGCTCCAGGATGGACACGTCGTCAATACCGTCGGTTTCGCGGAATCGTACTCGCACCAGCTCCATCTGCCGGGTAGGTATGTTCTTGCCGACGAAATCGGCGCGGATGGGGAGTTCCCGGTGCCCCCGGTCAACCAGCGCCGCTACCTGAATCCGCAGCGGTCGGCCCAGGTCGCTGATGGCGTCCATGGCCGCGCGCACGGTTCGTCCCGTGTAGAGCACGTCGTCCACCAGCACTACTGTCCGGCCGGCCACGTCAACGGGCATTGTGGTAGGGCGTATCCGCATCCTGGGCCGCTCGGACAGGTCGTCGCGGTACAGGTTGATGTCCAGCCGACCCACCGGAACGGGAGCGTTTTCGGCTTGCTGAATATGCTCGGCGAGTCGCTCCGCCAGTGGCACGCCCCGGGTGCGGATGCCGGCCAGCAGCAATCCTTCAGCCCCGTGGTTGCGCTCCAGGATCTCGTGGAACATCCGGGTTACGGCGCGGCGGATTTCGTCGGCGTCCATGATGCGGCGGCCCGGCAGGCTGGATTCGCCAACCGCGTCCGGGCCGGTTCGAGCTGCTATGTTTTCTGCGGTAGCTATGAAAAACCCCGTCTCGCCGTTAGACATTGCGGCGGCAGGGTTGCGTTCAAACCGCGGATGCGGACCATACTTTTCCCGATCCGGTTCACGCACATGCTTTGCCAGCCTCGCCGGACTGTCTTAAAAGCAGCGTACTATTTCTTGCGAATTATTTTAGCACGGGACCGAGGTTCCGGGAATAGTTAGATGGCCGATTTCGTAAGATTATGCGCGGATTACGTAATGGTGCACGGTGGTTAGTTCCGGGTTTCTTGTTGGAAGAGCACGAGCATCTGCTGCACGAACGCAACCGACAATAGGAGACTGTCCGCAAATTCCTCTTCACCCAGATGATGCTGGTCACAATGGATATGCAGCTTGCGAGTTGCTTCCCACCCGTCTTGCAACAACTCGTGCGTAGGATGCTGCTCCATGATGGCTTGCAAGGCTCTAGTCTTATTGTCAGTGTGACCGGGGTTCTCGCCGCGCAGGTTAGCCACGGCATTGATGCTGCTTTTGGCAGCCTCATACAGCAGGCTGGCTGCGGACTCAGTGCGGTCCCGTTGCAGTAAATGTTGCGCGTCGGCCAGATAGTTGCCGCCGGCAGCCGCGTGTATTGGCGCTCTCTGACGGAGTCTGTGACGTCTGTCCTGCATCAAGCGTGCTTCAGGACAAACTTCCGAACGCCATTCATTACCATCTCGAGCTCGTTAGGGCCCATGTAGTCAAATTCGGCGTTGTGCTTCATGCTCTGACCAATGCTCAAGCCGCCAAGGTAATGGAGTTCGAGCCCTTGCTTCTCGTCAATCGCACGGGCTACTTGGCTCAATGTGTTCCGGTTCAAGTCGAGGCCATTCGATTCGGCCAAGCCGGCGAAGGTGGACTCGACTGCTTTCCAGAACAGGATGCAGCCAACAGCCTTATCTCCGTTCTCAAAGGCTGCTTCGCCGGCGGCGAGATACTCCCGCGGGGTTTGCGGTTTGGCGGCGAGGTTGCTCATGCTTGCACTACCCGAAGAGACGATACCGGAGCTAGCCGGCCACCCGCTTGCGGCGGTTGTTGATGTAGTCCACCAGAACGTACTCACCCAGGTTTTCGCTGCTGCTGTAGAAGGCTCGGCCCCGGTTGATGCGGGTCATGCGGTCCACGAAGTTGACCAACTGGTAGTTGTTTTCCAGCATGAAGGTGTTGATGACGATGCCTTCCTGAGTGCAGCGACGCACTTCCTTCAGCGTTTCCAGCTCGGTGCGGTAGCTGGGCGGATAGGCGAAATAGGCCTGGTCGCCTTCCAGGTGCGCGGTGGGTTCGCCGTCGGTGATGACCAGGATCTGGCGCGTGCCGCCCTTTTCGCGGGACAGGAGTTTGCGGGATAGCATCAGCGCGTGGTGCAGGTTGGTGCCGGACACCCAGTTGTTCCAGGTCAGGCCGGCGAGGTCTTCCTCTTCCAACTCGCGGGCGTAGTCGGAGAATCCAACCACGTGCAGGGTATCCCGGGGATACTGCTGGCGGATGAGGGCGAACAGAGCGAGGGTCACCTTTTTGGCGGCGGCCCAGTTGTTGAACAGACCCATGGAACGGCTCTGGTCGAGCAGGACGATGGTGGCTGCGCGCGTCATGTGCTCGTTGCGGTAGATTTCAAAATCGTCGGGGCGCAGCTTCACGGGAACCTGGGGGCCGCCGCGCACGATGGCGTTCTTCACGGTGGTTTGCAGGTCAAGTTGGAGCGGGTCGCCGAATTCGTAGGTTTTGGTGTCGCCGAGCAGGTCGCCACCGGCGCCGCGGGTGTTCAGGTCGTGGTTGCCGATGCGGTCCTTCTTAAGATGCTGGAAAACCTCGCGCATGGCCTTCTGGCCGATACGCCGTATGCCGCGGGCGGTCAGCGACAGGTCGTCGTCGCCGGTGATGTAGCCGGCGTCCTTGAGCATCTGGCGCAGACGGTCCATTTCTTCCCAGGCGCGGCGGGCTTCCTCACCCAGCAGTTCGGCCAGTTGCTCGGGATCGACGTCGTCGAGGTTGCCGGTACGCATAGCTTGCTGCAATGCCTGCTCAAGGTTATCGAGCGACTGCATCTGCTGCATGGCTTCCATGGCCTGTTCGAGGGTCATGCTGTCGTCGCCGAGGAAGGGGTACTGGCGGGCAAGTTCGTCGGGCGGCATGAGCGACTGCATCAGAGCGGCGAACTCGGCCATTTCGTCCATGAGGCGCGGGTCCATGGCCGACTGCATGGCGTCTTCCAACTCCCGCCGCGCCTCGGGTGACAGGCTGTCCATAAGCGATTGCATCTGCGCCATCTGCTGCTGTATGCGCTCCATCAGTTCGTCAAGACTCTGGGGCGGATCGTCGCCGAACATCGGCCCCCACTTCTGCATGAATTGCTCAAAGCCGGGGTCGCGACCCTCCATGCGGTCGCGGAGCATCTGGTTGAGGTCGCGCATCATTTCGCGCATGGCCTCCATCTGCTCCGGCGTCATGTTCTGCATCTGTTCGCGCATCTGGTCAGAGACGTTCTGCGCCATCTGGCTCTTGAGCATGTCCAGCAATTCCTGGAACTGCTGCTGGGCGTCGGGGTCCATGAAATCGTATTCCATGAGTTCCTGGATCTGGCCGCCGATGCTGTCGGGGAGGTCGTCCAGCTTGTCCAGGTTGCGCTGGGCGCGCTCCTGGAGCAGGCGGTTCAGGGCGCGCTGCTGTTCCTTCCCCTCCATGTCTTCCGGCTCGGGTTGGGCCGTCGCCTCGTCCAGCCGGCGCTGGATGCCCTCGCGTTCGGTGCGCAGGATGTTGTCCAGCCGTTCCTTGAGGTCGTCCACCACTGAGTCCAGGTTGCTTTGCTGTAACTGCTGGCGGCGCTGCTGCCTGAGCTGCTCCATGAGCTGGCGCAGGTTGGGCATCTGGGAGCCGTCGCGGTTCTGCATACCGTTGCGGAACAGGTCGCGGAGGGCGCGGGCCAAGTCGCCGTGCTGTAGCAGATCATCGGACAGCGCGTCCATCAAATCGCTGGCGTCGATATCAAAAATCTGCTGGGTGCCATCCCACTGGGAATAGCGGTAGCGCTGGTACAGCATGAAGGACCTCCGGCCACAGGTCCGCCTCCGGCGGATGCGCGGCGGCGACAATGGGCGGATGATAACACAGTAGTCTGGGTTAGAATTTCAGGTTGGCCTCCTGTTGGAGTCCGTCAGAATCAGGATTCACGGGATTTGAGGATTTTCAAGATTTTGGGTTGGTCTCCTGTGGTTGATGTTGATTGGGTAGCACGCCAGAGGCGCACTTGCAGCCTGCCTGAGGTCGGTTTCCGGAATTCGCTCCGGTTGCGTCCGATCTGACGCAGGGTGTTGATGTTCTGTGGCCCGTGGTCCTTGCGCACTCG
>VXOG01000088.1 GCA_009840165.1 Chloroflexota bacterium
CTTCAGCATAGGCCACTTGGTCAAGCATTTCCAGGAACCGGTCAGCCTCGTAGGAACGGGATGACGGCCTGGGGACCTGCATCTGATAGAACATACCGATTTGCATGGACACGCTTCTTGCTCTCGACTCCTTGCCGGGCGTCCCGGCGAAATTTGTTCTCGTGCAAGTGGGGAGAGGGAATCTTTCGTGCTACCCTGCGGATTCCCGCGGAAGCGGGAATGACGGAATTCAATTGGGCAGGTTGGCTTGCCTCACACTCAAATGCCGGCTCAACTTATCCTTGCCGGATGCACTTGTCTACCCTCTGCTCGGCGGTCAGGGCGAGATAGATATCGCCCTGGGCGTCAACCCAGGAGCCGTGAGCGGACTTGGAAGGCCAGCGGGCCAGGACATTGCCCTCTCCGTCCAGTACGCTAATCTGGGGTGGAGTGGGGTCCTCGGCCCGCTGGCTGATGTAGAAGATGCCCTCGCTGTCCTGGGAAAAGTCCAAGGAGCGGTTCATGTCGGTCCACGTGGGAACGCCCTTGAAGCCAATGGGACATTGGCCAGGACGCCTTCCGGCTCCCCGGAAAGACCGCCACACCGGCAGGCCGTCCTGACCCCGTCGTGCTGGACGACCGCGGCATCACCATAATCGACGGTAAGACCGTTCAGGAACGTCCCTCAGGTCTCTTTCCCGGGCGAAATCGGCATCAATGCCCGTTTGGAGTGGCAGCGGATGCGCCAGAATCCGGATGAGGCAGTTCACAGGATAGCCATCGAGCGAATGCTGTAGGCATAGGCATAACCAGCCGGACTAGTCGGAAGAACGCCACTACGGCGGTTACACAATCTTACCGCAGAGGGTGATCTGGCTGTTGCTCAAGTCGTCGTTCGCCAACTGGCCAACATACTCGTTGCTGATCGGCTCGCCTCTGGTGCGGTAAGCGTAGAACGAATGGAAGGACAATCCGCTTTCTGGTCCATTTGCCCATTCGATCAGCAATTCCGATACGCGTTTTTGGGCAGCGTCTCCAACTGTTCAAGTTCGGAAAGGCTCAAAACAAGAGGGCCAATCGTTCGTGAGGCCTCCAGATCAGCCGCGTCAGCCAGGCGCTGGCGGAGCGGTCGGGGCAAGATCTCCCATGACGGGAACGGATCCGTAACCACGATGACGAAAAGCCACTTGCGGATATCCTGGACCTGCAGGTCGGGGATCGTCCGTTGTCCGGACAACAGCTGCCGACAGAATCTGATCTCCTGGTCCAGTCCGTCGGCTATCTTTCTGCCGAGATCTGCCTGGAATTCCTGGACGTCGCTCTCAACGATGCTATCCATATAGCGTGGGCGCCCGGCTTTGAATTCGAGCAGCGTGGCGCGCGTGTTGCGGTTGCCGATGGTCTCGAGGAGCAGGCCGTCAGGATTTGATCCGGCACTAACGGCGTAGTCCTGCTCCGGCATCAGGCGAATCTTTCTTTTGGCCTTCGCTTGACGATCGGCAATCCGTTTCAAAACGTTGTGCCCATACCGCTCGTGAAGTTCACCAAAGAAAGTTTGGAACGTGCGGCGGTTCGGCGTGATGGATACATCGTCGGGCAGGGCGTCGTGGATGTCCCAATAGAGCCCATAGGTGCAACGCTGGACCAACAATTGACCAGATACGCCCGCCAAACTTCCGTCGCTGAGCTTAATTGCCGGCTTTCTCGGGAGAACTCGGAGGTCGACCGGGTTGTCCAGACTGTTGCCATATTCAGCCAAATGCTGGTCTCGGATCTCATTTGGGTAGATTGTAACCAGGTCCAAAGCACGGATTAGGTCCGCTCTCGTCACCTGCGTGTCGGCGAAATAGGTTTCCGGATTCAAACTTCCAAGTCCAGGGCCGGGTCTCTCATCGTCGGGCCATGAGGCGCCAATCCCAGACCGGGCGTACAACGCGAACAGCACGGCCTTGAAAATGTCCACTGGAAGGCCCAAATCCTTGGCCAGTACGCTCCGGATGTCCACCCAGGTATTGAACCCCGCCCGATTTCCTGGCGCCGGCAGGTGGTCCAAGAGTTCGGCATAGCGGCCGATGAGGTTATAGGGGCGCTCATACTGGATGAGCGCATACCCGTATAGCGTGGTTTCCTGAACCGCTTCCAAATCGCCTTCGGGGGTGTCGGGTGCGTCTTCGCCGCCCGGGTAGAAACCGTTGAACATCAACAACAGCTTGAGCAATTGCGAGTCGCTGGTTCCGGCGATACCAGCATCCCTAGAGCCGAAGGCGCAAATGAGTTTGATGGTCAGCAGGGGTTGCCACTTTGAGAAGAACATTCAGTCGCTTCTACGCGCCAATTCATCGGCGATGCGACGGGCTGTCTCCGTCGGGAACAGGCCGCGCACCCGGCGGTCAAGCACTTCATAAGCCGGCGGGTCCGCGAGATCCCCGTACTGGAGCAAGTTGATAAGGGCTGGTTTGGATTTGTCGTCAACGGCCACTTGTCCCAACACCAAGCGCCGCTCCTCGGCCCAGGCGCTGACCAAGCGCAGCGGCTTGGCCGGCGGCCCGGTCGAAAGAACGGCGCAAGGTCGCCATCCGATGCCACCATACCCTCGATGCCTTCGGCAAACCGCCCCATGAACGCCAGGAACCACTGCCGAAAAGCCTCCGGATCCAGCATCCCCAACATCCGGGAAAAGGTGTCGTGGCTGGGAATGCCGTTTTCCAGTTCCAGAGCCGTTTTCCAGTTCCAGAAAGGATTGCAGCGAATCCCGATTGGCATGGCCGAAAAGTTCCATATCGGAACAAGTCTGGCCGCCACTGATCACAGCGTATAAGGCAATGAACCGGATGTCGTGCAGGGAATGGCGCCGGGCGTTGACGGCCCGAGGATCCTCCAGTTCGGCAAATACGTCGGCCAACTCCGTCATGGTCTCCTCCCCTCCACCACGGATTTGCCAACATCATACCCGACACCTCAATCTTTTATATGCGATAGCCCTCCCCTAACGCCAACGCGCGTGTGGACCTGTTATCACAGCGCTCCTCAGGTGGATGTTTGATTCCGTTAGCTGCAATTTTCTGATCTATTTTCAAAATCTTCGAAAACGGGACTTTCAAAACCGAATCCAAGGGCTGCTTGCGACATTCCCATTGTTGTATAATGTGCCATACTAAGACAACCCAGCATGACGCCCCACTTGTCCCGCCAAATGCGTTCATCATCGTCTTGAGCAGAATTCCGACCCCGCATAATGGCATTTGGAGAATGTGAGCTTATGAGCGTTATACCTTTGCTCGATGAAAAATTCGACGGTACCCCGTCAACCGTTTCGCCCGTCTCCATACAACCCCAGGGCGATCGCACCCGCCGCGTCATGATGGTGCAACCCGCGTCAGCCGGCGGCAATTTCGAGTACATCGCCATTCCTCGTCAAGGTATGTTGTTCCTTTCCGGAGCGCTAGCTCAGTGGGAAGGCCCCTACGTGTATGAGCGCGACATCTGGTTCGAGGACCGTCTGGGCCGTATGGATCCCGATGCAGACCTCGATGGCGTGGACATCCTGATGATCACCGCCCTCATCAACGAGACCCCGCGAGCCTACGAACTAGCTCGACAGGCTCGTCAGTTCCACCCCAACCTGGTGATTCTCGGCGGCGGACCTCAGATGAGCCCTCTCGCTGAAGAAGCCTTTGCTAGGGGAGATTTTGACGTAATCGTCAACCGCGAAGGAGAGGACATCATCGGGCAACTGTGCGACATCCTCCTCACCTGGCGCGACGACCGGAAGTACCAATACCTGGAACGTGTGGCTGGAATCTCGTACATGCAGGACGGGCATTTGGTCGTTACCCGTCGGAAGGGCCTGGTGTCGCCGGACTTCGTGGAGCTTCCCGATTTCCGCTCCATCCGGGGGCTTTCACCGGGCAATCCTATGGCTGGCGCCGTCCTGGAAACCGTGCGCGGCTGCACTGAAAACTGTTCCTATTGTCAGGTTATCCAGCAATTCCTGGGCTACCGCCTCATCAGCCGGGAAACCGAGTTCAAGCGATTGGAACAGCTGGAGGATCTGGCCGCTGATGGTCTGATTCACACGGGCCGCAACGGCAAGTTCAACGTTTTCATTTCCGACGACCTGCATACGCCTCCCCTTCGGGCGGTCAAGTTCCGCAACGAGCGTCTGGAACGGCTTCAGGGTTGGCAAGGCCGGACCGACTCCATGAACATGATCTGCCAGGCCCGGGCGGAGATCGGACAGGACGACGAATTAGCCGATGCCCTGATGGCTGCCAACATCAGGATGCTCTACCTAGGTGTGGAGTCCAACAATGCCGAGAGTCTGGCCGCGGTGCGCAAACGGCAGGAACCCGGTCAAATGGAGCGCGACCTGGTTCACCTCAACGAAAAGGGTTTCTCCGTAGTCGCCATGACCATCATCGGCCTGCCCTACGACACCGAAGAGTCAATTATGACCCTCGCCGATTGGGTGACCCAGCATAGCCGCTACCAAACGGCCAACTTGCTCACACCCTTGCCCGCTACTTCCAACTGGAGCCTGAAGCCCCTTAACGGCGATGGGCAACCATTGCAGGAAGGCGAAATGCGCCCCTACGAGCTCTACACCGGTCGTCAATTCGTCCACGAGGATGAACGCTGGACCATGGCCGAGAGCCGGGAGCTTTTCGATAAGTATAATTCCAAGCTCACTTCGATTGACGCGCTTTACGGGCGCATCTTCCGCATCCTAGGCAACTACCGGATGCGTCAGGCCCGCAGCGTTCAGGACCTGTCTGAAACTACCGAGACCATGCGTACCTGGTCGCACCAGGTTCAGCAGGCCGGCAAGGAGTTTGAGGAAAATATCCACGCCAAAGTCACCGAAATGTCCGATACTCTCCGCTCCGTGAGCCAGCCCCTTTCCAACATGGGAGCCGATTTCATGGAAAACCTGCGGACGCGTATCAACGAAACTTCTGATGCGTTGCGCAACTACGCCGAACGCGCCGATACCGGCAGCAAGGACGTGGCCGCCGGTATCACCGTTCGCATTAGTGAAGTTACCGAAATGCTGAACGGAGTCCTCGACTCTCATCAGCGCCGCAACCCCAATCGGGCCCGTTAGGATGATCGCTAACGGCTCCTCCGGTCAAAAGGTGGTGGTGACGGGCTTGGGTATAGTCAGCCCGTTGGGTCTCAACATATACGATAGTTGGGACGCCGTGGTTGCCGGCAAATCCGGCATTGACTACATCACCAGCTTCGATGCGGAAACGTTCGACACCCGTTTCGCTGCCGAGGTCAAGGGCTTTGACCCTGAAAATCACCTGGATCGAAAAGACGCCAGGCGCATGGACCGGTTCGCCCAGTTCGCCGCCGTAGCCGCCCAGGAAGCCTGCCGACAGGCGGAACTGGAACCCCGTGAGATGGACCGATACAGCGTCCATGTGGTTATCGGGAGCGGCATTGGCGGCCTCTCCACGCTCACCGAACAGCATCGGGTGTTGTTGGAGCGCGGGCCTAGACGGGTCTCTCCTTTCCTCATTCCCATGATGCTGGCCGATATGGGTTCCGCTCAAGTTTCCATGGTGACTGGAGCTATGGGGGCCAACTACTGCATCACCTCGTCATGCAGCAGCGGCGCCGACGCCATTGGAGCCGGTTGGGAACTTATCAGCAATGGCCGAGCTGAAGTCGTGCTGGCCGGTGGCGCCGAAGCGCCCATAACTCCCCTTGGCGTAGCCGGGTTCAACGCCCTTCGGGCCCTTTCTCGCCAGAACGACAACCCACAGCGCGCCAGTCAACCCTTCAACCGCAACCGAGACGGTTTCGTCCTGGCTGAGGGCGCCGCGGTGCTGGTACTGGAAAGCGCTAATCATGCTGCCTCAAGGGGAGCTGAGCCGTTGGCGGAGTTGCGTGGCTACGCCGCTACCAGCGACTCTCACCACTTGACTGAGCCTAACCCCACCGGCCAAAGCGCCGCCGCTGCCGTGACAGCCGCTTTGGACGCTGCGCAGCTTACGCCGGCGGAAGTTGATTACCTCAACGCCCATGGCACTTCAACTCCCCTGAATGACTGGCACGAAACCAAGGCGCTGAAGCTGGCCCTGGGCGACGATGCGTATCGCATTCCCGTCAGTAGCACCAAGAGTATGACCGGTCACTTGCTCGGCGCCGGCGGAGCGCTTGAAGCCGCCCTATGCACCGTCGCCCTCGGCAATGGAATTATGCCCCCGACTATCAACCTGGACGACCCCGATGATGAGTGCGATTTGGACTATGTGCCCAACACGGCACGCCCCGCTGATCTTAACGTCGTGCTCAGCAACTCTTTCGGATTCGGTGGACATAATTCGGTGATAGTGCTTACCCGCGCCGACTTGTGACGACGCAGCCGCTCGGTCCACCTTCCAAACGGTGGCTTCCGCCGCCGCCGGCGGATGGTCACAGGTTACCCGCCAGCCTGCCTTCTGCCGCGGTCCAGTTACTGCTGTCCCGCGGACTTGGAACCGCCGCGGCGTTCGATCAGTTCCTGAACCCGACCGGGCTCCCGCACTCGCCTCACCTGCTGGCCGGCATTGATGCTGCCTTGCCCCGGTTGGTCTCCGCCGTCCGCAGCGGCGAGACTGTGGCGGTGTTCGGCGATTTCGACGTTGACGGCATCAGCGGGACTGCCATACTGACTGAAACCCTGAACCGGCTCGGCGCAAAGGTCATTCCCTATCTGCCCGATCCGGTGGCCGAAGGGCACGGTATGACGCCGCCTGCCGTGGAGCGCCTTATTGCCCAGGGCGCCACACTGATAGTGACGGTTGATTGTGGAGTCAGCGATGCCGACGAGATCGCCCACGCCACCAGCTCCGGCTCAGACGTTATCATCACCGACCACCACACGCCACCCGAGCGCAGGCCCGATGCCCTGGCCATAGTGAACCCCCGAATGCCGGGCAACGTGTACCCATTCCCTGAGCTTTGCGGAGCCGGCATCGCTTACAAGTTGGCCAGCGCCTTGCTGGAGTACATGGGCGAGTCTCAGGATACAACTCTGCTGGAGTTGGCTGCCCTCGGCACCGTAGCTGACCTGGTTCCCCTTCGGGATGAGAATCGCTACTTCGTCCAGAGGGGATTGGAAGTCCTGGAGTCAACCCGCCGGCCCGGATTGCGCGCCATGCTCCGCCGGGTCAACTTGGAGGGCCGCCGGATCCGTGCTGAGGATATTTCCTTCCGCATCGCCCCGCGTCTCAATTCATCCGGACGAATGGCCCACCCCGAAACCTCCTTGAGGCTGTTACTGACTCAAGATGCTCGGGAAGCCGAATCCCTGGTCACACAGCTAGAGACATACAACACACAAAGGCGAGATCTTACCGAGCGCGCCTGCCAAATCGCCTTTGACCGGCTTTTGAAAGAGGATGCAGTCCCAGCCATCATCATCTCCAGTGACGATTTTTATACCCCCGGCATCAACGGACTGATCGCAGGGCGACTGGCCGAAACTTTCAACCGCCCAGCGGTAGCGCTTGCCAGGGCCGATGCTGATCACCTGGTTGCCAGCGCGCGCAGTCCCGGCAATTTCAACCTCATTGAAGGCATATCCCGGTGTAGCGATTTGCTGGTCCGCTATGGCGGGCACGCTGCCGCCGCTGGATTCACGGTCCGAGAGGAAAAATTCGAGCAGGTATCCCTACGCCTTCAGGAGATCGCCAAAGCCTCACTCGGGTTGTTTGAACCCGAACCAGTGCTGGAAATCCACGCCGAGGGTACGCTGGACGAGCTGCTGAGCCCGCAGCTGGCGGATTTCTGCGCTCGACTGGAACCCTTTGGCAAGGACAATCCCGCTCCGGTCTTCCTAACTCGCCGCGCCCAAGTGCTGAACTGGGGATACGTGGGCGCTCAGGGCCAACACCTCAAGTTGAGCGTCTCCAGCGGCAAGCGCAGCGTCGATGCCTTGTCGTGGAACCACGCCGGCGTTTGGGGTGGGTACAGCGCCGTGGACCTGGTATTCCAACTAGCGGAGGACAGGTATCGCGGTGAGAGCCGCACCTATCTCCGCATCGAGGATCTGCGGCCAGCGGTATAATCGCTGTTACCAGGCAGCGGGAGGCGATTGACATGACACAGCCCGAAGCGAAACCGCGCACCAAGTTTACCAACGCGGATTACATCGCCATGACTCCGCCGGAAAATTCCGGGCCGCGCTACCAACTTATCAATGGAGAGCTTGTTGAAATGGCCGGAGCTACGTTCGGACACCAGACCTTTCTGCTGGAGATGAGCGCGGAGTTGCTGATTCAGATACGAGTACTAGACATCGGTACAATCGTAATTGCGCCTTACGACGTACACGTTGACCTGTTCAACACCTATCAGCCGGACTTGCTGTTCGTGTCCAACGCGCGGCGGCACATTCTGGAATCTCGCGGCATCACTGGTGCGCCCGACCTGGTGATGGAGATACTGTCGGAATCTACCCGGCAGCGTGATTTCAATGAGAAGTTGCCAGTTTACGCCGCCAACGGCGTCCGAGAGGTTTGGATGGTTAGCTTGGTGGAGGCAACGATAAGCGTCTATGCAACAGAGGAGCATGGCGCAAGGCTGGTGAGTGAGTTCACTGCCAATGACGTGCTTACCTCGGAAATGATGCCCGGCGTGGAGATTGAGCTAGGCCCAGTCTTCGCCCGCGCCCTGGCGTCGGTTTAGGGGCAAATCTTTCTCAGGCGGATTCGCCTCCCCTCGTGCGCGACGCCCGCGTTCCCTCGCTAGAGGGCCGCACCAGGCGCGCCCGGTAGATCAGCAACGGAACCGTCACCAGCATTATCGCCAGCGCCACCAGTTGAGCTTCGTTGAACCCGAAGACGTAGGTGTTCTGTTCTTCACGCACGAACGAGATGAAGAACCGGCCCGCCGAGTACCCGGCGAAGAACAGGGCAAACAACATTCCGCGCGGTCGGATCCGGTCCCGCATCAGCCACAGCACACCGGCCCAGATCAGGCAGAAGATCAACTCATACGCCACCGCCGGGTGCGATGCGGGCCGGCCGAATCCGAAACTGTCCGGGTCTGTGTAAACCCAGCCCCAGGGAAGATCGGTAAAACTTGAGTGATGCTCACCATTGATAACATCCCCAATACGGCCGATGGCCAGGGCAATAAGTAGCGCCGGCGACGCTATGTCGGCCAGGTGGGCCACCGAGGGGATTTGCGGGAATGGGCGATGCAGCCCGGTCCACCGCAATCCGCCGTTGTCGCAGATTCGATGCAGCCATTCGGCGTTGCGCATAGTGATGTAGATAGCGCCGCCCGCGAACCCGCCGAGGTACGCCCCGAAGATGGCGATACCCCCGTTCCAGAACTGCACAATCCGGACTGGGTCGTACTGGTACACATCATCCCAAAAGTCGATCACGTGCAGCACCCGCGCCCCTATGATCCCGCCGACGATGCACCAGGTGGACACCGACAGTATGGCGTCGCCATCCAGGCCGTCCTTCCGGCCCCAGCGCCAGGTGAGATAAACCGCGACGGCTACCGCCACGAAAGTAAAGAACCCGTGCCACGACAGTATGAATCCTGCGGTTCGGATGATGTCGGGGTCGAACGGTATGTTGATTACGGCGAGTATGTCCATGAAATCCGGTTCCCGGTAAATTTTGGCGTCAACATTATACGGCGTGCGCCGGGTTTATAGTTCGTATCAGGTACGCGGTTGCTTCGGTATTCTGTAACGCCGCCGCAACTTTCGTCTGTTCGGTTTCGTCTGACGGCATGCAGAAAAACGCCGGCCCAGCGCCCGAGAGGCAGGGCGGGAACTCGGTTGCCGCCGCCACTCTTTCCCATACGTCGTTGAGACCCGGAAAGATCTCTAACGCCGCTCGAGTGAACACATTGCGGCATGAGTCGCTGGTGAGGGTCGCCGCTGTAAGGGCGGCTGAGTCAGCCAGCCGACGGGTTTGCTCTCCGTCGGAGTAGTCGTCCGGGGTCAACGCGCCGTAGAGTGTCGGCGTTTTCCTGGTAATTGTTCCGCACGGCGCTACCAGCAACAGGCGGGTGGTTTCGACCGCCGGCAATTGCTCGAGTTGGTCGCCCCGGCCGGCTCCCAGCACTGTCCCGCCGGTCAGCAGAAACGGCACGTCGGAGCCGAGGCTCCCGGCCACCGAAACCAGTTCCGTAACTGGCAGGTTCAATCCCCACAGTGCATTCAGGCCATGCAGGGCCGCCGCGGCGTCTGCCGACCCGCCACCAAGCCCTGCTGCTACCGGGATTCGTTTTTCAATCGTGATGTGGGCATTCGGCGAAACGCCCGCGTACTTTGCCAGAGTCAGGGCGGCATCCCAAACGATGTTGCGCTCACCGGATAAGTCCGTGTCGTCGCACTCCACCGTCAACCCTTGACCTGGCGCCACCGTCACCGTGTCCGCCAGGTCAACCGTTTGCAGGATGGTTGCTACCTCGTGATAGCCGTCATCCCGACGCCCGATCACCTCCAGTGAGAGGTTGATCTTCGCGTATGCTGGGATGGACAGCGAATCGGCTTCCATCAATTGGCCCTGCTTCGCGGCGCCTCCGGCGGCCAGACGGCATTTAGATTCCCCCATTCGGCGAGGGTAAGCGTCGCCGGCCGCCGCCTCTCGTCGATACCGGCATCGTCCAGTGTCGCGCTCACCACCTCCGCGGGCGCGCCCGTACCCTGCGCCAGCGAGTTGCGCAGTTGCTTGCGTGGTGCGGCGAACCCGGCCCGCACCAACGCGAAAAACCTTGCCACATCCTCAACCGGAGCCGCTGCCTTGCTGCGAACCTTTAGTTTCACCACCGTTGATGACACCTTGGGGGGCGGACGGAATGAGCGAGCCGGCACATGGGTCACCACCGAAGCCTCCGCATATATTTGCGTTGCCACCGACAGCAACGTCATCGCTCCGGGTTTTGCCGTCATCGCCTCGCCGACCTCCCGCTGCAACATCACGACCATCACGTCGGGGGATTGCTCCGATTCCAGGAACCGCCGGGTGATGGGCGATGCTGCGTAGTAAGGCAGGTTGGCGATCATCTTGTACGGATTTCCCAAGCCCACCAAATCCTCGATTGCAACCGTCCGCGCGTCGCCGTGATGGACTTCAAGGTTTCCGGGCATCCCCAGCCGGGCCGGCAACTCCGCTGCCAGTCGTTGGTCCAATTCCACCGCCACTACGCGGCCGGCGCGTTCCACCAGCCGGCGGGTCAACACGCCGTTGCCCGGCCCAATTTCCACCACCGTGTCGGCGTCGGTCAGATCAGCGGCTGCCACTATACGGTTGGCGACCCTGGAATCAACTAGAAAATGCTGCCCCAGCGATTTACGTGGCCGGCGGATTCCCGGCATGAAAGGCATAGTTCCAGAGGAAGGAGACATTAGGCTAGGGTTTCTGGATTCCCGCTTTCGCGGGAATGACGAGATGGGATGCGGGAATGACAGAAATGCGGGGATCGCAAGGGGTTAGAAAAGTGGTCGAGCACCTCCCGTTGACTACAGCCTGGGGGCATATCGTCGGGACTGGCTCAGGCCAGGCGCTCCCACGGCGCCCGCGGGACATCGCTTACCGTTGCTGCCGTCAAGCCCTGGCGGGGTTCACGAGCCTGCGCCGCGTGGGACCCGGCCGTCAACGCCACTCCCTGGGAAATTGGCCCTTGCGCCTTGCCGAGGGGAGGAATTCCACCCCGCTGTGGCGGGTTGCGGGTGTAGGGCACCGCCAGCTCCCCGTGTAGCACGACCACTGCAAACATGGTATGCGCCCTACGCGCGGGTGTCAAACACCATCGCCCTCAGTAAAGGTCAATCGTGTCCAAATCGGGTTGGGAAATTGTCTGAATCAGGATTTCCCAGATTAGAGGATTTCAGGATCGGAGACGTGAGCCGATCAGCCCGCGCTGCGGGGCCGAATTCTAAGCATTGCTCGAGACGCTGACGGTTAGCACGTCGAGGCCGTGGTATTTCTGATGGCGGACCTCGGAGGCATAGTGGCGCAGGAGGCGGTAGTGGATCTCGCCCTCTTCGGGTTCGGGCGGCAGTTCGGCGAGGCGCGCGATACGGTCCTCGACGTTGGCGCAGGGCAAGGCTGAGGCGAATTCCAACTCCACTTTGCCAGAGTCCTGGCGGGCGCGGACGGTGAGGTGGGCGGGCGCTCTGCCACCTCGGGCATCGGCGCAGGTGATGATGGCCAAAGTCTCCTCGGCGGCGGAGGTTACGCGACTGACGGCTGCCGGGTCGCAATCCAGGCGGTCGGTGAAGCCGCGCAGGAAGTTGTACAGCTTTCGGGGCGCCTCATCGTCGAGGGGAAGCCGGAGGCGGCGTCCCCGGCGCGAGGTGAGTTCGAGCGCCGCGGCCATGAGCGCCGCGATGATGCCGCCGGCGGTCATGGCATTGCCCAGCAGCACGGCCCAAAAGCCATCGCCGATCAAATCGGGAAAGATCAGCCCATTTTGGAAACCTACGCCGACCCAGAAGGAGATGCCGACGACTACGGCTTTGCGGTGGTCAATGCCGTCGCGGAAGACGATGCGCATACCCTGTACGAACAGCAGGGCGAAGAATACGGCGATATACGCGGCGGCCACCGGGCTGGGGATGGCAATCAGCAGGGCGGTGGCCTTGGGCAAGAAGGCGAGGACCAGCAAGATGACGCCGATGGCGATACCAACCCGGCGCGCCGCCATGCCGGTGATTTCAACCAGGGGGATCGTGCCGGAGTAGGTGGTGTTGGGAAGGGTTCCGGCGATGCCGGAAAGGAGGTTGCCGAGGCCATCCGCGTTGAGCGCGCCCTGGACGACACGGTAGTCGGTGGCGGCAGGGTGACGCCGGGACACCCGCTGGATGGCTACGCCGTCGCCGATGGTCTCAATCGCGCCGACGATGGTGACGGCGATGAAGGCGGGCAGGAGGGCCCAGAACTGGAGGCCCGGCGTAAAGTCCAGTCCGGGCCAGGAACCCAGGGGAGCGCCGAACCAGGGCGCGTCCAGCACCAGCTGAAAGTCATACAGGCCCAGGGGAGCGGCTACCACGCAGCCAACGGCGGTTCCGATCACCGGGGACCAGAGCCGCAGCGGCTTGGGCCCGCGCAGCGCCAGCGCAAGGATCGTCAACAGCGTTGCGACCAGAACGGTGGGAGCGGCCATGCCGGGGGATCCCTGCGGGATCTCGGTCAGCATGTCGAACACGATGGGCATAACCGTTGCGGCGATGAGCATGATGACCGTGCCGGTGACCACGGGAGTGAAGATGCGACGCAGCGCCGGCAACCAGGCGGCGAGCAGGAACTGGACCAGGGAAGAAACGACGATCAGGCTCGCCATCAGGGCCGGACCTGCCTCCACCAGCGCCGCGATACAGACCGCGATGAAGGTGCCGGAGGTGCCCATCACCAGGACGTGGCCGGCGCCGAACCTCCAGAAGCGAACCGCCTGCAGGATGGTGTTGGCGCCGCTGATGAGCAGAGCCGCGAATACGCCCCAGGATATGTACTCGGCCGGCTGCTCGGCGATGCGGAAGACGATCACCACGGTGAGGACGATGCTGCCGACCATGACCAGCGCGCCCTGGAATCCGGCGCCGATCAGGAGCGAGTTTGGCGGGTTTTCGTTGGGTTCGTAGCGGACGGTCTCGTTTATGGACGAAGCAGCCATGAGTTATGCCTGTCAAATCGTGTATCGGAAATCGAGGGTTCAGTTTTTGGTTATTACCTGTATCTTCACTGACGTTATTGCATTCACGTTTTTATGGGTTCCATTATTGCAAGCGAGGTCAGGAATGCGCAAGTTTGCGATTCGCCTCATGCGTACTCATTTCTTCATTCCCGCTTTCCCGGGAATCCAGTGGCCGAAATCGTTAATGGTTGCTGCCAGAAGCAGGATGTTCAGGATGGCGAAGATTTTCGGGATTATCGGGTGTCTGCCAAAGGTGATGTTTCCGGTAGCGTCAACGATATGGCGTTGCTGGATAGAGTTGAGGTTCAGGCGGTTTCTTTACAGGGATGAATCCACCAAAGAACGCAGGGGCGAATGATCATTCGCCCCTGCCATGCCGCAACTGGCTCGCAACTCTCCACTTCCTACGGGCAGAACTCCAACCCGACCCGATGCAAGTCGCTTGCTGCCACCGTCCGTAATGCCGCTGGTATGCACCCGCTAAACGGATTGCCGCGCAGGTACAGAAACTCCAGGTTGTCGAGGTTGCCCAACTGTGCCGGAATCGTCCCGCTCAACTGGTTGTCGTACAGGTATAGTCGTTCCAAGTTGTCGAGGTTGCCCAACTGTGCCGGAATCGTCCCGCTCAACTGGTTGTCGGACGAGTACAAATTCACCAAGCCGCTCATGTTGCCTAGGTCCGCGGGTATGGCGCCGCTCAACTGGTTGCCTCCGATACTCAGTGTTTGCAGATTGTCGAGATTGCTTAGAGTTGCTGGGATCTCGCCATCCAACCGATTGCCCCAAAGATACAATGTCTCCAGGTTGGAGAGATTGCCCAGTTGAGTTGGTATAGTGCCGCTCAAATGATTGCCTCCAATACTCAGCGAGCGCAGATTGTCGAGATTGCCCAGTTGAGTTGGTATAGCGCCGCTCAGCTGATTGCCTCCAACATTCAGCGTGCGCAGCTTGGAGAGATCACCCAGCGTTGCTGGGATTCTGCCGGTCAGTTGGTTCCCCCAGAGATACAAGCCCTCCAAGCTGCTGAGGTTGCCCAGTCCCGCCGGTATCTCCCCGCTCAGCCGGTTGCTACTAGCGTTCAGACCGGTCAAATTGGCCAATCTGCCCAACTGCGAGGGTATTGGGCCGTCAAGCTGGTTCTCCCAGAGAGATAGTTCCCTCAAATTGGTGAGGCTGCCCAATTCGGCCGGAATCGGTCCGCTTAGCCGGTTGCCCCCTAGTTGCAGCCATTTCAGTTCGGATAGATTGGAGAGCTCCGCCGGAATAGGTCCGTCTAACTGGTTCCTCGACAGGGCCAAAAAGGTGAGCTCAGCGAGGTTGCCCAACTCGCTGGGGAGCCTTCCGCTCAGCCGATTGTCGCGTATGCTCATTGTCCCCAACGCAGCAAGATTGCCCAGCTCGGCCGGTATCGCTCCGCTTAGCTGGTTGTTGTTCAGTTCCATGCGCTGCAAGCTGGCAAGATTGCCAAGTTCCGGTGGAATCGCCCCGCTCAATCTATTATCTTCAAGTTCCAAATTGGTCAAATTGCCCAGATTACCCAATTCCGCCGGTATTGGCCCAGTCAACTGATTTTCATGCAGACGCAGCTGCTCGAGGTTGGCGAGATTGCCCAACTCTGCCGGGATGGCCCCAGTCAGTTCATTGTCGTACAGATACAACCGCTCTAGTCTGGACAAGTCCCCCAACTCTGCCGGTATCGTCCCGGTCAGCTGATTGCCGTGTAGATACAACCGCTCGATGTTGGCAAGATTCCTCAAGCCTGCCGGTATTTCCCCGCTCAACTGGTTGTTGTCGAGATGCAGCCGATCGACGCACCCGTTGCGGTCGGTATCTACGCCATGCCAGTGCTCTGGGTGGCGGTCGCTGTTCCAGTTCCCGCAGCTACGCCAATTGTCCCCGTCCATAGCGTTATACAGTTCCACCAGCACGTCCTGGTCCGGGGCGCACTCTGTGCTCACTCCTACTGTGAACCAGCCGGCCCCTAGGGACCATTGGGGTTCGCCGTAGCGGGAGTCCATGCTGCCAACACGGAATGCGTAGCCAGTGCCTGCTATGAGATTCTTCGCGGTGTATGAAGTCTGATCGCGGTTCTTCACCACTGCGAACAGGAGGGCGTCCTGCCAATTATCGCCGGCCTCTTCGTAATCTGGGCGAGATAGCCATTCAATGCGGTAAAACTTCGCCTCGGCAATGGCATTCCAACTTACAATCACATCGCCCAGACGCCTGCCGTTCTCCAAAGTGGGCCGGTCCGGGGCGGCCAGTGTTGCGCCGTCCTGCGCCATAGCCGGGCCCGCGTTGCCGCCCAGAACCGCCAACGCGGCAACCAGCAAAAACGCAACCGTTACAACGATGTATTTCATGGCGTGCCTCCGTCTTTTAGAAAGGCAAATTTGACACTGCCCTTCCGACTAATTGCAATAGCCTTTGGGCTATTATAGTCGCCGCAATGTTACTGGCGAATCATGCTCGGAAATGCGGCACGATGTCCTTGGCGATTACTTCCAGGTGCCGCCGCCTGTCCTCTCGCGGCGCCGCGATGCTGAATACGATGTAGTGCGCGCCGGCGTCGATGTACTCCTGGAGCCGTTCGATGCACATCTTTGGTGTTCCCAGCAGGCAATAGCGGCGCACGATGTTGATGAACTCGCCACCGTAAAGGTACTGGTTGCCCAGCGATTCCGCCGCCGTCCGAGCCGCCTGCTCTTCGGTAGGCGCGATGTTGATGTACGGGAAAAACGCCCACTGGAAGCTCGTCAGATCACGCCCTGACTCGGCGGCGAACTCGCCAATTTTGGCCACGCTATCCCGGTATCGCTCTGGGCTGTAAAAGTACGGGAGCCAGCCGTCTCCGTAGCGCACCGCCCGCCGCATCGCCGCGTCCCGGCGTCCGGCTACCCACACCGGCGGATGGGGTTTTTGGGACGGCTTGGGGTTGATGGCGGCGTCATCCAGCGAATAGTGCCGTCCTCGCATGGTCACCCCGTCCTCCGTCCAAAGGCGACGCAGCCCGTCAAGGCACTCGTCCGTGCGCCGTCCTCGCCCTCTAGGGTCTAAGCCTGCGTTCTCATACTCCATGGGGAACTCACCGCCCACGCCTACTCCCAGCGTCAGCCGTCCGCCCGATGCAATATCCAGCGTGGCCGTCATCCGCGCCAGCATCAGCGGGTGATAAAAGGGCGCCAACACAACCGAGGACAGTATCCGCAACCGTTCCGTGGCTCCGGCGGCGACGGCCAGCAGCGGCAACGCCGCGTGGGTCGGTCCCGGCGGTCTTCCGCGCATGAAATGCTCGCCCGCGCCCATGTATTCGAAGCCCAGGTCTTCCATCAACCGGGCTTGCTCCGCGGTGCGGTCGGCCGGCAAGGCCATACTGGCCCCGAAATGCAACCCTGCGGCAGGTTCGGATGTAGTGGTCATAAGGCTGAGTTCCTTCAGTCGGCTTGCAGTTCTCTTTCGTCCAGTTGGAACCAGCGAATGGCGCCCTGGTCCACCAGTTCCTGAACGGCGTGGTCGTTGGCTATGCTGGCGACTATGGGATGGGCGGGGTGTCCGGTGAACCTGGTCAGAAACTCAGCGTTGCGGAGCGCCCGGTCCGTGTCGCGCCGGTCCGCGGTGAAGGACGCTTCGGCAGCCACGTAGTGGGTGTTGCCGGCGTCATCAATACCTTCGATCACCAAGTCGGCGGCGTAAAAGCTGCGCCGTTGACCAAAATCTATCTCGGTGGCCACGCCGGAGTTGCGCACCATGCTGGTCAGGGCGTCGCGGCTCAGGGTCCGGACGAAGTCGAGCTGGAGGATGTCCAGTATAGTTTCGTGGTGGTCCCTTAAGAGCCGCCGGGCTGCGTTGCCTTTGAGGATGCCAATGCTGACGTCGGTGCGCGCGTTGAACGCCCGCTGCTCTTCGTTGAACGCCTTCTGATCGTCCATGAACGACTCGAACCTGGCGTTGGTTTTCCGCTGCTCTTCGATGAACGCGTTAACGTAGGCGGCAAACTGGGCGAAACGTTCTGGCAACTCCAGGAGTTCGTCGCTCAGCAATTGGCTGCGAACCGCGTTTCGGAATTCAGGATCGTCTTGCAAAGCTTGGAGAAAACGGGCGCGTTCTGTGGGGTTCAGGGCTGTGCTCATAACGTTGACCTCTATATGAAGAGTACATCAGCCTTGGCGTGTTTCGCAATTTTCTCAATCTCAATTTCCATTGCTCCGGGCAACTCTGATTGGGTGTTATACTCGAAATACACTACCGACAGCCCACTGTCTCCAACGTACCGCCGAGCATTCTTATGACCGTCCTCGTAACCGGCGCCACCGGGTTCCTGGGCCGCCACGTGGTTCAACAACTGCTTGAGACAAACCACGAAGTGCGCGCCATGGTTCGCCGTCCGGGCAGTGAGAGCGTCTTTCCCACACCGCCCACGGACGTATGCTATGGGAACGTGACCGATCCCGACGCCGTTGTTGAAGCATGTCGTGGTGTCTCCGAAATCATTCATCTGGTGGCGGTCATCCGCGGCGGTCAGCGTCAGTTCGACGCCATCAACCGGCAGGGAACCGCCAATGTGGTGGCTGCCGCCAAAGAGGCCGGCTCCATTCGCCGTTTTGTCCACGTCAGCGCCTTGGGGGCCGACAACGCTCCCAACCTGCAATACCTCCATTCCAAGTGGCTGGGGGAACAGGAGGTGATCAACAGCGGCCTGCCCTACGCCATTATCCGCCCCTCGTTGATATTCGGGCCCGGTGATGAATTTAGCAACGCCGTCGCTGCGTTGGTACGTTCGTCGCCCATAACGCCGGTTATCGGCTCCGGCAACAATCGTTTGCAGCCGATTCACGTTGAGGACGTGGCCCGCTGCGTAGGGCTATCGCTGAGCGGAAACACACGCGGCAACATAACCGTTGCAATCGGTGGCCCGGATCAGCTGTCCTACAGCGAGATTCTCCGCATCGTCGCCCGAACTATGGGCCACCGTCGCCTCCGGATAAACGTTCCCATCTGGAAAATGCGGCTTCCCATTGCCATGATGGAGATGCTGACGCCCCGACCGCCCATCAACCGCGCCATGCTGCAACTGATTACCCTGCGCAACGTGGCCGAACTTGACTCCGTTGAGCGTGTTTTTGGATTCCCTCCCCGGTCCTTCGCCAGCAACATCGACTACGTGAAGACGATGACTTTCGGTCAAGCTCTGCGCGCGAATCTTGGCCTGAGTTAGCCGAGTCAATGAACTACCCGGACTCCATCGCCCGGCTCCTGTCCCTCGTTGACCACGAGCGTAGCGCCCCCACTCTGCCTCGCCAGAAGCGCATCTACGACTTGCGCAACGTGAAGCGTTTGCTTGGTCGCATAGGCAATCCCCATCGGCGACCGGGCATCGTTCACGTCGCGGGCACCAAGGGCAAGGGCAGCACCGCCGCCATGATCGAAGCGATTCTACGCGCCGCAGGCTATTCCACCGGGTTCTACTCTTCCCCGCATCTTCACTCCTTTTGCGAACGGATCCGCCTTGATGGTGAATCGGTTTCACCTTCCACGTTCGCTGAGTTGACCGCCTCCGTCTGGCCTCAGCACGTCGCCAATGCCGACGACCCGGAGGCCGGGCCGGCAACGCTCTTTGAATTCATGACTGCCATGGCGTTCCACTGCTTTGCGGAAAATCAAACGGATTTCAGCGTCATCGAAGTCGGGCTGGGTGGCCGCCTCGATGCCACTAACGTCGTTACTCCGGCGGTCAGTGTCATTACTCCGGTCAGCCTCGACCACACCGCCATCCTCGGCGACACCATCGGCGAAATCGCCGCCGATAAAGCAGGAATCATCAAGCCGGGCGTCCCGGTGGTTGTCGCCCCCCAGTTCCCCGAAGCCATGGCTGCCATCCAGAGTGCCGCCACCGCTCAATCGGCGCCGTTGGTTGACGTGGCCAAGTCAGTCGCTTGGCGCGTTGACGGGACATCGCTGGACGGCCAGGATCTAAATATCCAAACTCCTCGGGATACCTATCAATTCGGCCTGCCCCTCCTGGGCGACTTTCAGGGCACCAACGCGGCGGTCGCGCTAACCGTCGCGGAAAACCTTATAGGCGCCGGGCACGAAATACATCGCGACGCTGTCATCGCCGGGCTTTCAACCGTTCAATGGCCGGCGCGCCTGGAAGTCCTCAGCCGCAACCCCATTGTCGTTGCTGATGGCGCCCACAACGACCATTCCGTCGCCACCGTTTTAGCGACCCTGAAGCACAGTATTCCCCATCAAAAATTGACGGTAGTTGCCGGTTTCTCCCGGGACAAGCGCGTGTCCGCGATGGTTGAGTTTCTCGCCCAACGAGCCCGCCGAGTGATCGCCACCCGTTCCAGGCATCCCAGGTCGATGCGTCCTTCGGAAATAGTCGATGAATTCTGCGCACACGGATTCAATTCCGAGCGTATAGTTGCCTGCAATAACGTGAGCGAAGCGATCAACGCGGCCTGGGTGGATGCCGAATCCGGCGAGCTGATCCTGGTCACCGGCTCACTTTTCGTCGCCGCGGAGGCCCGTGAAGCTATCCTCGGCATATCGCCCGAGACCTATCCCGACCTCCTTCCCCCCGACCTCAGATGAGAGTCTCCCTCTCCATCCGGATAAATAATCCCCATGATCGCTAACCAACCCCGCCGGGTGGTAGTTACCGGCCTCGGAGCAATCACCCCGCTCGGCCTCACCGCCGATGAGTTCTGGCGAAACCTGCTCGCCGGGGAATCGGGCATCGGCCCCATGACCCTTTGCGACCCCACCAACTACCCCTGTCGGATTGCCGGCCAGGCTGACGACTTCAATCCCTCCGATTACATCGGGAGCCGCGAGGCCCGGCGCATGGCCCGCTTTTCCCAGCTGGCCGTCGCCGCGGCAATGCAAGCCGTGAACAATGCCGGCTTGGACATCACCCGCGAGGATCCCTACCGCGTCGGCGTACTGCTCGGCAACGGGAATGGCGGCTTCCCGACCCTGGAAGAAAACTGCCGCATCCTGGCCGACCGCGGCGGCATGCGGATGTCTCCCTTCTTCTTCCCGATGGTTCTTCCCAACATGGCGGCGGCAAACGTGAGCCAGTATGTGGGGGCGCACGGCTATAATTCCACGGCTACCACCGCTTGCGCCGCGTCCAATAACGCCATTGGCGAGGCGTTGCAGGCCATCCGTCACGGTTTGGCCGATGTCATGCTGGCAGGCGGCGCGGAGGCCGGCATCAGCCAGCTCGGTCTCGCCGGTTTCGCCGTCATGCGCGCCCTCAGCACCCGAAACGACCAACCCCAGCGCGCCAGCCGTCCTTTCGACGCTGAGCGGGACGGTTTCGTACCAGCGGAAGGCGCCGGGGTACTGGTTCTTGAAGAGCGTGAGCGCGCCATCTCGCGCGGGGCTTCGATCATGTGCGAAATCTCCGGGTTCGGAGCGACTGCCGACGCCGGACACCTGGTGCAGCCTCAGGAATCCGGGGCCAGCGCGGCCCGCGCCATGTCCAACGCCATCAGCGACGCCGGTTTGCAACCCTCGGAGGTCGATTACATAAACGCCCACGGAACTTCCACTCCCCTGAACGATGCTGTAGAAACCGTTGCCATCAAGCGATTGTTCGGCGACGATGCATATCGCATCCCGGTCAGCAGCACCAAGAGCATGATCGGCCATTCACTGGGCGCTTCCGGGGCGCTGGAAGCAGTGGCTTGCGTCAGCACCATCGTTGACCAAAGAATTCACCCCACCGTGAACTACGAACACCGTGATCCGGAATGTGACCTGGACTACGTCCCCAATGAGGCCCGCAGCGCGGTCATTTCAACGGCACTGTCCAACGCCTTCGGATTTGGTGGACAGAACGCCTGCCTGATTTTCCGTCAGCATCAGACCTAGACGTTTCTGATAACAAACGCCGGGGTTTCATCAAACCCCGGCGTTTCCTAATCGGATTGCGCAGCCCTGATCAGACGGTAGCTTCTTCCGTTTGCCGCGCAAGCATCTCGTCGAGCATACGCTGCAAGGCCATTATGTGGCTGCACACCCCTCGGGTTGCAAAAAACGCGCATTCACATTGCCACTGGCCGCTGTGATATTTCACCCGGTACGTATTGTGGTTGCCGACGAATGAGGCTTCAAACGTGTGAATGTTCACCCGGTCCGGTTCCTCGGCGTACTTGCGTGCTTTGTCAACCTTGCCAATGTAGCTCGAGCTCATTTTTACCCCCGCAGTATGATCAGGCGGCCGATGTCATCGCCGCCCGTGCCATGAATGTTACCGACATCCGACGCCGATGGCAAATGCTCGCGACGGCCGCAACTGTCAGCATTTCTTGACTTTGCCCGTCGTCAACACTACGATAAATGCAGGGCAAAACATCCCGGGCAATGCCCGGACGGACCAAGGAGGTTATATGCTAACCGTTATTCTGTCCGTCCTGGCGGCCGCAGGGCTGGCAACAGGCATAGCAGCAGTGGTTTGGCTGCTGCTATCTACCAAAAAAGACGGAAACAGACTACAACGCAGTCGAGAGGAGGCTGCCACTACCATCAATCAGGCCGAGGAAGAGAAGCGCAATATCCTGCTCCAGGCTCAGGAAGAAGCTCTCAATATCCGTGAAGCCGGAGATAGGGAAATCCAGGATCAACGGCGTGAGCTCAACCGCATGGAGCGCCGCTACATTCAGCGGGAAGAGCAGTTGGACCACAGGTCCGAATCGTTGGAACACCAGGCAAGTGAACTGGAACAGCGCGAAACCGAAGCCAAATCAGCTTTGCAAAAAGCCGATGCGTTGAAGCACCAGCACACTCAGGAACTGGAACGCATCGCATCCCTGAGCACCCAGGAAGCGCGTGAAATCGTGCTCAAACGTGGCGAAGAGGAGGCTACGCACGAACTGGCTCGCCGCTACTACGAGCTGGAGAAGGAACACCAAACCCGGGCGGACGACAACGCCCGTCGCATCCTCACCCTCGCTATCAATAGGCTCGCTACCGACGTCGTGTCGGAAAGCACTACATCTGTTGTTTCCCTGCCCAACGATGAGATGAAGGGTCGTCTCATCGGCCGCGAAGGACGTAACATTCGGGCTCTGGAAGCCCGTACCGGTGTCGACATTATCGTTGATGACACCCCAGGTATCGTCACACTATCCTGTTTCGACCCGGTTCGCCGAGAGATCGCAAAATTGGCTCTTACCCAGTTGGTCAAAGATGGGCGCATACAACCCGCCCGCATCGAGGAGAGTGTCAACCGAGCAATCCGCGACATTGACGAAACCATCTGGCGCGCCGGCGAAGAGGCCACCTTTGAGGTCGGGGTGAGTGGACTCGACCCCGAGTTGATCCGCTTGCTCGGCCGCTTGAAATACCGCTACAGCTACGGCGAAAACGTGCTGACTCACTCTATCGAGGTGGGTCTGCTCGCCGGTATGTTGGCTTCCGAGGTTGGCGCCAACGTGCAGATTGCCCGCGCCGGCGGACTGCTCCATGACATCGGCAAAGCCATGACTCACGAGATTCCTGGCCCCCACGCCGAAATCGGCTACGATCTCACAACTCGCAACGGCGTTGGCTCATTGGTGTGCAACTGTGTCCTGGAGCACCACGATGACGATCACTCCAGCATCGAGTCTTTCCTCGTCGCCGCTGCCGATGGCATCAGCGCCGCCCGCCCTGGCGCCCGCAAGGAATCCATCGAGCAGTACACCCGACGACTCCGGGAGTTGGAGGATACCGCCAACAGCTTTGACGGCGTGCAGCGGTCTTTCGCCATCCAGGCCGGTCGCGAGGTGCGCGTCATGGTCAGCCCGGAGGACGTGGACGACGTGGCCTGCGCCACCCTCGCCCGCGACATCGCCGGCAAGGTTTCCAAGGAGCTCCAGTTCCCGGGTCAAATCAAGGTCACAGTGATCCGCGAAACCCGCGAAGAGAGCATTGCCCGCTAACCCGTTCTTGATACCAACGGCACGGCGAATGTGTAGGGGCAACCCCCGTGGTTGCCCCGTCTTTCTATCCCGCCCGCCGTGCATAGATGTAAAATAAACTATGCGAATTTTGATGATCGGCGACATAATCGGCAAACCGGGCCGGCAAACGTTGGCTCGCCTGCTGCCACAACTGCGTAGCGAGCTCAACATTGACCTGGTGACCGCCAATGCCGAGAACACTGCGGGAGGGTTTGGGCTTACGCCCAAAACCGCGCGCAACCTCTTGGATGCCGGCGTTGACGTGATGACCTCGGGCAACCACATCTGGGACAAGAAAGACATCCTGCCCCACATGGACGAATTGCCCCTGCTGCGTCCCGCCAACTACTATGGCGCGCCCGGCCGGGGCTGGATGATGCACGGCGATGTCATGGTCCTTAACCTTCAGGGCCGCGTTTTCATGCCGCCGATAGACTGTCCCTTCCGAGAAGCCGATAAGCGACTCGCCGAAGCCGAAACCGAGCTGGGGCGCTCCCCTCGGGTCGTCCTGGTCGATTTCCACGCCGAAGCCACCTCGGAAAAGCAGGGCCTCGGCTGGTATCTCGATGGCCGGGTTAGCGCCGTAGTTGGCACCCACACTCACGTCGGCACCGCTGACGCCCGAGTGTTGCCCGGTGGAACCGCTTACGTCAGCGACCTCGGCATGACCGGCCCTATGGACTCTGTGATCGGTACTGAGACCGCCCCGGTGCTGGAACGCTTTCGCACCGGCCTTCCCCAACGCTTCAAGCCCGCCGATGGCCCTTGCGTCCTGAATTCCGTCCTCATTGACATAGATTCTGAAACAGGACGCGCTGCCGACATCGTCCGCATTGACCGCACAATTGACTAGATTTTCCTATCACCCTGTCCATCCAGGTACACCCCCGGAGCCACGATGCCAGTAACCGTTGACCTTCACCTCCATACCACCGCGTCCGACGGAAGATTGACTCCTACCGAGTTGGTGGAATTGGCCGCTGCCAAGGGCCTTCGCACCATCTCCGTCAGCGACCACGACACTACTGCCGGCCTCGCCGAAGCCCAACGCGCCGTGGATAAAGTACCCGGTATGCGTCTGATCCCCGGCATCGAACTCAGTTGCGACGTACCGGGTGGTGAAGTCCACATGCTCGGCTACTTCATGGATACCAGCGACGCCGGGTTCCAGCGCACGTTGGAGATATTCCGCGAGGGGCGTCTGGCTCGCGGCGAGGGCATGGTGCAAAAATTGGCCGAGTTCGGCTTGCACATTGAGTGGGAGCGCGTCCTAGAAATCGCTGGCGACGCCTCCGTTGGCCGCCCTCACGTTGCACAGGCCCTCGTCGAAGCCGGGTACTTCTCCGAACCTGCTGAAGCCTTCCGAGAGTATTTGGGACGCAACGGCAAGGCTTACGTGGAGCGCGCCAAGCTCACGCCTCCCGACGCTGTGAAAATGCTCAACGACGTGGGCGGCGTCGCCGTATTCGCCCACCCCTGGTTTGAGCGGCGTGGCGGCGAACCCGAGCCGGAGCAGTCTCTCATCGAAACCGTCGAGGAGTTGAAGGCCGCGGGCCTCCATGGCATGGAAGTTCACTACGCCATGTACGACGAAGCCACCGTTGATTGGCTGGCTGACCTTGCCCGCGCCTACGACCTCATTCCCTGCGGCGGCAGCGACTACCATCATAGTGGCAACTCCCGCGAACCTCTTCCCGGCGTCAATGGCCCTCCCATGGAAACCGTTGAGCGGCTCGAAGCCGCTGCCCGTCAACTCACCGCCACCCGGTAGATTCCTCCGCCGCCCGGTAGCTTCCCGCCTCCACCCCGTCATTCCTGCCTCCACCCCGTCATTCCCGCGAAAGCGGCAATCCAGAAACCGCAACAAACACATCCCTCATCAGCCTCAGCAAAGCCCATGACCACCGCGACCCTGTCG
>VXOG01000087.1 GCA_009840165.1 Chloroflexota bacterium
GTGTTCTGGGGGGCGTGGGGGGGGGCGCGGGCGGTGTGCGCGGCGGGCGGCGACGGCGCGGGGCAACGCGAGGCATGGCGGCGGTTCTGGGCCGGCACGGTCGCGCCGCTTGGGGCGCTGATCCAGGCGGAATTGCGCGCGAAGCTGGACGGGCGCGCGACCGTCACATTCGAGGCGATGCGCGCGTCCGACGAAGACGGGCGGTCGCGGGCGGTCGCGCCCCGCGCGCCCGCGTTCAAGACGCTGGTCGACGCGGGCGTAGAGGCCGGCGAGGCGCGCCGGCTCGCGGGGCTGGAGGGCTGACGATGCCGGACCCGGACAACCCATGCGGCGGCGAGTTCGTGCGGCGAACGGCTCGCCTGACGCCGGACGGCCGGATTCGCGCGGTTGGCGAAGGCGACCGCACGGCCGGCAGCTATTCGGATTGGCGCGCGAACGGCGAGGGGCCGAAGCGCGACGCGGCGGCCGGCGCGAAACGGCCGTGCGCGTGCTGCGGCGCGCGGTTCCAGCCGACGGTCAGAAGGACAAGGCTTTGTCTTTCGTGCTGGCGAAGGGGCACCCCGCTATGAAGAATCCGAGCGACGAAGACCTGGCCGTTGTCGAAGCGGCGCACGCAATCAATCAGCTTGTGTTCGCGGGCGCGGCAACGCCACAGCAGGCGATCGCGTGGGGCGTGATCCAGATGGCGCGCATCCTCGTTGCCGAAGCGGCGGCCGAAGCCACGGCCGTCGCGCTCGCCGAGGTCGAACACGAGGGCGGCGCGACGCTCAATTGAGCGGGAATCGCCGCTAGGGCGTCAAATTCGCCCGTACAGCGCGCCAGAGCCTCGCGGCGTGCCGACGTAGCCGCGACAGGCGCGAACCGCGCTCACGCGGCGGCGCTGGCCGGAGCATGACGGTTTTCAGTAGCAGGGCGATCGCTTCCGCGTCGCGGCGGTGCCGGGCGGCGGCGGCGTTCGTGGTGACATATGGTGACACGGGCATTCTCGCGCCTCCTGATTTTTCCCTGACTTAGTGCGCTAACACATTGAAAAGATTGGTGAGCCCGGAAGGGATCGAACCTTCGACACCCTGATTAAAAGTCATGCACGCCAAAAATGCGGCTTTATGCGGCAATCCCGTAACATGCTGTAATAGCGCGCCTTTTTCTATCGTCCGCGACGGTTGCGTGCCGTTCCGTGCCGCCTTATGCTGTCGATTTGGTGACACATTGGTGACACGGGGGCGGACATGCCGGGACTGACAGAGGCGAAAATTCGGAACGCACGGCCGGGCGCGAAGGCGCGAATCCTGTGGGATGAGCGCGTTCACGGCCTCGGCGTGCGTATCGCGGCGGGCGGGCTGAAAGCCTACGTTCTCGACTACCGCGCGGACGGGCGCCGCCGCCGGTGGACGCTCGCGCGTGTCGGCGAAATCTCGTTGAGCGAGGCGCGCGAACATGCGGCGCGCGAGCTGATCGCCATGCGGGCGGGCGGAACCGACCCTATGGGGCGGCGCGCCGAACGCGCAGCCGCGCCGACGTTCCGCGACCTGTGGCAGCGGTTCGTGTCCGAATACGCGCCCGACCGGATACGGGCGGGCCGCATGAAGCCGCGCACGCTCGACGACTACACCATGCAGGCGCGGCGATACCTTTTGCCCGCGTTCGGCGATGCGAAGGTGGCGGCCGTGCGCCGCGCCGACGTGGAACGGCTGGCCGGCCGCATGGCGGCAACGCCAACCCAGCGGAACCGAGTCCTGGCGCTCGCCTCGCGCCTGTTCACGCTTGCCGAAACGTGGGAATGGCGGCCGCAACATACGAACCCCGCGCGCGGCGTGACTCGGGCCGTTGAGAACGCGCGCGATCGCACGTTGTCGCCGTCCGAACTGGCGGCGCTCGGGCGGGCGCTCGACGGGCTGGCCGCGACATATCCGGCGCCCGTCGGCGCGATCCGCTTGGCCGCCATGACCGGCTGGCGTATCGGCGAGGCGCTGGCGCTTCAATGGTCGCACGTTGAGCCGGAAGCCGGCCGCGCCGTTCTGCCGGACACGAAAAGCGGGCGTTCCGTGCGAATGCTCGCGCGGCCGGCGCTCGCGCTTCTGGCGAGCGTTTCGCGTGTCAACGGGAACGATTTCGTCTTCCCCGGCCGCCGCGGCGGCGTTGCCGTGACATATCGGCACGTCGGCGAAGTGTTCCGCCGCGCCGCCGCAGCCGCCCGCCTTGAGGGCGTGCGGCTGCATGATCTTCGCCGCACGGTGGCGACGAACGCGGCGGCGGCGGGCGTCGGCTTGGTGACGTTGCGCGACGTGCTCGGGCACAAGACGACGACCATGGCGGCGCGATACGCGCGCCAAGCCGATACGGCCGTTGCGGCGGCGGCCGAACGCACGGGCGGCGAGATTGCGGCGGCGCTCGGCATGAGCGGCGACGGTGCGGACGTGATCGCGTTGAAGGGGCGGCGCGCATAGGCGCGTCGCGTGCTCATTTACTCACGGCGGCCGATCCGCGGTTTCGCAACCGTAGTGGTACGGCGTGGGCCATACCCGAAGATGATGCCCGCGCTTCTAGCGTTCTGGGAAATCGAACGCGAACGCGCGGGCGGCTGCTGCGGCTGGCGCGAGGCTGTGCGGCGCGTGGCGCGCGCCCGAAACCGACTCGCCGACGAACGCGCCAAGCGAGGCGCCAAGCCGGACTCGATGCGACCGGCGCGAAATCCCGATAGCCCGGGAAGCCTTCAATACC
>VXOG01000046.1 GCA_009840165.1 Chloroflexota bacterium
ACATGGACGAGCTCGCCGCCGCGCTCATCGAGCTCGGCTGGAAGCCCGACTATGCGGTCCGTCACCGCAGCTACCCCCAGCGCCGTCACGCCCGCCGCCAGGAAACCTACGACAGCATCTTCGCCGACGTCCCCTTCGATATTCGCTCCGTCACCATCGGTCGCGTTCTCGACGTCTGGCCCTCCGGAACCTGGGCCATCGCCACCCCCACCCATTTCATCGCCTACAGCGACGGGTTCGTTGCCGACAACGGTGCCTGGTTCTCCCGCAAACCCGAACGGGGGTTCCCCGCCAAACCCAGGCATGACCGGGCCCGGCGCCTGGACGAGGCGGTGCGCTTCATCCCCCCGCCATCCGACCAGACCTCTCCTTCAGCGCAATCCCCCGCCTCCTGATCCCGGAGCAGCTCAAACATGCCCCAGATCATCACGACCACCGTGTTCACCATCGACGAGCTCTCCGACACTGCAAAGGAGGCTGCCCGCTCCTGGTATCGCGACCAGGGCATTCACGACGACTGGCACGACTACATCTTTGACGACTTCCAGACGATCTGCCGGATCATCGGGATCACGCTCAGCACCCACCCCGTGCGTCTCTACGGCGGAGGAACCCGGGAAGAGCCTAATATCTGGTACCGAGGATTTTGGTCGCAAGGCGATGGCGCTTGCTACGAGGGCCAATACAGCCATGCGCCCGGCGCAGCCAAGGCCCTGCGCGCACACGCCCCGAAGGACACCGAACTCCACGACATCATCGACACCCTGCAGGACGCACAGCGCCGAAACTTCTTCCAACTGCACAGCACCATCCGGCGTCAGGGCCGCTACTCCCATGCGAACTGCATGATGATCGATGTCGAGCGAGACAGCCCGACCTGGCAACCGATCACCGAAGGCGCCGACGATACCGTCGTCGTAGCGCTTCGCCACCTCGCGCACTGGCTCTACCGCCAGCTCCGCAACGCCTACGAAGCTGAAACATCCGACTACGCCATCGACGAAGCCCTCCACGTCAATCAGTGGACCTTCACGGCCAGCGGGAAGCGCTTCGGCTGACCGCGGTCTCAATCCACTTCAATCGACCAAGGAAGAGAAAACGACATGTCCTTCATCGTCGAAAACATCCACTCCCCGATAGCCGGCGACGGCCATAGCCTGGTCGTAACCCGCGACAGCGCCACCCGCCGCGTCGTCCTGGCGAAGAACGGCACGCCGGAACTCCACCTCAACGCCGCGCAGACGCATGAGCTTCTGAAGGCCCTGCAAACCGAGGCACAGATCCTCGGATTCCCCTATGACGACCGCGAGCAAATCCGCAAGGGTCGCCAAGACTGACCGGAGAGCTGTCCCATGGCCTCACTCGGCTATCAGATCTACCGGGACGGCGATTGCTACTCCATCTCGTTCATCGACGACTACCACCACACGCTCTACGAAGCCTGGAGGCGCTCCGTCGTCGATTGCGGGGTCTGGCATTGCCGCGAAACTCGGGGAAACGCCTTCGGCCGCCGGCACACGCGCTTCGTGGCAGGCGTCAGGCAACCCCACCCGCTCGCCAAGTATTTCGATGACCTGCGGAACGGATCCAGGAAAGCGGCACAGCCCTCGCCGATATGAACGCGCACACGCCCCCCACACTGCGAGGAACTGCATCACCCCCGTGAAACCTTTCGACACTACAGGAACAACCCGACACAGCCAGGAAAGCGCTCCATGCCCGACGACGCCAAGAAACACATGGTCCTGCGAATGGCCGTGGTCCCGGAGAACGCCGAACCCTTCTCCACAATAGAAAACGCCCAGGGCTTCGCCGATTGCGAGCTCCGCGGCTTCGGCTTCCAGACCACCGTCATCGGCGGCCGCATCCTCCTGTTCAAGCTGAACGGCGGATACTTCTACTCGATCGGCCTCGAGCCCTGCCTCCCTACCTCACAGCCCGATTCGCCCTGAACACTCTCGACAACCAAGGAACCAGCGATGGTGACCACTGCCCGCCCTACCTTCGCCGAAACCCGGCTCACCCCCGAAAAGCGCCTCGAAATCGCCAAGGCCGTCGCAACACGCTTCCAGCCCGACGACTCCTGGCAGCAAGACGAATGGTGCTCGTTCACCAATGACGTTTGGGGCTACATGACTGTCATCGAACTTCACGAATGGCAGGATCAGAACGCCAACTGTTTCTGCCTCGGCGCCGCGATCCGCATCGAGACGCAGCGGGCCATTCCGGAAATCCTGGACATCTTCTCCGCCGGCGGCTGCGACGAGGCCATGGCCCAACTCTACGCGGATGCCGCCAACATCCAGGTCATCAACCCTCCCGAACCCGGTCCCCATGGCGATCCCGCCATCGACGCCATCATCGACTGGAACGACGCTCCCGGCCGAACCATCGACGATATCCGCCGCCTCGCAGCCGACGTCATCCTCCTTTGCCGCGCATGACGCACGCCTCGCTCTCGCGCGCCGCTGCGCACAAGAAGGCCTGCCTCTTCTGCCCGATAGCAGATCTGGCAGGAGACCGGGGAAGACTCCAAACCCATCGCCATGTAATTTCGTTTCGGAAAGGAGCCCGTCTCCTCATGCAAGCACTGAAACGGGAACGCCCCGCCGATTACCGGGACGTGCTGGATGCGCCCGCACACATGGTCGCCGAGATAATCGACGGCGCGCTGCACACGCAACCCCGGCCC
>VXOG01000099.1 GCA_009840165.1 Chloroflexota bacterium
AGATGGCCGACAAGGCGTTCCGGGCCCTCGTGTCGTATGTCAGGAATCTGGCGCCGCCGGCACCGCGCGTTTCACCCGCTGCGGATGCCGGCAGCAGGGTCTTCGATGCCATCGGGTGTACCGCCTGTCACACCGCTGAATGGGAACTTGAGGGCACGCCCGTCCGCGTCATTCGTCCCTATACGGACTTGCTCCTGCACGATCTGGGACCCGGGCTGGCGGACCGAAGGGTCGACGGTAGTCCGGGCAATCGCGAGTGGCGCACCGCGCCGTTGTGGGGAGCCGGTCGGATATTCGCGGTCAACGGCCATCGTCGGCTCCTGCATGACGGGCGGGCACGCGGGTTCGTTGAAGCCATCCTCTGGCATGGGGGGGAGGCGGCTCCCGCCCGCGACCGGTTCCGCGCGCTCGAGGCTGCCGACCGGGCGGCACTGCTTGCGTTCCTGGCTTCGCTGTAGGGCAGCATCCGGAGCGGGCACGATCGAGACGGTGCCAGCCATCTGTGCGGGTAGACTCCTCGAACCCAACGTGGACTGATCTGCACACGTTGCTGGCGGCCCAAATTCCGTGCCGAAGGAGCGCGACTGTCAGATTTTGCACAACCCGATCTCCTCATTTCCGGAGCGATGAGACTCGAGTCTGGGTCTCGGTTGGCCCCTTCAACTGATGGGTTGCTTGCTGGCGCGAGCTATTCACTGTGAATTGAGAAATATTCTTCTCGGTTGACGAAGAGCTGAGAAAGACTCCGCTGTTAGTTCACGGGCCTCGCCGCTATTTCAAGCGAGGCGCTGGACGTGCAACGCACTGAACCGTTCGAAATCGCTGTCGTTCGTTGTGGCGTTGGGATCGGGCGGCACTGCCGTGGTGAGCCCGGACCTCCCGCGATCGAGGATGGCGGAGATCGTCCGGTTGGTCGAAGGCGACAGCCTGTCGGCGCTCTCGTGGCGGGTGCGCCTGACCCGGAACGCGGTGAAGTACTGGCTCCGGCATGGCACGATCCACCTCGACTTGTTGCTGCTTGCGAGCTCGTGCGTCGGGCTGAAGCCCGTCAACCTGTGTGGGACGGAAGATCCCGTCGGGAAGCTTCGCCTGAGCCGCAGGCAGCGGTCGGGCGCAGGCCCACGGGGCAACTCGTAGGGTCGGCGGGACTGGAGCACGGTCGGGCGCCGGTTTGACGACATCGTGCACGCGTCGTCCGCCGTACGGCTCAGCGAAGCCGTATCAAGGCTCGGGGTCGATACGGCGCAGCTGCGGGAGCGGTGCCCCGATCGCGTGGTGGCACCGACGTCCCGGCGGCGGGCTCAGCGAAGGCTGCAAAGGTTGCTGCGAAATAGGCGGTTGATGTCGGTATTGTCGGTTGCTGGCCGCGGGTGAACTTGTTATGTGGCCGTCAGACGACTTACGTGGCCCGCTTGGCGGGCTTCGTTTGGTTGGTAATGGTTGTTGCGGGGTCCACCGGGCGGAGAGGAACGCTGCCGCTTCTTAGCGTCAGGGAAGCAGTAATTTGAGGAGCCCGAACGTGACGCCTGAATTGATGGCAACGATCGCGAGAGCGGCTTTGTAGAGGTCAGCCTTGGTCGCAAGCTGATCTCGACCGGGTACGGATGCTTTCCCGAGGGCGGCTGCGGATGCAGTCATAGAGCGATTCTACCAGTACTGGTTGGTGGTTCGATTCCGAACGGCCTTTGCATGGAAGTGAGGCTGGATGGCGGCTCGTCTGCGGCGCGCGGACGAAGCGGAGGCGGATGCGTTCGTGAGTTGGCGCAACGCTGCAGGGACGCTGTCAGTTCGCGTCTATTCGTTCCGGAAACGCCTGCCTGCAAAAGTTGAGGAACTGCCTGAGCGCACGCGGTGACAGGTGAACCCATTACATGTGGCCAATACCGAAGTGAACCCATTACGTGGCCGATGGCCAATTTACGGCAATACCGACAGTTGAGCGCTAGCCCGCCGCCATTAGCCATAAGTTGAGATTCCGCCTCAACTTATGAGAAAACTCTCACTCAGCGACCGTGTTGCAAGGCCGAAAAGAGGACTATAGGATCGAAATCGTGCATCCGAAATGCATGATGTCGACTTCATTGTGACCGAATCGTATATCGCCCGCTCCATCGAGCGGGTCCTGAAGAAAGCCGCCGCCGAGTTCCCTGCCGTTGCCGTCACTGGTCCGCGGCAGTCCGGCAAGACAACGCTCTTGCGACAGCTGTTCGGCGAGTCGCACCGGTACGTCTCCTTGGAGCCGCCAGACGTTCGCGCTGCGGCCACAGCCGATCCCCGAGCGTTTCTGGAAATGTTCAAACCCCCTGTCATCTTCGACGAGGCGCAATACGCGCCAAGTCTGTTCCCCTACATAAAGGAGAAGATCGATGCGGATCGACATCATGCCGGGCAGTACTTGTTGACGGGCTCGCAGAACCTGTCATTGGCGGAGGACAACAACGAATCGCTGGCAGGCCGCATCGCCATGCTGTGCTTGCTGCCGCTTTCCCGACGGGAGGCGGAAGGACGACCGAACCTCCGGCTGCCTTGGGAAGCACTGTGCCCGCCGACTCCGGCTGGGCGTATTGCTTACGACCGGCTCTGGAGGGCGTTCCTGAGAGGAGGGTTTCCCGAGCTCTGCGCCCAGCCGGAGCGCGATGTCGC
>VXOG01000029.1 GCA_009840165.1 Chloroflexota bacterium
TCACCATCACCCACGCGGACGGGCGCACGGAGCGGTTCGAGACGGTTTCCCAGAGCGAGGTAGGCGGCAACTACTCCGAGGCCCTCGCGGCGGTGAAAAAGGGAGAGGCGGAGTACGCCAAGCAGAGCGGGTTCCTCTCCGACAAGAAGGGCAATATCTCGATGGCGGAGAAGACCGTCATCGTCGACAAGGAAACCGGATCGATCACGGATGCCGGTACGCTACAGCGCGCGCGCCCGGAGAGGAAACCGCGCAAAGAGCACTACCGCACGGAGGAAGCGGAGAGCAGGATCGGCACGCCGGTCATCCGCGCATGGGCGGGGAACGTGTATCAAGACTTCCCTGTGCACGCCGACGGAAAGAGGAAGGCGGAGGCGTGGATAGAAGGGTCAAAGAAGGCCAGCGCGGAAGCCACCAGGAAGGCCAGCAGTAAGAGCACGCGGGTAGTGAGTGCCGGAAGCAAGGCCGCCGCGCGCAAGGTGGTGAAGCGCGTACCCTACAAGCGGGGCGGCCCCTACATGCCGGAGGCTGCCAGCACGGCGGGCTATGACCTGGAGGTGAAAGAGACCAGCAAGGCGGGCCGCTACCTCTCCAACTATGGCCGCGTGAAGAGCCGCAACGAGAAAGACGGCGGCGAGTGGGACCCCTTCAACCTCGGCAAGCCAAAGAAGATGCGCGGGCGGCGCGTGCGATAGGCCATCCGCCCCAGGAGGAGACACGCCATGAGGAAGCACATCAAGAACAAGCCAGTCGTGACCGGGCATGTGGTGATCCTGCCAGCCCGGAAAAAGCAGGTCGTGGTCAAGACCGGCACAGGGAGCGCCAAGCCACCGAGCAGGCGCAAGCGCATGCGCGGGCGCAAGGTGCGCTAGTGCGTCTCTACCACGGAACGCCCATGTTCTACTCCGGCCCGCCCACTGGCGGCGGGCAAGGAAAGGACGTACTCGCCTCCGGCTACCTCTCGATGAGTGGAGACCCGGAGGCGGCGGCGTTCTTCGCGGGCGAGGGCCGCGATTCCCGCGTTTACTCGACGGAGATACCGGACAGCGAGATCAAAGACCTCACCCGCCACAAGGTGCGCAACGAGAAGGACGTGAAGCGGCTACGCGGAGAGGTACAGAAGGCCGCCCGCGAGGGGTACAAGGCTGCCAAGATCGACGACATCACGTTCGGGGGGCCTGATGGTGAATACCGGCTGCTCGACCGCACCATCCCGGAAGACCGCTGGGAGGTGCGCTCTACCAGCACAGGAGACGTGGAAGATTCAGAGCGGCGGCTGGTCGCGGGGCAGAAGATCACGCCTCGCGAGCGCAAGCGGCTGACCTATCTCTACGAAACCGACCGCGATATTGCCGACATGGGAACCCACACCCCCGGAGACGAGGCTGCATTGCGGGCGCGAGGCACGACTAACGTGCACCTCCTAAAGCAGGCCCACATGGAGGAGGTGCGCGACCGACGCGCGTCGCGCGTGCTGCCCGCGAGGAAGGGCCGCCCGCGCCTTGCCCCCGCCGCATCGCCCGGAGAGTGGGACCCCTTCAATCTCGACAAGCCGCGCCGCATGCGGATACGGAGAGTCCGATGAGCAACCGCCTCTGACACCATTCGCCCGCCTACGTGCTGGGCGGCTTTGCCTCACCCTCCGAGCTGGACGGCTTGCGAGGGTTGTTTGAGTCCAAGGACTGGGAGAATGGGAAGGCGCGGGAGGCGGATTGGTGGCATCACCAGGTCGGGCTCGACTTCGATCTGCCGTTCGTGGCCCGCGTGATGGACGCGGTGGAAGAACTCGAAGATACGGGCCGCCTCTTGGAATGGGAGCCCCCCCAGGCGTTGCGCTACAGCCCCGGCCAGACCTTCACGCCGCACGTCGACACTATCGAGGGTTACGCCTCGCGGGTGTGGACGGCCATCGTGGAGGTGCAAGCCGCGCCCGACGCCGGATTCCGGCTGCATGAGTTCCCGGAGGTCTCGATCACGCCCGGCGACCTGCTCATCTTCGATTCCTCGCTGGTGCATGAGGCGGTGGCCCCATCGGCAGGCACGCGCTACGTCCTGGTCTTGTGGGCCAGCCTGGTAGAGGAGGAGTAAAGGCGATGAGCCTTGCGGACATACTGGCGTCGCTACGCTGGGAATACCACGGCATCCGGCCCGTGAATCACAGCCTCACGGAGGAGAAGCCGGACCCGAACAGCTCCGACCCCACGGACACGATTGACGTTCCGGTATCGCATACGCACTGCTGGGACGGGAGCGTGATCACGAGCGGCTCCTGCCCGCCGAAGCCCGCCCCGCAACCGCAGCCGCAACCGCAGCCGCAACCGCAGCCGCAACCGAAGCCGCAACCGCAGCCAAAGCCGCAACCGCAGCCTGACCCCGGCAACGGGTGCGACCCGGGCTGGAGCTCGTGGCGTGAGGTGCGCCGGACGTCGTGCTCCAACGGGCAGCAGACGATATTCGAGGTCCGGACGTACACGGACGACGACTGCTCGATGCGGGACCAGTCGCGCAAGCGGACGGTGACATGCCCCACGGGGCCGGTGACGGTTACGACGCCCTGGCGGACGTACCGGACGGGCGACTGCGTGAACGGGCAGCGCACGCTGTACCAGGAGCAGCTCTACTC
>VXOG01000055.1 GCA_009840165.1 Chloroflexota bacterium
ATTTACTGCGGCTCTATAATCACTTTATTGCAGGGATTGCAGTGCGTGGATTCTAGTTTTGACCCGTGGTGAAAGCCTTGAACGACGATGATGACGCCTCCCTGGAGTTGGATCATGACCCCGGCGCGGAGCCGGACGCTCCCCTATCGGACGACGCCCTATTGGACCTGCTGGACGCCCTGGTGGAGGAACGGGGTCGTGTGCCCGCCGCCCAGGTCCTGGGGGTGAACTACCGCACCCGGGCCCTCTGCTGCGACTCCGGGCAGGTCTCCCGTCGGATGCGGCGGGCGCTGGTGGAGTTTCGGGACCGTGGCAGCGCCGGAGGTGGCGAAACGGGGGATGGCGGTGGCGACGGTCCACCGGACGAAGGTGTGGGTGCCCTGCGTCAGCGGGTGGCTGAGCTGGAGGAGGAGAATGCCGAGCTGCGGGAGTTGGCGGATGATCAGGCCCACCAGCTGGAACAGCTGAACCATAGGCTTGCGGGGCTGGGAAACCGCCACGAACCGGACGAAGTTGTCGGCGTTGATGTCGATGATGCGCACGGCCATGACCGGGCCGATGGCGTGGGCCTGGATTGGAGACCGCCCCGGTGCCGGCCCGGAATGCCCGACGCCGGGGTGGTTACGCTGGAGGAGCAGCCCGACGAGGAGCACGCCTTCGGCCCGGCGGCGCCCCTGGTTGCCGAGTGGCGACGGCTGCGGGCTGACAGCAGGCAAGGCGTCAGCCGTGTCGACCGGGCGCAGGCCGCCGTGCGCCGGTGGGAGTTGGAAGCCCGGATGCTGGGCGAGTATCGCCTGACTCTGCCGCCGGACACCTACCCTTTGGATGACGCAAGGTGCGCCGATCACGTTCGCTGGCGGCGGGATGCGCTGGCGGGAGCCCAGAGGGAGTTGGGGCGGGCTAGACGAGCGCGATTGCTACGGCGAGTGATCACGCTGGGGTTGTGGCGGAGTTGATGACGGAAATAGCGAGGAAGGAAGCCAGCTTCTCAAGCCGAAGCCAGAGCGTGGTCCGAACTGCGGCATGGTCATGCCGCTTCGTCTCTCTTGACATCGCCTATTGCCCCAACTAGTCTGTTTGATAGTCAAGTAGCGGGAGCCGAGGTGCCCTATGAATAAGAGATGGCCGGTTCAGTACGCCAAGTCGAGGTTCAGTGAACTCTTGGATACCACGCTCGCCGAAGGCCCACAGATTGTAACAAAGCGCGGGGTGGAGACCGCTGTGCTTATTCCAATTGACGAATGGCGTAGGCTGAAAAAGTTGGGAAAGCCTGACCTGAAAGAACTCTTGCTATCTCAGGATGCCCGTACCGACAATCTGGTTCCGCCGCAACGTCTGCATCGCCGGCGCCCGCCCCCGGCATTAGAGTAAGGACATGTACCTCCTCGACACCAACGTAGTATCCGAACTGCGTCGTCCTCGACCGCATCCCTCCGTTCTGAGTTGGATTGCGGACGTGCCTTCAGAGCAACTCTTCATATCCGCCGTTACGGTAGGTGAAATACAGGCGGGGATTGAGGTCACCAGGGACCAGGATGCAGAAAGGGCCCAGGAATTGGAAACTTGGCTGGGCATGGTCATTGGTTCTTACAGCGTGTTGCCAATGGACGCTCTGGCATTCCGGGAATGGGCGCGGCTCATGCACCATAGATCAGACACCCTGAGTGAAGATGCAATGATTGCGGCAACTGCCGTAGTCCACCGGCTTTCGGTGGTTACACGAAACATCAGAGACTTCGTCCAATTCGGAGTCCTAGTCTTGAATCCGTTCAATGACCAGTAGCTTTCAACGGCTGTTTATCCGAGAAAAGCACGGGTACTCGCCATGACCACGCAACAGCCCAGGCACAGCGAACCCAGCGTCAACAACCAGCTTGGTGACTTGCTCCGCGAGATGCTGTTCGGCTGCCGGGTGCGTTCGGAAAACACCCAACTGGTGGCGGGCCGCCCCGGTCTCCAGTTGGACAACTTGGTCACCGCTCTGGGACGCGCTCCCGTCGTAGTGGAGGCGGAGTACGAGGTGCTGGGGACCGCCGAAGGCGACGCCGCCGGACGCCTGGGACTTCCTGTGATTGGAGAAACCCATCCCATCGAGGCGGCCATCGCCCTGCGTTACCCGGACGCGGTACGGTTTGCCGACAACCTGCGCCCGGCGTTGGCCGATGCCCGTCTTGCCTATGCCGTGCTGTACCAGGACGGCGGCCGTTTTCCTGAATCCGGCTGGCTGCGTGGGTCGGTGTCGGACCTGGCCGACCTCATCAGGCTGGTATCCGTGCCTCAGAAGGCCGTGGACGCCGCTGCAGACGCCCTCCAACATGGCATCGAACGAGCCGCCAACATCCTGGGCGAGATGGCGCAAACGCGGCCCAACATTACAGCGGCCATCGCCAGGCTCTTGGGGATGGTGGACGTTCCGCAGACGCGGCGGATGGCCGGCGCCATCCTGGCCAACGCCCTTGTTTTCCACCAGCGGATTGCCGGTATGCACGACAGCATTAGACCGCTGCGGCTGGTGTGCGGTCCCGATGTTCCCAATCCCCAGAGCGCCACCCTGGATGCCTGGAAAGAAATACTCGACATCAACTACTGGGCCATCTTTGCCATCGCCCACG
>VXOG01000109.1 GCA_009840165.1 Chloroflexota bacterium
CCCTCCCCCGTCATTCCACCTTCCCCCCGTCATTCCTGCGAAAGCAGGAATCCAGAAAGGTTACGCACTGGTCAACGTGAACATAGGCAAGGATCCCTGGATACCGGCTTTCGCCGGTATGACGGTTGTTTGACATGGATACGCAGGATTATTGAGGTAGCAACGTGTACCCCATTGATTTGACCGGCCGCAATGCGGTGATTTTTGGAGTGGCCAACGACCGCAGCATCGCGTGGGCCATCGCGCGGACGTTGGCGGAGAGCGGCGCGCGCATCGCGCTGACCTACCAGAACGACCGGCTCAAGGACCGGGTGGCGCGGTTGGCGGATACGCTGGACGACGCGGTGATACTGCCCTGCGATGCATCCGAGGACGGGCAGATTCAAGAGGTATTCGAGAATCTGCAAGTCCAGATGGGTAGCCTGTCGGTGCTGGTGCATAGCATCGCGTTCGCCAACCGGGAGGACCTGTCGGGTCGGCTGGCCGACACAGGCCGCGACGGGTTCCGGCTGGCGCTGGAGATCAGCGCGTTCACGCTGCTGCCCATGGTGAAACACGCTGCGCCCCTGATGACCGACGGCGGCAGCGTCATCGCCATGACGTTCCACGCATCGAGCCGCGTGTATCCGGGTTACAACGTGATGGGAACCGCCAAGGCCGCGCTGGAGCACGAGGTGCGTCAACTAGCGCATGAATACGGCGGCGACGGCATCCGGGTGAACGCCATCTCCGCAGGCCCCATTGATACGCTGGCGGCTCGGGGGATCAGCGGGTTCCTGGACATGAAGCGCGCCCACGCCGAGCGTGCACCGTTGCAGCGGAACATCACCGCGGACGAGGTGGCTAAAACTGCGCTGTTCCTGTCCAGCGACCTATCGACGGGAGTTACCGGAACGGTATTGCCGGTGGACGCCGGCTACCACATCATGGCGGTGTGAAATAGCTTTCGTCATTCCCGCGAAAGAACGTCACCCCGTACTTGATACGGGGCGGGAATCCGGAATCCTAAATCGCTTCCAGTTGCGCCTGGTCGGCGGCGGCCTTATCGCTTAGTCCCAGCTCGTTGTAGGCTTTGGCGCGGTTGGCCCATGCGTCGCGGTAGCGAGGGTCGAGGGCGATGGCCTTGGTGAATTGGTCAACGGCTTCCCGCACGCGGCCCTGGTTGAACAGGGTCAGCCCGGCCTCGGTCATTGCGGATGCGGTCAGGGGTCGGGTGATCTTGTTGGGCACCGCTGTAAAAGCGGGCGCCGGATCGGGTCCCGGCGACGCGGGTTGCCCAGGAGCCGTCACTGTTTCCGTAGTCTGTTCGGAAGCCAGCACGGGGTCGGGGGCTGCCGCAGGCGCGGGCTGTTCGGCGGCTGGCGTGTCCTCATTGGTTGACGCCATGACGGGTTCGGACGCGGGGGGTGTCTCCGCCGCTGCCTCGTCCGTGGCGTAGGGTCGGCTCAACTCCCAGCCGCAGTTGGTGCAGAAATTCGGGCCCGGCTCATGGGCGTGCTGGCACCGAGGGCAGTACACGTTGGTATCCTGCTCTGCCTCGCCGCCGATGGGTTGTCGGGTCGGCATGAATACCAGCGCGACCATGGGCGCCATGCACAGGATGGTGACAGCGTCCGGCAGCGCGTCGATCAAGTACACCGCTATGGCGGGCAGGGCAGCGGCTCCGGCCCAGAGCAAAATGTTGCGGCGCTTCCTGGAGGCCAGCCGAGCGGTCCATAGGACGACGAACAAAACCGACAGAATTTGCAGAATCAGGTTCAGTGGTGATTCCATGTTTAACCGGCATCCGTTGTTGCAAGTTCCATTATAACCGGATTGCGTCAACGACGGCAAACTGGCTATCCAGGCGATAAGCCAGAGTGTCTGCGCAAATTGACAGTGGCAAACTGGCGATGCTATCGTACAGTTTACCAAACTACAGCATAACAGTGTAAAACCGCGCCGTTTCAGAAAGCAAATCGACCGGTGCGACGAGAGGGAGAAATCAGATGGATTTGACGATTTCCGTGCTGAAAGCCGACGTGGGTTCGATCGGCGGTCACACCAAGCCATCCGACCGCATGATGGACGCCGTGCGGGCCGCCACGGACCGGGCCATCAGGGACGGGTTGCTGATCGACGCCTACGTGGGACATACCGGCGATGACATCTGCATCACCACGACCCACACCCGGGGCGACAACGACGATGCGGTTCACCAGTTCGCCTGGAACTCGTTCCTGGAAGCGACGGAGATCGCGCGGCAGTACGGCCTCTACGGAGCCGGCCAGGATCTGCTGGTGGACGCGCCGTCCGGCAACATCCGGGGCGCAGGCCCGGCGGTGGCGGAGATCACCTTTGACCATGATCCGATCAAAACCAACCCCATTCGGCCCGCTGAATCTTTCTTCGTGCTGGCTGCGGACAAGTGCGGGCCCGGCGCCTACAACCTGCCCACGTTCCTGGGGTTCGCCGACCCGATGTACTGCGCGGGCCTGATGCTGCCGCGCCTGGGCGACGGTTTCACGTTCAACATCATCGACATGGACAACACCGACGGCGACAGCATCATCTCGCTGAACGCGCCGGAAGATTACTACAAGATTACGGTGCTGCTGCGGGACAACGAGCGGTTCGCCATTGAGAGCATCGTGTCGCGTTACAGCGGCCAGACGGCCGCGGCGATCTCGGCGACGCGACTGCACAACATCGCCGGCAGCTACACGGGCAAGGACGACCCGGTGGCCGTGGTGCGCAACCAGGGTATCTTCCCGGCGCCGGAGGAACTGATTTCTCCCTATACCAAGGCGCACTTCATCGGCGGCGACGCCCGAGGTTCCCACGTTATGCCTCTGATGCCGGTGCCGATCAACACGGCGGTTACAGGGATGTACTGCCTGCCGTTGGTGTCCTGCGTGGGCTTCAGCATCAGCGCCGAGGGCAAGTTCGCGGAATCCTCCACAGACTTCTTTGACAACCCGGCGTGGGACTACACCCGTCAGTTGGCGCAGGAGAAGGGAATTGCCATGCGCTCGCAGGGTTGGTCTGGCGCGGCCATGCTGCCCTATGGGGAGCTGGAGTACTCCGGCTTCCGGCAGAGCATTGGCGACCTGGTGGACCGGTTCGCCATCCGCGCCAACGGCCACCAGCCGGCGGAAGCGGAGGCGATGGTTACGGGAGACAACGACTAACGGTTCATCGCATCGGCCGAAAAACGGGGGGCGGGTATAAGACCCGCCCTCTATTTTCACGGCGCCTTCACCAATGTGAAATCAGAGAGCAAACAAACTGGAAGGTATCCCATGACTACTCCTGATTCCCTTGCAGAGATCGTGGCCGACGTAGCGCGGAAGCACTTGCGGGATGACCTGCCCACCGCCACCGTGCAGGCGCGCCCGAAAACCGATCTCTACGGCGCCCCTGCCTTCCACTTGTGGATACTGTACGATGGCAACGTAGAAAAGCCGACTGCCAGGTTGATGACTAGTCTCCATCGCCGCATGTGGCCGGACCTGGTTGAACATGGTATCGGAGACGAACTCATCAGCCATTCCTTTATCGACAAAACCGAAGACGGTCCTTGGTCTAATCTCGCCTCAGGTTCTCATCGCCCACCGGATGTCCTATGAGGTGGGAAAGCCTGATCGCAGCAAGCAGGATATTGGCCGACCTGGATGACAACGCTGGCTCAGACGACGATCTGGTTTCAGCTAGACTGGGGAAAGCCGTTAGCGCGGCCTATTACGCGATGTTCCACGCTCTTGCTCAAAACAACGCAGACCGTTTGGTTGGCGAATCCGAAACCGACCGGGAATCCGGCGCGTGGCGTCGAACCTATCGATCCCTCGAACACCGTACGGCTTACCGGCAGTTAAGTGAGGCGCGGATTAGTGATTATAGCGATCAAATCAGAGATTTCGGGACTGTGTTCAGAGAGTTGCAGGACCGCCGGCACCAAGCCGACTACGACCCTCAGTCACGCTTCTCCCGAGCCGAAACCCTGAGTCTTATCGTGAAAGCCGAAGCCACCATCCGAGATTTCCTGACTGCAACCGCCCCCGAACGCCGCGAGCTCGCGGCCCATGTCCTATTTCCATCGCGGGCTTGACCCCGTCACACGGTGCCGTCAGCCGTTGAAGATGCCGTGCCTCTCGAAGATGTTGGCGAGTTCGGCAATGCCTTCGGAGACGGTTTCGGCGGTAGGATGGCCGAAGCAGAGGCGGGCCATGTTGGCGCCGTTGCCCTCGGGGGAGAACATCGTCCCGTTGTAGTAGCCGACCCCCTCCTGGAATGATTGCTCCTGAAGGCCGGCCAGGTCGGTACCCTCGGGCATGGTGAGCCAGAGGTACAGGCCGCCTTCGGGCCGAGTCCAGGATGCGCGGTTGCCGAAGTGTTCGCCCAGCGCGGCCAGCATGGCGTCGCGCTTGACGCGCAGGGCCTGGTTCTCCTCGTCGATGTGGTCGTACATGTGGTTGCGCAGGTATTCCTCGATGGCCAGGGCGGCGAACTGGTTGACTCCGCCGGACTTGAAGCTAAGGGCGCGCTGGCGCACCTCTTCCGGAGCTACCAGGTAGCCCATACGGACCCCGGGCGCGATGATCTTGGACATTGAACCGACGTAGAGGACCTGTCCGCTGTCGTCCATGCTGCCCATGGAGGTGACGTCCTCGCCTTCAAACCGCAGGTCAACGTAGCAGTCGTCCTCGAGAATGGGAACGCCGTGGCTCTGGCAGATTTCCAGGGTGCGCTGCCGGCGTTCCAGCGTCATGGTCCACCCCAGCGGGTTCTGGAAGGTAGGGATGGAGTAGAGGAACTTGACCCGCTTGCCGGCGGCCGTCTGGGCGCGGATCGTCTCGTCCAGCGCCTCGGGGATCAGGCCCTGATCGTCGCATTTGACGCCGACAACCTGGGCGCTCCACAGCCGCATCTGGCGCATCGTGCCTAGGTACACGTACTCCTCGGTGAGCAGCACGTCGCCGGGATCGGTGAGGGCCTGGATCAGCATGTTGATGGCCTCGCCGGAGCCGGAGGTGAGGATGATGTCCTCGGCGGACACGTCCATCTCGCGGTCGCGGCGGAGCTTGTCGGCGACCAGTTCCCGGAGCGGAGGATAGCCGGCGGCCACCGGGTAGTAGGCGAGATCCCTGCCCTCTCGCTCCAGCGCGACGCGAAGCGACTCAACGAGACCTTCCAGCGGCAGCGTGTCGGGGTCGGGGTAGGCTACGGCGAAGTCGTACTTGGCGTTCCGGTTCGCGCCCCGGGTGGTGATGGGGGCGTTCGCGGCGAAAAGGCTGTCGTAGTTGAACTGGGTCATTGAGGTATTCCTCCGGTGGGGAGCGGTGTTCAGGGTAAGGATTGTTCGGCAGTGGCGATGATTCTGTTGACGAAGGTTAATCCGGCGTTTCTCCTTCGCTGGAGGTCTCGCCCGGTCAGGTTGCCGTGGTAAAAATGGGTATGCAGTGTTCTTTGGTTGTTGTCCAGACACATATCCAGATCGGATAGTGTCAGGCTAGGGTTAACGATTCGCTGGGCAGCCTGTCGGAAACTCCACTGTTGGTTGGGAGCAAAGTGATGACTGATGCCGTGTTCGGGGTCAGCGGCGCTCACGGCGGCGACTGTTGCGCCCCAGATAACTTCGGCTACGGCCTGGCCTTGCCGCGGCATAGTACGCAGTGTTGCTACCGCGGTCAGAAAATCGCGCGCCGATTGGAGGTGCTCGCTACGGGTCATGGTCAACTGTGTTGTGCAGTTCCGATCTCAGCAGGTCAATGAACTTTTTGACCAGCGGCAAGCTCTTGACATAGTCCTCCGGTTCCCAAAAATAAACCGGCAAGCTTACTCCGTCTCGGAAGACGGTGGCGCTGTGGAGTTTGAAGCAATCGACGTTAACGAGCAGTGTCGAAAAAACAGGAAGCGGGTCATCAACACGCTCGAACGCCACCTTGATGGCCTCCGCCGCATCGTCCGGTAGCGGCTCAACGCCGTCGAGACGGTGGATAATATCGCCCACATCTTGCTCGGTTTCGCAAACCCAACTTCGCCGCTCCGCCACAGCCTGCAACGCGGTGAACGCCGCCTGATACACGCTTGCAGAGCCTTCCCGGTACTGGCCGGCGGCGATTAAACGCTCGCCTTCGGCCAGCAGCGCGTAGGCGGTGTCAATGCTTTCCGATTGGGCAGACGTTGTGGTCATGCCATGCTCCCGGAGTGTGATCCATTCGGATTTTAGCACGACGCTGCGTAGGTAAGAGGGCTGTTATTCCGCCACCCGGATTCCCAGGTCTCGCAGCTGTGGGAAATCGACCGGCGCAGGCGCGCCGAAGAGCAGGTCGGAGCCGCTTTGAGTCTTGGGGAAGGCGATCACCTCGCGCAGGGAATCGGCGCCGGCCAGTATCGCTACCAGGCGGTCGATGCCGGGCGCTATGCCGCCGTGGGGCGGCGCGCCGTAGTCGAACGCTTCGAGGATATGACCGAACCGTTCTTGCACCTGCTCCGGCGTGTAGCCCAGGATGCCGAAGACCTTTTCCTGCATCTCGCGCCGGTGGATGCGGATGCTGCCGCTGGCCAGCTCGGAGCCGTTGCAGACCAGGTCGTAGGCGCGGGAGGGTATTGCGGAGAGGTCATCGCCTTCGAGCATGGCCTCGCAGCCGGGTGCCGGCGCGGTGAACGGGTGGTGGGTTGAGTCCCAGCGTTGCGCGTCGTCGTCCCAGTCGAACATGGGGAAGTCGGTAACGAAGGCGAAGGCCAGCGTGTGCGGGTCGGCGAGTTCCAATTGCTCCGCCAGGTGGGACCGCATGGATGCGAGCCACTGGTTGGCCAGCTTGGGCGGGCCGGCCATCAGCAGGATCAAGTCGCCCCGGCTCGCTCCCGCGCGCTGGGCCAGTCGGATCACCCACTCGGGCGGCATCCGCAGACCCGGGGAAAGGAGGGCGTCGCCCTCGGCCAGCATGTCCAAAGGGCCGTCGCCGGTGAGCCGGACGTGGCTCATGCCGGCGGCCCCGAACTCCTTGGCGGTCTCTTCCATGCGCCGCATGTCGGAACCGGACAGTCCACCCTGTCCCGGCACCGCCATGGCCTTGATGATGCCGCCGCGGTCGAGGATGCCATGGAAGACGCGGAACTCGGTTTCGGCGGCCAAATCGCTGACATCAGCCATTTCGAGGCCGTAGCGGAGGTCGGGCTTGTCGCTGCCGTAGCGGGCCATGGCGTCGTCGTAGGTGAGATAGGCGAAGGGGGTGTTGACCTTGAAATGGGGGGTCAACTCGCGCACCAGGCCGGCGTATAGACCCTCGATGAGGTTGAGCACGTCGGGTTCGTTGACGAAGCTCATCTCGAGGTCGAGCTGGGTGAACTCGGGCTGGCGGTCTGCGCGCAGGTCTTCGTCGCGGAAGCAGCGGGCGATCTGGAAGTAGCGCTCGACGCCGCTGACCATCAGTAATTGCTTGAGCTGCTGGGGCGACTGGGGCAAAGCGTAGAAATTGCCGGGCTGCATCCGGCTGGGGACCAGGAAGTCGCGCGCCCCCTCCGGCGTGCTCTTGATCAGGATGGGCGTTTCGATTTCCAGGAAGCCGCGGTCGTCCAGGTAGTCGCGGATGTACTTGACCACCCGATGGCGCAGCCGCAGGTTTTCCTGCATCGCGGGACGCCGCAGATCCAGGTAGCGGTAACGCAGGCGCAGGCTCTCGTCAGCGTCAACGTCGTCGGTGATGTAGAACGGGGGAGTCTGCGACTGGTTGAGGACGGCGACTTCGTTTGCCATCACTTCAATGCTGCCGGTGGGCAATGCCGGGTTCTCGGAACCCTCCGGCCGCTTCTGGACGGTGCCCGTCACCTGTACGCACCACTCGGAGCGGAGGCGTTCCGCGGTGGCGTAATCGTCGCCGGACAGGTTCTCGGGGTTGAGGACCACCTGGACGAAACCGGAGCGGTCGCGCAGGTCAATAAAAATGATTCCGCCGTGATCACGGCGTCGGCTCACCCAGCCGGCCAGGGTGGTTGCGGAACCGTCGTGGGCGGCGCGCAGTTCGCCGCAGTCTTGGGTCTTCAGAGGATCAACTCCTAAATGCTGGGCAGAGGATCGTCAGTTGTCGTCAGCCCAGGAGGTCGAGGACGTTCTGGAAAGGGCTTTCCGTTACCATGCCGCCGCCGGCCACGGCATCGGCCAGGGCGGAAGGATCGGATACCGGGGGATAGCATACCGTATCCAGACAGACGTGGGCCTGAGCCGGCGCTGCGCCGTTTTCGACGGTTGCCAGTTTGATGAGTAGGTTTGGCGAATCCAGCTCCATCGCGGCGGCCAGCATGGCGTTGGCATCGGGTGTTCCCGGTCGGCCCTCGACGGTCACTTCAACCACCGGATTCAGGTAACGATCCACGGCTATGGCGTAATCGGCGGCCAACTCGCCGTAGTCGCGGTTGGCTTCAACGTAGGCGCTGAGGGTGTGGTGCGCCGTATGGAGATAACGTTCCTCGAAGGTGATGTGGCTCAGGCGCATCATGCCGAGGGTGGCGGCGACGTTTTCAGCCAGCGGCTTTTCCCTGACCTGGAGATAGCCGGGACGGTCGGGGGTATCCTCAATGTCGAAGAAACCGCCGCGCTGACCGTCCAGGAACCGCTCGTACAGGATACCTGCGGCGTATTCGGCAGCTTGACGGTAGCGTTCGCCGGAAACGGGCGCCGCATCGTGGCCGTCCAGAGCGGCGAGTAGGAAAGATGCCCAATCGACCAGCAGATCGCCGTCTTGCGGGGATGCGACGCCGCTTGCAGAATATACGAGGGACAGGCGGCCGGACGTTGCGGATTCCACCTGAGCATCCAGCATTTTGACTGCGATGTCAGTTAACTCAGGCCGGCCGAGTTTCCAGGCCGCCGCGAACAGCATTGAGGACGCTTGGGCGCTGAGATGGGCGTAGGAACAGGGGTCAACGGGCGGTGAGGGGATGGCTGCCCGCACCGGGGCGGGTTCAGCGAAGTAGTCGGAGTGGGCGCCCTGGCTGCCGCGGATTGCCAACGCCTCGGAATCGAACAGCACGCTCAGGATGTAGTCGATGGTTTCGCCGGCGCAGCGCGAATAGTCCGGGCGTTGCAGCAGGATTCCGGCGTCCATCAACACGTTGGCCAGCGCGATGCTGTCCTCGGCCATCTTTTCGTGCTGCGGTTGCGTCCAATCGGCAGACATGGTGAAACGGAAGAAGCCCCCGTCGATTTGGTCGTGCAAAGCTCCGCCGACCATCGCATCCAGGCTTTTCTCCAGCATGACGCGGAAGAAGGGTTCGCGGGTGACGCGGTAGCGGTGGAGCAGCAGGCGCAACATCGGCGCGGCCGGGAATTTGGGCGCAGTTCCGAATCCACCATGTATGGGATCGTAGGTTCCGGCGACGCGGCGGGTGATTGTGTCAACCAGCGCCGCGTCGGGTTCCTGCCCGGCGGCGACGCGGGCGGCGTGTTCGCGGCGCTGACGCCGGATGTCGTTGCCCTGCTCGTACAGTTCCGGTTTGCGCTCGGTGTAGGCGCGGCTGACCTCATCCAGCATGGCCAGAAACTGGTCGGCCGGCAGGTAGGTTGCGCCGGCGATGTAGCCGCCGTGAGGGGTCAGGAACGAAGTGGTGGGCCAGCCGCCCACGTTGTAGCGAGCGTTGACGTCGGGACGATGGTCAGTGTCCACGCGGACGGGGATGAAGCGCTCGTTGAGGAAACGGACCACGTCCGGGTCGGAGTATGTCGTGTCGTCCATCTCATGGCACCAGTAGCACCACACGGCGTTGATGGAAAGCAGGATGGGACGATCATGTTGCTGGGCAGCGGCAAAGGCATCTGCGCCCCAGGGTTGCCAGGCGACCGCGTTAGTCGTTGCTGATAATGACACTGCCCGTCCGTCCCTCGTATGCCATGTTGAAATGTCTCAAAAAAGTGCGACCAATGAGCGCGTAATGCGGTTGGCGGCCAGCAGCCAGATGAACACCTGCGAAAGGCCCCAATATGGTGAAGTTTAGTTCAGGAATGTAAATCTGGGCCATATACTCATTGACGTGCAGCGTGCCGCCTACTCCCGAAACCTGCTGGAGAGCGACAATCGGCAGATTCAGGCTCACCGCCAATTCGTCATCGATGCAACTCTCCAGTGCTCCGGTATCTACCAAAGCCGGTAGTAGGCTTGATGTCAGGGATGGCGTGAGCCCGCGACCGGGCTGGAAAGCAGGGTCGATACCGATTTCTACTGACACGGTTGGGCCGCGCAGGGCGAGTGTGTAGGGGTTGCTATATCCACAACTAATTGCTGGCATCTAGTCCTCGTTACTCCACGACAAAAGGAAGCCGTATTACGCGCTTAACACCGACTTGCCTGATGTGGTAGGGGCCTAGTCCGAAACGCTTGATGGCTTCATATCCGGCGTCCTCAAATTCGTCGTAGCTGTCGATAAATTCCTCGTCGTAGAAAAGCGCCCACTTGCCAAAGTGCTCGGCTTCCAGATAAGCCTTCATCTTTTCGTAAGCGGCTATGTTCTCATCCAAAGTAGCGGGCATTTCGCACCCCCGGACAGCGACAGGCCTGTCATTCCAAGCGTCAAGCCAATTCGATTATAGGGTACACCCCAAAGCCCGGCAAGAAACTGCCGGCTCCCCGACAAACGATCCCGCCGCGCCTACCGCGTCCGCGGGTTGAAGGCATCGTTGACCGCGTCGCCCAGTATGTTGAAGCAGAAGAACAGGAGCGTCACCGCGCCGATGGGGAACAGAATCAGGTGCGGATGGTTCAACAACACCTGGGGGCTCCCGTTTTCAAAAAGCATCCGGCCCAGGCTGGGCGTCGGCGGGAAAACTCCGACCCCGATCCAGCTCAGCACCAGCTCGGCGCCGGCCACGCCGGCCAACCCCGCCGAAACCGACACTATCAACGGGCTGAGGATGTTGCGCAGCATGTGTACCCGCAGAATGTGGGCGGTGGACGCGCCGGTGACCAGCGCGGCCTCAATGTACTGGCTTTCCCGAGCTTGCAGTACCTGGCCTCGCACCAGCCGCGCCATGCCGAACCAGCCGAAGATGGCCAGGCCCACGGAGATGATCATGAAGTCCAGCACGCCGAGGCGGATAATCCAGTCCAGGCCCGTGGCATCCTCGAAAGCCTGCACCGCCACCAGCAGGCGAGGCCGGAACGCAGAAACAAAAATGAGCAGGAGCAGGATTTCTGGGAAGGACGATGTCACCTCTCCCATCCGCATGATGACGGCGTCAACCCAGCGTCCCATGTAGCCGCTCATCAACCCCAGGACCACGCCCAGCACCAGCGTCCCGCCCAACAGTGAAGTGATGGTGATGATGACGGTGGTGCGCACGCCGAAAATCACCCGGGTGAGCATGTCCCGGCCCTGGCGGTCGGTGCCGAAGGGGTGGGCCAGCGAAGGGCCCTGCCGGGTGTTCTGAAGGTCCACCGCCCTGAAGTCGTAGGGCGTTATCAACGGCGAGAACAACGAGCCCACGTACATGAAGACGATTATCGATACGCAAACCATTGCCAGTTTCTTGCGATACAGGCGCCGGAATGCCAGGCTCCAGTAGCTGTGGCCGCGGATGGGCTGAGCGTCAAGTTCCAGAATCTGATCGCCGGAGAGCTCGCTTTCAGACCAGTCTTGCCGCTCGGTCTGGGAGTCGTGCGTGGAGAGGCCGGAACGGTCAGGCAACATGGCCGGCCCCCAACCTGATGCGCGGGTCCAGCCACGGGTACATCAGGTCAACTATCAGGTTCGCCAGCACGAAGAACGTGGTGGCGATGATCGCGAATCCCATGAGCACCGGGTAGTCCCTTGCATTCAGCGCTTCAAGGGACAGTCGCCCGACGCCGGGAATCCCGAAGTAGATTTCCACGATGAAGGTGCCGCCGGCCAGGCCGGCCAGAATGAACCCGAAACTGGTGGTTACGGGAATCAGGGCATTGCGCAGAATGTGCCGGTAGCGCACGGTAAGCTCGGGCAGGCCCTTGGCCCGCGCGGTGCGGACGTATTCCTGCCCCAGCACGTCAAGGACGCTGGCGCGCACCAGCCGCACCACGATGGCGATGCCCGGCACGCCCATGACGATGGCGGGCATGATGATTTTGGGAGAGAAAAACCCATCCCATCCGCTGGTGGGGAGAATGTCCAGATGCAGCGCGAACACCAGCAGCATGACCGGCGCGGTGATGAACACCGGCAAGGACTGAAAGGCCAGGGCGATGGACACAATCAGATTGTCCCAGCCGGTGCCCTGGCGCAGCGCGGCCAGCAGACCCACCGGTATGCCAATTCCCAGGGTGATGATGACGGCGGCCAGGTTGAGCTGCATGGAGACCAGGATGCGCGTCCCGATCACCTCCCGGACCGACTTGCCCCGGAACTTGAAGCTATCGCCAAAGTCCAGGCGGGTAATCACGCCTTCCATGTAGCGCGCGTACTGGATAAACAGGGGGTCGTCCAGCCCCAACTTGGCGCGTATGCGTTCGCGCACCTGGTCGTTCTGGTGCTGTCCCAACCAGATCTGCACCGGATCGCCGGGGCCGAGCCGCAGCATGGCGAAAGTGATGAAGGTGACGATGATCACCAGGAACGGCAGCCAGAGCAGCCTTCGGATTGCGTAAACGCCCATTTTCGTTCGTCGATTCCGGCGTAGGGGCGACGCATGCGTCGCCCCTACATGGGTTCTGCCGCTCTACTGGTTGAAGTAGATGTAGCGATACTTGGGTATGCTCATCTGGAGCAGGAAGTAGTCGGACACCTCCGGCTTGATCAGAGCGTAGCCCTCGCCGCGGAACCAGGTCCACACCCAGGGGGCATCGTCCATGATCATCTGCTCGACCTGGTTGTAGATCTCGAAGCGGCGGTCGCGGTCGCGTTCTGTCCGAGCTTCTTCCAGAAGGCGGTCAACTTCCGGGTTGCTGTAGTTGGTGTGGTTGTTGTTGCTGTCGCTGTGGAACAGCAGGTCCAGGAAGTTCTCCGGGTCGGGGTAGTCGGCAATCCAGCCCAGGGAGAACATCTGGTATTTGCGGTCGTTCACGTCCTGTAGGAAGGTGGCCCATTCGGTCTGCTGGATGTCGATCTCGATGCCCAGGGCTCGCCACTGTTCCAGCATGACCTCCAGATAAGTGGGTACAGTGGCGCCAAAGCTGCCGGATATAGTGAGCGTGATGCGTGGGAAATCACCGCTGGCCAGCGCGTCCGCGTAGGTGGAGCTTTCCAGCAGCTCCCGGGCCAGGTCGGGATTGTACGTATAACCGCGCAGGTTCTGGTTGTAGGAAGGGAAGCCCGGTGGTATGACGCCGGTGGCTTGCGACACGCGGTTATCCAGCACGTTCTCGGCGATACCCGACAGGTCGATGGCGTAGTTCATGGCCTGGCGGACCTTGGGATCATCGAAGGGAGGCTCGTTAACGTTCAGCCCGACGTAGAAGACCGAGAAGTCCTGGGCCGAACGATGCAGTTCGGGGTTCAGCGGATCGTTGGGATCCAGCAGACGCGGCAGGTCGTCGGTGCCCACGCCCGTAAGGTGTATCTCGTCGTTCTCATACATGATCATCGCGGTTCCGCCGCTGAGGATCATGTGGACGCTGTCGATGTGAGGTGGCCCCAGGTGGTAGTGTTCGTTGCGCTCCAGGATGAGCAGCTCGCCGATGTCGTACTGCGCCAGCCGGAAGGGGCCGGTGCCGTTGGGCTGATCGAGCCATGAGCCGTCCTCTGTGACTTGGTCCTGGTCCAGCACGTAGGCGGTGGGGTAGGAAAGCTTGGCGAGGAAGTAAGATTTGGGAGCGTCAATAGTGAATTCGACAGTGCGGTCGTCGATGACCCGCACGCCGCGGACTTCGTCGGCCATTGTACACTTGCCATCGGCCTGGTCTTCCACAGTGCAAAGTTTGTCCTTAACGCCAACGATGTCTCCCAAGTAGGTATCGGCGGTGGTGGAAAGGGTGTCGGGGTCGGCGGCGCGTTCTATCGACCACTTGACGTCCTGGGCGGTTACCGGACTGCCATCCTGGAAACTGGCGTTTTCCCGCAGCACGAAGGTGTAAGTGAGACCGTCGTCGCTGACCGAACAACTCTCGGCGAGGTCAAGAACGGGCTGGTAGTCCAGGCTGAGGGTGATCAAGCCGCCGAAAACCTCGTTGGTGATGACACTGGAGGTGGCATCACTCACCAGGTGTGGGTCAATGCTCGGCGGGTCGGCGTAGAGCCTCACCAGGGTGCCGCCCTGAGGCGGCCGGTTATCGAAAGTCAAGTCAGCGGAGGGGGCGCAACTGTCGCCCGGCGCCGGCTGTGGGATTGATGCCACGGTGGGAGCGGGCTCGGCTGTTGGAATCGCGGCTGGAGTAGAGACGGATTCGGAGGCGGATTCGGTGGCGCGGACCGGCAGCGTTGGCGTGGGCTCGGCAGCGGCAGGAGCCGCTGCGGTCTCGGGAGCCGTGCCGCCGCCGCAGGCAATTGCCAGGACCAATGCGACGAGTATTGCTGGCAGAATCAAAAAACGTAATGTATTGAAAATCATGATCTCCTCCCGGGCAAAAGGATGTTATGCGACGATACGGAAGAGCGCCCGGAATCGGATTGATTTTATACAGCAAAGGGTTTTGTTTCAAATCCCCTGTTCACCGGGAGCGGGGAGTCGCGCCGGCCAGCAGACGTTGCAGGTGAATCAGCCCCTGCTGGCGGCGGGCGTTGTCGGCGATGCGGCCCCACGCCGGTTCCTGCAAGGCCGCGGCGAGTTCGCGGGTGATTTCATTGTCGGACAGCGGGCCGTAGCGTCGATACAACTCCAGCGCTTGCTCCGCGTCGGCGTGGTCGCCGGCCAGTGTCCCGTAGCCGTGCAGAAACGGAAGGACAACGTTGACGGCGATGTCTCGCGCTCGCGCCGTGCCGATGGGAGCGGGCTTGCCGTCGCCGGAGCTAACGATCAGCGCTTTCGTCAGGGCTTTCGGATCGCCGTCGGCAGCCGCTCCTTGCAGCCCGGAGATCAAACCCGATTCGCAAAAGCGCGCAACCAGGGCAGCCGCGCCCAGGATGCGCCGGCGCGGATGGTTGGGTGGCCGGACCCGGAATAACCGCCACTCTTTTGAATCCAGTGGCGGACCGAGTCCGGCCCGGGCTTGGTCAGAGCTTGGGCCGTTTTCAAACCCGGACAGCCGTAACAGACACCGGGTCAACGCCGGCTCGCGTTGATCATCGGGCAGCCGGAGGGCGGCAGCAGCCAGAATCGCGTAAGGCGCGGCGGTTGCCAGCATCAGGAACGGATGCCGGTTGTGCCGGTAGCCCAGGGCGTCGCAGATCGATTCCCACAGGGTTTGCTCGGGTGACTGCGCGGAGATCAGCATCCGCAGCCTTGAGCTGTGGGACAGAAAACGCTCGTCGCCGGCGCGGTTGAGGAGCGTCGCCATCTGCTCCGGTCGTTCCGGCCGGCGATACCCGTGTTGCGCGAGAATTTGCCAGAGTCGGGCGCGAGTGTCTTCCGCGTTGTCGTCGCCCGCCGGCGCGTCAGTGAGGAGATCAGTCAGGTTGACTACAGGAGGAGCTCCGCCGCTATCGGTGCGAGATGGTTCCCCGTCGGAGTCCAGGGCCACGTGCAGCGCCACGCCGTTATAGTTGGGGTCGTGATGGTGCCCATGGGACTGCCAATCCCGTTGACGGAGGTGTACCTCCACGTCGCCTTGCACCAGTCCCTGCCCTTCTACCATCAACAGCGCATCGCGGAAATCGGGGCCGGCGGTTACGCCGGGTCGTCCGGGATACAGGACCTGGATACGAGCGCCCGTTTCAGTGCGAAAAGCCCGGTGGCGCGCGGCGCGGCGTTGCCAAAGCAGCGCCAACTGCTTTTCCGAGATGGGCGCGATTGGGTCCGTGCCGTCCGAACGTGTGGGTCGAATGTGGCGAAGCAGATTCATCGTGGGCGCATGCCACAAGGTTTAGCATCCCTAGCGTTGCACTGTCCACGGGCCGGTGTCACCTGTTGCAGCAGGTTGACGACGCGACGCCCGATACTCGCCGCGCCACCACAGCAACACGCCGCACAGAGCGGGCACCGCGATTGAAAGAACAGCCAGTATTATGGCGATACCCTTCTGGTCCATGCCCGTCACTGCGAACACCAGCAGGCCGAGGTTCCAGGCGGCTAGCAACAGGAACAAGAGGGCCGCCCACCGGGCTCGCCACATGCCGCCCAGCCCGGCCACCATGCCGGCGATGGCGGCGGCCAGCACGATGCTGACCATCTGGGCGCTGACGTCCTGGGGAAATCGCAGGAACAGCTCGGTCCAGGCCAGGCATTCGGTGTGGAAGACGTACTCGCCGATCTCGGTCGCCCCGCAACGCATACCGACGACCTGGGACCAGACCGTTTGGCACAAGCCGCCGGCCAATCCCAACAGCAGCGCCAGCAGGCGTACCATCAATTGTGTGCTGGTATAAGCTCCCATCGTTGCCTCGTGGTTGGAAAATATCTCCTGTATTGTACCTTGCGCGCCGGAAATTCAGGCGGGCCCGAATGATGCGACTTGGGGTTTTCTATTGTCATTGCGAGCGCAGCGCGGCAATCTCGTCGGGGCAATGGAGGCCACTCCCGGAACGAGATTGCCATGTCGCTACGCTCCTCGCAATGATAGGCCCTGTAAAACCAGGTGGTAGAATGGCGCGAATTGAAGGACCGTGGAGGGATTATGACGGCCAGCAAAATTACCATCGGGAACGTGGAGATATCCTCCCTTTCCGATGGGCTACTGGAATTCGACATCTGCAACTTTTTTCCGAACATTCCCGCCGAAGAATGGGAACCGTTCCACGACCACCTTACCCCGGAGCGCAAGGTGAGCTTCAACCTGGCGTGCTTCCTGCTCCGCTCGGAGGGCAAAACCATCGCGGTTGACACCGGCCTGGGCGCCAAGGACACGCCCGAAACTCCCTGGGGCGAGCTGCTGGACGACATGGCGCGCAACGGCCTTTCGCCCAACGACATCGACGCCGTGGTAATGACCCACCTGCACCGCGACCACGTGGGCTGGAACACGGTGCGCGACGACGGCGGAACGCTCAAGCCCACCTTCCCCAACGCGCGGTACTACTTCAGCCGGGTCGATTACGACGCGAGCCACGACCCGGCGTTGCAGCCCGACCGGTTCCCCAACGCGCCCGATTGTGTGTGGCCCATCGCCGAAATGGGGCTGGTGGAATGGATGGAAGGGGAGTTCAGCATCACGAGCGAGCTGACCACGCTGCCGACGCCGGGGCATACGCCGGGCCACATGAGCATTATGATCAACTCGGGCGGCGAGCGCGGGCTGATCCTGGGTGACGTGCTGCACAACACGGCGCAGATCCAGCAGACCGACTGGGCATCCCGCGCCGACATCATCCCGGAGCAGGCCATTGAAACCCGGCAGAATCTCCTGGACCGGCTGGAAAGCGAGGGCATTCCGGTGGCGGCGGTGCATCTGCCGGCGCCGGGGTTCGGCAAGATCGTGCGGTTGCAGGGCAAGCGGTACTGGCAGGCGATTTAGGTTGGCGATTTCATCTCCGTACCGTGAAAACCGCGAGGGTCTGTAGGGGCGAATAATTATTCGCCCCTACGTTTGTCTCCGCCATGGCCACCACTGAAACCGAGCCACCACGCCAGCGGTTCTTCTACGGCTGGGTGATCGTGGCGACCATGTTCGCCGTCAACTTTTCCACGATGGCGACGGGGACGCTGAACTATGGCCTGTTCGTGCTCCCGATGCAGAGCGAGCTGGGCCTATCACGGGCGACGTTCGGGTGGATGCAGACGACGCGGCGGCTTTCGGCGGGCGCGCTGGGCTTCGCGGTGGGCTGGCTGATCGACCGCTACGGGCCGCGAGTTTATATCCCCGTAGCGGCCCTGATGATCGGCGGCTGCCTGATCCTGGTGGGAATGAGCAACCATGCGTGGCAGTTCATCCTGCTGTTCGCGTTGGTGGGCGTTTCAGGATTGGCCGCGCCTAACGGGCTGGTCACGTCAGTGCCGGTAGCCAAATGGTTCGTGCGGAAAAGAGGCCGCGCGCTGGCGCTGTCAACCGCCGGACTGGGCATCAGCGGCATCGTATTCCTGCCCGTCACCCAATGGCTGATCGACGGCTACGGCTGGCGCGCTTCGTGGCAGATACTGGCTCTGTTGTTCATGGTCATATCCATTCCGGCGTCGGCATTGTTCCTGCGCCGTCAGCCGGAGGACATGGGCCTGCGCGTGGACGGCGATCCTCCGGACGCGCCGGAGGACGACGCGCTCCTTTCGGAGCCGCGGAGGTCAACCGGAGACGAGCCGGTCTGGACGGTTCGCCAAGCCTTTCGCACGGCGACGATGTGGAAGCTGGTGGCCGTGTTCGCGCTGGCCGGCGTGGCCCAGGGCGGGGCCAGCTTTCACCGAATACCGTACTTCGTGGAGAAAGCCTACGACCCGCTGCTGGTGTCCTGGTCGTTTGCCGCCGACGCCGGCGGAGCGGCGGCGCTGGCGCTGGTGTCGGGCTGGCTGGCCGACCGCATCCCGATCCGGTTCCTGGCGGCGGTTTCGTTTTCGGGCTTCATCATCGCCATCCTGCTGATGATCTACGTGGCGTCGGCGGAGATGATGTTCCTGTCCACCATCGTGTTCGGGTGCTCCGTGGGCGTCGGCATGATCGTACACACGTACATTTTCGCGGCCTACTATGGCCGGGTCTTCCTGGGCACGATACGGGGCATCGTAATGCCCATCAACCTGCTGAGCGCAGGGTTGGGCGCGCCGCTGGTGGGCTACCTGCACGACTACGCGGGGTCGTACCTGCCGGCGTGGTGGACGCTGCTGGTCATCTACGGCGCCTGCTCCGCGCTGATGCTGACGGCGCTGCCGCCGGGTCGGGCCGACGGCGCAGATCACGTTGCCGGTTGACGCACGGTGCGCTAGCATAGTGACAAGATGGGGGTGAACGCGATGGCAGACGCCGATCGAACCAACACTGGAGAGGCTGAGCAATTGGACTTGGCGGAGGAATTCTACGAGAAGGAGCTGTTGCCGAAATTGCTGCCCACGGCGAAGGGCAAGATTCTGGTGCTGGACATCGAATCCTACGACTACGAAGTTGACGCGGACTGGGAGGCGGCGTCCGACCGCCTGCAAGCTCGCCGCCCGGGCGCGTTCGAATTCGCTTTCCGCATCGGCTGTCCGGCAGTAGGTACCCTGGGACGAAAGTACGACGTAATCGAAATATGATTGCCGGGAGGGTTAATGAACGACACGAGGCAATCATCCCGGTTCAAGTGCGTGGCAGCAACCGCCAATTTGAGGTAGTCATTGACACCGGATTTCAGGGCGCCCATCTGATGCTGCCCAGAGCCGTGATCCGCCAACTCGGCTTGACCCGGGAAGGAAGGGTGCGCTTCAGGCTGGGTGATGAACGGGTTGCGCGCATTGCTGCCTACGCCGGCGAGGTAATCTGGCACGACGGTTTTAAGCGGGTCAGGGTTTTGGAATCGGAGAACTACTATCTGGCCAGCGCCGACCTGCTCGCCGGGAGCCACATCGAAATCGATATGATTCCCGGCGGGACTGTAACCGTCTCCGAACTCCCGTCCTCCTAAAATTGCCTTCTATCGCCCCTGCCCGCGGTCCAAATAGTCCTGGGCCGAGCCGAGTCCCTCCAACGCCAGCCCGTAGCCCAGCAGGTCGTGCAGTTCGCCCCGTAGCTTCTGAGTCAGCAGTACGCGGGAATAGCGCAGCACCAGGCGCGGTTGGCGAGCCAGATCACGGGCCAGTTCCCAGGCGCGCGGCAGCAGTTCGTCCGACGGCAGCACCTCGGCGACTAGGCCCAGCTCCTGCGCTTTGTCGGCATCCAGCGACTGCCCGGTGAGGAGGAAGTAGCGACCCCGGTTGATGCCCAGCAGCAGCGGATAGATGATGTGCATACCGTCGCCCGGAGTGAGGCCGCTCATGAAGTGTCCGGAGTCCTGGAACGTTGTGTGCGGCGCGGCCAGCACGATGTCGCTCATCAACGGCAATTCCGAGTGGCGCAACGCCGGCCCGTTGATGGCGGCGATGATGGGCACCTCAATGTTGAGCAGGTTGCCCAGCAGGTGCTTGCCCTCCCAGTAGGTGGCGTCCCACTGCTCGGGAGTGCGGCGCGGCACGGTGTCGCTGCTGCCGGCCGGCCCGGTGAACCCGTCGCCGGCGCCCGTCATTATGATGACCTTGTTCTCCACGTCGGTGCCGATGGTATGGAATACTTCGGGCAGTTCGGTGTGCGGGCCCGCTCCCCATTGCAGGGTATCGCCGTCGCTGTGCAGGGTCATCTGGAGAATGCCGTCCTCGCGCTCGAACCGCGCATACTGGAATCGGTCCTGGTAGTCTTCAAGCCGGGCCATTGCTGTGCTCCTTTCTGTAAAGGTGGTTGCCGTCAAGTATAATCAATTCATTCCGAGACAATTACCTGCCGGCAAAGTGAGAAATTTATGACCACAACCGACCATGCCCGTGACGCTGCCGTTGAGCGAGCGCGAGATTTTTACAACTCGGAACTGCGCGACAAGCTGGAATCCTCCGAGAAAGGCAAGTACGTCGTCATTGACGGCGACTCCCTTGACTACGAACTGGATGCCAGCATGACAGTAGCTTCGGTTCACCTGCAAGACCGTCGGCCCGACGCCAGGATGGTAGTGTTCAGAATCGCCTACGATTCCAATTGGTTCTCGCGACCACGGCGAGATGCTTCACGCCCTGACAAGGTTGCCGAGGAGTTCAATGGGGACGTCGGCAAAAAGATCCCTTGGCCTGAAATCAACCGCAGTCCTGCCTCACTGGAAGCCGAAAATTTCTACAACGCGGAACTGCGCGTCCAACTCGAGCCTGTACACACCGGTAAATACATCCTCATTGCCGGGAAAACGCATGATTATGAGATAGATAGTGACCCCATTGTGGCGGCAGTTCATCTGCTGGACAGGCAACCTGGCGCGGAAATGTTCATGTTCTGCATCGGTTACGACAGCCAACAAAGCGTGTTTCACGGCCTGAGGTTCCACATATAATGATCACAGGTCAGGTCAACGAACGCTACGAAGCGACCATTCCCATTGAGATCGCGATCCCGGCAACTTCGAATCTGCGCCCCTATACCGCGATTATAGATACCGGATTAGACCACTTTCTGATGCTCCCCCGGGCCGCGGTTATACAGTTGGGCTATCGTATATCCGGAACTGACACGATGGTGATAGGTAATGAGCAGCGGCATGAATTCGGCCGCAGTTACGTCGCCATACTTTGGGATGGCGCCCCTAAAGCTGTTCCCGCGCTGGTATCCGAAGATGAAACTCTGGTCGGCGCCCGCCTGCTGGCCGGCTACTATCTGACCGCCGCCATGATTCCCGGCGGGCGGGTAACTCTCAACAAACTTCCCTGACCCCAATCTCTCCTTTCCGGACGATACGCATGACCGCCTCAAACTTCAACATCGGGCCGCAGTACATCGAGCCCCGAGACATTGACGACGCGCCGGGCGACGGCATGTCGGCGCTGGACACCCGGCCCCGCACGATGTTTCGGGTTCCGATGTGTACCAACATCGACGAACTTGACGCCGACGTCGTGTTCATCGGGATGCCCTTTGACCAGGGTACCTTCGGCCGGCCGGGCGCGCGCTACGGCCCGGACGCCTTGCGCGACGCCCCGCGCACGTATTCGTACCTGGACCCCTACGGACATGGCAGCGACGCCGAGGGGTTTTTCGACGCCGACGCCGGCGACGAACTGCTGCGCGGCGTCACCATGGCCGACTGCGGGAACGTGTCGGTTTCGCCGTCCGAGGTCGTGCATAACTTTGAGCGGCTGGCCGGCGTGGTGCAGCGGGTCGCTCAGCGAGGCGCGTTGCCGGTGATACTGGGCGGCGACCATGCCATCACGTTCCCGGCGGTGGCCGGCCTGGCGCAGTTCGCGCCGCTGGACATCGTGCATTTTGACGCCCACCTGGATTACACCCACCACTACCAGGGCGCGCTGCTCACCCACGGCAGCCCCATCCGCCGCTGCCACGAGCTGGAGCACGTGGGCAACATCACCTCCGTCGGCATACGCACGGTGCGACGCGCTCCGTATGAAGAGGCCGTCAGCCACGGCAACGGCATCATCACGCTGCGCCAATTCCGCGACATGGGTCCGAAGGCGGTGGCGGAAAGCATCCCCGTCGGGGCCAATCTGTACATCACCTTCGACGTGGACGCCCTGGACCCGACACAAGCGCCGGGAACCGGCACGCCGGAGGTGGGCGGGCTGTTCTACGACGAAGCCCGCCGCTGCCTGGAGACGCTGGTGCGCCGTTCCAACCTGGTCGCGTTCGACGTGGTGGAGGTCGCGCCGCCCTACGACGTGTCGCAGTTGACGGTACAGGTGGCGGCGCGCCTGATCATGGATGTCCTGGCGGCGCGGTTCCCTAGTCGCCCCGCAGGATGAACTCCGAAACGCGCTCCCCGATCATCATGGTGGTGACGTTGGTGTTGGCGCGGATGCAGTCGGGCATGATGGATGCGTCCACCACGCGGATGTTCTCCAGCCCGTGTACCTTGCCATGCTGGCTGACCACCGCCATGGGGTCGGATGCGGGGCCCATCTTGCACGTGCAGGATATGTGCTGCGCCGTCGATACGTTGCTCCGCAGCCAATGGTCCAGGGCTTCGTCGGATTCCAGGTCCGAGTCCCGCGGCTCAATACGCTCCTGGATGATGTTCTCGAAATCCCCGTGCTCACCCAGCTGGACGGCGATGCGGACGCCGTCGCGCAACCGCTTGCGGTCAAACTCTTCCTGGAGGTAGTTGTAGTCCAGGTAGGGTTGCTCATGCGGGTCGGTGGAGTTGAGGCGCAACTCGCCGGCGCCCACCGCCAGGTAGATGGACACGGAGGCGCGGATGCCCATGGGCTCCATGCGCCCGCCGCCCCGTATTACCTGCTCGGTGGCGAAGGACGAGAAGATCATAATCATGTCGTTGCGCAGGTCGGAACCCTCGGCCGTGTACTTGAGACACGTCTGGATGCGCGGCGCGAACCCGTCGAGGTCAAATCCCGGTACGGTGCGCCACGTCACCGGCACGATGGGATGGTCGCGCAGATTCTGCCCGACACCCGGCAGGTCGTGCACCACGGGGATGCCCATACTGCGTAGATGGTCGGCGGGGCCGACGCCGGACAGCATGAGCAGCTGGGGCGATGCGATTGCGCCGCCGCAGAGGATGATCTGGTCGGCTTCCACCGTGAACACCTCGCCGCCGCTTTCCACCACGACGCCGGTGGCCTTATTCCCGTCAAAAATCACGCGATGCACCGTGCAGTTTGGGCGCAGGGTGAAGTTGAGGCGGTGGCGCGCCAGGTCAAGGTAGCCCAGGGCGGTGCTCCAGCGGATGCCGTTGGGGTTGTTGAACGGCGTGGGGCCGATGCCCGTGGAATCCGGGCTGTTGTGGTCGTCGGTGTGCGGGAACCCGTAAGCCCTGGCGGCATTGTAGAAGGCTGACTGAGCCGGCAGCCATTCCTCGCGCTTGAAACGGCGGGCGATGATGGGGCCGTCGTTGCCGTGAAAATCGTCGGAAAAGTCGGTGTCGGTTTCCAGGCGACGGAAGCAGCCGAGCAGGTTCTGGAAAGTCCACTCGTCGTTGCCCATGGCGGCCCAGCCGTCGTAGTCCTCGGGCACGCCGCGCAGGAACATCTGGCCGTTGATGGCGCTGGACCCGCCGGTCACCTTGCCGCGCGGCACCATGATCTCCGGGTTTTCGGCGGTGCCGTATCCGGTGAACTGCCAGTTGTGGTCGCTGGTCATCACGTCGGTGGCGGTGGCGTAGCCGAACTTCACCTCGCTGGGCAGGTGGTCAAAGTTGGGATAGTCGGGGCCAGCCTCCAGCAACAGCACCGAACGGTTGGGATCTTCGCTCAACCGGGTGGCAACTATGGAACCGGCGGAGCCGGCGCCGATCACGATTACATCGTACTTCAAGATGCGCCTCCTTGATTTTACATCGATGTACAGGATTCACAGGATGAGGGGATTTTACACCGATATGGAGCGAAGTAGGTTGTGTTGACACTTCCCGACACTCCGGCCTTCCACCGTCGCCCCTGCCCTCCACCGTCATACCCACCTTCCAC
>VXOG01000057.1 GCA_009840165.1 Chloroflexota bacterium
GAAAGTGGGACATTTTCAAAGCCCAAAAGTGGGACATTTTCGACGCCCATTGACAAGCGATATCGAGGCCGGCGGACATCTGCACCCAGCGATATCGAGGCCGGCTGGCGGCTGCACCCAGCGATATCGAGGCCGGCGGGCGCCTGCACCCAGCGATAACGAAGTCGGTTGGCGTTTGCACCCAGCGATACCGGAGTCGCCTGGCGCGTCAAGCGACATCTACAACTGGGCCGCTGGCGACAGATAAAGCTGGGTCGGGCGTCGGGAGGTCCGGTCGGGTTTCGCGCTCCCGCGCGATGCCGGCCCGAGGCCGGCGCTCCGCTGCCGCCGCCAACAGGCGCGCCGCCCGATCAGTTGACGGTGTTCGCCCGGCAGTCCTGGGAAGAACAGGCCACACTCATCGCATCGCATCCCTCACCGTGAAACACGACCGCGAGATCCGGGTCCCGAAACGCCTCCTGGCGCATCTGAATGTCAACCGTGTGCCGGAAGATCGGGCCGTCAGCCGCAAGCCTCCACGACGCGATGTTGACGGCGAAGTTGGTGTTGAGCCTGAAGCGCTCACCCGTGCGCCTCCGGTCCGGGCAGCGCGACCGCAACCCACACCAGGATCCCCGTCCAGACCCACCTGCACCGGACAGCTCCGTTCCATCTCACGGGTTCCGTATCTCAACCTCGTGTCCGCTAGGAGCGACCACCAGCCGGTAGGTCCGGCCGTCCAATCCAAAGAGCTCGCCGGGATGGACAGGGTCCGTGGCCGCGCACTCCTCGAGATAACCATCGCGGTTCGTGTCCACGCACGCATAGTCCGAGTAATCCGCGGCCTGCACCGGGTTGCGACGTCCTTCCGAATCGAACCGGCCGTCGACGTTCGCGTCCACGACGCCCACGAGAACGGGCTCTCCAGTCGGGGGTTGGACAAGCCCCCGCCAGACGCTCGTGCCCATGTAGTGCACTCCTTCATCCAGTTGGTCACGAGTCCAGAAGCGAATCCCGTAGGGGAAGCGCTCTCCGGACGCATAGGAAACGTTGAGTACCGTGCCGACGCCCGGAAGAAAGTCCCGGTCCCCGCGATTCCGCGCCAGGACCAGCGGTGGCCCGTCGTCGGTCAGATCCCCGTTCTGGTTGCGGTCCACGTAGATCCGGTCAACGTAGTGCTCAAAATACGCAAACGGAGACGGTGGATCGTCACAGAGCACCGGCAGGAGTTCGGAAGGACAGGTTCTCTTGCGTTCCGTTCTGTCGATCATGAGCTGGAAGGCGGCGTCGGCCAAATTGATGGACTGGTAGGACTGCAGGTCCCCTCGAGGGTTCGGATACACGAACGTCACGGGCCTTCGCGGATGGACGAACGCGGTGAGAGCCCAATCCGAGCGAAACCGGCCGTCCGTGCTGAACCACTCGGCGAAACGGAGCTGATCGCCACGGACACCTTCCAACGGTTGTGGATCGCTGGCATCCGGTAGCCCGTCGTTGTCGTCGTCACCGTCCAGGTTGTCGCCGATGCCGTCGCCATCGGTGTCGGTCCATTCCCCAGCGTTCAAAGCGAACGCGTCCTGGTCGTTGCTGACCCCGTCCCCATCAGCATCGCGATCTTCAAAATCCCCGATGCCGTCACCGTCGGTGTCCCGCCAGTCCCGGGGATCCAGCGGCAGGGCGTCGATGAGATCCCAGGCCCCGTCGCCGTCGTCGTCGTCATCGAGAGCATTGGAGATCCCGTCCCCATCGACGTCCTGACTGGAGCCTTCGGACGCGGGGTCCCGCTCCTCGTCGGGCAACAGCCACCTCAGCACGTCCGCCGGCGGGACCGTTCCCGGACGGCAGTGCCTCCCCGGTCCATCGATGTCCGCCCGGGTCTGGAGGCCAAGCACTTCACCGTAGTAGTGCGCCATCGGGGCGCCCAGGTCGTGCAGGTGGTCTCCAGTAGTGGTCTGTACGAAAACCCGGAATCGTTCCCGTACCCGGTCCCGGCCCGAAGGGGTCCACGGAAAGGAAGGCGCCCAGTTGCCCGTCAGCCGGGGGGGAATGCGATCGTCGTGGCTTCCACGGTTCCAGAAGCCGCCGCACCAGGCGTAGAGCCCGCCACCGTAGAGGCCGGCGTACCGCTCGGTGAATCCGGTCAGGAATGTCGTGCCGGCGGAACCGCCCCAGAACAGGACACGGTCGTAGTCAACGACGAGATTGTCATCGAATCCGCTCTGCAGCAGCTCGTGGACGAGGCGTTCGTCCTCGTACACCCAGAAGCGAACTCCGTGACCGCTCCCGGTGAAGTTCTGGAACTGCGGGAGGAAGGGAGCGTTGGGGTCGCCGACGTCGTTGGCTTCCGGCGAGCCGACCCGAGCGAAGGCCAGACCCAGGTCGAGCGCCGCGTCCGAGGATCCTCTCCGCAGCATGTCCTGCTGTGTCCCGTGGCTGTTGCCGTGAAAGTAAACCACGAGTCCGCGCGGCTGCCTCGAGTCCCATTCGCTTCGGAAATGGAGGCGATACAGGATGGTTCGGCCCTGTGAGTCCGTGAACTCCCCATCGCGAGGCCAGGTAGGCGCAGGGGGGGTGGGCGATGGGGCC
>VXOG01000089.1 GCA_009840165.1 Chloroflexota bacterium
GCCAAAAGCGGCTCGAACGTCAAGCGAATTTGGCTAAAATTGTATATAATTCCCTATTTTTGCCCCAACTCACTCACCGGCGGGTTCGGCGTTCAGTGCCGTTGAGGATCTGCGGCCGGCGATCCGAGCCAGCAGCACCCCAAGTTCGTAGAGCACGATCAACGGCACCGCGACAATGGCCTGGTTCAGCGGGTCGATGGTGGGCGTGATGGCGGCGGCGATGACGAATGACACGACCAGCCAGAGGCGGCGGAACCGGCTGAATCCCCGCGCGTTGACTATGCCGAGGGTGGCGAGAACGTACATCACCAGGGGCGTCTCAAAAGCGATGCCCAGCCAGAACAACAACCGGATCATTATGTTGATGATGTTGCTGATGCGGATCAGCGGCTCGGCCACGTCTCCGCCGAAGGTGAGCAAGAACCGCAACGCCGGCGGGATCATCACGAAATAGCCGAAAGCCATGCCGGCGACGAACGCCAGCAGCGCGGCCGGCAGAAACGTGAACAGGATGCGACGTTCCTTTGCGGTGAGACCGGGGGCGACGAATCTTATGACATTGTATAGGATGACCGGCAGGGCCAGAACCAATCCACCGAGCAGGGACACTTTCACCGTGGTGCTGAGGAGTTCCGTAACTTCAGTGTAGATTATGGAAACATCGTCGCCGGCGACCCTGCGGGCCGGGGTGATGAGCAGGGTCAATATTTCCTCGTAAAAATAGAAGCAGATCGCCGATCCGACCAGCAGGGCGACCATAGAAATCAGGACGCGAGAGCGCAGTTCTCGGAAATGCTCACGCAGGGGCAGGGGTTCGCGAGGGCTGCCTTGAGGTTCGCCCGGCGCGCGGCGTCGGGAAACGACGTAGAACAGCGCAGCGGTCAACAGGAGCAGGGCGACGAATCCGGCGACGGCTACGAGTCTCCAGTCGCCCAAGTCCTCCCACCGGGACACAAGATCGACGATCATCGTTGGGAGGTCGGCGGGACAGGATCAGTCTCGTCGGTCCGAGCCGTTGGTTCGTCTGCGGACTGCTGTAGATGCGGCGGCATGGGCAGGGGGTCGGATGGCGGTTGGGCCGGGGAGCCGGCGCCCGGGTTAGAACTCGTTTGATCTCGTCGAGTTGAGGTGTCGGTGTCGGTATCAGAAAGCGACGCGGCGTCCATGATGTCCGCAAAAGTGCGGCGCGCCTCGCGGGCCATGCGGCCAATGGTGCGGGCGACCTCAACGGTCTTGCCGGGGCCGAGGGCGACGAACGCGACCAGCAGGATCACCAGCAATTCAAGGCCCCCGATGCCGAAGACGTTCATGACGCCGTGTCCTCGTCGTTTTCCTCGTGCGAGGGATTCAAGGGGCACGGTACGGTGCATCCGGAGGGTACGGCCATTTCGGCTAAATCAGGCAATTCGCAGCCCATGTCGGCCAGTATCTCGACCACACGACAGGCGGGCAGGCCCATGACGTTGGAATAGCAGCCGTGTTGCAGAGAAGCGGGGCGGAACTCGTCGTCCTGGATGGCGTATGCGCCGGCCTTGTCCATGGGGGTGCCGCTGGCGATGGACTCCTCCATCTCGGCATCGGTAAATTCGCGCATGAGCACGTCGGCGGTGTGGGATTCGGTGACGCACCGGCGTGTTGCAGCGTCGTACACGGTGATTCCGGTGGTTACGTGGTGGGAGGTTCCGCGCAGTCGGGTTAGCATCCGGCGGGCGTCGTTGGCGTCGGCCGGCTTGGCGATGGATTCGCCATCGAGTACCACGGTGCTGTCGGCGGCGATGTAGTACCCGGTTTCCGCGCCTTCGTGTTTGGCAACGGCAAGGGCCTTTTCGCGGGACAAGCGCCGAACCATCCGTACCGGCGTTTCCCCGGGTTCAGGGTCCTCCGGAATGTTGGACGGTGCGATGCGGAACTCAATGCCAAGGTCAGAGAGCAGGGCGCGACGCCGGGGCGATGCGGACGCCAACACGATTTCGGCGTGAGCGGGTTTCAGGCTCAGGGACGCCAGGCATTCAACGTGGTGGGTCTGGGGGAACATGTCCACGGGTTGAACCGACTCTACGCGATAGCTACGGGCCAGGACGGCGAGGTCGCGGGCCAGGGTCTGTGGGTTGCAGGAAACGTAGGCGATGCGCGGCGGAGCGAGTTTCAGCAGAGTTTCGAGAACGGATGGCTGACACCCTGAGCGCGAGGGATCTAACACCACCGCATGGGGGACGACATTGAGCGCGGGCAGGGTGTCCTCGACCTTGCCGGTGATGAATTCCACGTTGGGTAGGCCGGCCGCGTTTTCCTCGGCGTCGGCGATGGCAGCGGTGGACTCCTCGATGCCAATAATCCGGGCTGCGTGGGGGGCCAAGAGCGCGGAAAAAGCGCCTACGCCGGCGTAGGCGTCAACCACAGTTTCGTGCCCGGACAAGCCCAGGACGTCAATCGCCAGCTCCGCCAGTTTGCCGGCCTGTTCGATATTGACCTGAAAGAATGATGGGGACGCGACCCGGAACTCGCGGTCTTTGACGTACTCCCGGTAGCGTTTCTGGCCGGTGGCTATGGGAACATCCGGGTTTTTCAAGGCGGGTTGCACCAGATAATCGCCGGTGGCGTCGGAGGCGCGGATGGATAGCGCGGAGGTTTCGGCGCAGTGATCCTGGAGTTGCGCCAACAACTCGTTGGTGCGGTCGTTCATCAGCAGGCAATGGTCAACCCGAACGAACCGCCGGCGTTCGCGGTGGGTGAATCCGAGGCTGCCGGTGGATCGCCAGATGTTGAAGCGGGCGTGATTGCGGTATCCGAAAGGCTTGGGGGATGGAATGGTATCCCGCACCGGTGGGAGGTAGAACCCTCCAACACGATGCAGGGCGTCCGCAACGATGGCGGCCTTCGTTTCGAGCTGAGCCGGGTAGGACACATGCTGCCACTGGCATCCGGTACACTCGCCGAAATATGGGCACGGCGGTTCGACGCGGTGCGGCGACGAGCGGATGACGCTGATTACCTGGGCGGCGACGTATTTGCGTCGGATGGCCACAACCTCGGCGCTTACGACCTCGCCGGGGATGCCGCCGAACACGAACACGTCCCGTCCGTCGTAGGACGCCATAGCCTCGCCCAGACGTCCCCAGGAGAGCAGATCCAGTTCAATTACGTCGCCGCGTTGCAGGGGTGGCGCTTCGATTGTGGCGGTGGGAGAAGACATGTAAAACATACTACCACCTGCCGGCGGTTACAGTCTTGCGGCAGCGCAGGGGCAGGCGTGTGGCGGTCGGTATTTTGTTGACCGGGTTTATGGCGGGGTATAATATTGCTATTACTAATGCTCGCGGGCGGCTCGGATTGTCCGGGACATCACGCGGGAAAAGCGCAATACCCTGGAGGATATAGAGATGCCCGAACCTATGGACGTGAACGGAGAGAACTGGCAAAGCAGCGTTATGGACTCGGATCTGCCGGTGATGGTGGACTTCTGGGCAGAATGGTGCGGGCCCTGCAAGATGATTGCTCCAGCGGTGCATGACCTGGCCCTGGAATATGAAGGCAAGATGAACGTAGCCAAGCTGGACGTGGACAGCGACCCGGACATCGCGGCGCGCTACGGCATCCGCAGTATCCCGGCGCTGATTTTCTTCAAGGACGGCCAGCCGGTTGACCAGATCGTCGGCGCGATGCCCAAGCCGCAGATGAAGCGGAAGATCGACGCGGTGCTGGGCAGCTAGTCCGGTTGATCCCGCCGGCACGCTGCGGGAGTGGATGGGGCCCGGTGGCTCTTGCGGACTTCAAATCCGTTATGCCTCGTGACGAGCGGGGTAGGTGGGTTCGACTCCCTCGCACTCCCGCCAACTCAACGGCTTATTGCCAGAATCCGAATTAGCCGGAATTTCGGATTGACAGGATAGGGGCAGCCCTCGTGGTTGCCCCTATGTTATTTAAGCCGAGTGGAGGGCGGCAGGGGATATGTCGCCGACGGCTTTGACGCTGACACGAGTGGCATTGCTGGGAACGTAGGTCAGCGGAACCTCTTCGACGTCCACCACTTGGACCGTTGAGAGATCAGCGCCGGCCGCCGTGGCGCGGTCGATGGCGGCGGCAGTGCAGTCAGCGATGGCCTCATCCCGGCTGCCGCTTTCGAGAGAGTACACCCGCTCCACCTGTCCGCTCACCTGGGCGATGGCCGCGCCGATGGCATTGGCGACATCCGCGTGCTGGGGACGCAGTACCCGGCTGGCGCCAGCCAGAGCGTCGCCGACCAGGATGCTGCCTCCACCCACCAGGACGACCGGTACATCCCCACGGCTGAGCTTCATGCGGTCAATCAAGGTTTCCACCCGTTCCCGGATGTCTGCCGCGGCGCGACCGACCGTCGCCGGATCAAGTTGGGAAAGCAACGCGGGATCGCCGATCTCAGCTAGGCCGGCGGCGACGGCCACATCAGTGGCGGTTAGAGTATTGCCGCCGAAGCACAGCGCGTCTTCGGTCAACCGGTATCCGACGCTTTCCGGGCCGACGCTCCATGGGCCGGACGTTACGATGGATCCGCCGCCCAGGGCGATGGATTCCACGTCTGGTATGCGGAAGTTGGTGCGCAACCCGGCCAGTTCAACCGCCACCGCCGACTCTCGGGGAAACCCTCTGACCAGCGCGCCCACGTCAGTTGAGGTGCCACCGATGTCAACGACGATGCCGTCGGTTATGCCAGTCAGGTAGGCGGCCCCGCGCATGCTGTTGGTGGGGCCGGAAGATATCGTCAGCACCGGGAACCGTTGCGCGAAGGAGGTATCCATCAACGTGCCGTCGTTCTGGCTCATGAACAACGGAACATTCAAGCCCAACACCGACAAGGCCTGCTCGATACCCTGGACGGTGGACGCAGCGACTTCCCCCAGACAGGCGTTGAGCGCGGCGGCGTTTTCCCGTTCCAGCAAACCGATGCGCCCGTTTTCGTGGGCCAGGCAGACGCGCAGGTCGGGAGCGGCATCCGCGATAACGGCGGAGGCTTCAAGTTCCTGCGCGGGATCCACGGGTGAGAAAACGCCGTTGACCGCCACCGCGCGAATCCCGCGCGCCCTCATGTCACTGACGGCATCCCGGATGGCCTGGCGGTCCAGCGGTGAGATTTCCCGTCCGTCAAACTCGTTGCCGCCGCCGACCATGTAAGCTTGGCCGCCGATGGCGTCTTTCAGATCATTGGGCCATTCGACCAGGGGCGGGAGCAGCTCGGTGGCCGGCAGGGACAAGCGCATGACGGCGGTGGGAGCGAGATTCGCGCCTTCCAGGAGCGCGTTGGTGAAGTGCGTCGTTCCGACTACTACCGCCTGCACCACATCGCGCCGGCCGGTCTGGGCGAGAAGTTCGGAGACGGCCCCGGCGATTCCGCCCGTCACGTCGTCGGTGGTGGGAACTTTGGCCGCGCCGACCAGATCCCGGCCATCCATCAGGACGGCGTCAGTGTTGGTGCCTCCCACGTCCACGCCGACAAACATATCGCGTTGCCTAGACCTCCAGGGGAATATACTCGGTGTCGTATCCGAACCCCCGCGGCCCGGCGACGTCCAGGCCCTCCGGCGTGGACCACAAAGCCGGCGCGGGGAAGCCGAGGATAGCGACGCGCAATCCGTAGCGCATCAGCTCGGTGGTAACGGGCTCGCCGGTATCGGTGGTGACGGCGCAGATGAGATCGGGCACAGTGCAGACGATTTCACCATCCACGCGGGCAACCAGGTTTTCGTTCTGGAAGTCGATAGTCATGGCGCTGTCTTGCCAGGAATCGATGCCGTCGATGGTGAGTGAGCCCCGGGCGAACCCGGAGGTGGTGCGCCGGTCAACGTCCACTACCTTGCCGGTGAACAGAATCCGGCCAGGGCAGGTTTCCAGGATGGCTTGCAGCGGGTCGCCGCCGGAGTCTCGGGCGGTTTGCACGGCGAGGCCGAGGTCGCGGGCTAACGAGAGAGTATTGGGTACGGCGGTACGCTTGACTTGCTCCGGAGTCATGGGGGCAACGGCGTAGCAGGCAACGCAGCCCATCTGAATGGTGGCGGCGCGGGCCAGCCTCTCTGCCCAAACCGGAGAGATGGTGTCGCGGACAATTATCGAGTTGCCTTTTTCGTCGGCCACCGCCATGGGGCAGCACGGAACGCCATAGACGAAAAATGTCTTCATCTGGAACTCCGGGAAGGCCCGGCCCATGCCGTCGGCGTCCACCACCGGGAGGCCGGCCTTGGCGGCCGCGATGAGCGGCTCCACGGAGTTGCTGCCGCCAATCTCGTTGGAAATCAGCACAGTCGCCGGTTCACCGACAAAATCCTCGATAGCGCGGAGGGCGTGGTAGGACTGGAGATCGCGGACTTTTTCGACGCCTACGGTGGGCGCGCCTATGCCGCCCACGCAAATTACCCGAGCATCTTCGGGGAGTTCGTCAGGCGACAGCACGTTGACGGGTCCCCACTTGCGGATGGCTTCACGGGCCCGGAGTTGTCCGACGTAGGGGTTGCCGCCGCCGCCGGTGCCCAGGATGCCGGCGCCGATGGCGATGTATGGTAGAACGTCTTCGGTTGCGGTCCACATGGCGAGTTCACAGACAAGAGCGAATTTACCGGGATGAACAGGATAAACGGGATAAAGGGGATTTAACTTAATTTAGAGGGGGCGTCCTGAAACACTATCCGGCGGGTTCAGGTTCTTCCGGTGATGGCGCGTCGTATTGAGCGGCCATCTCCCTTTGCATCTGTTCCGTCCAGTTCTGAAGCCACCGGCGGAATTCGTCCAGGGCCGGCGGGGCGACGTAAATCACTTCCAGGTCGGCGGGAAACTGCACCTGGTGGCGTTCGTTGATCAGCAGCAGGCCGGTCTCGTCCCCGGCCAGGGTTGCATCGATGGTCTCAGCGATGAACTCATAGCGCCGGCGAGTTGCCTCAGTGAACCATTCCTGCAATCGGCCCGCCACCTCGGGACTCATCAACGGCTGCATCAGGCAGCGTTGCAGGTCCAGCGATTCGGCCATGATTGCCATGGACTCAGTGGCCTCCAGGGTTGCGTCTTCGTCGATCAGGGATTTTACGAGACTGTGGCTGCCCTGGCCACTGGCTTCCAGGTAGCCGAGGCCGTCGGCGCCGCCTTCGGGAGTGTTCTCGTGATAAACGTGAGTTACGCTGCCCAGCGCGTTCTGCACGGCTCGCACCTGAACGTCCACCTGTTCCCAGTACCGGCCCGTGATCTCGACTCCTTCGGGTGGTATTGCATCCGGAGGCACGGGCACGTGAATTAGCGGGACGAGCAGCAACTTGCGCTTCCCTTCGTAATTTCCCGCCGCGGGTCGGGTAATCCTGGTGAGTTCCTGGGCCATGCCCGCTCCCTCCATGTGGGCCGGTTTCCGCTTATGATAACGCTATTTCCGAGCGGATGGACAGGATTCGGCGGCTCTGCTAACCTTGCCGAGCGCATCGCGTGGGAGAATGATTTGAGCCAGCCGCAGCCAGTCCGGGCGTCCCTGTTCGTCACGTGCATTATTGACCAGCTGTACCCGGAAGTGGGCGTAAGCGTGGTGCGGACGTTACGGCGTTGCGGCGTGGACGTAGATTTTCCCGAGGGGCAATCCTGCTGCGGACAACCGCTGTACAACTCCGGTTTCACGCAAGAAGCCCGGAAACTGGCGATGCGGACACTCGACGCGCTGGATGGCTCCGAATACGTGGTTGTGCCATCCGGTTCGTGCGGCGCTATGCTGCGCGTATTTTACGAAGACCTTTTCGCCGACGACCCGGCCATGCTGGAGCGCGCAGAGGCGTTGCGAGACCGCGTGTACGAGTTTACCGAGTTTTTGACCCACGTACTCGGCATCGAATCCGCGCCAGTGGAGCAACCCACTGCCGAGCGAAAGGTCGCCTACCATCCATCGTGCCACCTGCTGCGGGAGATGCGCGTTACAAATGGTCCGCAGACGTTGTTGAGCAATGCCGCCGGCGTGGACCTGGTTGACCTGCCCGACGCTGAGCAGTGTTGCGGCTTCGGGGGAACATTCGCCATCAAGTACCCGCACATATCCGAAGAGATGCTGGCGGACAAGGTGGAGTCGATTGAGCGGAGCGGCGCCGACACCATCACGGCCTGCGACATGGGCTGCCTGATGCACATCGGTGGCGCAATCAGCCGCCGGGAGCTGCCGATTTCGGTTCGCCACGTGGCGCAGATCCTGGACGACGTTGGAGACTGACCGGTGGCCGAGGTTTTAACACGAGAATTTGTGCCAGCGTCGCAGGCGGCGGTGCAGGATGCCCAACTGCGGCAGGCGCTGCGCCGGGCCGGCAGCGGGTTCGACGGCACCCGCCGGGAAGCCATCGCGGAAGTGTCAGAAGAAGTTTGGGAGGGTTGGCGGCAGCAGGCCCGCGCCATCAAAGAGCACACCATCGCCCACCTTGACTACTACCTGGCGATGCTGGAGCGTAACGTCCGAGCCGCCGGCGGGCACGTGCATTTCGCGCGGGACGCTGCTCAGGCAAACGCCATCGTGTCGGAGCTCGCGGCGCGCCACGACGTCAAGACCGTAACCAAGAGCAAGTCGATGGTGTCGGAGGAACTTGGCCTGAACCATGAGCTGGAGGGCCAGGGCATTGACGTTTTCGAGACTGACCTGGGCGAGTACATCATCCAGCTGGCCGAGGAAACGCCGTCTCACCTGGTCGCGCCGGCCCTCCACAAGACGCGCGGGCAAGTGGCACAGCTCTTCGCCGAGCAGTTGGGCGTCCCCTACTCGGAGGACATCGAGGAAATGGCGCGGATTGCCCGGGTGGCGTTACGTCAGAAGTTCCTCGAAGCCGATATGGGCGTCAGCGGCGCGAACTTCCTGGTGGCGGAAACGGGTTCCCTGGTGATCATCACCAACGAGGGCAACGGCCGGCTGTGTACATCAGCGCCCAGGATCCACGTGGGGCTGGCCGGCATGGAAAAGGTGATTCCGTCGCTGCAAGACCTGGCAGTGTTCCTTAGACTGCTGCCGCGCTCGGCCACCGGCCAACGGATCACGTCGTACATGAGCATGGTGACCGGCCCCCGGCGCACGGATGATGAGGACGGGCCGGAAGAATTTCACCTGGTCATTGTGGACAATGGCCGCAGCCGGCTATTGCGTGATCCGGCCCTTCGGGAGTCGTTGTACTGCATCCGGTGCGGCGCGTGCCTGAATGTTTGCCCGATCTACCAACGGGTGGGCGGCCACGCCTACGGGTGGGTGTATCCCGGGCCGATTGGTTCCATCGTGACGCCGGGACTGGTGGGAGTCGCTGAAGCCAAAGATCTCCCCAACGCATCTACCCTGTGCGGCGCGTGCCGGGACGCCTGCCCGGTGCAGATCAACATTCCGCGGATGCTGCTGCACCTGCGCCACCAGCAGGCTGAAAGCACCGATACCAACCAGCGGACGGCGTCGGATACCGACAAGCTGTTGGCGCGTGGCTTTGCTACCGTTATGTCGAGTCCCTTGCTGTTGCGGTTGGGTAGAACTCTGGGACGGGCGTTGACCGCGCCGTTGGCCCGGTCAGGCAAAATCCGGCAAACGCGATTGCCATTGGTTTCCAGGTGGACCCGCGCCAGGGATCTGCCGGTTCCGGCGGAGCGTAGTTTCCGTGACCGGTGGCGTGATGAGCTCTCCAAGGGCGCAAACTGACGGGTTTCGGCTTGCATAAGGGTATCCTGGCAAGTAGCGTTTGCAATGAACATGGTCAATTTAGGTATCCCATCCTCTGATTTCCTGGCCTCGGTGCGGGAAGCGCTGGGTAGAGAGGATGCACCGCCGGCCGACCCCTACGCTCCGTTGCAGGATGACCTGGATGCAATCGAGGAACGGGCGTCATCGGCCCGTCAACGGATCGCCGGAGAGTTGCCCAACCTGATGGACAGTTTGGCGCGCACGGCCGCGTTGCGGGGATGGAACGTGGAACGATGCGGGGGGGTCGAAGAAACGCTGGATTATGTAGTGTCGCTGGCCGGCAGGCTTGGAGTTGTGTCCGCCGCGCGGTCGGATCAGCCTGTGTTTGAGGCGATTCCGGTGGACGCCGCCCTGGCTGGCATCGGGGCGATGTGCTGGCCCGCGATTTACGAGGGCGCAGATGCACGGGAGACCGTGCGGCGACGTCTGGCCGAGTCGGGCATGGGCATCACCGGCGCGGATTACGCCATCGCGGAAACGGGCTCGGTGATCGTGCTGCCACGGAAGGGGTTGAGTCGGTTGGTCTCCGTGGTCCCGCCGGTTCACGTGGCCATCGTGAGCCCGCAGGACGTCCTGGGCACGCTGGACGACCTTTTCGCGTTGCGTCGGTTGGAGTTCCATCGAAACGGGGCGAGTGGGAACGGCGACATGGGCAGCTATCTCAACTTCATAACTGGACCAAGCCGCACCGCAGATATTGAGCAGACCATAGTGGTGGGAGTGCATGGGCCGAGGGAAGTACACATGGTGCTTTTGGATGATGGTTCAACAGGCTCATCATGAGCAGGAGCAGCGATTATGCCGATGCGCGTAGGGTTTATACAGTTTCGCCGCCAGATGCTGGAGCAGCAACTGTCGGAGGCGATGGACGTTTTCCCAACGTTGGGAATCGAGAAGGCTATCCTGATCGGGGATTTGGTGAGCGGGGACATCTCGCCTTCGAGCACGCTGGACTTCATTTTCGTACACGATACGGACCGCTCGTTCGGAAGACGGGCCGACTTTTTCTCGTACCATCTGGATGCCCAGGTGGGAATGACCTACCAGGTGTACACGCCGGAGGAATTCGAGCAACTTCAAGAAACGTTGCCGGCGCTGTACTCGGCCTGCAAACAAGGAAGGGTGGTTTTTGATGCCTGATTTCGCTGCGGAAGGCGCCCGCTGGTACCGGCAGGCGCAGCGCGACCTTGAGGACGCGAATTTCAACCGGCAGGGTGAACGCTACAACGTGGCCTGTTTCCTGTGCCAGCAAGCTGCTGAGAAGGCGGTCAAGGCGTACCTCTACCGCCGCGGCGCGGAGGACGTTTGGGGAACCTCGTTGATTGATCTGTGCGAGGACGCCAAGATCTTCGAGATGTTCTTTGACACCATCAAGGCCGAAGCGCGGCAGCTGGACAAATACTACGACGCGACTCGCTATCCGGCATACTTACCCGGTGGAATACCGGCAGAAGCGTTTGACGACGTTGACGCTGAGCGGGCAATAGAGTTGGCTGAAATAGTGGTGAGGTTCGTGGAGCCGCGAATCACCTGACCAATTCAGGCGAAAATCTGCGCCAGCCGTTCCTGACGATAGGCGAAGATGCGCCGCAAGTCTCGCCGCACCAGCAGCCGGTCCGCCAACCAGCCGCCGAGCATACCGTACTCGACGACATCTTTGACCAGTGTACCGCCGTTCTGCGGTATGAAGGTGTGTTCGTGGACCCATCGACGGTATGGGCCTTTGATCTGTTCGTCAACGAAGCGGTGCGGCGGTTCCCAATCGGTGATGCGGCTGCGCCATTTCATCGGTATCCCATGCAGCCGCAGGCGGTAGTCGATTTCCACGCCGGCGCGCATCTCAATGGGCGGCGATGTGACTACGTGGAAACGCAGCAGCGGCGGGGTAAGTTCTTCCAGCCGGAACGCATCGGAGTAGAAGGGGAAGACGTCCTCTGGAGGGCGCGGGAGCCACTGGCTGCTTTCGAGGGTGAAGGGCATCAGGATGAGCGGGAACGGCCGAGGTTGTAGAGGCGGAGGGCGCGTTCTGCGGCGCGTTCCAGGAGTTGGGCGCCGTTCCGTAGGCTATGCTCAAGGGTGGTGGGTTCCTCCGCGATGGGGACGATGGCGTCGATGCCATTCTGGTAGAGCGCGTCGTATCCTTCGCCCAGGCTACCGGCCAGGAGCAGCGTGGGGACTCCGAACGCCCGGCTGCGGCGGGCAATGCCCACGGGAGCTTTGTCAAAGGCGGTGGAATGGTCGGCGCGACCCTCGCCCGTGATCACCAGGTCCGCGCCCTGGGCGTGTTGATCAAAGTCCAGCGCGTCGCACACCATGTCGATGCCGGAGCGGAGGTCGCAGTTGGCGAAGGCCATGAGGCCGGCGCCAAGTCCGCCGGCGGCACCGGAGCCGGGGGTATGCAATACGTTGACGCCCAGTTGGGATTGAATGACGCCGGCGAGGTTGGCGAGGCAGCCGTCCAGTTCCTGGACCATTTCGGGGGTTGCACCCTTCTGGGGGCCGAAGATTGCGGACGCTCCCATGTCGCCACACAGAGGGTTAGTGACGTCGGTAGCTCCTATGATGGTGGCATCGGCAAGCCCGGAATGAAGGTTCGAGGCATCAATGGTGTGGAGATTCGCCAACGCCGCGCCGCCGGGTGGAAGCACATCGCCGGCAGCGTCCAGGAACCTTGCGCCCAACGCGGAGGCCATGCCGGTGCCGCCGTCGTTGGTGGCGCTGCCGCCGAGCCCTACGATGATGCGGGTATAGCCGGCGTCGAGGGCGGCGCGCATGAGTTGGCCGGTGCCGTAGGTAGTGGACGCGCGGGGGTCTCGTTGGTGGTCCGGGATCAGCGCCAAGCCAGACGCCAGGGCCATTTCAATCACAGCAGTTTCACCGTCGCCCATGACTCCCCACTGCGCGGACATGGAGTCTCCCAACGGCCCAACCACCGTTTCGGTGAAGTACCGCCCGCCGGTGGTGTCGATAAGCGCGGCCAGGGTTCCGTCGCCGCCGTCGGCCACCGGAATCAGAACGGTTTCCGCATCCGGAACCGCTCTCAAAACTCCTTCCTGAATCGCGAGTGCTGCGGCCCGGGCGGAGACGCTCTGCTTGAAAGCTTGGGGAGCGATGACGATACGTAGTGGCATGGGACGATTATAGCGCAAGCGACTGGTGGTCAGGGTTTTCGGTCAAAGGAGAAAAGGTGATTTCCCTCTCATTTCCTTTCATTTGAGTAGGGCCTGAAGTGGGTCGTGGGATGTAAATGGGGGGGTGGATTGGGAGAGTTTTGGGGCGATATCGGTAGTTTTGGGAGGTAGTTGAGAGGATTTGAGAGAGCGATATTTGCAATGTTGGGACGTAGGCACCGGCTGGCTTGGGACATGGGCGGCGGGTTGGATTTCAGTTGCTGGCTTATATGGTACATACGTGCGAAAGGTGTGTGCAAGGGATAAATGTCAGGGATTGTGGTCCGCTGGGGAAGGCCCGGTTATTGAAACAGGAATAATCGCAAGGCTCCAGGCTGGTGACAGCCGGCCCTTGCGGAGGTTGCCGGCAACCTGCGACAATGGCGCAATGATTGGCGAAAAATTGTTGACCGACGACGTGCGCCGGCTGGCCCAAGGTTGGCTGCGGGAATGGATACCGACAACTGAGGAAGCCGGCTTATCGCTGGGCTTGCCAGAGTGGGACCAGCGGCTTGCCCTATGGCGGGTAGCGCTAGTGTGCGATGTCGCGCCTAGCTATCCCATCGGAGAGGTTCAGGTTGACGCCGGCGGTGAGATTTGCCGCGCCCCGGCTCCAACTATGGTGTCCGAGCGACTGCGCCAGCTGCGACAAGACCTCCATCCGCGCCGCTCCGGGAGAAGAGCGTCGATTGCGTTTCCGCCTACTCCCAACAAGGCGATATTGGGGGACTGCCGCACCGTTTTGGCGGAGTTTCCGACTAATAGCGCGCAGTTGGTGTTCACCTCGCCACCGTATTACAACGCCAAGCCGGACTGCGCCGAGTACGTTGATTATCCATCCTACCTGGAGTTTCTGGGCGAGGCGTTTGCCGCTTGCCACGACGTGCTTGCCGAGGGGCGATTTTTGGTGGTCAACGTATCTCCGGTGCTGGTGCGACGCACCTCGCGGAGCACGGCCAGCAAAAGGCTGCCGATTCCCTTTGACCTGCATCACATACTGGACCGAATCGGGTTTGAGTTTATTGACGACATCATATGGCGCAAGCCGGAAGGGGCGGGCTGGCACTTGGGCAGGGGTCGCCGTTTTGCCGCCGACCGGCAACCTCTACAGTACAAGCCGGTAACGGTAACCGAGTACGTACTGGTTTATCGAAAGAAAACCGACCGGCTGATTGATTGGAACCTGCGGAATCATCCCGATCCGGAGGCAGTAGGACGGTCGCTGATTTTGGGCGCATACGACAAGACAAACGTGTGGGATATAACGCCGTCTAATCACAGGACACATCCCGCTGTGTTCCCGGATGAACTGGTCAGCCGGGTCGTCCGGTACTATTCGTTTGAGGGAGACAGCGTACTAGACCCATTCGCCGGCACTGGCACTGTGGGTCGGGTCGCTGCTGCTATGGGACGCCGATTCCTGGTGATTGAAAAGCGGGCGGACTATTTCGAGACGATGCGGAGGGAACTGGGTCAGCCGGGCTTTGACTTCACGGTGGACTTTGACGATTTGCAGTATTTTCGGAGCGCGGAACATGACGCCGAACCTATATGACCTGAACTCCGCTGATGGAGTACGGCAGATAGTGGCGGCGCTGTTTCAAGGCTATAACTACCGGCTGTACACCGAGGGCCAGACGCGGAACCAGCTGTTGGATGCTTACCGGCAACTGACAGCAGTTCGAGAACGGTTGCCGGCGGATGCCTCTCATGAGGAATGGATGGCCGCAGCGGAAGCGGAGTTGGACGACGCTGGGAACGACTTGGCCTGGTGGTTGCTGGGCCTAACCAACAAAACTGCCCAGAACTTGGGCATCCGCCGGGATGGACGGCTGGATTACCTGGAGGAAGTAGCGCGGCACGTAAGGGAGGTCAGCGCCGGCTCTCCTGACGGTTCGTTTGACGATGGGATGCTGATGCTTTGGGCGGGCGCCGCTACGTTGACCATACGCGGCTCTCGGAAATCAACGGCTGGCAAAACGCTGGAAAGAGCATTCCTGCGCGCCGGGCTAACCATCCTGGGCTTGGAAGAAGGAACCGATTTTTGGCTCAATATGCAACGAGACGCAGAGGTGCCTCGGGAAATTGACGTGGAAATCGCCAGCCGCCGTGGACGCATCAGGGTAGAGATGGGGTTGATTGAACGGGGCAACCAGGAAGTCATTGAGGACAAAATCACCCGCGTTGGAACCGGCGGCATGGTGATATTTGACCAGATCGGCCCCCGTTCCAACGCTCGGCAAACCGCCGAAAATAATCAAGTCGGCTTCATTCAAATCAGAAACAACCGACCACTGACTGAAATGCACGGGTTTCTGAACGACAAGGTTGCCAAAATGCTGGTGGAACCGCCGGCGAACACAGACGACATCGTTGAGGCCGTCGGCCGACTTCCTGACGAATTGTTTGTCTCCGGCCTCTTGCCGGCGTAGCCTGCGCTCTACTGGGCTATCTAATGGGCAGCAGCGGCGCGTTATGTTAGTATCGGCAGGCCGGCGCGTGTCGCCGCGTAGATTGCCATTTCGGAGGGGCGGCTCATGCCCAGCAAAGCGGAATTGAAGGACCGGGCGTTTGCCGAGATTGACCGGCGGGCGGATGAGTTGGTGCGAATTTCCCAGCAGATTCTGGCCAACCCGGAGCCGGGTTTCCGCGAGTTCAAGACGGCCGCGCTGGTGGGCGAAAAGTTCGGCGAAATGGGCGTTCCCTTCCGCAGCGGCCTGGGAATGACGGGACTGCGCGGGGAAATCCTCGGCGGCAGCGAAGGGCCGACCATGGCCATCCTGGGCGAGCTGGACAGCCTGATCGTCAACGAGCATCCCCACGCGAATGCCGAAACGGGCGCGGCCCACGCCTGCGGCCACCACTGCCAGATCGCCATGATGCTGGGGTCCACCATGGCCCTGATGCAGGAGGACGTACTGCCTCATCTCAGCGGTCGGATTGTCCCCATCGCCGTTCCTGCCGAGGAATACATCGAAATCGAGTACCGCGACAGCCTGCGGCGAGAGGGCAAGATCGAGTTTCTGGGCGGCAAGCCTGAGTTCATTCGGCTGGGCGAATTGGACGACGTGCATCTGTCGATGATGATGCACACCACCAGCACGCCCATTGAAAAGCAGTTATGCACCACCGGTACCAACAACGGCACCCTGGCCAAAAAGATCCAGTTCGTTGGCAAGGGCGCCCATGCCGGCGGTTCGCCACATCTTGGGATCAACGCGCTGAACGCGGCCACACTGGCGATGTCTGCGATCCACTTCAACCGGGAAACCTTCCTGGATACTGACACGGTGCGCGTGCATCCCATCATAACCAAAGGCGGCGAGGCTGTATCCGCAGTCCCGGCGGACGTTCGTATGGAGACGTTCGTGCGCGGCAAGACGCTGGACGCGATCATGGACGCTAACCGCAAGGTTGACCGGGCGCTGCGCGCCGGCGCAATGGCAGTGGGGGCCACGGTGAACATCCAGACCATTCCCGGATACCTGCCCATGCTGCAGAACAGCCGAATGCAGGAGATTTTCCGGGCCAATGCCGAGACGCTAGTGGGCTCGGACAACGTGGGCTGGAACCCGCACCGCACGGGCAGCACGGATATGGGCGACATCAGCGCCATCATGCCGGTGCTGCATCCCTACGTGGGGGGAGCCACCGGCATTGGACACGGCGCGGACTACGTGATCCAGGACTACCAGCTGGCAGTGATCACCGGAGCGAAGGCCATGACTGCGACGGTGATCGACCTGATGGCCGACGGAGCGGCGGAAGCCAACAACGTGGTGGCCAACCACCGGCCGGAAATGACCTCGCGGGAGTATGTGAACTTCATGCGCACGCTGGCGTCGGAAGAAACCTACACGGAAGGCTAGTCATTTACATCGATGTACAGGATCTCGGGTTGGATTGGGGCTTATGGCAACGCGCGAAGAACTGAAGCGGGCGGCTTGCGCCGCAATTGATCGGCACAGCGATGAACTTATCGCCGTGTCTCGAGACATCCTGGAGCACCCTGAGCCGGGATACAGCGAATACCGCACGGCGCGGGTGGTCGCGGAGCAGTTCGCGCGCCTGGGGATCAAGTTCAATGCGGGGTTGGCGCTGACCGGGTTGAAAGGGTCGGTCAAGGGCGGCGGGGGGAACGGGCCGCGGGTGGCAATCATTGGCGAGTTGGACAGCCTGATCGTGGATGGGCATCCGCACGCCGCCGATGACACCAACGCGGCCCATGCCTGCGGTCATCATTGCCAGATTGGCATGATGCTGGGCGCGGTCACCGGACTGATGCAGCCGGAAGTGCTCGGCGAGTTGAGCGGGGAAATCGTTCCCTTCGCGGTGCCGGCTGAGGAGTTCATCGAGGTGGCGCGTCGCCTGGACCTCCGTGAATCCGGCAAGATCGAATTCATGGGTGGCAAACAGGAGTTGATTAAACTGGGCGAGTTCGACGACGTGGACATAGCCATGATGTGCCACACCGCCAGCGACATGGGAGCGCACACCTTCGCCATGGGCGGCACCAGCAACGGGCACGTGGTGAAGTACGTTCGGTTCACCGGCCGGGGCGCCCACGCCGGCAGCGCGCCTCACCTGGGCGTGAACGCGCTGAACGCCGCCACCTTCGCGCTCCAGGCCATCAATTCCAACCGCGAGATTTACCGGGATCAGGACACGGTTCGCATTCACGGCATCATGACCAAGGGCGGGGAGGCGGTCAACGCGGTTCCGGCGGATGTGCGGCTGGAATGGCGGGTTCGCTCCGGGACGCCGGAAGCCGTCGTGCGCAACTCGGACATCGTTGACCGGTGCTTCCGGGCCGGCGCGCTGGCAGTGGGCGCGTCAGTGTCCATCACCAACATCCCGGGCTACCTGCCCATGCGCCACGACCCCCATATGATGGAGATATTCCGCAAGAACGCCGTCGGCTTGCTGGACGAGAACAAGGTGCTGGTGATGCCGCCGTCGCGCAACCGGGGCGGTTCCACCGACATGGGCGACCTGAGCCACATCCTGCCATCCATCCATCCCTACACGGCGGGAGCGGAAGGCGCGGGACACAGTTCGGAGTACCTGATCAATGACTATGCCAAGGCCGTAGTCAACCCGGCGAAAATCATGGCGATGGCGGTCATTGACCTGCTTGCGGACAACGCGGGGGAAGCCCGACAGGTTGTATCTTCGTTCCGACCGGCAATGTCAAAGTCCGCCTACCTGAATTTCCAGCGGCAGCGGGCCGAGGTGCTCGAATACGACGGGGCCGCCTGAGCAAGCGTCCAACGTTACAGCCCGGCTGACATGGCCAAGGTCATAGCAGCGCCAGCCAGCAGCGGAACGGTCAGGTTGTCGTCCACCGGCAGCGGAGCAAGTTCCACCAGCGCGGCAACCACCGCGGCCACGATCACCGCCAGGGACCACTGGCCGTACCCCAGCGCGCAGATGATAGCCCAAACCGCCAGAGCCGCCGCGACGAACGCGAAACCGCCGCTGGGGGATTTCCCCCAAAAGCGCGGGCCGGGGAAGCGGGTGCCTACTAGCGCCGCTGCCGGATCCCCGATGGCGACGAACAGCAGGACGGGCAGCGCGATCTCCGGACCGTAGAAGAAAAAGGTGAAAAAGGCGGCGATGAGAAACCACGTGGCTCCCGTGATTTCAGCTGATTCAGACTGCTTCAGTATGGGGCCGAAGACAGCCATGTAAAGAGCGTTCAGCCGCGGGGAACGCAGGCGGCTTGCTTCCACCGCTAATGCCAGCAGCGCGCCCGACCCGATGAGGAACATGTAGGGGTGTTGGGGAATCGCCAGCGACAGCAAGGTAGTGCAGGACGCCGCTACCAGGTGGAATATCCGGCGGCCCAACGGCGGCGGTGGCGATGGCGACCTCAAGCCTAAAAGTCGATGGTGATCGTGTCGCCGGATGACCAGCGGAAAGACCGCATCTGCGTGCCTTCAGGAACTTCAAACACCATCCAGCCGTCCAGGCCGGTGCCTTTTGGCAACTCCTGGGCGCGTTCCACCCACTTGGTATCACCGCCGGGCTGGGCTTCGGCGTAAACCGGATTCCATAGGAACTTCACACACGTCGTATGATCGTCCGGATTTACCGGCACGTTGCAACGGTCGGACGCGCTCTCAGGAAACCCTGCCTCTTGCGCCCGTTCACTGACGTCCACGGGGAAGTAGCGGCCCTGAAGGAAATCGCGCAGTTGCGCAGCTTCGTGGTTCACATTCACGATTGCGCTGGTGGCGGTGTGGTTTTCGATTTTGACGCGCAGCAAAATCAGTTCGTTTTCAGGTGACTCAGGAGCTAGCCGGTAGAAATCCTCGTCAGTTGCGCCTTGCTTGGGCGCGCGGGTGGAGGTGGTCCACCGTAGCTCGTTGGTTCGCTCCATATCGGCGATGCTGATGTGCAGGATGCGGCCCTTGTAGTACCGGCCTATGTTGGGCGACTGGGAAGAACAAGCCAGTGAAGCGGCAACGATGACTATCACTAAGGCGCAGGCCAACAGCAATAGGGCTGGATTCCCGCCCACGCGGAAACGACGGGGTGTGTTACGACTAGTCATCGGCGGCTCCCGAGAGCGTAGGTAATTGTCGCAATTCGCGGATCAGGCCGGTGAGCACGGACAACAATCGGTCAACCTCTGGATCGGTATTGTGTTTTCCCAATGTAATACGCAGCGACCCACGGGCCAGATCTGCCGTCTGCCCCAAAGCAAGCAGTACGTGAGACGGCTCCAGGGAGCCGCTGCTGCACGCGCTGCCGCTGCTGGCGGCGATGCCCTGCAAATCAAGACCGAGCAGGATCGGCTCGCCTTCCACCCCTTCAAAGGAGAAGTTGACGTTGTTGGGCAGTCTTTCGGTAGGATGCCCGTTCAGGACGCAGTTGGGAACCTGGCTCGAAATTTCATCGATGATGCGGTCGCGCAATCTGAGACAGTGCGCGCTGATTTCATCTCGTTGGCTGTCAGCCAATTCCAAAGCGGCCGCCAAGCCCATGATGCCGGCTACGTTCTCTGTACCCGAACGGCGCTCCCGCTCCTGGCCGCCTCCGGTAATTAGCGGTAGAAAGGGCGCTCCCCGGCGAATGAACAGCGCTCCGACGCCCTTGGGTCCGTAAAACTTGTGGGCGGACAGGCTCATCATGTCCACACCCAAGCGTCGCACGTCCAAGTCGAGGAACCCGGCAGCCTGAACCGCATCGGTGTGCATCACGATGGTACGGTCGAGTTCCGCGGCGCGCTGCTTCACGGCGGCGGAAATGTCGGGGATGGGATTGATGGCGCCAATCTCGTTGTTGGCGTACATTATGGAAACTACAGTAGTACGCTCGGTGATGGCGTTGCGGACGCGCTGAGGGTCCACCATTCCATAGTCGTCCACTGGCAGGCGAGTGATTTCCCAGCCCCGGTCTTCAAGCGCTTCGCAGGCATGGAGCACCGCGTGGTGCTCGGAGGCGGCGGTAATTATGTGCCGGCCCGTTTCTTCCAGAGCATACGCCGCTCCCTGGATCGCCGAGTTGTCGGACTCGGTGCCGCCGCTGGTGAACACGACCTCACGGTTGCGGCAGTTGAGCACCTTGGCAACCCGTTCGCGGGCGGAGTCCAACGCATAGCGAGCTTCCTGGCCCACCGTATGCACGCTGGAGGCGTTGCCGTACAGCCTGGTAAAATAGGGCAGCATGGCTTCGAGCACACGCTCATCCATAGGCGTGGTGCCCGCGTGGTCAAAATAGATGTGATTCTGCGTGGTCATTGTGCTTACTACTTGGAGCGATATTTTAGCATGGTTATGGATTCCCGCTTTCGCGGGAATGACGGATCTGGGGTTTCAGGGTAGCCATTTTTGCCAAAGCAAGGCGGCGTAGGCGAAGATTATGGCCAATCCGATGATGACGGACATGCTCCGCTCGAAGCGACGACTCCGAGGGTTGCTGAAGATGAGTCCATAGTCATTGGATTCTTCGCGCTTTTTCAAGATCAGATCTGCCCGCTCCCGGTGCAGGTCCCACACGTTGATTATCAGAAAGACGATAACGGCAGAGAAGAGGGCAGCCAGAATTTCGACCAGGAAACCGATCCAGCCGGTAAGCGGCGGGCGGGACAGAATGCCAATGAGGATTGTGCTACCCCCGAAGATGATCAGGGCGAACAACTCGCCGAGTTCGATACCCTGCTGGCGGGAATGGACGATTATGTTGAGCTGGGTTTCGGCAGCGCCCAACCGGGCCAGGTTGCGAGCGTCCGGGCCGACGGCCACGGCTTCTGCGAAGCAGAGTTTAGCTTTGTTGTAGGCACGTTGCAGATCTGCCGGGGTCCGGGCGTCGTCAAGTTTAATTAGGTGGTCCCGCACGGCCCGGTCGATAACGTTGCGGCGCACCAACAGGTCCAGACTTTGGAAGAGTTCCAGGATGCGGTTGTCCTCGTCCTGGGTGCGCTCGGACATTCGCGCCACGCGAAAGGACAGCAGCAGGATGAAAATGGTGGCAGACAAGCCCAACGCCTCGGGGTAGGTATCTCCGGGCCAGAGCCAAGTCTCGAAGGGAAGCAAGTTCAGGAGATCGTCGCGCAGATAGACGAATGTACCGAAGGCCCACAGGGCTAGAACAAGTGCCTTGAAGCCGAAACGGATTTCAGCCTCGAAATTGATCAGCAGGTTGATGACGATGATCGCAGTAGCACCGATGATCAAGTAATCTAATCTCGCAACATTTACTTGTGAAAAAATAAAAAGCCAGAATAAGGCGACCAACGGTGTGGCATAGAGCATCGCGCTTATGCCCAGATTGCTGGTAAACGCAATGGCAACGCGATAAGTAATATTCGCGGTCCCATAAGCTAAAGCTCCGCCTATCACCGCGGCGACTACAGAATTGGTGGATATTGATTCACCGATGCCCACTCCAATCACGAGATTAAATACAGATGATATCAACGCGCCTATGCAGGACGCCAATATTACACAGCTAATGAGCACTACGGAGCTATTTTCCTTATCGATCACCTCCTTGGCTTCTTGGCACAGTACGTTGTTGAAATCTTCCCCCCATCGGAAAGTAAATGCTACGAAAGAAGCGATGACTACAGCCAGAATTACTAGGATCACCCCGACTCCCGTTTCCAACGAGCCAACGCCTATAAAGTTTAGGAGAACACCGGTCTCGCTGCTCGCCACAAAGAAGAATCCTATGAAGGCTAACGCCAGAAGCAGCACCATACCGAGCGTAATCTTCTGATAACGTCCCTCATGCCTGAACAGATATGCTGTCACGAATAGCGATACTATCGGCCAAGTTTCGAATATAACTGACGCTACGGAGACGTCAATGAAGCGCGTGGCCAATGCAAACAACCCGTAATCAAACCGATGGATAACAGTGAGTAGCATTGAGTATCTGAATATATTCCGCCGCACCAGCCGTAGCACAGATGGATGAAAGAGAACGTTCCGGAAGACAATGCCCAGGAAGATCGCTTGTCCGACCCCCACACCGAATGTCAACCCAGTGTTAAAGAGAAACGGGCTTTCAGCACCGTTAGAAAGGGCTACAATCAACGGCACCACGGAGTAGCCGGCGACTGCTGCGAGCATGTATCCAGTTGCCTGGGTGTTTTGCCGGTATGTGCCGGCTCGTTGGATAGCCATATTTTTTTTATTGCGGGGGCTAGGGAAAAGGGTACTAACTTCGTCGTGAAACGTCATCACCCGACCCACTTGAACCAGAGCAGGACGGCGTAGGCTATGGTGACCAGCAGGCCAATAGTGATGGAAGTTATCTGCTCAAAACGACGGTCAGCGGCTTCCCGAAAGACCACGCCGTAGCCATCGTAATTGATGACCAAGCCATAGGCTTGGTGGTGTAAATGATTTCTCGATATCTCGACCACTCTCCTGTTTTGCGAATCCCATACGTTGCCGTGGTATTGATATAGCTGCTTTTCCAATATTTCGCCGGCCCGGTCCCGGTGCAGGTCCCACACGTTGACGATTAGGAAAACTATAACGGCGGAGAACAGCATCACCAGCATTTCCACCAGAAAGCCGATCCAACCGGACACCTCTGGCCTCGCCCCCAAACCCAGCAACACCGTTACTCCCCCGAAGATAATCAGCGCAAACAATTCGCCGAAGTCAATGCCCTGTTGTCGGGAATGTACAATGACGTTCAACTGTGCTTCAGCACTGGCCAACTCAGCCTCATCTTCGGGAGTTGGGGCTGCGTCCATCGCCTCGTCCAAGCATTGCTTGGCATCCTGATAAGCACTTTGCAACTCTTCCGGAGTGACCGATTTGTCAAGGGCCAGGATGCGCTCCCGAATCGATTCGTCAACCACGTTGCGGCGGGCCAGCATGTCCAGGCTGTGGAACAGGGTATAGACTTGGTTATCCTCATCCTGAGTGCGAGAGGAAATACGGTTGACTCGGAAAGAGTGGAGCAAGATAAACACGGTAGCTGACAAGCCCAATGACCCGAAATAGGTTTCGCCGGGCCAGTGCCATTCACCAAAGGGCAGATACTGGAGCACGTCGTCCCGCAGATAGACAAAAGCGCCGAAAGCCCATAGCGCCAGCACCAATGCCTTGAAACCGAGCCGAATTTCGGCTTCGAGGTTGATGACCAGATTCACAATCACGATCCCCACTGCGCCGGCGAGAAGATAGTCGGGCCGGGCAGGCGCGACTTGGTAAAGGAGAAAGAGCCAGGCCAGGCTGAAGATAGGCGTAGCAAAGGAAACGGCGTTTATTCCCAAGTTTTGGGTGGACAGGTTGGCCTTCCGCCACGCCACGTTGGCTGCGCCGTTGACGGCTCCGCCCAAGGCCACGGCAATGAGTAGGCTGCGGGAATCCATGGTCTCGCCACTCGCAGACCCCAGGAAAAAGTTCAAAACGGCGGACACGGTGTTAGCGATGAGAAATGCGATCAAGAGGCCAAACAGTTCCAGAGAGTCTTCACTGGTATCCTGAGTAACGCTCTCCGGGAGTTCGCGGACGATGTCGGTTCCCCAGCGAGCCTGTCTCAAAAGTCGGGATGCCGGTTGGGGTGTAGACTGTGAGCAAGTCTG
>VXOG01000077.1 GCA_009840165.1 Chloroflexota bacterium
AACCACTCCAGGCTCGCCCCCGCTCCGATCTCTCCACTCCACCCCTCTGTTACCCCAACGTAATATCGACCACTCCACGACCCATAATCGGTTGCGTAGCCCCTCCACAATCCGCGATGATCACCACGTGAGAACTCCACACCTGGGGCGAACCATGCGCGGGCGGGGCTTGCGCAGGTCCCCAACCAGACCCCGGTCGCAACCGGGGAAGCGCGGGGGCAAGCTCCACCGCATGGAAAGCGAGGTCGCTATCGGCAAGAGAGACAGCGCTCACCCGGTCTCAACCCGGGTACACGCACCTCGGGAACGGATACAGGCTCCGCTCCCGCATTCGGCCCAGTGAAAGGGCAGAACATGATTCAAACTCTTGCGCGAAAGCGCATGCAACTGGGGGCCCTCGCGGTACTCGCCGCGTTGGTCGCCTCGTTGTTTGCCGCGACGATTTCGTCGCAGTCCGCGACGCATCACATCGTCAGCACGAACGACACCGACTTCACGATTGCTGATGGCGGCACCATCATTGTCCAGGTGGAGGCGAGAGCTGCCCCTGGCTCCGCCGTAGCGTCATACACGTTCGGCGAGATCTTCGGCTTCGTGCTCACCCAGACCGGCGGTGTCGCGACCTACAGGCACCAGGCTGGTGCGCCCACCGGCGATTTCACCATCACCGCGAGGGATGGAGCAAACTCTGTAACTCAGAAGCTGGTCGTTGGCGACGCGGGAACCAACCTCGCGACAGTTAACGTGAAGCTCGACACCACGGATGCTGCCGGCACTGCTCGCGCCGAGCCAACGGCAGACGGCGCCAAGGCAGAGACCGACACGGTGGCGGCCGGCGGCAACATCTTCATCCATGTCGAGGCCCTGAACAGCCTCGGGAAGGCATCGAACATCGGCACCGACGCCGCGACTCAACTCACGGTGAATATCTTTGCCGTCGGTGGTACCGTGGCCGCGGGCGACACCGCCGCTGACACAACCAGCGTGTCTAGCACTTCAACGACCGGCAACACGATCGACTTCGTCGTGTCCAGGGCAACTGCAGGCAGGGTTGAAGTCTTCGCTACGGCGACGATCGGCACCGCTTCGGTCCGTACCACCGAGAGTCTGTTCCTGAACTTCTCCGGCGGGCCCGACGTGATCTCGGCCGGCGACGTGAGCGGTGGACTGTTGGCGCCAGCGAGCGCTACCGCTGCAAACACAGGCGTCGCTTCGTTTGAAGTGACCTCAGTGGATGCGGCTGGAGCTGCGAACGACGCCAGCGATACCGCAGGTCCGCTAGTGCTTGATCCGAGCGACATTTCCACCAAGATCACTGACGCGGACGGCGAGGACGTCACCGCCAAGTTCGACGTGGACGAGTCGGCTCGGAAGGACAGCGATGTTGCTCAGAGCACTACCGCTGGCGAGACCGCCATTGACGAGAGCAAGATCAGCAGAGGTGCGATCGCTGTTGTGATCGCCCCAGGCGCAGCGCCTGGCGTCGCTGGCGGTACCTACACCGCCGCGGTCACGCTCACAGGGAAGAACACCGTCGAAGTCATGTTCCACGTGACTGGACCGTTGGCCAGCCTGACCGCCGTCGCCGATCCGGTGACCGTGGTTGAGGATGGCGAGTTCACGGTGACAGCGACCTTGCTGGACGCCAACGGCCTCCCGATCGCTGACGGTAAGGCCGATGTCGCGGCTGACCCCGACGCAACCCCAGCCATTGACGCAGTGGACAACTCCGGTGACGACGTGATCTTCGAAGTCATCGGCGGTGACCTCAGTGTCTTCGGCCAGGACAGCGACGCCACCTCCCGCGGTCAGAAGGTGACGAAGGAACACAAGGGCGGAGAAGCCTCTGCGACCTTCTACATCACCGGTGACTCTGGCAAGGCCATCGTCCTGGTTCGCTCTGGCACCAAGACCGCTCGCGTGACTGTTGCCACCGAGGACGCTCCTGCCGAAGAGGCCGCCGCCGACGAGCCCAGCCTGGGCGACTTCGGTAACGGTGGCACCACCGGTCTCACCAGTTGGAACGGCCCCGACGCCTCGGCCAGCGAACTGCTCGCCCTGCTCGCCGGCCGCGCCAACGCCGTCTGGCTGTCCAGTGGCGACGACTGGGTCCTCTACACCAGTGTTGAGGGCGTGCCCAACTCCGTCGACTTCAACGTCACCAGTGGAAACGTGATCTACATCAGCAACTAGCTTCGGCTAGGCCCGCCCCGCCCCCGAGCCGCACGCAATCGGGGGCGGGGTCCGGGCCCTCCGCTGCTGCCCCGCGACCCGGCAAGGACGCTGACATGACCAAGATGAGCTCGATGCCCCGTCTGGCGTTGACCGCTGCGATCGCCCTGATCGGTGTCATCGCCCTCGGCGCCTCCGCCCTCGCCCAGCCCGCGACCCCTCACCAGTTCTATGGTGGCGGGCTCACCGCTGGCGACGTGGTCGGAATCGGCGGCGAGGAAGGCACCGCGGACGCCGACGGCAACTGGTCGATCATCTCGACCTCCGCCGTCGCGGACGACGCGGACGAG
>VXOG01000033.1 GCA_009840165.1 Chloroflexota bacterium
AGGAACGGCTACGCTCCCGCCGGGCGGAACACGACGATGACCAGATTGGGAGGGACCCGTCCAAGTGAGCGATATCAACCTGAGATACCTCGGGATCCTGGTCCAGAGTTTTGCCATATTCGTGGCCATCTCTATCTTGCTGGGACGGGTATATTCTCTCGCCTATTTCGACGCATTGGAAATCCCGGCGTCAGAGATTCGATTGGCACTGGCAGAGTATTCGGTGGCCTCACCGGAGGTCACCATTTATGGCATTGGCTTCTCGGCCATAGTGGCAGTCTGTTTCTTGTTCCCGTGGAGCTCGGTTCTGACTGCATCCCCCTGGTGGCTAAGAATCGCTTTGGGAGCGAGTCTCTTTCTCCTGGGGCTAAGTCCGTGGATTTACCTGATCAATTATTCCGTCAGCCCATCAGACCTCAACACCAAATTCATCTCGCTGCTGATGTTATTGAACGCAGCGCTGACGCTCTTTGGTGTAGCAATCGTCAATTCCGGATTCCTCGCCATGGTGCCGCAGGCTGAGGCTGCAAAAGCGTTGCGGAACGCTATCACACCACTGATTGTCGCGCTGTACCTAGGGTCGTCGCTGTGGCTGATGACAGAGTGGGCGTCCACCATGGGGAAGGTGGACGCAGCGTTAACCCTGGCGGGTGCGCCGAGCGCCAGAATCGAGTTGTCGGCGTCTTCCGTGAATGGCCGACAAGGGCAGGGCTCGGACGATTATGGTGCTAGTTTTCCGAGTCATGACTTCAAGGTGGTGATGATTAGCGACAAGTTTGTCTACTTGCGCCGCTCAGCGGATTCCGAACCATCCAAAGAGCATTTGTATGCTCTACCGATTGAAGACGTAGCAAGCATCCTTTACATATCCGATTGAGGCCATCACTGAGAGTTTTGGAGGTTTGGCATATGAGTGAACGAAACGACCTTACTCCAGCGGCGCTCTACGCCCGGGTGTCCAGCGACCGCCAGGACGTGGACCTCTCCGTCGCCGCACAACTCCGTGCCCTGCGCGACTACGCAGAACGCAACGGCTACTCCATTGCCCGGGAGTACGTGGACGAGGCCGAGAGCGGGCGCATCGCCGACCGCCCACAGTTCCGCAAGATGCTGGACGAAGCCAACAAGCCGGAATCGCCTTTCAGCGAGATTCTCGTCTGGAAGTTTTCGAGATTCACCCGCAAGCGGGAGCACGCCGTCGCCTTCAAGTCCATGCTCCGGCGCAAGGGCATCCGCGTCGTCTCCATCACCGAGCACGCCGACGACTCCCCCACCGGCAAGCTCATGGAGGCCATCATCGAGTCGGTGGACGAGTTCTATAGCGAAAATCTTGCCGAAGAGGTGTACCGGGGAATGCGCGAAGCCGCCTCCCGGGGCTTCTGGGTCGCCAGCAGAGTCCCCTACGGCTACCGCAAGCTCATGGTCCAGGACGGCGCCAAGAAGCGCCCCACCCTGGAACTCGATCCCGACACCGCTCCCACTGTTCAGCGCATCTTCAACCTGGCCGAGGCCGGACGCGGCATCCTGGACATCACCCGCACCCTCAACGACGAGGGCATCGCCAACCCCACCGGAAGGCCCTGGTCCAAGAACGGCGTCCACATCATCCTGCGCAACGAGACCTATACCGGCACTCTGACCTGGGGTACCTCCGCGAAGCACAAGGGAGAGCCGGTGCGGGTGGAGCAAGCCTTCCCCGCCATCGTCACCAAGACCCAGTTCCGCAAGGTGAACAAGCAACTGCGCGCCCGCGCCCCCAGGCAGGCGCATCCCCGGCGGGTGGGAAGCTCTTACCTGCTCAGCGGGTTGGTCAAGTGCAAGGCGTGTCGCCGGGCCATGTCCGGCCAGGACTCCAAGAGCGGCCAGTTCGCCTACTACGTCTGCCAATCATTGATGAAGCGGGGCAGCGGCGCATGCGACTGTCCCCGGCTGAACGCCCGCCGGTTCGAGGAGATGGTGGTGGACAGGATCCGGGACAACATCCTCACCGAGTCCAACATACGGGAACTGGTCAGGCTGGTGGACGAGGAGATGGACGGCATCGCTCGGGAACAGCGCCAGCGGCTGGAGACCGCCGAGGCGGAACTGGCCGACGTGAAGCGCCGGCTGGACCGTCTCTACGACCTGGCCGAGACCACCGACCTGGACGTTGACGACTTCATGCCCCGCATCCGGGAACACCGGGAACGGCAGCAGAGGCTGGAGGAAACGGCGGAGGACGCGCGGGTCATGCTGTCCCAGCGGCGGGTGGTGCTGGACGACGTGGAGACCATCACCGCCTACTGCAAGGACCTAAGCGGGTTCCTTCGGGAGAGCGAGCTCACCGAGCGGCGGGCCTTCATCGAGTCCTTCGTCAGGGAGATCGTGGTGCAGCCCGGCGGCGCCGTGGTGCGCTATACAATCCCTATGCCTGAAGATAGCCCGATAGGGGGAGTGGATACCGAGGAGATGGCCTTGCACTCCCCGGTACTGTCTTCCGTCAAGTCTGGTGGGCCGACGTGGTCACGGAAAACTTCACCCCCGGTACCCTGGAACGGTGGGGACTGGGCTACGACGAGCTGAGCAGGGTCAACCCCCGCATCGTACTGTTCAGCGCGTCCATGCTGGGGCGTGGCGGGCCGATGCAGACGCAGCCGGGGTTCGGCGCGGTGCTTTCGTCCCTAGCCGGCTACACCAACATCATCGGCTGGCCAGACCGGGGGCCGGTGAACCCCTACGGAGCGTACACCGACTTCGTGTGCCCCAAGTTCGCGGTGGCGGCGATACTGGCCGCCGTGGACCGCCAGCGCGCCACCGGCCGGGGCACGCACCTGGACATGTCCCAGCTGGAAACCAGCCTTCACTTCGGCGGCCCCATGCTGCTGGACGCCGACGTAAATGGACGGGAACCGGAACTGGTGGGCAACCGCCACCCCGCCGCGTCGCCCCACGGAGCGTATCCGTGCGCCCCTGATACTAGCGGCGAAACCGACCGCTGGATTACCATCGCCGTCTTCACCGACGATCAGTGGGCCGCCCTGCGCGATGAGATGTCCGCCGACGGCGTCACCGACGCGCAGTCCGGCGAGTTCCGCACCTTCCGCGTCCGCAAAGCCCACGAAGACAAACTCGACGGCATCATCGCCGGCTGGACGGCCAACCACGACCGGCACGAGCTGATGCGCCGGTTGCAAGCCGCCGGCGTCCCGGCCGGCGTGGTCAACGACACCTGCGATCTCTTCGAGGACGCCCAGTTGCAGCACCGCAGCCACTTCACCTGGCTCGACCACCCAGAAATGGGCCCCTACGCCACCGACTACACCGAGTCGCACCTCTCGGCCACCCCCGGCCGCCTGGACCGTCCGGCTCCCCTGCTGGGCCAGGACACCGAGTACGCTCTGCGGGAAATCATCGGCCTCAGCGAATCGGAGTTTAGAGAGTTGGAAGAGGCTGGCGCGCTGGAGTAACGGTTGACGTAACATGTTTGTAGTTCTCCTCTATGTCCGCCGCCTGATCTGGACCGCAGGTCTGGTGATGCACTTCATCACCATTCCCGGCTCCTTTTTCCACGAACTGGCCCACCAGTTGGCCTGCTACCTGGTAGGGCACAGGGTACTGGAGGTGCGCTACATAGTCCGAGACAATCCCGCCTACGCCGGTTACGTCATCCACGAGGGACCTCCCGGCGTCGCCCGCCATCTGTTCATCGGTATCGCACCCCTGCTGATGGGATTCACGATCTGGGCTGTAACCCTGGGCCTGGGCTGGCTCTGGCTGCGCGATGGACAGGTCGCGCTGTGGCAGGTGGGTATGCTGGGCGTGCTGGCCTGGGCTACCGCCGCCGCCACCTATGCCGCGCTGCCCGGTCCGCTGGACATGGAGGGTGTGTTCAAGCAGTCTTTCAGTCCGCTCACCATACCTTGCTATCTCATCGCCGGCCCGGTATGGGTCGTCGCCCGCGACTACAAACTACACCTGTGGGGCTGGACAGTGTGGCGCGTCCTGGTAGTCATCGGCACGGCCTACGTGATTTACAGACTGGCGCCTCCGGACTGCCAGCCGGCTAATCGGCGGAGGTAGCACTATGCTCCGGCGGTTCGCCTTCGGGTTCTTCCGGCTGGAACATGGCAGGTACAAGCGTTGCAACGCCCATCTCGTCGGCCTGAGCTTGCTGCTGGGGCCGGATGATTTCTCCGATCACGGCGGCGATGGTTTCCTCGCCGGTGGCGGCGGCCACGGTGGCGGCGCGGTCACGTGCCCGTTGAATGTCGCTGAGCCGAACGGTGCGTGACACTTCAAACACGCCGTGCACGTACTGCCGGTCGCTGGCGCGACGGGCGCGAATGATGATGTCGGCCACCAGTACATTGTCCGCTTCGTTTTCGGTGATTACGCCGCTTTGTTCAGCCGCGTCGATGGCCGTAAGGAGTTGCGCCGCAGTGTCCCGTCCGCGCGCCAGCAGTATGCGGCCCCTGGTCAGGTTCAGCTCATCCTTGGCGATGTTCAGGATGTTCTCCCGCGCCCGCCGTTCAGTGTCGCTGCCTTTCAGCGTCGCCACGTCGTCCTTCAATGTTTGCACATCGGTCTTCAGCGTTTGCACATCGGTCTTCAGCGTTTGCACGTCGTCCTTCAATACCTGCACATCGTCTTCCAGGACTGCCAGCCGGCGATTCGTCGCTTCGGCGAATGCTCTGAACTCGGCGCTCAACTCGGCCACGATGTTGACCAGTTGGGCGAACTGCTCGGGCAGAGCAATGAGTTCCGGCGACAGCAGCCGCACCCGCAGGTCGTGCAGGTATTCGGGGTTGCTGTCCAGGAAGTCAAGCAGTTCCTGGTAACGTTGTGGATACATGACTTGGGGTCCTCTTGCCTATATTACGATTATAACCCAGGTTGACACTAGAATGAGGTTACGGCTAAATTAGCGCAATTCAAACCCTGTCTGCGAGGCTTTACGATGCTGAAAGACCGGATTCACGACGAGCTGCTCTCTCCGGAGAACCTGCGGAATCCTTATCCGTACTACGCCATGCTGCGCGAGGAAGCCCCCGTCTATTGGAACGCCAAGTTCGACACCTGGGTGGTAACGTCCTACGAGGCGGTGGTGTGGGCCCTGCGCCACCAGGAGCACTTCTCGTCCGAGGTGTTCCTGCGCGACGATAAGCCGCCCAGCCCGCCGATATCGGAAGAGGACTTCCCCAAGTACAAATTCAACCTGGACTACATGAACAACTGGTTCATCCGGCGCGACCGGCCCGATCATTTGCGGATGCGCCGCACCGTCCATCCGGTCTTCAACCCCAAGTACATCGACAACCGTTTCCGCGCCATGGTCCAGAACATCATCCAGGACCTGCTCAAGGACTTCGACCCTGAAAGCGGTGAGATGGACGTCCTCAAGGACTTCGCCAACGCCATGCCGGTGCTGGTCATCGCCAACTGGCTGGGGATGCCGGCGGAGGACCGGGAGTTTATCCGCACGCTGTCCCGGCAGCTGCTGTCGTTGGATCAGGAATCGCCCGACCGCCACACCCGCGTGCACGAGGCCATCACCACGCTCAACGACTATGTGAATCCGCTGGTGGAAACGCGCGTCAGCGAACCGTCCGACGACCTGCTGTCCGTCCTGGCCATCGGCGAGCGCGAGGGTGAGTTGAGCCGTGAGGAAGTGCTGGGCAACACGCTGCTGCTGCTCATCGCCGGCCACCAGACCACCATCAACCTGGTCGGCAACGGCACCATGGCTCTGATGCGGAACCCCGACCAGTGGAACATGCTCAAGGAGGACGACAGCCTGCTGGTCCGCGCTACCGAGGAACTGCTGCGCTACGACTCTCCGGTCAAGCGCGCGCCGAGGATCGCCCTGGAGGACATTGAGCTGGGTGGCCAGAAGATCCGCGAGGGCGAGAAGGTGATGGTTATCATCAACGCCGCCAACCGTGACCCCATGGCCTTCGAGAATCCCGAGGACCTGGACATCACCCGCTACCCGAACCCGCACGTGGCCTTCGGCGGCGGCATCCACCACTGCCTCGGCGCGAACCTGGCGCGGCTGGAGGGCCAGGAGGCGTTCCGCGCCCTCACCCGCAAGTTCCCGCCCTTCAGGTTCGCCAGCGACCCCGACCAACTGGAATACCACAACCTGCTGAACATCCGCGGCGTCACCAGCCTCCCCGCAGAGTGGTAGCCTCGGCGCCGTACGTTATCGCTACGTTGTAGGGGCGGGTTTGAAACCCGCCCCTACGATTGTCTCGTTTGCGGCGCGCGGTTTGCGTAGTGTTGGTTTGCCTAAGGCTCCATCATCCCATACCCCACGTTCTTCACCGTGCGGAAGTAGGTGGCGTTGCCCGTCTCCAACTTGTAACGTAGGCGGCGGATGTGCACGTCCACTGTGCGGGTTCCGCCGATGTTCTCCACGCCCCACACATTGGCGAGCAACTGGTCGCGCGTGAACACCCTGCCCACGTTCTCCATCAAGAACAACAGCAACTGGAACTCCAGCCAGGCCAGATCCACCGGCCGGCCGTTGGCCGTGACCTGGTAGGTGGCGGGATTGAGGGCGATGCCGCCGACGTGGACCAGTTCCGCCGACGCGCTGGTTAACTGGTGGCGGCGGGCCAGTCGTAGAATTCGCTTGATCAACTCCGAGGGTGTACAGGGTACACTTACGAAATCGTCAGAGTCCTCGTAAAGGTCGGCGTCATCAAGGTCCTGGTCGGCGACGCAGCGCAGCACCAGGGGAGCGGACTCATCGCCGTTGCGGTCAGGCGCGTCGATGTCCGCGTCCGGCGAGAGCAGCAGAACGCTTGGCTGTATCGTATCGCGGTTCACCTCCGCGTCGTAGTTGAGCTCCGGTCCCATCAGCACGATAGCGCCGGAGTCCGCGGCGGCGGCCAGAGCGCCATTCATCGGCTCCCATCCCTCTCCCAACAACAGAACCCGGGCCGGGTCGGATTGGTTCGAGGGCGGCGGACGCCTGGCGTATGTGGTCATAACGCTGTCAACCTGAGCGAGTGGTTGGGGCATTTGGGAACTCGGCCTTTATCCAATCATGCCGCCCACGCATTAACGCACGATTACGAACCCGTTACGCTTTTGTAAAATACATTCGAGCCTGCGCCGACCTACAAATATGCTTCAGGAATCGTGGGCACGCGCAATGCAGTTGTTACAAATCGTTAACTCCAGCGCAACAGTGTTGTGGGATCATGGACTCGCTGCAATTGTTGCCGCGTGTATCGCACCCCGCTCCTGGTGACGTATCTTGATGCTGACCAAAACTATACCCACCACTCGCACTCCGAAGGAGTGCTTCGACGCTGACGGCTTGGTGAACCCGGTCTATCTCAACTTGATGGACTCCATGGAACGGCTGGGAGAGGCCGAGCTCCGGAGCCGTTGGGCCCAGGCCAACCACCGCGCCGCTCTGGACGCTTTCACCTTCATGCTCGACCCCAGGGAGTTTCGCACCGTGCCCACTGATTGGATGCCGCGACTGATACCGGCGGCCGATTGGGACGTTATATCCCGCGGCGTGGCCCAAAGGCTCAAGGCCATCAACCGGTTCCTGCTGGACCTGTACTGCGGCGAGCAGGACGTGGTGCCGCCGGACGTGATGTACTCTTGCCAGTATTACAACCCCGAGTTGCAGGACTACCACCCGGCCCGCGACGTGTTCGTCCACATCTACGGCATCGACTTGGTAGACATGGGCGACGGCCGTTACGTTATCCTGGAGGACAACCTCCGCATACCTTCAGGCATCACCTACCAGATGAAGACGACGGAAATCGGCTTGGGCGTGCTGCCGGAGATGGCCGAAGGCTACGACATTGTTCCCTACGACATCAGGGCAGCGTACCTGGAGATGTTCGCGTCGCTGTGCGAAAAGCCGGACCCGGTGTGCGTGCTGCTCACCGATAGCAAGTACGGCTCCGCGTTTTTCGAGCATCGCTACCTGTCGGAGTTGCTGGGCATCACACTGGTTGAAGGATCCGACCTATACGTGGGAGCGAATGGCCGGGTTTGGGCCCGCGCCATGGGCGGCGACTTTGAGGTTGACCTGATCTACCGGCGTGTTGAAGACCTGGAACTGTTCGTACCGGGATTGACGGAAGCATACCTGGACCATAAAGTTGTGCTGGTGAACGCACTGGGAACCGGAGCCTGCGACGACAAGCTCGTGTTCCTGTGGGTGCCCGACATGATCGAGCGCTACCTGGGCGAGCCGGCCATACTGGATCAGGCGGTCAGCTACGACCTGCGCTCACCGTCCAATCGGGAGTACGTGCTGCAGAATCTGGAAAACCTGGTGCTGAAGACTCGGCAAGGCTACGGCGGTTTGGGAGTTTTCATACTGCCCGACCTGGACAAGGGTTACCGCAGCCGCCTGGCGCAGCAGTTGATTGAACAGCCCCAGGTGTTCATCGCCCAGGAAACGCTGGACTTCTCCCAACATCTTGTTTTTGATGAGTCGCGTGGCGAGTTTGAGGAACGCTACGTTGACCTGCGCGTGTTCGCGGTGCAGAACGGCTACGGCGAGGTTACGGTCTTCCCCGGCGGACTGACTCGCGTCTCGGAGGCCAACAGCCGCGTCACCAACAACTCATCAGGAGGGTCATGCAAACCGAGCTGGGTGGTCCGTTAGCGCTCGGATCTCAGTCAGTGGGACCTCAGTCAGAGCGACCGTCAGTCCCCGTGCATTACGCCTACGTAGCCCGCTACGAGTACTCGGATGTCGTCGTGCAGAACGACAACTTCCTCAGGCTCTCCCCCTACGACGACCGGTACCAGACTCCGGCCGAGGGTGGCTGCGACATCTTCACGATTCCGGCGGGGCGCAAGATAACCTACCCCGACCGCTTGGGCAACGAGGTCAACCGCATCAGGATCACCGCGCCGCACCGGGAGCTCATCATTGCGGCCACAGGGCGCGTTTGCCTGAACGACCATGCCCCGGTCCTTGACGACGCGCCGCTGGCGTCCCTGACCTACGGCCTGGACGCGCAAGAGTTCCTCACGGCCTCGCTTCTGGCCGACCCGGAAACCGTGCTGGCGGCGGCGCGGGAGGCTGTAGGATCGGCGTCCACGCTGCTGGACACCGTGAGGTCGGTGGTTACGTGGGTGTACGAGCACATTCGCTACGAGCGCGGCAACACGTCGGTGAACACCCCCGCTGCTGACGTGCTGGACTCGCAGAGCGGCGTGTGCCAGGACATGACCCACCTGGCCCTGGCGATGCTGCGGGCCCACGGCGTGCCGGCCCGCTACGTCAGCGGCCTGCTCACCCGCCAGCCCGGCGAGACCCACGCCTGGCTGGAGTTTTTGCATCCTGAGTTGGGATGGCTCCCCGCCGACCCAACCAAGGGGGCCATGGAACTCAACGGCGCCGACTACCTGAAATTCGCGGTTGGGCGCGATTACTCCGAGGTCCCCCCCGTATCCGGATCTTTCGTTTCCAGGGGCGAGGGCTGGCTGAACTTCACCACGGCCGAGGTGTTCTTCGACCGGGAGACGGTATCCATGGACGACGCGCTGGCGTTGCTGAACGGATCGTGATTTATGTAGGGGCGAATAATCATTCGCCCCTGCGGTTAGGCCAAAACACACGAGGAGCAGGTTGAATCATGGTGGAACCGAGGTCAATATCCATTAGCCCGGACCGGTGGCTGACCGACTCCAGGGTGTACAACCTGATCTGGCTGGGCCGCTGGCTGGAACGCGCCGACAACATCGCGCGGGTGATTAACACCTTCGCCCGCATCGCGGTGGAAAGCGGCGCCGATCTGCTCACCCTGCAACAATCGCTGGGCAACGCCGCCGCCATTCGGGGCATTCGGGTAGAGGACTCGGGCAGGTCGCTGGAGATGCTGCTGAAAGATCACGCAGCCTCGTCCATCTACCACAGCCTGCACACCGCTCGCAGCAACGCCACTCACGTGGGCACGGTGGAGCTGATCCGCGCCATCTCGGAAACAGTGATGACGCTGGAAAGAGACGGCGCAATGCCTTCCTCGCCACTGGAAGCCCTGCTCCTGACGAACGAAGTTCTGGAACGCCTCGACGCCGTGTACAAGGTAATCGACGACAGCTGGTTCCACCAGGAAGCCCTGTCCGAGGAAGAGGTGTACCGCCGCTTCGTGCAGCAGTAACAGCCCCTTCCCCCGCTGGGAGACGGCTGGTGTGAGGGACCTACCCTCGGCAGCACGCCGCCCGACACGCGCGCAGGCCGTAGATGCAGTTCAGGCAGAAGCAGACCACGCGGGCCAAGTACCCGTGTTCCTGCTCATGCTCGTCTTCATCGTCATGGTCATCATGATGCCCGTGGGCGTGGGCGTGCCCGTGCTCATCGTCAGCGAAGTTTTCCCGCCCTTCCTTGATGAAGAAGGGTATCAGCAGCAGGCCGGCCACCGGGTCCGCCCACCACCATCCGATGAGCGCGTTCAGCCCGATTCCCAGCAGCACGGCCACGTCCTGCAAGTCGCAGAACAGGCTTTCGATGGCCTCCGCCCGCAGCGCCCGCGACTGCATCCGCTCCGCGATGCGCATCTTGCCGACGTATAGCGCTGCCATCACCAGCGCGCTGGCCACCACGATGATAACGCCGGCCAGACTCGGTTCCGGCCGGGGCAACCATCCCGCCAGGCTGGCAACGGAATGCAGAGCGACGTAACCTGCCAGCAGGAAGAAAGTGCATCCAATCAGCCGCCGCGCCCGCTGCTCCGCTGCTTCCCCATCATCTCCATCCCCTTCCGCCCGCAGCCGCCACACCAGCACGCCGCCGGCAAAGAGCTCAACTATGCTGTCCAGCGCAAAAGCCAGCAGCGACACGCTGCCGGCCTGAAGGCCCGCCCAGAAGCCGGCCGCAGCCTCGGCCAGATTCCACACCAGGCCGATCCCGACCAGAATCAGCGCAGTCCGGCGCAGATTATCACGTTGCTGCATCAGAGTTACTCCCTCCCTCTGTAGCGCAGGTCAATTATAAAGCCTTCACGCCATCACTGCCTTTACCCCGCTCATCCTGACTAACTCTTTCCTACCCATCTTGTTACCGATTTCCCGCTTCATCCTGAGCTTGTCGAAGGACGCGCCTGCCGGGCCGTTCGCACGTTCCACCATACGATCAGCGGCGTGATCACGATTGTGGGCAGCAGCCAGGGAACCCACACCGGGTCCATGCTAACGTTGACCACCATCACCGCGGTAACGGTGGCGATGGTGCCGGCCATCATGTTGGTGAGGTGCCGCTGGATGCGCAGATGAGGGGCAGGACGGCGCCGCGTCCCCCGGCCCTGGTTGAAAAACAACCCGTCGGCGACGCTCAGGGCCACCGCGATGAACCCGAACGCCACCAGGGTGACCCAGTTGCCACCGCCCGTTGTGGCAAGGACGCCGGCGTAAACCCACATACCCAGGCCGGTCAGTCCCATAATCGCGGCGGCGAGCCAGTCCACCGGCTGCGGGCGCCGGCTGCGGTTGCGGGCAAATCGCCAGCCGGCGAACACCAGGTAGAAACTGAAGATGGCGATCAGCAGCAGGAATATGCTGGCGCCGAAAATCGCGAGAGGGATGGCGGTGAGGAATATCAGGGTCATGCCGATTGCGTAAACCCGGCCGGCCAGGACGTGAATCCGCCCGCCTTTGGCCGTAACCAGCGCGACCAGCGCGGCGACCAGCGCGACGGAGCCGGCCGCGATGTGGGTGACCAAGAGGACGGTGGCGATCATGGCTTACCATGTGTACATCAGCCACAACCTGATGGCAAGCAACCAGGCCAATTTAAGGTGTCTGTCAAACACTGAAACCGTCATACCGGCGAAAGCCGGTATCCAGAAATCCAGGCCATGCTGCGGTTTTCCTTATCTGTGGGCCGTCTGGATTCCTGCTTTCGCAGGAATGACGGTGATAGTGCAATCGTGTGGGTACAACGAAAAATGGTTCACCCCTGCGAAGGAAAATCGCTGAATTACAACGCTACCTAGCACGTGAATCTAAGAACGGTTCTTCCCTCTTGCGCCGGAGTGTCTTCCGACAAGGAAACGTCGCGGTCGAAAACGCGGACGGGAGTATTGCCGGCCACGTCTTCCAGCCGAGCTTCGATAACCAGCCGGTGTTCTCCCCTGCTCCAGGGAGCGTAAGGTGTGAACCTCCAACTCCAATCCTCCGCGCCGGGTTCCGCTTCACCGGACAACGGATTACCCTCCAAGTCCAATACCCGCAGGCTGTTTTGCAGCAGAGCATTATCCAGCGGGCGGTCGAAATCCACGACCAGCGGCGCCCGCGAGCTGGCGCGTGGCGCGGCCAGTCGCCATGCCGTCGGGTCGATACGGGAGCGTAGGGCCGGCCCAATCCGGTAACGGCGTTCCGCGCCAGCCTGGAGCGGCTGCCCTTTCGCATCCCGAAACTCGGAGTCAACGGATACCGTAACCGTCATGCCTTCTGCCAACGGGTAGCCAAGCTCGCGGTTGGGAACCAGTTCGCGCTTGATCCGGCCCGGGTCCAGCAGCAAGGTCAAGCGCCGACGCTGCGGGTCCCACAACTCCGGCTCGGGAGGGAGGAAAACACCCTCCAGGGTTTCGCCGGTGTCCTCGTCGCAGACCTTGATCGCCTGCGCCGCCCAACCCTCGCTCATGGGCGCGGAAAAATGCACGTACATCCTGAGCAGGTTGTACGGCAGTGTCGAGGCCGTCGGGTGGATCCGCAGGACGCCGGTGGTGGAAACTGAGGGCGCGGACGGACGGCGTATAACCCAGACCTCCGTTCCCTCGCCCCCGCCGCTGGAATCAACCCGCAGCGAATAGCTCATCCCATCCGCGAACGGGAAGCGGGGAACGAAGCGTACCGCTTCATCCTGCAAGGCGAACGCGCCGGCCACCGCAGGCAGGGCCGGGCGATCCACGCCGTGCCTCAGAGCATCGCTGGGATAGAGAGCCAGACGCCGGTTCAGTTCGCCGGCGTCCAGCTTGCGCAGTTCGCGGAGTTCAGTTTCAGTCCAACCCGTGACCTTCAGGGAACTCCGACCCTGGCATTCGACCCATTCCAGCAGCAGTTGGCGATGCTCGCTCACAGCGTGGCGGTGGCGTAGGTGTGCAGATGGGTGTGGCCGTCGTCGTCCTGTTGCAGCATTACAACGCCGTTGCCGTTCAGGTTCACCATGCGCTTGACGCCGGGGTGCGGCAGCAACTCTCGCGGCACACCCACGCCCGGGGTGACCGGGTCCGCCGGGGATGCGTCCAGCGAATCGTCGGGTACGGTCAGCGGGCCCTGACCGTCGATGTCCTGGCAGGCGATCTTGAACAGCGGATGCCGGTCGTTGCATACCAGCAGGTATTCCCCGCCGTCGCGTTCGTAGGAGATCAGATCCAGCGGATGGTTGTGTGAACCCAGCTCGGCGACGGTCTTCCCCATGACGTGCTTGCCGGCGTCCAAATCGGCCAGCGTGAACTGCACCACCGGAGTGCAGGTATAGCTGGCCAGGATGCTGCTGTTGCCCTGGTATGGCACGAAAGCGCGGATGGGCGCCGCCGTCTCGTACTTGCCGTGAGAAACGTGGAATATCTCCAGTGAGTTGGACTCGGCCTCGCCGTTGAAGGGGAACGGGATGCGCCGGAATGTGGATGTGAACTCCTCGTTGGAGGTTCCGGCCACCATGAGCAGGCCGTCCACGTAGGACATATCGGTGACGGTAACGGTGCGCAATTGCATCCGCGTGACCACGCGAGGGTCGTCCGCCTCGGCGGCGTCGGTGATGGCGTACTGGGAAAAGGCCACGTTTTCCAGCGCCACGTCGGCGATGGAGCCGTCGCCCGCGATTCTGAAAATCACCGGGATGGCAGAGTCCCCGGCGCCGCGCATCACCGAGAGGTAGAGGCTGTTGGACGTGGGATGCACGGCCATGTCGCGGATGGCCACGTCGTCCCGCGAACAGCCCAGATATGAAGCCAGGGAGGCATCGATGTTGTCAACGTTGACATCCTGAGGAGACCCGTCGTCTGCGTCGTTCACGTCAACGGCGAATATGTTCGCGCCGACGTTGTCTGCGATGAACAGAATCCCTTGCGGGCCAAACGCCAGCGGCCCCACCGAAGCAATATCCGGCGTGCCTACGGACAGACCAAGATTTTCGAGATTTGTTGCGGTTCCGAGCTCAACCATGGCAACCTCCTTACGTTAACCGTCATGCAATCGCAGTGAGTGTAGCATTACGGCGGCGTTGCGGCTACCGGGGAATTGTCAAGGAAGCTTTTTGGCACAGGCGGGAGTTTTTGTGCCCGCCCTTTGGTAGGATACCGTTGGCAGCGATGATGGCCTTGCGGCAAGTGTGAGCGTGAGCCCGGTCGAGACCCCCTAACCTGGAGATAAGGGAAGGCAATGGCATCGAAGCGTGTCTTGGCAGCAATTTGGATTCTCATGCTGGCGGCAAGCATGGTCGGCTTCGCGTGGACGCAATGGCCCTCCGACAAATCTGTCGCGTCGGCCGGCGAGCGGTTTGACCAGTCAATCTACAAGAATCTCGACCCGTCATTCTCCAGGGAGCACATGAGAGGCCGGCTGATCAGCGCCGCCAGAAAAAATCCCGGATTCGGCGGGATTTTCCTTTCCAACAGGCAGACCGTGCTCAACATCTACATCGCAGAGGATGCGAACGACCCTGAACAATGGGAGAAGGATCGACAAGCCCTTGAAGAATTGCTGGATCTCCAGTCGGGCTTGAAACTGAACGTCATAAAAGGCGATTACACCATCGCCCAACTTTCTGCGTGGTATGACCTGATGAAGTCAGAGGGCGTATGGGACCAAACCGGTGTGCATATGATCGACCTGCACGAAGGCATAAACAAACTCTACATCGGAGTGGCAAGCGAGTGGGACGTCGAAGGCGTTTACACGTTTCTTGAGGGAATCGGCATCCCTCGCGGAGCCACGACGGTAGAGGCCGTGGAGCAACCCCGCCCACTCTAGAGTCTCACGTTGCGGCAACGTGTCCACGGCCCCGGCATTCTAAACCTCTCGGAGCAGCGGAATCTCCCTTGAGGGGAGAGAGTGAAGCGTTGCCACAATGGGAGAGTGACAGCGGTGCGGCGGCCCGCCTCTGGCGGTCCGGCGAGCAATACGGGAATGAACGAAAGGCCCTGTGTACCGCCCTCTGCATCTTGATAGGACACTCCCGCAAGTGTTAGACTGGCCTAAGTATGAGCACGCCGTGAAGGGGGGCCTTGAGGGACCCAGGCACAAAAACGCCTGCCCAGGGAATGGAAACCACCACTCCCCCCACGCCGACCATTTCCAAAAACCCGGGATAATCGCGCCACGGCCTATAGACAAGAAAAGCCGATTTTCGGGTAGTCTCTCGCTGATAAACTGGGGATGGTATGCTCCATGCGAAAATGGAAGCTGTTCGCGTCGCCTTTCGCATGAGGTGGCACGACGGTAACTCACGGGGCTGGCGCCATCCGGTGTTTCGCTGGCTAGCGTACAGTGTAATGCTGATCGGCCTGTGGGTAGGGCTATCGGGCACGCTAAAGGGCGAATTCCTGACGGGGGGGATTATCTCGGTGGTGGTCGTGTTGTTCGTGAAGGAAGCGATATTCCACCCTAGTAACCTTTTAGGGTTCGAGCGTCCTCCCGCGCGGTTCAGTTGGCTGGTTGGAACGATGTTCCGCCTCGCTATCTACTTTCCGCTGCTTCTCTGGGAAATCGCCGTGGCGAACGTCCATGTGGCGCGGCTGGTGCTGGATCCACGAATGCCCATCAACCCTTCTCTCGTTGAGTTCGAATCGCCGCTGCGCACGGAGGCGTCGAATGCACTGCTGGCCAATTCCATTACGCTGACGCCCGGCACAGTGACCGTCGATATGTCGGCGCACCGCTTCATCATCCACTGCATATCGGAGGCCTCCAGGCAAGGCATCCAAGATGGGGCGTTGCTCAAGCATGTTGCCCGCGTTTTTGACGAGAAAATCGAAGCGCCGGAAGTGCGCGACGTGACCTCAGCGGAAGAGGTAGCGTGGTGAGCGCGGCCTTCGTAGCGACGGCATCGGCCATCCTCTTCCTCAGCGCGCTCAGCATGTGGCGCCTGGTGGTGGGCCGAACCATCTATGACCGGCTGTTGGCGGCGGGCGTCGTCGGGACCAACATCGTGGGGCTGTTGGTGGTTATCGGGTTCATTTTCCAGCGTCCGGATATGTTCGTGGACCTGGCGCTGACCTACGCGCTACTGAACTTCATCGGGACGGTCGCGGCCGCCAGATACCTTGCGCGCCATCCCGAGGACGGCGCGTAGTGGCTATCGCCGGGACAGCGCTGATCGGCCTGGGCCTCTTCTTCATGGCGGTAACGGCCATCGGCCTGATTCGCCTGCCCGACTTCTACGCGCGAACCCACGCCGTCTCGAAGACGGATACCCTCGGTATCGGGCTGCTGCTTGGCGGGCTGGTGCTGCATGAGGGAGCGACGCTGGTCAGCCTGAAGATCGTGCTCGGCCTGCTGTTCATCTTCATCGCTAACCCTGTGGCTGCCCACGTCCTTGCGCGCTCGGCGCTGCAAGTCGGCATAATGCCATGGACGCGCCGAGACTCGGCGAAGGAGCGCTAGCTATGGTCTGGCAACTGGAATTCGCGCTGTACGGGCTGCTTGTGCTGACGTCGATCATTGCTCTGCAGGTGCGCGACCTGCTGGGCGCCGTGGCCGCGCTGACAGTGTACAGCTTCGTTGCGGCGACGCTGATGGCGCTCATGGGCGCGGTTGACGTGGCGCTGACCGAGATCGCACTGGGCGCCGGCGTTACGGGCGTACTGCTCATCGGAGGCATCAGTTCGATACGCCGGAGGTCGTCGGATTGAGGGCGCTGAGCGTCTCGCTCGCCATCGCGGCTGCCGCGCTCTTTGTCGCGGCGTCGTGGAACTTGCCCGACCGTGGCGACCCCCACGCGCCGGCGAACGTCGGTGTAGGGCCGGAGTACGTCGAGCGGACTGAGCAGGACGTCGGCATCGAGAATGTCGTCTCCGCCGTCCTGGCCGACTATCGAAGCTATGACACCCTGGGAGAGACTTTCGTCATCTTCACGGGGGGTGTCGCCGTGCTATTCGTGCTCATACGGAGAGGACGTGATGACCAACAGACATGACAGCGTCCTGCTTCACTTTGTCGTCAAAGTGGTCATGGCGCCGGCGATCATGTTGTTCGGCCTCTACGTCCTGGTTCATGGCGAAGTGTCGCCTGGCGGCGGGTTCCAGGCGGGAGCGATACTCGCCGCCGGCCTCATACTCTCGCGCATGACGCTGAGCAGCGACCAGGGACGCAGGCTGTTCTCGCGGCCCCGGCTGGTCGTGATCACCGTGCTCGGCATGCTCCTGTACACGGGCACGGGAATCGCGGCGATGTTTTCCGGCGGCAACTACCTCGACTACGGGGTTATCCCATTCGAGTGGATTGACCGCTTTGTGCCGGGCGACCTGGGGCGGAGGCATATCGGCGTATTCGCCATCGAGGTAGGTGTGACGCTGGCTGTGTTCGGGACGCTGGCGCTCGCCGTCGATTACCTGGCCGAGCCGCACGAGCCGGAAGAGACGGAGGGGTAGCTTTGGACGAACTGGCCGCCCGCTTCCCCTACTTCATGATTGGCATCCTGCTGGCCGTAGGCGTGTGGGGCATGGTCGGCAAGCGCAACCTGGTCAAGAAACTCATCGGACTGAACGTGCTGCAATCGGCCATTATCCTGTTCTTCATCAGCGGCTCACTCCGCGACGGGGGCACCGTGCCCATCCTGTTCCAAGGCGAACACGGCAAGGCCGAAGACTTCGTGAACCCGCTGCCGCACGTCCTGATGCTGACGGCCATCGTTGTCTCCGTTGCCGTCACTGCCGTCGCCCTCGCCTTCCTGAAACGCATCCACCGTGAATTCGGGACCGTTGACGAGGCAGAAATCTTGAGCGAGATGGAGAGGCAGTCCTAGCACGTGACAGCCCAACTACCCGCCCTGATTCCTTTGCCGCTGCTGGCGCTGTCCATACTGGCGCCTGTTGCCGGCATGTGGCGCCAGGGGATCGCCTTCTGGCTTGCTGTGGCGACCATCGCGTTCAGCACCGCGATGTCGGCATGGGCGCTGGCCCACGTCATCGCCCACGGCCCGATGTCCTACGAGTTCGGCGGTTGGGAGCCGCCTCTCGGCATCGAGTACGTCGTTGACCACGTGGCGGCGTTCGTTTCGCTCATCGTCATGGTCGTGGCGCTCGCGGTGGTCGTTGCGACGCGACGCATGGCCGAGCAGGAGATGCAGGGGCGGCAGGGGTTGTACTACTCACTGGTGCTCCTGCTGCTGGCCGGCCTGACGGGAATAGTCGTCACCGCCGATCTGTTCAACCTGTTCGTGTTCCTCGAAATATCGTCGCTGGCAGGATACGCGCTGGTGTTTCACGGCGGCCGCAAGGGGATGCTTGCCGGATACCGCTACCTCATCCTGGGAACGCTCGGTGGCGCCTTCTACTTGCTGGGGGTAGCTTTCCTCTACTTTGAAACGGGTACGCTCAACATGGCGCACACGCTGGCGATACTCTCGGCCTCTGAGGCCACGGCGCCGGTCAGCGCGGGGGCCGTGTTCATCTTCGTTGGACTGGGCCTGAAGATGGCGCTGGTGCCGTTGCACCTGTGGCTGCCGGACGCGTACACGTTCGCGCCATCGTCGGTAAACACCCTGATTGCGCCCATCATGACCAAGGTCGGAGCGTACGCGATGTTGCGAATGTTCCTGAGCGTCTTTCCCGAGGGCTATCTGATTGACGAGGTTCCCATCGGGCAGGCGCTCATCGCGCTTGGGGCGCTTGGCGTCTTGTTTGGGGCGGTAGTAGCCTTCAGGCAGCAGGACATACGGCGGCTGCTAGCCTATTCGTCCATCAGCCAGCTGGGATTCATCGCCATCGGCATCGGATTGGCGACACCGCTGGGGTTTGTAGCCGCGCTGTTGCACATCATGAACCACGCGCTTATGAAGGGAACGCTGTTCCTCGCCGTCATGGCCATTCGCTTGCAGACCGGCGTTTCGGAGGTGCCCGCGTTGGCGGGGCTTGGCCGCCGCTTGCCGATCACTGCCGCCGCCTTCACAGTCGGCGCAATCGCGATGGTGGGCGTACCGCCGACGGCCGGATTTTTCAGCAAGTGGTATCTGTCCATCGCTGCGGTGGAACAAGACCTTTGGGTGATTCTGGCCGTCGTGCTTATCAGCAGCCTGCTGTCTGCGGCGTATCTCTTCCGGGTGCTGGAACGCGCGTACCTCGCGCATCCGCCGGCCGCCCCGGACGGCCCGCACGACGAGCCGGAAAGGGAAGCGCAACGAACTAGGCTCCCGCTGTTGGGAGTGACCTGGGAGCCCAGGGTTGACGTCCTGCTGCCCCTTGTCCTGCTGGCAGCGGCGACCATTGTGCTCGGGGTCCTCAACGTCGTGGTGGTGAGACAAGTGCTGGAGCCGGGGACGCAATGATTGAATCCTCACCGCTGCCCGCGATTGCGATCGCCGTCCCCTTTATCGGCGCGGCGCTGGTCGCTACTCTGGGAAGCAAGCCCAACTTGCGCGAAGGCGTGTCCATTGCGCTGGCAACGGCCACGTTGGGGCTGGTCGTCTCGATGCTGCCCGGGACGACGGACGGGCGCGTTGCATCGACGACGCTTCTCGAACTGTCTCCGGGCATCAACATTGCGCTGCGGGCCGACGCAGCGGGTATGCTGCTCGCAACGCTGGCCTCGCTACTGTGGGTGCCCACTTCCGTGTACTCCATCGGTTACATGCGCGGGCTGGAGGAGCAGAAGCAAACTCGCTTTTTCGCCGCGTTCGCTCTGAGCGTCGGCGCGACGCTGGGCGTTGCGTTGGCCGCCAACCTGCTGACGTTCGTGCTCTTCTACGAATTGCTGACGCTGTTCACCTACCCCCTCGTGATACATCGCGAGTCCGACGAGGCGGTTCGCGCCGGCCGGAAATACCTGCTATATACGCTGGGCGGAGGGCTGGCGCTCATCGGTGGAACGGCCTGGCTCGCCCTGCTGGGGATCGACACGACTTTCTCCGAAGCCGGCGTGCTGGGATCGCTTGCGGGACGCGACGGCACGGTTTGGGCATTGTTCGTGCTGCTCGTCTTCGGCGTCGTCGTGAAGGCGGCGGTGATGCCGCTCCACTCATGGCTGCCGGCTGCCATGGTGGCGCCAACGCCGGTCAGCGCCTTGCTGCACGCTGTCGCAGTCGTAAAAGCAGGGGTCTTTGGTGTCGTGCGCGTGCTCATCTTCGTCTTTGGCGTCGATCTGCTGCGGGAGACAGGCGCGTGGCAGGTACTGGCGATCGGCGCGGCGGCAACCGTTGTCCTGGCCTCTCTGCTGGCGCTGCGCCACGACAATCTCAAGCGGCGACTCGCCTACTCGACCGTGAGCCACCTGTCCTACATCGTGCTTGGAGTGGCGTTGCTGGGGCCGCTTGCGTTAACCGGGGCGCTGTTGCACCTCGTCGGGCACGGCGTCACCAAGATAACGCTGTTCTTCTGCGCCGGAGCAATCCACGTCCGGACCCACCGGGAGAACGTGAGTGAACTGGACGGCATCGGCAAGCAAATGCCCGTCACGATGGGCGCGTTCGCGCTGGCTTCGCTGAGCATGGCGGGGATACCGCCGTTCATGCTCTTTGCCAGCAAGTGGTACCTGGGCGCCGGAGCGGTCGATGCATCAGCGACGCCATTCCTGTTCGTTTACATTGTGAGCGGAGTCCTGAGCGCGGGGTATCTGTTCCCTATCGTGGCCCGCGCATTCTGGCAGAGCTCGCCGTCCTTCACCTGGTCGGGATGGCCCGGGGAAGCGTCACTGAAGATGGTCGTACCGCTTGCGGTAACCGGACTGCTTGCGCTGATTTGGGGTCTCGTGCCGAATCTGCCCTTCAGCTTCCTTTCCCTGGCCTCCCAGGTGGCTAACCGGGCGGGTGGAGGCGCCTGATGCGGCTCACGCGCCGGCTCGTCATAGTCTTCGTCGTCGCGACGGTCATCGCGACGGTGGCGGACACTATTCTCATACTCACGGGACACCAGGACCGGCCCCTGGTGGGGGCGGATTTCGTGGATTACTGGCCGGCGTTCGCGGTGGTATCGGATTTCGCGATCATCTACGGCGCAAAGTGGTTGGGCGCGCTCCTCATTCAGCGAGACCACCAAGAAGAGCAGGAGGAACAGGAGCAGGACGGCGATGAGTAGCTTCCTGCCCGGCCTGGTCCTGGCGCTGGGCGGCGCGACCATGCTCGTGCTGCCGGCCCGCATACGACCAGTGATGATGGTCGCCGCCTTCGGCCTCGCCGTGCTTCAGTTGGTCGTCTTCCTGGATCTGGATGCGACGTGGGAGGCGCAGTGGCTTGGTTTCGACCTCATGCCGCTGCGCGTCGATGCGTTGAGCCTGGCGTTCGGCAGTGTCTTCGCCATTATCGGCCTGCTCGGCAGTGTTTACGCGCTGCACATGCGCGACCGACACCAGCAGGCCGCCGTGTTGTTCCTGGGAAGCGGCGCGCTGGGCATCGTATTCGCCGGCGACCTCCTTACGCTGGTGGTTTTCTGGGAAATCATGGCCCTTGCCTCCGCTTACCTAATCAACCGGGGGGGACGGCCGGACTCACGGGCGGCGGCTATGCGCTACCTGTTCGTCCACGTCGTGGGCGGGGCGATTCTGCTCGCGGGCGTGCTGTGGCATTTTGCCGACACAGGCTCGCTGCTGTTCGAGGGATTCGGAGGCGGCGGCGCGGCCTGGCTGATTCTCATCGGCTTTGCGGTGAACGCGGCGATCCCGCCCGTCCACGCATGGTTGACGGACGCCTATCCCGAGGCGAGCGCGTCGGGCGCGGTGTTCCTGAGCGCCTTCACCACCAAGACGGCAGTGTACGTCTTGCTGCGTGGATTCGCGGGATGGGAAATCCTCATCATCTTCGGCACGGTGATGGCGTTATACGGTGTCATATACGCAGTGCTGGAAAACGATATCCGGCGCTTGCTTGCCTACCATATCATCAGCCAGGTCGGCTTCATGGTGACTGCCGCTGGCATAGGCACGTATGAGGCAATCGAGGGCGCGACGGCCCACGCCTTTGCCCACGTGCTGTACAAGGGGCTGATGATCATGGCGACGGGCGCAGTCATGACGACTACGGGCACGACGAAGATGACGGAGTTGGGCGGCCTCGCTCCCAGGATGAAGGCGGTGTTCACCCTGTACATGGTGGGGGCGTTCTCCATCTCGGCGGTCCCGCTCTTCGCCGGGTTCGTCAGCAAGACGCTCGTCACCGATGCTGCGGTCGCGGACGGGCATCAGGTGGCCGCCTTCATGTTGTACGTCGCCTCGGTCGGCACGTTCCTGCATACTGGCCTGAAGCTGCCTTACTTCACCTGGTTCGGCTCCAGGCGCGCAACGCCCGTTGCGCTCATCGACAAGACGCCGGCAGGGATGTACGTCGGCATGGCGGGAGCGGCGGCGCTGTGCATCGCCATCGGGCTCTTCCCGCAGACTTTCTACGACTTCGTGAACTTCACGGGATACTATTCGGTGTACAAAGACGCGAAGATCATCCACACGCTGGAGTTGCTGGTGTTCACGGCGCTGGGCTTCTGGCTGCTGATCGATGTACTGAAGCCGAAGGACAAGGCGTCGCTTGATACCGACTGGCCCTACCGACACGCGGCAAAGCCGGTGCGAGTTCTGTTTCAGGAACCACTGGAACGCATCTTCTTCACTGCCGATCGGGCCAAGGATGCGGTCGTGGTCTGGACGACGCTGGCAGCGTCCTCGCCGGAGACGGCCTTGCATCGGCTCCCGTTGGGCAACGGAGTGCGCAGAATGGCGGTGGCCGCGCTGAGCCGGCCGCCGCTGGCCGCCGCCATTGGCGCGCTGTTGCTCACCTTCGGCCTGCTCATAGTGATCGTCGTCCTGCGCGCGTAGCCGCTCTGTAAGCTGACCCTGCTGTCCGACGAATTACCATCCGAGTTTCAGCGCAGCTCTCACCGAAACTTGGCGGTGGAGCTGATTCAGATTGGTGGGCCGGACTGGACGAAATCAAGAACTGAGGCCGATTCCGATGTCACCCCA
>VXOG01000072.1 GCA_009840165.1 Chloroflexota bacterium
ATTTCCTGATCACCATGCTATCTCAATTTTCGGATGTTCATATGCGATAGCCCTGCGTGAGCCCGCGCAGCCGGTAGCGGTTGGGGCGGCGGCCTGCTATGATGGCACGATGTGCGGCGGTTGCCGGCGATTTAATGCGGAACCGGCGCAGCAAGGGGGCTTATGACTACCAAATCCGCAACCCAAGTGGGCGGATCGCTGTACTTTGGCTGGTACATCGTCGCCACCTGCTTTTTTGTGGCGTTCCTGTCCATACCGGGACGGCAGGGGTTCGGCCTATTCGTAACGGAGATGGAGCCGACCTTCGGATGGAACCGCGCCGACATCTCGTGGGTGGGTTCGGTCGGGTTCCTGATCAACGGGGCGATGCAGCCGATCATGGGCGCGCTGTTCGATAAATACGGTCCGCGCAAGGTGTTCGGGATCGGCCTGGTGGTCATGGGCTGCGCGATAATGAGCCTAGCCTTCATCACGGATCTGGAGGCCGTGTTGAACCTGGGGTTTGTGCAGATACCATTGGATCTGCTGTGGTTCATCGGGGTGTTCTCCATCGTGATCAACACCTGTCTCAGCGCGGCATCAATCACGAACATGCTGGCGCTGGTGGTGCGGTGGTTCCAGCGCAAGCGCAGCAAGGCCGCGGCGTTGGCGTCGTGCGGCACGTCCATCGGCGGCCTGCTGACCATACCCTTCGCCGCGTACCTGATGGGCGTCATCGACTCGTCGGGCATCGTGTGGGGCGATTCGGTGCTGGTGGGCTGGCGGACGGTGTGGTTCCTGCTGGGCATGGTTGTGGTCGTGGCCGCCGCGCCGCTGGCGGTGTTCTTCCTGAGGCCGAGCCCGGCGGAGATGGGCCTGAACCTCGACGGCGACCCCAATCCCGAAGACACGCCGGCCGGCGCCGCGCCGGCGCCCAGGCCCACGGGGGCCTACGAGGTGGACAGCTGGCGCAAGTGCTTCAAGACGGCGCCGATGTGGCAACTCTCCGGCGCCTACGTGGTGTGCGGCATCACCACCGGGCTGCTCAGCATCCACTTCATCCCCTATGCCGAGGACGTGCTGCCGGCGCAGGTGAGCTTCCTGGGCGGCGTTTGGGACGAAAAGGTTTTCGCCGGCCTGATCTTCGGCATCATGACGGGGCTGAACGCGGCCGGCGTCATCATCACCGGATTCCTGGGCGACCGGATCCGTCGCAAGAACGTGCTGGCGGTGGTGTACGCCACGCGCGGAGTGGCGTTCATGTGCCTGGTGTTCCTGCCATTGTTCGGCTACGGAATGCTCGGGTTGATCATGTTCGCGCTGCTGTCGGGGATGTCGTGGGTGGCCAGCGTGCCGCTGACGTCCACGCTGACGGCGGACGTGTACGGATTCCGGGCGCTGGGCACCATCAGCGGGTGGGTGTTCTTCGCGCACCAGATCGGCTCGTTCTTCAGCATCCAGTTCGCCGGTTATGCCTACGTATGGTTCAACGAGAGCTACTTCTGGCCGTTCCTGATCGCCGGCTTGACGCTGATTCCGGCGACGATCATGGCCTTCAGCATCAACGAGTACCAGTATTCGGGGCGGTACAACAGCCTGCCGGCTGAAGGCGCGCCGCGGCTGGCAACGGCGGGAGCGGCAGCCGGCGGCGGCACGCGCGCGTACTGAGTTTGCACGATGCACGAAGTAGGGGCAGGTTTGAAACCTGCCCCTACGGAAGCGTAAAAGAGCGGATGCTGGTTCGACAGGCTCACCATGAGTGGCAATCCTGGAGGGCAGGACTATGGGCACGTCGTTGAGCGCCATTCTGCTGGCGGTGGGCCTCCACCACGGGGAGGCGGATCCGACGCTGCTGGGGTGGATCATGACCGCCCTGAGCCATATCCTATTGGGGACGCTGGGGTTCACCGAGTTGACGGTGGTCATCATCATCGGGATCATTATCCTGGCGATGCCCGCGCTGATCGTGGTTGCCTACTGGGCAAACACCCGGGGCGGCAGACGAACTTCCGGCGATTCCCATACCCGCTCATCCTGAGGACGAGATTGCCAAGCTGCGCACGCAGTGACAAACTGGGTACGTGTGGGATTCGCAAATGCTTGCCGGCGGCGTTGAATGGGAGTAAGATAGCGTGCGCTGCCATAGTCGTTACTGGCTGGCCGTCCGCACCTTGGAGAGGCCCGCGATCCGGGCGGTTGGCACGATTACCGTCGGCGGTGGCAGGGTAACCGCAAGGCCGCTGACAAACCGGAGGAGGTAACAAACCGATATGTTCGACAAGAATTCGCTGGATGCGCTGTTTGAAGAGCTGAGAGACGAGTTCGAGCTGGAGACCGACTGGGAAGACATCCAACGGGACGCGCACCTGGCGGTGGCCTACGCTGACGCCGGCGTCCTGGACGACCAGAAGGGCGGCTTGGACTCGCGTATCGTCGATTTCGTGGAGCGGCACAATCCGGGCTAGTCGGCCGGAACATCGCCAATGGCAAACCCCGCGGGTCTGTACCGGCGGGGTTTCTGCTTTTAGGACGCCGTTCGGTCCCCGACTTCAATCAGTATCCGGCAGTGGTCGCTGGAACCCCATTCGTCCACGCCGTTCACGGCGCGGGTGCGGACGCTGTTGTGGAAGCCGCGAGAGGCGAAAACGTAATCCAGCTGGTTCTCCGCCGTCGCCGGAGAGTTTCCTGACGTGTAGAAAGTTGCGACGTTCCCGTCGGAGATAATGTGATGCGCCGCTGCGTCGGAGTAGATGTAGCGGCTGCCGGTCGTTGGGTGCGGCGTGAACCAGCGGGCGTACATTGATACAGCAATGAACGGCTCTCCGCCTTCCAGAGGATTAACTTTGGCGGCGGCTATGGTTCCACCGCAGCTGACAGCTATCTCATCATTGTCTTCCCTCGGAATGGTAGCTCTCACTTGCCTGAACCATTCAATTTCCACTCGGTCGGACAGCTTCACTACCAGGGGCCAGCGGTCATAGTCGCTTTTTGGAGCGGGTTCCCATGGGTCGTGCGGGCTGGTAGCAATCGGGCCGCCAGCAGCGGAGAGGTGGTCGCGCATCCCGGCTCCTACTTCCTGGAGTAGGGCAACATCCGTGTCGTTCATTGCCAGCAATTCTTCCAGCGGCTGGTACATTTTGCCGACGTTCCAGCTAACTACCTTTATCATGCGGTCGCCTCCGGGTTGGCGCAGGCTTCCATCGGTTCGCCCTGCAAGCCGGCGACCAGGTTGCGGGCGGCCAGTTTCATGGTGTTGAGGCGGGTGGGCAGCGCGGCGCTCCCGATGTGCGGGGTGATGACCAGGTTGTCCAGCGTGAGCAAGGGGTCGTCGGGGGCGATAGGCTCCGGCGAGGTGACGTCCAGGGCGGCGCGGGCGATCTGCCGGTCGCACAGGGCCTCGTAGAGAGCCGTAGGGTCAACTACAGGGCCTCGGGAGACGTTGATGAGAATGCCGGACGGTTTCATCATGGCCAACTGCGGGCCGCTGATGAGATGGTGCGTTTCGGGCGTCAGGGGGACGCTGAGGATGACGAAATCGGCCTGCGCAAGCAGGTCGGGAAACTCCACGTAACGGACGCCGTATTCGGCCTCGACGTCAGGATAGCGAGTGCGGGAGTGGTAGATGATGTCCATGTCGAACCCGCGGGCGCGGCGGGCGATTTCCCGGCCAATCTGCCCCAGGCCGACGATGCCGAGGCAAGCCTCGTGAACGTCCTGTCCCAGCCAGTGGGTGGGATGGAACTGGATTTGCCAGCCGCCGGCGCGTAGCCAACGCTCGCTTTCAGAGGTGCGTCGGGCCGCGCCTAGCAGCAGGGCGAACGCGAGGTCGGCGGTGGACTTGGCGAGCACGCCCGGCGTGTATCCGACGGGTATGCCGCGTCGGGTGGCCTCGGCCACGTCCACGTTGTCCAGGCCGACGGCCAGCTGGCTGATGACGCGGAGGTTGGGTGCGGCGTCGAGCAGGGCAGCGTCCACCCGGTCCATGATGGTGGTCAAGATGCCGTCGGCGTTGGCCGCGAGGCTGCGGAGTTCCGATACCGACGGGGGTGTCTCCTCGGGCCACACCTCAACGTCGGCCACCGCGCGGAGGATGTCGATAGCGTCGGGCAGGAGAGTGCGGGTTACCAGTGCTTTGGGACGGGTCATAGCAATTCACCGTGGATGATATGATGCTACGTACATTGTAACCGGGGAAAGCGGATGACAACGCAAACTTATCAACAGGCGGCGTGGGAATTGCTGGAGCAGGGTCTGAATGAACTGGCCGCAGGAGACGTGCGCCAGGCATCGGAAAAAGGCTGGGGGGCTGCATCGCAGATGGTAAAAGCGGTTGCCGAACCACGGGGATGGCAGCACCGGAGTCATGCCGCATTGTTTTCGGCCGTTGACCGCATGGCAAGGGAAACCGGACAACCGGAGATTCGCCGGCTATTTGACGTGGCCAGCAGCCTACACGTTAATTTCTATGAGAACTGGAAATCCGCAGAAAACGTGCAGGGCGGGTTGGATGACGTTCGGCTGCTGCTGGACATGTTGCGGCCCATGACCGAATAGCACGTGCCGGAAAGCGAAAGGCCCCCGCGTTGATGCGGAGGCCCTTCTCGAACCGGCGTCGGAAACTCCGCCGGTCCGATATTGCTGGTGGCGTTTAGACGTGGGGACCCCTGACTCGCACGTAGCCGTTGTGTTCGGCGATGTCGCGGCGAACGCGCTCCTGCTCGGTCATGCCGGGGCCGGTGAGAGCATCCCAGATGCGAACCAGCGTGGCGGCGATCACCGTGTGAAGCAGCGGATGACGGGGGGTGTCCCACTGCTTGAGCAACTCCGCCGGGGTTTTCGGTACGGCAGAGATGTCAACCTCAACGGCGGCGGGAGCGGCCCGTTCGACAACCGCAGTGGGCGCGGCGGCGGTTTCGGCAACCGCGGCGTTGGTTTCGTGCTCGTGTTTCAGTGCGGTAACCATTTTGTACCTCCAGCAGGGTGATGTTGTTTTCCTGCTTTCATTTGTATATATGATACCGCTCGCATATTATTCTGTAAACAGATAATTTTCTATAATCAGTATCGGTATAATAGTTCGTATAATGCCGAGCAAATGGGTTTTGCGTTGCGGGAGCGAGATTGCCATCCGCCAAAGGCGGACTATGCTCCTCGCGATGACAACCAAGCCATCGATGGGGAGTTTTGCACAGTCCTATCGGGGTGGGCAGGCTACAGGGCCAGCTTGCCGGGGTTCATAATACCGGCGGGGTCGAGGACGCGCTTGATGTCGCGCATAGCGTCGCGGTTGGCGCCGAGTTCTCGTTCCAACAGGTGGCGCAGCTTGATGCCGACGCCGTGGCAGTATTCCATGACGCCACCCATGTCCTGGGCGAGGGTGAGCACCTCGTCCACGCCGGCGGCCAGGTTGGCGCGCACGTCGGTATCGTAGCCGTCGCGGCCATCCACGCGGCGGTCGCCGTCAGGGACCACCAGCATGGAGAAGAACTCGGGACGGCTCCAGAGGCAATATTCCACCACGTGGATTTTGCGAGCCGCCAGCAATTCGTCGGCCCGACGGCGGTATTCCAGTACGCGGTCGGTGGGCAGGCTCATGTGGAGGTAGTCGAAGGTACGGCCCCACTGTCGCCGCCAGCGTTCCGCCCGCGGCCGGCCCAGGGCGGTCTTGCGATAATTCAGAGCCGAATCGTGCCGGTGCCGCCAGTAGTCCAGGGTAGGTTCCGGGTCAATTTCCCAGCCTCCGACCGCTGCGCAAACTGATTTGGTTCTCTCCAGGGCGGCGTCAACGCCCTCGCGGTAGCCCTCGAAGAGCAGGTGCAGCAGGATGCCCTCACTGTCTTCGGTCAGGTCCAACAGGGTTGGGCGGATGCCCAGCGCCATCAGCTCGGAGACGGCGGCGAAGCCGTCGGCGAAATCGGCGAATTCCCAAGTGGCGAAGGCGTTGGCTTCAGGCTGCCGGAATACCTTGACAGTAGCCCGGGTGATGACGCCAAAGACGCCCTCCGAGCCGATGAACAGATGGTTGAGATTTGGGCCGGTGGACTGCTTGGGTACGGGCCGGGTCTCGATGACGCGCCCGTCGGGCAGGACGACTTGCAGCGCGACCACCTGGTCGCCCATGGGTCCGAAGGCGGAGGCGCGGTAGCCGACGCCATTGGTGGAGATGGTTCCGGCAACGGTGGCGATGGGTACGCTGTAGGGGTCGTGACCGGGCATCAGGCCGTAGGGTTTCAGGCCGTCGTAAAGGTCTTGCAGTACCATGCCGGCCTCGACCTCAGCCGTGAGCGACGACGGATCAACCTTCAGCAGGCGGTTGAGCCGGCCAACGTCCAGGATGACGCCTCCGTGGACTGGGAGAATGCCGCCCATGACGCCGGTTCCGCCGCCGTAAGGGATGACCGGGATGCCGCGTTGTTGGGCGAACTCTACAACCTGTGAGACCTGCCGGGTGTCGGCGGGCCGGACGATAATATCCGCGAGGCGGTCGAATACAGCGTCGGCGTAGTAGGCGCGGTAGGGGGTGAGAGCGTCGGCGGAATAGCGGTCTATGGAATCGGGGTCGGCGAGCACATGCGTAGCGCCGACGATTTGGGCGAGTTGGTCGCCAACGTTACGCCAATCGATAGGATGGGACGAGTGCGGAAGTTCGGGCACGGTGGGGCAGATATGTCCAGTCTGTCGCCGTTAGCTCGGGCTTTGGTATTGCCACTGGGTGCCTTGGGCGCTGTCTTCCAGCGTCACGCCTTCTGCGGCGAGGCCGTCGCGGATCTGGTCGGCGAGGGCGAACTGGCGGGCCGCGCGGAGGTCTGAGCGGACCGATACCAGCAGATCTATAAACGGCGCGGCGGCCAGTTCGTTGGCGCTGCTGGCGCGTTCGGCAAAGGTGAGGCCCAAGACGCCGCCCAACTTGCGCAGGGCGGCCTGGCCTTCGTCAACCTGCTGACCGGCGTCGCGACCCCGGTTGATGTCGCGGGCGAGATCGAAAAGGGCGGCCACGGCCTGCGGGGTGTTGAGGTCGTCGTCCATGGCAGTAGTGAACCGGTCGGAGTGGGAGGATGGATCGACCTGCGGGCCGGAGCCGTTGCTGGGCGTCAGGGCGTGGCGGACGCGGTCGAGGCTGCGCTCGATGCCGGCTGCGCCCTCGTCGCTGTAGGCCAGGGGGCTGCGGTAGTGGCTGCTGAGGAAGTAGAGCCGCATGGCGTCGGGGCTGTAGCGTTCCAGGGCTTCGACCACCGAAACCAGGTTGCCCAACGACTTGCTCATCTTGTCGGAGCCGAGTTGCAGCAGGCCGTTGTGCATCCAGTAGCGAGAGAAGGGCTTGGCGCCGGTGTAGCATTCGCTCTGGGCGATTTCGTTCTCGTGATGGGGGAAGACCAGGTCCTGGCCGCCGCCGTGGATGTCCAGCTGCTCGCCCAGGTACTCCAGCGACATCGCGGTGCATTCGATGTGCCAACCGGGACGGCCGGGCCCCCAGGGGCTTTCCCACGACGGTTCGCCGGGCTTGGCTCCCTTCCACAGCACGAAGTCCATGGGGTGTTCTTTGTTTTCGTCCACCTGGATGCGCGCGCCGGCGATCATGTTGTCCAGCGTGCGATGGCTGAGCTTGCCGTAATCTTCCTTGCTGGTAACGCGGAAATAGACGTCGCCGGCGACGGGATAGGCGTGCCCGCGGTCGATGAGGCCAGCGATGGCGTCGATGATGCGCGGGATTTCGCGGGTGGCGCGGGGGTATTCGGTGGCGCGCTGGATGTTGAGGGCGTCCATAGTGCTGAAGTAGTCGCCGATAAACTCCTCGACCAGTTCGTCCTCGGATACGCCGCTTTCCTGGGCCCGCTGAATGATCTTGTCGTCAACGTCGGTAAAGTTCTGCACGTGACGCACGTGGTAGCCCTTGTGCTCAAGGTAGCGGCGCAGGGTGTCGAACACGACGTAGCTGAGAGCGTGGCCGACGTGGGTTGCAGAGTACGGGGTTACGCCGCAGACGTACATTTTGACTTCGTTGGCGTCGGCGGGGACAAATTCTTCGACCCGTCCGCTCAGAGTGTTGTAGAGTTTCATAACGGCTGGAGGGAACTGGATTCCCACTTTCGCGGGAATGACGGTAGGTATGCGGGAATGGTGGTAGGTATGCGGGAGTGACGGGGGCGGTCAGGGGCGGGAGATGAGGGCCACCGCGGTGGCTGCGATGCCTTCTTCCCGTCCGGTGAAGCCCAGGTAGTCGGTGGTGGTGGCTTTGACGCTGATTTGCGGCGGTTCGACGGACAGGGCGGCGGCGATTTTATCGCGCATTTCCGCCACATGAGGCGACAGCCGGGGCCGCTGCGCCAGCATTGTAGCATCAACGTTGACGATGCACCAACCGTCGGCGGCGATGACGTCGGCAGTGCGCTCCAGCAATACCAGGCTGCTGATACCGGCCAGGGACGGCTCGCCGGGCGGGAAGTGCATGCCGATGTCGCCGGCGCCGGCCGCGCCCAGCAGCGCGTCGATAATGGCGTGGCTGAGGACATCGCCGTCGCTGTGGCCGGCGAGACCGTGCGAGTGAGGGATGGCGACGCCACCCAGGATGAGAGCGCGGTCTGTAGCCAAGGCGTGGGCGTCCGCTCCGGTTCCGACGCGGTAATCCACAGCAATACTGTTGAGCGTCTATTGCTTTTCGGTCGCTTTCAGCGCCCGGTGAGCATATTCCAAATCGCCGATGGCGCCGGCGTTGGTCACAATAGGCGCGAAGGCGACGACTATGGCAACTGGAAACGTTATGGCGGATACGATGACAGCAGAGAACATCAGGGCATTCTCAAGGTTTGATACCTGAAAGTGGAGGCTCTCGGCACGAGTTGCCACCGAGGGAGGCAAAGGTAGTCCGAATTCCACGGCGGCCAGCATCATCATTGGGACCAGAGTGACCAGCGCGATCAGGACCCAGGCCACCTCCCATAACAGGAATTTGTTCCGCTCTCCACCGACCTGCGACTTCAGCCGCTTGAGGCGGCCGGGAGCCACGGACATATTCAGGTTGTCGGCGCTGAGGCGCAGGAAGTGAGCGTATTCCCGGTATCGCTCACGGTTGATGCTGCTGGCAGCCATCTAGCAAACTCCCACTTCATTCACGAACTCAGACCAGCTGGTTCCCCATTTTCACGAGATTGACCAGAAACGTCAACTCGGCCCGACACGTCGATGCTATCTGTCACCGGCGACATAAGATTATGACAATGCCATAGATGATACCCCTGTTACGGTTTTTACGCTAGCGAAATAGGAGGCCAATTATCAACTTTTCGCGCCGTCGCCGCCAGGATCGGCAAGCAACTGGCTCACGAGTACCAGGTCTTCCGGTGTGGTGACCTTCAGGTTTTCGTAACTGCCCAGGAAAACCCGTACTGAATTCCCCAGAGCCTCAACCATCGCCGCATCGTCGGTATAGTCCGCAGAGGCGGAACGGTGCGCACGCATCAAAAGGCCATAGTCGAACACTTGCGGAGTTTGCGCTGCCCAAAGGGTGGATCGCTCCGGAGTGCTGGTGACCACGTCATCGTCGCCAACCACCTTAATGGTATCTTTCACGGGGACGGCAGCCACCGCCGCCGACCAGCGTTGCACCGCCTCCAGGCCGCGTTCCATAACATCACTGGAGACACAGGGTCGCGCCCCATCATGCACGGCAACCCATCGACAATCACCCAGGGCCAGCAGGCCGGCATATACCGAGTCCTGCCGGCGTTCACCCCCAGCGCAGACCGCGACGACCTTGCCGATTCGGTACTCCGCAATCATGGCCCTGGCGCGCTCCACCGCCTCGTCCGCTACGACCAGCGCGATTCGCGTCACGGCGCCGGATCCGGCTATGCGACGCAGGGTGTGGACAACCAGCGGTACGCCGTGAACATTGGCAAAGGTTTTATCCGTCCCGCCCATGCGGGCGCTGCGGCCGGCAGCGACCACCACCACGCCGAGCTCCGCACCGGGCGATCCGGATTCCAGAATTTCGGAAGTTGCCATGTTGGAGAGTTTCTAAAAAACCGCGCTAGTATCAGGCGCCGCCCATTGGCGATAATGCGCTGGTAGTTTATGATTTGGGTATTCTAACAGTCTTCACGCTGGGGTGGCGCTCCAAGGATAATCAACGTCAAGAAGATTCATCACGTCCAGAAGGAGGGAAGCAATGGCTACATTGGAAAGGGCCTACCTGGTGCAGACGGTCAGTTCGGGCACCCACGGCAGAGCGATCTGCAACGCGCGCACTCACCACTGGGTGGCCGATGACAGCAGCGGAGACTTCGTGGGCGCCGGCGAATATTTCCTGTCGGGAATCACCGCCTGCGCGGTCAACATGGTGGAACGCATCGCTCTGACCGATGACGCGCCGGTGGACTTCATGGAGGTTTCCGCGGAAGCCTTCCGGGACCCGGACGCGGTTCCGGGGGACCTGAGCCTCTACGCCGACGTGCGCATCCACTTCAAGATCTGGGGGGTAGATGACGACCAGGGCAACTACCTGGTGGACACGTGGAAGAAGCGTTGACCGCTTTACGGTTCGGTCGCCGTGGCGACCCCAAGCACTTCCGTGACCTCCGAGTTCGTCGCCGGACCTCGCCCCAAACACGGCGGATAACGCCAGCACAGCGGCGCGGCGGCATAGGGGCGAATGATGATTCGCCCCTATGCTTTCAAAAGCCGTTAGTTATGACCGTTCCGTTCCGAGGGTCGGAGCCGACCAGTCGGGAGAATACCCATAGACATATTGCTGTCCATATTCGGAGCCGGCCTTTCGGAGGAAGCGGCGCTGCACCTGCAAGACTTTGCCATCGTGATGGCCATTGCCGCTGCGGGGCTGGCTTTCGCTCGGCTGGTTTGGCAGCCGCCGGTGCTCGGTTACCTGGCGGCCGGCCTGCTGATCGGCCCGTTTACGTTGCCGCGCCCGGTCATCAGCAACCTGGACACCATCGAGCTGATGGCCGAGTTGGGGCTCATCCTGCTGCTGTTCGGCATCGGGCTGGAGTTGGGTTGGAGGCGCATCCGCCAGATCGGCCTCCTGGTGCTGGTGATCGGAATCGTGGAGATCACCACCCTGACTTTGTTAGGGGTGCTGATCGCCAACAAGGTTCTGGGCATTCCGGGCGCCAGCGGTTTGTATCTCGGCGGAGCCATGGCCATCAGCAGTTCGGCCATCCTGCTGAAAGGGCTGCGCGACAGCGGAAACCTGCGCTCGGGTTGGGGGCAGACCATCGTGGGCATTCTGCTGGTGGAGGACTTTGCGGCCGTAGTTCTGCTGACGCTGCTGGCCGGAATCGCCACCACCGGTTCCGCGGAACTGGGTTCCATCGGTTGGTTGGTAGCCAAGCTGGCGATTTTCTGCGTGGGCGCCCTGGCATTCGGCACGCTGCTGGCGCCCCGCCTGATGCGCTTATTGTCCCGTACCCGGTCCGATGAGACTTTGCTGCTGGCATCATTGGGATGCTGCTTCGGGCTGGCCCTGGGGGCTCAGTTCCTGGGGTTGTCGGCCGCCGCCGGCTCGTTCCTGATTGGAGTGGTGATCGGCGACACTGACGCCGCCGGTCGAGTGACGCGGCTGGTGAGTCCGGTGCGGGACATGTTCGGCGCGATGTTTTTCATGTCCATCGGAATGCTGATCGACTATCGCACGCTGGACGACTTCATTCTGCCGGCCCTGGTGGTCGTTGGCGTGTTCATGGGCGGCAAGATCATCGCCAATACCGTCGGTTCGGTGCTGTCGGGCCGGGATTCACGCCAGGCGGTGCAGGTTGGGCTGTCGATGCCGCAGATGGGGGAGTTTTCGCTGGCGATTGGCCGGCTGAGCGTGGCGGACGCGGTAGCGGGCCCCATCGTCGGCCCGGTTCTGGCGATAGTAACGGCGATTACCTCGGTGCTGGCGCCGTTGACCTCGAAGCTGGCCGTGCCGCTTTGCAATTGGGTGGGACGCAAGGCTCCATCGACACTGGTTGAGATTGACCTGGCGATTCGCTTGGGCATCAACACTTTCTGGTCGGCGTTTTCGCTACCCGGCCCCACCGGTCGAGTGCTGAAAATCCTGGTGCGCCAGATATTAATCAACATCCTGATCATCACGGTCCTGACGGCCATCGGGACGGCGGCGGTCTATACGTTGCCGGAGTTCCTCGCTGGGATATTGCCCGTGTCGGAGGACCTGCTGGGTTTGATCTTCGGCGGGGCGACGATAGGGTTGAGCATTCCCCCTGCCATCGCCATCTGGCGGGAACTGCGCATCCTGGCGCGCCTGACGGCTGGGGCCGCCCGGTGGGCGCGGTCCGGCGAACCCTCCCGCTTCACCCTGCGCACGGTGATGCAGGATGGAATGGCCACCGCGCTGTTGCTGGTGGCGATTATGCTGCTGCTGCCGCTGATTATCCGACTGTTCGCGCTGGGTTCTCTGTCGGCCCCCTTGCCCATCGTGATGCTGGCAGCTTCGGCGGGCCTGCTGGTATTGGTCGGCTTTCACATCCACCGGGTGCTGGAAACGGCGTTCCATGAGGTCTTCGTAGCTCCCATTCCGCCGCAGGCTCGACCTACGCCGACGGCCGACGGCCAGGACGATGTGTTCACGCCGGTGGATGTTGAAACTCCGGCGCTTCGAGACGGGCAGCATGAGCCCGTGCGACAGCAGCCCACCAGAGCTTCGGCGTCAACCGGCGCAGGTGAGGCGGGGACGGAAGCTGATGAAACGGTAGAAAGTCTCTGGCGCATTCTGGAAGACCGCATGGCCAATCTGCGAGACCCCGGCCAGGCGAGAAACGATGAGCAACGTCCACAGCGGTCGGAGAGCGATTAGGGAGTGTTGACATTTCACCGTCATTCCCGTTCTGCCAACCGTAGGCGTCAGCTAGTGTTCAGAGGGTGAATTGGGCGATTGAAGTAGCCGACAGCTCGCTTGAGTTCGACTATGGCCCGAAGTCGGAGTTTTACGCCACGGCAGGCATCCCCGAAATGTGGATCGCCAATCTGCGCACCGGCGAAGTCGAGGCCCGCACCGACCCGGTGAGCGCCGAATACACCACCATACGCACGATTCCTGCCGACGGCGCCATCAGCCCACAAGCTTTCCCCGACGTGACGCTGCAATTGAGCGATTTCATGCCTCCCGCCAACGCTTAGCCTTGCGCCTGAGGGATTACAACAGAAACGGCGGCCCGATTTCGCCGTCCGGGCGCGGCTCGATGCGTTCGTTTACCAGGTCAACCTTGAATCCCAGGTCCTGTAGCAGGTTGTAGCCTACCAGGGGGACTGCCGCCGGGACGACGCCGTTGACGAATCCCATACCTTCCAGCATACCGATGCCGACGTAAACCGGCGTTTGAACCGTTCTCCCGTCGGCGGTCATCAGGGCGGCGCTGGCGTTGGGTACAGTGTCCAAGCCCAGGGCGTCGATGTCGTCCTGTGGGATGCCGACCCAGGTTGCGCCGGTATCTACCAGAAAGCTGTACTCGCGGATCTCGTCCTTGCCGGTAATGCTGCCTCTGGCGTAGGTAATTCCCATAGCGCTTACTCCTGCTACTTCGTCAATGGTAGCATTTCAACAACTGCCTTTCAACTTGCGCCTGTGCCCGTCCGGGGCATACAATCGCCGCATCCTGACGAACGGCAATCACGGCGCGGCACGGGGGATAGACACGATGGCGGCCAGCAATCCGGCGCGTTCCGGCATGTTTTACGGGTGGTTCGTTGTCGCCACCTGTATGTTTATCGCGTTCCTCACCATGGGGACGCGCAACGCTTTCGGCGCGTTCGTGGTGCCCATGGAAGCCGAGTTCGAGTGGAACCGCACCGTGGTGTCCTGGGCCGCCGCGTTGGGCGCGTTGCTCAACGGCGTAACCCAGCCCTTCATGGGCTACCTGTTCGACCGGGTCGGCGTACGCATCGTGGTCATCGCCGGCATTGTCGTCGTGGGAGCATCCACATTGCTGATGGCCGCCACCGGCAGCATCTGGTTTCTCATCGCTGTGTTCGGCGTCGTGTCCGCCGTTGGACAGAGCGGCACTTCGCTCACCAACACCGGCGCGATGCTGAGCAAATGGTTCCGCCGTCGGCGAGGGCTGGTCATCGGCCTCAACGCCTCGGGCATGTCCCTGGGCGGCCTGATCCTGGTGCCGTTCGCCGCCTTCCTGATCAGCCTCATCGACTGGCGCCTGTCGTGGATCGTCCTCGGACTGATGATTCTGGTGTTGGGCATCCCCCTGGCCTTCGTGTTCCTGCACGACGATCCGGCCAAGAAGGGCCTGACACCCGACGGCGATCCCGAACCTGCGCCCGGACCCGCAGGTTCGCCGGGCGTAACTGCACCGCCACCGCAGCCGCTGTTCGCCGAAAACTGGCGGCAGGCGTTCAAGTCCTTCCCCATCTGGCAGATGAGCTTCTCCTACTTCATCTGCGGCTCTACCACCTTCATGCTGGCGGTGCACTTCGTGCCCATGGCGGTGGAGGAGGGCATCAACCCGCAGACGGCGGCGTTGATCTTCGGCCTGATGTCGGGCCTGAACGCCCTGGGCGCCACCGGCGCCGGCTGGATTTCCGACCGCATCGGCGGACGCAAGAACTGGCTGGCGGCGGTGTACTTCTGCCGGGGCACGGGGTACGTAATCCTGGTGGCGTCCCTGCTGATCCCCGAAATTCCGGTGATGGCCGGCCTGCTGATATTCGCCTTCGTCGCCGGCCTCTCGTGGATTGCCACCGCGCCTTTGACCACCTCGCTCACCGCCGAGGTGTACGGCCTCAAGTCGCTGGCGACCATCTCCGGCGTGGCGTTCCTGTTCCACCAGCTGGGCGGCTTCAGCAGCGTGCTGCTGGCCGGCTACCTGCGAGAGATGACCGGCAACTACATCCTGGCCTTCTGCATCGCCGCCGTGCTGCTCTACCCTGCTGCCATCAGCGCGTTCACCATCCGCGAGCGCCGCTACTCCGTGCGCTACCAGCCGACGCCGGCCGTGGGAGCCGCGTAGGGGCGAATAATTATTCGGACATACCGATACCGGAGCCAACATGACTACCACCGAAAAACTGCGTACGGGAACCCGGATGTCCCTCGACGAGTTTCTGGCCCTGGGAGAGACCGACGGCAAGTGGGAACTCGACGATGGAGTACTGTACATAATGGCGACTGGCAGCCCCGACCACCAGTTTTTGATGCGCTGGCTATGCCGGCCCATTGAGGACTATTTCCTGGAATTTGACCAGCCTCCGGCTCAACTGATTCAAGAGATGACCACCATTCTGTCCCCGGAACTGCAACGTGCTCCCGAACCGGACATAATCATTATCCTCAATGAGCGTCGACACATCGTGAGTCGCGTCCGGGTTGAAGCCCCGCCGGACATCGTGGTGGAAATACTGTCCACCGACCGCAGCCGGGACCTGGTACGCAAGCGACAGATCTATGCTGAGGCCGGCGTGCTGGAATACTGGTTGATGGACCCGCGCAGCGATACCATTACCTTGCTGGAACTGCGCGACGGCGCATACGTGGAGCGGGCTGTGCTGAGCGCCGCTGACTCGCTGACCACACCGCTGTTGCCAGGCCTGGCGATACCGTTGGAGAGCATATTCCAGCACACGCTGCGCCCGCCGCGCGACGAATAGCCGATCGCTATCGCCAGGACTTGAAAAGACCTGCGCCATTGACAACGTACAGTCTTTTGGTGTATCAATCTGCTACTGTAAGAGACCATCGATCCCTACAATCGATATTCTTGCCGAAGGAGGAGGACACCATGCCTGACGTTTACTATGCCCGTCCCAGCAACTTCCTTTCCGATCCCCGCGACCGGACCGTCATTACCGGGGGATCCGAGGATGAAGTGCTGCAGAATATGTACGCGTACCTGAGCAGCCCCGAAGCCCAGGCGCGCTATCCCGGTGTGGAAGACCCCACCGAATTGGAGAACAACATTCGCAAGTGCATCTTCAAGAAGGGCACCAAGGCCATTCACAACCGCCCGCCGGACGCCGATGGCGCCCACCACTGATCCTCGGTCACACCATAGTGTAACCACGCCCCCGCCCAGTCCGGCGGGGGCTCTTCATTTTGGCAAAGTTGCTGAGTATGCGGCCCACCGTTATACTGCGGCATCATGGCCATCAACCCCGACGACTTTCCTCCAGGCTCCTACACGGAGCTACCGCTGTTCCCGTTGAACAACGTGGTGCTGTTCCCAGGTATGCCGCTGCCGCTGCATATTTTCGAGGAACGATACAAGGCGATGATCGGCGATTGCGCCCAGCGCGAGGAGCCTTTCGGCGTCCTGTTGATTAAAGAGGGCAACGAGGTGGGAGAACCGGCCGCGCCTCACTCGGTGGGCACCACCGCCCGCATCATGCAGGTGCAGCGGCTGGAAGAGGGCCGAATGAACATCCTCACCCGCGGCGAGCAACGCTTCGAGTTGCTGGAAACCGTCCAGACTGTTCCCCACCTGGTGGGCCTGGTGCGCTATATCGAGGACGAAGAGGGTACCGTTTCCACAACCACCATAGCCGGAGTGCGCGAACAGTACATCCAGTTGCAGCGCTATCTCACGGCCATGGCCGGCGGCTGGGATCGCGAGGTCTCGGTTCCCGACGATCCCACCGATCTGGCTCGGAGGTCGGCGGTTTCCCTGGCCGTCAGCCTGCCCCTGCCGCCCGACGTGCGCCAGTCATTGCTGGAAACCCGCACCGCCGGTGAGCAACTGGAAAAGCTGCTGACCATGATGCGCCAGGCTAATCGCATCGTCGCCGAGCAGGTGGAGCAGAACACGCCGTTCAAAGGCGCGCGCCTGAACTAACTGCGCATCAGTGTCTGCTCACGCCGGTAGTTGCCCGCCCAGCGATTCCCTGAGTCGGCGCAATTCTTCCTCCGCGGCGGTCGCGCGAGCCTCGGCGTTGGCGGCGCGGCTTTCCGCGGCCGCCAGCGCTTCCAACGCCTCTACCAAGTCGGGCAGATATTCCTGCTTGATCGGGTCCCAGAAACGCAGCGTATGGTCCTCCCAGTGCAGTTCCAGCCCCAACGCCACGCTGTATCCTCGAGTCACGCCATCCGAGCCTTCTTCGACGGGAATAGGCTGATAGACGTCACCCACCAGCAAATCGCCGGCCAGCGCCGCATCGTGCCATCGTCCGCCGCTGTGGTCGAACCGCCAGTACTCCCGCACTCCCAACTGCGCGTAGTCGTCTCGCTTGGTGGTGTAGTCGCGCACGCCAGTGCTGGGCGACGCCACCTCAAGCACAAAGTCCGGTGGTTGACCGATCTCGTTGATCACATACCCGTTGGCCACGCTCTCTATCACGTCCGGCGGAATGGACAGTCCGAACGCCACCAGGCAATCAGGATGCGGCGACCGCCTCGCGTCGCTGGCTTCAAGGCACAAGTAACCTTCCCCCGACACCAGCGTACCGGGCAAGTTCCTGAAGTGACTGCGGAGTGTCTGATCGGCGCGGGCAATGTGGGGACGTTCTTTCATGGCGTCTATTGGTTTGGGCGGATCTGGCAACTCGGTCAGGTCGTATTGCCGCAACGCCTGCCGGGATTTAGTGGTCATCTCTAACCTCCATTGCCGGCCGTGTAAATCCGCCGCGCGCCCATTTCCGGCACCATCCCGGAGAACAGCTCCGGGTGGATCATCTCTGCCAGTATTTCCAGGCCCGTCACCAGGCGCGGGCCCGACCGGCTGGTGTAGTTGCTGGCGTCGATGGCGAACACCCGGTTGTTCTGCACCGCCGGCAGCGAATCCCAGCCGTCCTTTTCGGTCAGCAGCGGCACGTCCTCCAACGCCCGCGGAACCTCAAACCCGCAGGGCATCAGCACGATCACTTCCGGTTGGCTCTCCAGCACTGCGTCCCATTCCAGCGGGAATGACCCCATCTCCTTATCTCCGAAGCAGTTCTCGCCCCCGGCTATCTCTACCATTTCGGGAACCCAGTGGCCCCCGCACATCAGCGGATCGGTCCATTCCAGGTGCAGTACGCGCGGATGGCCGCCAGCCATTTGAGAGCGTTCCATAACCGTGTCGATGCGTTCCTGCATCCGCGCCGTCACTTCCTCGGCAACGGTGTCTGCTCCCGTGGCCCGGCCCACGCGGCGCACGTCTTCCAGCACATCTTCCAGGTACTGGGGATCCAGCGACAGCACCTCCGGCTGCTTGGCCATGTTCGCGGTGGACTCGGCAACCTGCCGAGACGACACTGCTCAAACCTCGCAGATGGCCTGCGTCAGCAGCAGGTCGGGGTTGGCCGCGTCCAGAATGTCCTGATCGATGTGGTAGATGCCCAATCCTTCCGCCAGCCGTTCGGAGATGACCCGGCTGATTTCGCCGCTGCTGGGATTGGTGCCTTCAAAAACGCTACGCACGACCCACGGCTTGTTTTTAGCAGCCGCCGGGTAGTCGCATTCGTGGGTAACGCCATAGAGCTGGTCTTCCAACCCGAGGGAGTACACAATTTCGGTGGCCGAGGGCAAAAAAGAGCAAATACGCATCATGCACCTTTCTGGCGTGCGGTTCGGTTCGTTGGCTACGGGCATTGGGGCATTGTATCATTTTGCCCGTTCCTGACGGTTCGGAGGTGTCGTCAGAATCAGGATTCCCAGGATTATCGGATTAGCAGGATTTATGCCGTTTATGCAGCAGCGAACCCAATCCTGAAAATCCGGCAAATCCTGATTCTGACGGATGCCTAGCCGGCGCCGCAGTCAGGCTATCTTCACCATCAGTAAACTGGTTACCACCGGCGCGTGCCGGCCATGAAGAGCGAGCACCCGGCGAACCACTGCACTCGCTGTCCCCTACACGTCCTTCAGGGCCAGGGCGTCTTCACCGGCGCTGTTGCCAGCGAGGCGGCCGAAGACCATGCCGGCGCTGAGGCCGCTGCCGCCGGGGTAGTTGTGGTAGAACAGGCCGCCCACCATCTCGCCGGCGGCGTACAGGCCGGGGATGGGGTCCTGGGCGTTGGTCACCACCTGGCCGCGATTGTTGACCTTGACGCCGCCGAAGGTGAACGTGATGCCCGTGGTCACCGCCCAGCCGCGGTAGGGTGGAGTGTCGATGGTCTCGGCCCAGTTGGTCTTGTCCACCGCCAAGCCCTCGGTGCGCCGGCCATCCTTGACGGTGGCGTTGTAGGGAATGTCCTTGCGGACGGCGGCGTTGTACTCCTCGACGGTGCGCACCAGGCCGACGGGGTCGATGTCCAGCATCCGCGCCAGTTCCTCAAGGGAGTTGGCCTCGGCGGTGGTGGCCTGGGGGATCCAGTACTCATCGCGGAGCAGGTGCTTCACCTTCTCGTCAAAGACCTGGAAGCACAGGCCCTGGGGCTGATCCATCAGGGCGCGGCCATAGGTGACGTAGGTGTAGTTGCGGAAATCGAATCCCTCGTCCAGGAACCGCTCGCCGTTGATGTTAACCATGATGCCGAAGGGATACGAATGCTTCTGGAACAGCTCGGTGATGGTGCGGTCGCCGAAGGTGGGGGCGTTCATGTCCCAGGCCACAGCGTGGCATGACGACCAGTGCCCGTAGCTCTGCGCGCCCACGTCCAGGGCCATCTTGATGCCGTCGCCGGTGTTGTAGGGGATGCCGCGCACCTTGACGGTTTCCCAGCCGGGGCCGAGGTAGCGGCAGCGCATTTCGGCGTTGGCCTCGAAGCCACCGGCGGCCAGCACTACCGCGCGGGCCGCGATGTCCTCGAACCCGTCGGGTCCCTTGACCCGCAGGCCGGCGACACGACCCATTTGGTCCTGGATCAGTGACACGCCCTCGGTGGAGTAGCGGACCTCAACGCCCAGGTTCTCGCACACGTCGAACTGCTGGTCGGACAGGCCCTTGCCGGCGCCGACGGCCTCCACGACCAAGCCACCCCAGAAGCGGAACTTGTCGCCGTCCCGGAAGGCCTGGCGTCCGAAGGACAGCACGAAACGGACGCCGTGCTCCTGGAGCCACTTCATGGTGGGGTAGGACTGGCTCACCAGGATCTCCGCCAACTCGGGGTCGGAGAGGCCGTGAGTCACGCGCATCATGTCGTCGTAGAACTGATTCTCGGTGTACTGCCCCACCTCGATGGAATTGGCCTCAGTCTCGGACATGTCGGGGATGAGTCCCTTGATGTCGTCCAGGCCGTTGTAGGCGAAGCGGATGATGCCGCCGGTGAAGTAGGTGTTGCCGCCGCGGAAGTACTCGGGGGCTTTCTCCACCACGAGCACCGATTGGGTCTGCTCGCGGGCGGCGATGGCGGCGGACAGGGCGGCGTTGCCGGCCCCAACTACGATAACGTCATAGACAGTGTCATTAGCAGGCACAGTGGCACCTCAAAAAATGGGCCGGCGCGCGGCCGGACGGGGAATTTGCAGCGATGATGATAACACAGCGTTTCAGTACAACCCGGGTCCGCGCAGCCGCAGCATGAGCGCACGCACCAGCGGGATGCTGATGTTGACGGCCGATTCTTCGTCGTCGTCATCCTCGTCGCCCATCGTAACGTACACCAGATTGCGGTCACGGCGCACCCGGGCGTCCAGCTCCTTATACTCCATGTACTCGTTCATCAGCCGTTCCAGCAGCACCGCCAGCAGGTCGGGGTCGGCGGCGTCAATGGCCAGGTGGTACATGGGCGATTCCTTGAACCGGGGCGCCATCCAGTCAGCCATTTCCTCAATGCCGTCTTCGTCAAAGGGGTTGGACCACCGGATTTCGTCAGCCATGTTCTCGCTCACCGGGCGGAGTGCCGCTCCAGTGTGGATGATACCACCGTGGTGCGATATGTTTGCCCGGGCAGTTTTGTTACTCAGAAGGGGCAAACTGCCGTCTTTACAAACGCCTACACCCCCGTCAGCCACCACCGGGCCTGTCCTTCGCCGCCCCCGCTGACGCTCACCTCCATGCCCTCCAGCAGCCACGCGCCGGTTATACCCTGCGTCGGAGCCTGCAACTCCACCACGTCCGACACGCGGCCTTCTGCTATGGGCGTGTGATTGCCGGCGCTCAGCAGCGGCAACTTGACCTCAAGGTGGGGCCGTTGAGCGCCACGCTCTGCCAACCGAGCTTGCGCCGCAGACTTCGCAGCCGTGTAGTTGTCGGCGTACCGACAGCGGATAGCCCTTCCACGTTCGGTTTTCAATTGCAGACCGGCGGCGGCAGATTCGGCGCGCACAGCGCTGGAACTCTGGGCTCGCCAGCAATGATCCGCGTAGAGGGCAAGGGTCTGGAGGTAGGCGGCGCCGGTTCCATTGTTGCGGATGCGCAGCGCGCGGCCCCTACCGGCGATGCCCGACTGCGCCTCGGCGAGAATCGTTACGGTGATGTCGCCGGTTACGTCCGTCCCGGAGCCGGCGGCGTCATCCGTCGCGGTGTAATCCGTGCCGGCCACGGGCGCGGCAATGCCGTCAATCACGTCCCAGGCGTCGGGCGCGGCCAGTAACAGCTGCTCACCTCCGGCCGGTATTTCCAGGGCTTCGTTCAGCGTCCACACCTGCTGCCGGCCCGCGTCAGATGAACGGCGGTAGCGGAACGTGACCGCTTCCTCCACCTCTTCCGCCCCGTCGTCTCTGCGCAGCGCAGTGGCGTAAGGCCCCGGGGCAGCGGCGGTATCTCCTATCGAGAACCGCGCCAACGACACCGGATTGGAGTGGCGTCGCACACCGGACCGCCGCGCTGCCGCTTCCAAACTGACACGACCCAACCCGTCGGCGTAGATCAGCCCATGCTCCTCCCGTTGCAAACGCCGCAACGCCCGGCCCGCCGACACGTCCCACACGGAGCGGGGGCCTCCCGTCAGTAGCACCCGCCCGTCGTCCAGAGCATAGTCGCCGGGGAGTAGCCCAGCCCAACCCAGGATAGCGGCAGCCACGTTGCCGGAGCGCATCAATCCGCCGGCCAACGCGCGATGCAGGGGCACGGCCTCCAACCGCTGCATCACGTCAGTCGCCATGACACTGCACACGCCCGTCTCGTAGTCAGGGTCGATGCTTGTGACGTGTCCACTGAACAGGCTGCGCCCCACGCCGAAATCATCCCAACGGTCCTGCGCGTTGCGGAATCCGTGCCATAGCCCATGCCGTCCCGACTCCGGCGCGCCGGTGATGCCGGTTGCCGCCAGGATTTCGCGCCGCGTCGCGCCGGCTTGCCCGAGTTTAATGGCGTGAACGCGGACGCTGCCGGCGGTCTGCTCGATTTCCAGGTCGTACCATGCTCCGGCGTCCAGCGGCGCGCCGTCGGACAGCCGTGTAACTCTTCGGCCCGAAACACGCTCCAGGATGGTGGCATCGCTGGCAAAACGCAGGCGCAGGCAGTCGTCCCGAGCGGCGCACCGCAGCGCGAACCCGCCCAGGCCGTTGCTGTTCCGTTGGTAACGAGAGGTGAAAATTGCCAACGAGTCGCCGGCATCCAACAATGCCACCGCATCCGACGGCGGCCAGCCACCGCCCTGGCCCATCGCCATCCCGTCCGACACGGAAAAGCCGTTGCCGGCCACCGCCAGCACCTCCCACCGTTCACCCCCGAACACCATTCGACTATGAAGGTCAACGGACACCGCGCCACCCGTAGCAAAGTCGTCGTGGATCCGATTAGCGCGCAGCCAAACCCGGCGGCCCGGTTGAACGTTGCCGCCCAATGGGCCGGTGCTATTGCCGGGAGTGTAACGGTGGTCGTCGTTCCGCAGGGTGAACTCCAGCCCCGCCGGCGGCGCGAACTCCGGCACGGGCAGCCCGCGCCGACCCCACTGCCAGCGCAAGCCCAACACGTCGGCGGACACATCCGAACTGTCCGCATACCAGGAACCGTTTCCGGCCCAATCTATCCACACCTGCCAGCGCGGGGCTGGCGACGTTGTCGTGTTTGCCACTTTTCTCCTCTGTCAAATTGCAACTTCACGTTGCCCGTACCATAATCATGCTGTACATCAAGCGAGGGAATACGCTGAATGACTCCCACCGAGATATACATACACTAAGGATTCATGGCTATCATATGACTGTATCTAGTTAATTATTTAAAATCTCTAATCAAGTATCTTATA
>VXOG01000008.1 GCA_009840165.1 Chloroflexota bacterium
CATCTCCTTCGCACTCATCATCGATGCACTGCTATAGTGTGAACACGCCCTAGTCGCTCCGGCGTCGTATCCGATACGGTCGATGAAATCCGTCACGATCCACTACTCCACTGCAACTGCGCTCAGTTTGTCCGGTATCCACCCGCGCAGCAAGTCCATAAGCTCGGCGCGACATTCGTCCAGACGGTGTTCCGCGCCTTCGTACAGCACCAGCTCACGCGGGTCCTTGGCCCAATCGTGTATCGCTACCGCGCACGAGAAGGGGAGCCTGGTATCCGCTTTGCCGTGCACTACCAGCAGAGGCGTTGGCGACAGCATTCCGGCGCCCTGTGCGCCGTAGGTTTGGGGGGACAAGGACACCACGCCGGCAACGTGGTCGCTGAACGCTGCCGCCGCGATGACTACCGCGCCCCCGAAGGAATGTCCCGTTACCACCACCGGCCCATATTCCATGGCTCGCAGGAAATTGATTCCCGCCAGCAGGTCAAGGGCGCATTCCTGTATTTCGTTGGGATGGCGGTAGTCCATCCGCAGCGACGTGATCCCTCGCTCGGTGAACTCCTGGGACAACTCGGCGTACAGGCCGCTGGCCGGCCCGCCAAACCCGCCGCGCGCGCCGCAAACCCAGACGACGGCGCGTTTCGCGTCGGGGGCTGCGTGCAGAATCGCGCGAATGTCGCCTCGCGTAGTGCGTATCACCAGCCCTTCGCCGGCGTCGCCTTCGTGGGGCGGCCCCACCAGCACCTGCTCAATGCGAATTCCCAGGCGGTTATCGCCGTCGGAGGGTTCCCCTGATGCTGCCGATTGGTTCACCATGCTCCAGCTCTCCCTTCCCTAGCCTGCTTCCTCGGCCAGCGCGCCCACAGGCTCTTCATCGTCAGCATCGTCCAGGCGCAGGTCGGGGATCTCGGGAGCCTGCAGCGGGAGTTCAATCGCCATTTCGGTGAATTCGCCCGGCTCGGACGTCACCTCAATCGTTCCTCCATGCTCCCTGATGATGTCATTGCAAATCGACAACCCCAGCCCAGTGCCCTGCCCCGTGGGCTTGGTGGTGAAGAAAGGATTGAAGATTTGCTCGATGATTTCGGGCGGCATCCCGCTGCCATTGTCTCGAATCCGCACCTCCACCTGTTCGCCCTTCTTGCGAGTGGAGAGCAACAAGGTAGGCATGTAGCCGTTCTCGCCGGAGGACTCCACCAACTGGCGACGCTTTTCGTCCGTGGCGTAGCAGGCGTTGCTGACCATATTGAGGAACACCCGGCCGATGTCGCGCGGATTGACGTTGATGTCATCCATTTCCTCAAAATCGTATTGCAGGTCCAGTTGGAAGTCGGAATCCAGCGCCCGGGCGCTGTGATACGCCAGCCGCGCGTGTTCGTCCAGCAGGTTGTTGATGCTGCTCAGCTGGTGGGTCACTGATTCGCGGCCCATGAGCAGCATGTCCTGGACGATGCGGTTCGCTCGGTCGCCGTGCATACGGATACGCTCGAGGTTCTCGGTCAAATCGGAGAAAATGTCCTGAATCAACTCTTTTTGTTCATCGTCCAGGCTGCCGTCCTCGTTCTCTTCGAGGGTTTCGCGCATTTCATCCAGCAACTCCTCCGAGGATTCGGAGAAGTTCTTGACGAAGTTCAGCGGGTTCCTGATCTCGTGGGCTACACCGGCCGTCAGTTGGCCCAGCGAAGCCAGTTTTTCCTGGGCAACGATGCGATCCTGCGCGGCGGTCAGGTTGGTCATAGCCTCTTCAAGTTGATGGTTCTGGGTGTCCAGTTGCGCGTTGATGCTCTCCAGTTCCGCATTCTTGCTGTCCAGCTCATGGTTTTGACTATCCAGACGCGCGTTCATACCTTCCAGTTCATGGTTCTGGCTGTCCAGTCGCGCGTTGATGCCTTCCAGTTCGGCGTTTTTGCCTTCCAGTTCCTGGGCCAGCTCTTCCACCAGGTTCAGGCGGATCGCTTCCTGCGCGTGCTGGCGAAAGATCTCCAGGGCGGCAGCCATGTCTGCCACCTCATCGCGCCCGCCGATCTCTACCTGCGCGTCCAGGTCGCCGTCGGCCATGCGGCGCATCCAGCCCGACAGCAATTCCAAGCGACGCAGCAGCACCCGCCCGACGAAGAGCCACGCGATAAGCAATGCCCCGCCGATGCTGATGAAACTAATGACCAGCAGCAGGGTTCGCCCGGTCAGTATCGCCTGCGTAGAGGCGTCGGTGGCCGACTGCGCTCCCATTTCGGCGCCGACCACCAGGGCGTCAACCTCATCAATCAACAGCGCGGCGATTGCCCGGTTGTTCGCCAGCAGCAATTGCTGACGCTCATCCAGGCCCAATTGTTGGGCGCGCAGGTCAAACCCGTTCTGCGGCCCGGTGCCCAACTCCAGCAGACGATCGAAGAACTGCGACAGATCAGCGTGCAGCGGCGTACCTTGCAGGTGATACAGATTTCTTCCGATGCTGCTGGCCGAAGACTCAAAGCGCTCCCGGAACGGCTCGATCAAGGAGCTGTCGGTCACCACGGACGCGCTGGCGAGCAACTGTGTGGCAATCTTGGCGTTGGACTGCAACTCGGCCAGGTAACGATACCTGGCCTGTTCGATTTCGGAAAGATGCGCTTCCGGGGCCGCCTTGGGCTGGTCGAGCTCCCGATATCCGGTCTGGATGTAGAAGAATTGACGGTCGATTTCAGGCACGATGATACCGTCCAGTTCGGCGGTCATCATTTCCAGTTCCACCAGCAGGGCTTCCGATTGTTGGTTCAGCGTGAACCGCTGCCACATGCTGCTGTTCACGCCGGCGATGTTGTCGATCAGCGCCGTTGAATAGGTATGGATGCGTTCAAACCGTTCGGCATCGCCGCCCTTGTTTTCCAGAATGGTCAGTTGTTCTCCGAACAAATGGTGTGCCGTGGCGATTTGATCGCCCACCCGGGCCACTTCGTCCGGAGTTGACGCCGCCGTCAGGGTGTCCGCGGCCGCCACCAGGTCCCCACTGTACTGCGCCACGCCGAAGGCCGCCGCCAGTTCGGGAACGCTGCGCTCATTTACTCTGCTCTGCGCCTCGCCCACCTGGTTAAAAGAGAACCAACCGACCAAGCTGGCGGCAAAGGTAAGCGCCACCGCACCACCCAGGGCCAGATAGAGTTGCGCCGAAATGCGGTAGCGATATTCCAGGAGCTTTTCCACTAGAGGCATCATCTGCCAGCCCTCCCATGAGTCGCCAGGGAATCGATGGCAACATATTCGCCGTTCTCGTTAATCATAGTCAAGAAAACGGTGTCGGAACCCTGGTTGTCGCCGGCCCCGTACAGGAGCCCGAAACCATCCAGGTCAACCGGTTCGGAGCTGCGAAAACCATCCAGGAAGCACTCCCGGGTCAGTTTGGGGCCGCATCGTTCCAGTCCGGCGATGGCGAGGCGTCCCGCCAGGTAACCCTCCAGCGAAACGAAGCCGGGCGCGGCCCCAGGATCATACTCGGCCAAAGCCTGATGATAAGCGGCCACGATGGGAACCGACCCATCGTGAGGGAAGGGGACTACCTGGGTCACAAATACGCCGGCTCCGCCGGCTGGGTCCAGCTCGCTGAGTTCCTGGGCCAGCGCGTTGCTGCCCACGAAGGAAATGTTGATGAACTGCCAATCTTCGCCGATATGCCGCGCCCATGCTATCAACGCGGCCAGCGGACGGTAGGCGCCCACCAGAATCACGGCCTCAGGGTCGCCTCTTTGGAGGTCAAGCAGCCCTGTTTTCACCGCAGTGGTATTACGTGGGTAGAGGCCCACCGCGGCCGGTTCCATGCCCCGTTTTTTCAGCGCGGCCAGCGTTCCGTTCAGACCGGCCCGTCCAAACGAATCATCCTGGTACATGATTGCAATGCGCATTATGCCCAGGTCTTCGGTCAAACGCGCCACCATCTCCTCGGTTTCCTGGTTATATGAGGAGCGCATGTTCACCACATTGGGGAGGGCGTTCGCATCTCTCAGAAAGGCCGCGCCGGTGAATGGGGCAATGTACGGAACTTTCGCATCCCGAGCAACCGGAGTGGCGGACCGGGAAGTCGGGGTGCCAACGGCGCCGATCAGCGCGAAAACTCCCTCTTCTTCTATGAGCGCCGTCGTGTTGGCGATGGCCAACTCCGGCTCGTAGGTATCGTCAAGCGAGGTCAGCTCCAGCTGCCTACCATGCACGCCGCCGTTTCGGTTAGCTTCGGCAAACGCGGCATGAATGCCGAGTTTCATGCCCAGACCCAGTTGACTGGCTGGCCCGCTGAACGCCGCGGATTGGCCGAACACGACCCGGTCTTCATATACTCCGGGGGAACCATCTACTCCGGGGGAACCATCTACTCCGGGGGAACCATCTACTCCGGGGGAACCATCCCCCTGGGAGTTCTGCGCCACCGGAGTCGCGCTTGCTACAGGCTGAGCCTCTGCGCCGTCGGATGCGATAGGTGTACCCTGGGCGGCCGGTTGGCAACCCACGATACCCAAGGCAATGGCAATTACCATGACGACCGCAAGGATAAACTGCCTGCCCTTTGGTTGGCCGAGTGCTCTCCTCATCCGCCTTTGCGCTTGACCATTGCCAGGCGATTCTTGCCGTCTTCCCGACGGTAATGCAATTCGTCCATCATCTCGCGCACCAGAAAAATCCCCAGTCCGCCAATGGGCCTTTCCTCCAGGGCTGCGTCAAGATCCGGTTCAACCGCTTCGGACAGCGGGTCGAAGGGCCGGCCGTCGTCGGCGATCTCCAACCTCACTTCGTCTGCGTCTGCGTCCAGCGAAACTTCGACGTCTCCCGTGGCCCCGCTGTAATGCACCACGTTGACCCACAGCTCATCAAGAACCAAGTTGACTTTGAAAATCAAGTCCGCCGGCCAATCGTCCCGCTCACCCAGGTCTTCCACCACCGCAGTAATCCGCTCCAGTTGGTCCAAACTCGGCGCTATTTTCAGGGAAACTGATTCCATTATCTATCCCGCGGGCCTCACTTAATCTTGAGCGCCAGGCACGTGATGTCGTCGAATTGTGGCGCGTTGCCGGCAAAGTCGCTCACCGCGTCGAGGATGGACAGGACGGCCTCCCGGCAGTCCTCGGGCCCCCATTTGAAGGTTTCCTGCAACCGCTCCATTCCAAACTCTTCTTCCTCGTTGTCAATGGCTTCGGTTACGCCGTCAGTGTAAAAAACCAACGTATCACCGGGGGCGCAGGTGATGCTGTGCTGTTCATACTCTCCGCCGGACAAAATGCCCAGGGCAACGCCATTGGTGCTGGGTATCACGCTGCTGCTGCCGTCATCGTGAACGATAATGGGCAGGTTGTGGCCACCGTTGGCATAGGTGAGTATCCGGGTTTCAGGGTCGTACACCCCGTACAGCATCGTTACGAACATCATCGCTTCGTTGTCATCGTAAAGCAGGTCGTTGACTTCTCTGAGCACCTTGCCTGGGTCATTCAGTCCGATGGCCGAACCTTTCAGCAGAGTGCGGCTGGCCATCATAAAGAGGGCCGCCGGCACCCCTTTGCCCGAAACGTCCGCAATCGCCAGTCCGATTTTTCCGTTATCCAGTTGGAAGATGTCGAAGAAATCACCGCCGACTTCCCGCGCGGGCGTCATGCTGCCGAAGACTTCGTACTCGTCCGTGGTGGGAAACCCGGTGGGCAGGATACTTTGCTGCATCTTGCTGGCAACGTCCAGCTCGTTCTCGATGGCAACGAGCCGCTGGCGCGAGGATTCCGCCTCCCGCCACGCTGTAAGATTGTTGAGCGTCCGCTCGATAGTCACCCGAAGGTCGTCAAAGTCCAGCGGCTTGGTGACGAAATCAAAGGCGCCGCGGTTCATCGCCGCCCGGATGTTTTTCATGTCGCCATAAGCTGAAATGATTACCGACCGAGTGTCCGGCGCCACGTCAGGAATGTGGTCCAACAACGACAGCCCGTCCATCTGGGGCATGTTGATATCGGACAATACCATGTCGATGCCCTGGTCCTGTTCCAGTTTCTGCAACGCTTCGACGCCATTCTGGGCGAACACGAACTGGTATTGGCCCGAACGGATGCTGCGCCGCATTCGCTGCAACACCAACGGTTCCAAATCCGGCTCGTCGTCAACTACCAATATCCGGTATGCCCCTGATGTATCACCCATAACTTCATCCTCCGCGGTTATCCGATTCAGTGGCGGCATGCAACGCGGGCGCCCATCGGCGCCCTATCGGGCTAGCCGGACACGGCGGCGATCGCATCCGATTGCGAAGGGTGAATGTCTATCACTCGATCAAAACCGCTGATCTCGAACACCTCCCGAACGGTGCCCGAAAGTGAGCAAATCGCAAACTTCGCGTTCTGCTGCTGCAACTTCCTCGCCGTTTGCAGGATCACACGAAGGCCCGCGCTACTGATGTACGCCAACCGTTCCATGTCCATCACCACGGCTCGGTCATCCGACTCGATGGCCGAGTCCAGCTCCTGGTAAAAAGCCTGGGCGTTGGCGCTGTCAACGCGCTCTTCGGTCTGAATAATCAGCGTCCCGCTGTCCCTGCGTGATTCTATTGGCATGATTTTATCCTCTGTTCACAAAATCAGGTCAGTATCGCGTCGTGCCACTTTGTCCCGTTTTCAGCATACGTCCAACAGTGGATGGAGCTACCGAGCGCGTCACGCGCGAACAATTTATGGCGATTCTACGGATTATTTGTCGTCATGTACAGTGTCGCCAACCCTTAATCGACCCTTCCCTGGTGAAAGACCGCATAAGAAAGGACGAGCATCATCTTCCACATTCGGTCAAGCACGACTTGGCCACACGGGATCGTGATACCCCAAGGGCACTGTCGGTCGCAGCCAGTAGGGCCGGGTTTCCGACAATTCCAGCGTCGGGGCCAGGTGGCTCAAACGCCCGGCGGGCACGTCGGTTTCCGTTGACCAACTCGCGATCTCTTCAGTAGTGAACTCCGCGGCTACGTCTTGAAGCTGGTCCTCCGGCACCTGGCCCTGGTTCACCAACCATCGGCCAACTTGCGCCAGCGAGATCCGCACCGACCAACTGCCTCCCTCGCGTACCCTACGGGCCAGCGCGAGCATTGTGCCGAAGGCCATCAAGTATCCGGTCAAGTAATCAATCGCGGAAACGGGGTAGAACTGCGGCCCGGGTTCGGCGCCGGGGAACAGTTCCCCTTGCCGGTGGGTGATTCCGCTCACCGTCTGCACCACAGTATCGAAGCCCCTGCGCTCCGCCCACGGCCCAACGCGGCCAAATGCGGACAGAGATACGCACACAATGCCGGGCCGCAGTTGGGCCAGGTCTTGCGGCGACAGTCCACGCTGCGCCAGCGTACCGGGTCGATACCCCTGGGAAAACACGTCCGTCTCCCGAACCAGTCCCCGCAACGTCTCGAGATCTCCCGCGTCGCGCAGGTCGAGGTGCGTGGATAGCTTGCCATGTCCGGTGTCGAACTCCTGTATCCCGCTGCTGGCCAGATGCGCGGCAGTCACTTTGATCACGTCCGCGCCGTGTTCTGCCAGCGTGCGGGCGCAGGTCGGCCCCGCCAACACTCGCGTCAAGTCCAAAACCCGTACACCCGAAAGTGGCCTGGAACCCTCGGGCAACGGCTCCGGCGGGCTGTCGCCAACGCGATCAATCTCCAGCAAAGGCAGGGATGCGATGGCCGCGGACTGTGGATGCTGCGCCCACTCCGCCATGGATCGCACCATCCCGCCGGCGCCTTTGGCGGCAATGATGGCTTCCTCAAGCTCCAAAGCGTCCCACTGCGCTACCGCGCGCCGGACCGCGTCGCGGTCTTCTTCCACGCCCAACACGCCCAGGGCCGCGTCGCGGTGGTTGGGGAAGTTGCAGTGCAGGTAGCTCCAGCGTCCGTTTTTGGCCGGATAGACGCCCATAACCGAGGGGCGCTCCCGCGCTACACGCTCACCGTCCAATTTCAGGTATTGGCCGCTCCGCAACGATGCCGTCGCCCATCTTGCGTTGACCGCAATCTGCTGACGGCGCCCGGTGCGCAGTTCCCAGAGGTCCGACACGGCCAGGCCCACTGCTGCGAGGCTGGCCGCTGCGGTCTCCCCGATCCGAAAAGGCGTCGGCAAAATCGGGTCAATCCCGCCCGTAATCTCAATCTCGCTGGCTCGGGCAACATCCCAACCGGGAATTGCAAACAGATTCTCTACAATGCTATTGTCTGCCGTCACTTTCGCTCCTTGCTGGATGCCGCGCCGAAACGCCGGTATTCGGAAGTGTGATAACATAAGACTATCGAAAATACTAGGGGCGAATCTACTCGCCAGCGGTCAAAAGTAGGAGGACATTTATGGCAGATGGTGAAATCGTAGCGGCGGAAATCTTTCATCCCGACGCATTTCCGTTCAGTACCGACAACCCCAGCGGCGTGCCTGGCGCTACCAAAGTTGAGCCCAACGTCATCGCCGCCATCGTCGGGCACGTTGTGGGCAACGTATCCGGCGTGGACCGGTTGGGCAACACCGGCGGCATCCTGCGGGCAGTGGCCGACACCGTGCGTTCATCGGCGGCCGCCAGAGCCACCGGCGTCGGCGTCGAAGCCGGCCAGAGAGAGGCCATCATCGACCTGGACGTGGTCATGATCTACGGTCACCGCATCCCCAGCGTCGTCCAGGAAGTTCGAGAGGTCGTCGCCCAGGAGCTGTTCGACCAGATCGGCCTGGTGGCCAAGGAAATCAACGTCGGCGTAGTTGGGATCGAGTTCCCGTCCGGCACCCCGTCTCGCGGCGTGGTCTAGTCAGCGCCGTCCATGAGATTTTTCAACGGCCTGCTGGTCACGTTGGGCGCCCTGGCGAGCATTGCCGTCGGGGTGCTCATGCTGCTGGTGATTACGGATACCCTCGCCCCGCAGGCAGTACCGGTCTCCCCGCTGCGCCAGCAACTCGCCAGCATGGCCCAAGACGCCGGTGGCGCATGGTGGCGCGACGTAGGAATCGCCGTTGGATTCATAGTCGTTGGACTGGTCGTTCTGGCCCTTGAAACCCGGATGCTATCGCGTACCGCCGCTCCGGGAATGGTGTTGATCAGCTCAGAGTCCAACGGCGCGGTGCGCATGTCAATCGACAGCATTGTACAGTTGGCGCAGCGCACGGCCCGAGCCAACCGCGAGGCGCGCAGCGTCCGTTGCCGTGTCCGCGTTACGCCGGCCGGCCTGGTAATCCAATGTGTGGTCGGCCTCCGCATGGGCTCGGACGTTCCCGAAACCACTGCGGATATTCAGCAGGGCATCCGCGAGGTGGTTGAACGTCTGACCAGCCTGACCGTTATCGACGTTCCAATTCGCGCCCGTTACCAGGGCGACCGCGACCAACCGGTTTTGACGAGGTGAACCGATGCCCGGTTTGATTCTTTCCGGTATCATAGGCGGCCTCATCTTCGGCGTCATCCTGGTCTGGCAGGGCGCGGCCGCGGCCGGAGTCGTCGTACTCTTCACCTTGCTTGGCCTGGTGGTTGGCTTTCTGATATGGATGGCCTGGCGGCTGGTCACCGGCCAGGTGGACATACAGGCCCTCAGGGCGCTGATCGACGTCTTATTCTTTAATCGAAGCCGCTAGGGGCTCCTTCTCCCGCGATGGGAGAGGACTGGGGTTAGGGTGTGCCCCGTTCAATTGTGCTCGCTTCCCGTCACCATCGCTCTAACGTTGACGCTCTTACCCTCCCGGTGCTACATTGGCGACTACGAATCGCAGCATCCAACCGGACCCAGGGAGGAACGAAAATGGCCAAGATGGACTTTGGATTATTTACCACCTGGAACGCCGTTTACGAGGGCGGCAAGGTCCCCTGGGACCCTGAATATGCCGGCGGCAAGCTCCTCGAAGCCGAAGCTTACAAGCAGAACTTCCAGGAGATCGATCACATCGAGGCTGCGGGCTGGGATTACGTCTGGTTCGGCGGCGGCCACTTCTCCACGCAGGGCAGCATGGACCCGCAGTCCATCATGCTCTCGGGCATCATTGCTAACCACACCAAGAACATCAGGATTGGCACGTCCATCCACCGCCCCACTCTGCGGCTGCCCGGCGAGGAGCCGTCGCCGCGGGCGCTGCCTCACGAAAGGTATGCTTTCGACAATCTCCAACCCGAGGACCCTTTCCAGGTGGCGGAACAGGTTGCCATCGTGGACCAGGTCAGCGAGGGCCGGTTCATTTATGGCCCGGGGGCCCGCACTCGCGGTTCCGACGAGCGGCGGGAGTACTTCTACGAGTATCTAGAGCTCCTCAAGCAGCTTTGGACCGAGGACAAATTCTCCGGATTCGAGGGCAAGTACTTCAACTACCCCGCCTTCTATGAAGACTACATGAGCATCCCCAAGCCGGTGCAGAACCCGATGCCCATGCTGCTTCCGGTGGACAGCCAGGAGAGCTTCGTGCCCATGGGCGAGCATGGCTATCGCATCGCCATCGGAGCCGGCAGTTCACCTCACAACCTGCGCGGCTCCGCCATCCTGCGGCAGGATGTCCAGGACTACCGTAAGGCTTACATCGACGCCGGACACGAGGGCGAGCCCACCACCGTGGTCCGGGTGCCCACCCTGGTCGCCGACACCCAGGAAAAGGCCGACCGCCGGGTCGAAAACCTCATGGACCTCGCCCGCATCTACTACGCCGGCCGCCTGGCCATCGGCAGCACCGACGCGGGCAGCGCCGGCCCCGAAGCGACCCAGGAGGTCAACCTCTTCGGCACGCCGGCAGAGGTGGTCGAGAAGATTCACCTGTTCCGGGAACAGTTCACCACCGACGAGATCATGTTCGAGTGCAACTGGACATCATCCGTGCCGCGCGAGGTGGTGATGGACACCCTGAAGTGCCTGTCGGAAGACGTGATACCACACTTCAAGTAAGCGGGGACCATCAGAGTAGAGAGAGGCGCATGGGCACTTTTTCAACCCCCGTTCGCGTGGGCAACCCGGACGGCGGCGATATGCTGGAACTAGAGGCGCTGGTGAATACCGGCGCCTCTCACTCCATGTTTCCGGCATCGCTGCTGGACGGGTTGAGAATATCACGCCGCTCACAGGTTGACGGCATTCTGGCCGACGGGAGCGAGGTCTCCTATTGGCGAGGGCCGGCGTTGATAGAAATTGGGGGAGAGGACGGCGTTTGTCCGGCGCTTTTTGGGCCGGAGGGAGAAGATGCCAGCGTTATCGGCGCGACGACGCTACAGATTTTGATGTTCAAGGTGGATCCGGTCAATGAGGTGCTGGAACGCACCACCAAGGTTCGGATCTGACGTAGCGGGCTACTCGCAAAGTCGGGCTATATCGCTCGCATCTACTACGCCGGGCGGGTCGCCATCGGCTACACCAGGCCGAGCAAACCCAAGGGGAGAAACCCAAGGTAGCCTATCTGCCAACTCCATTCTGAACCCGTAGCATTGAGCTCGCTGATGTACTGGCTAACGTGGTTGTATTCAGCTTTCAGCGCCGCGCCGCCAAATAGCACTAACGGATAGTAAACGGCAAGACCGACAATGAGCCAGCGCCAACTCATCGGCCAACGGCCGGTATGAAGTCGGCTACCGCCAGCGCTACGTCGGGGAATGCTTGCGGACTCACCACGCCGTCCAGCGGAACTATGCGGACGTTGGCGTAGGTCGTTCCTGCCGGCTCGGTGTTGACCACCAATTCACCAGCGCGGAGGTTGGCAACCCACACTTCGGGGATGCCGGCAGCGGCGTAGCGGGCCAACTTCTCGCCCAAGTCAAACTCCAGGGAGCTGTCGGCAACCTCAACCAGCAAATACACGTCGGACGGCAGTACCGGCCCGATCTCGTTGATGGAACCTCGTCGGATGACCGCGATGTCCGGCTGCGGGGCGCTGGCGTCATCCAGCTGGATAGAACCTTGCACTTGCACCATGGCCCGGCCCCCGAAAGCCTCGCCCATCAAGTCTGCCAGCCAGTTCACGCTGTTCCGGTGTCGGTTGCCAATGGGCGCCATTTGGATTATCTCTCCGTCCAGCAGTTCAACTCGTTCCTCTTTCGCCAGTATGCCGGCAGCGCCCAAAGCCAGGTACTCATCCACCGTGAAACGCAGGCGCATATACCCACTGGCCTTCGCCCGCTCCGGCACAATCCCGCAAGCGACCATCGCCTCCCACTCGGAGGCGTTGAATTGGCGTAGCGCCCTGCTGTGCGTAGTTGTCATGACGTTCTCCAAAGATTCAAGCGATGACCCAGCCAACGGCATTGTACCATCGGCGTGGCTCAAGCCCGGGATTTACCGGGCGATGAGCGCATTGTGCTAAACTACGGCCATCACCACTCCACGGAGTATTGACGCCATGACTACCACCACCAAAGACCCCATACTCGTCGTCATCCAGCTTACCGGCGGCAACGACTACCTCAACACTGTCATCCCCTACAATGACGGGCGATATCACGATAGCCGGCCCACCGTCGGCATTCCCGCCGATCAGGTCCTGCCCATCAACGACACCTACGGCTTCAACCCGGCGCTGCCCGAATTCAAGCAGTTGTACGACGCCGGCAAGGTCGCCGTCATCAACGGCATCGGCTACCCCACGCCCAACCGCTCCCACTTCCGCAGCATGGACATCTGGCACACCTGCGAGCCGGAAAAGGTGGGCACCGAAGGCTGGCTGGGCCGCGTCATCCGCGACATCGACCCCCACGCCGAAAACGTGCTCACCGGCGTCAACTTCGGACGCGGCCTGCCGCGGGCCATGGCCCTTTCCGGCGTGCCTGTCGCTTCTGTCGCCATCCTGGAGACCTACGGCGTGCTGACGGGCATCCAGGGCGAGCCGGAGCGCGGGCAGGCTCTCGACATCTTCGCTCGCATGTATTCCCCCACCGTCGGCCTGGGCGTGACGATGGACTACCTGGGCCAGACGGGACTCGATGCCCTCAAGGGCGCCGACATCCTCAAAGCCGCCCCCGACATGTACACGTCCAGCGTGGAATACGCCGACACCAGCATTGCCAAGAACCTGCAAGGCATCGCCAAGGTCCTAACCGCCAACCTGGGCACTCGCGTCTTCTACACCCAGCAGGGCGGCTATGACACCCACGCCAGCGAGGCCGACGTGCATCCCAAGCTGCTGGGCGACCTGAGCCGCGCCGTCAGCGACTTCTATGCCGACCTGCGCGAGCACGATGCCGCCGACAACGTGGTAATGTTCGCTTTCACCGAGTTCGGCCGGCGCGTCAAGGACAACGGCAGCGGCACCGACCACGGCAGCGGCGGCGTGGCCTTCGCCATCGGCGACCCGGTACGCGGCGGCATGTACGGCGCCTACCCATCGCTGGCCGAGGGCGATCTCGTCGAGGGCGACCTCGCGTTCAACACCGACTTCCGCGGCGTGTACGGCACCCTGGTGGAGCAGTGGCTCGGCCTGGACGCCAACCCCGTGGTCGGCGGCAGTTTTGAGCAGCCGGAGTTTGTGTAGGGAGGCTGGGCGGCGGGAACCAGGTAGTTACGCTATGAATACCTCATCCCTCCGCAACGAGTCTGACTTTCCAGTCGGGAAGCCGGAAAAGTCGGTGGCCGATATGCTGGCGGAACTGGACGCCGGTACTTTGCGCGAACTGGTTGATGGTTACGTAAAGGCTGACGCCGGATTGGTAGGCGCAGTGCATGAAGCCTACGCCGCAGCGTCAGCCCGGCGCGCCGCAGTAACCGACCGGAACGGGAATCTCGTTTATGCTGGCCAGGTCATCAGCGGGGATACCGCACCAACTTTCGATATGCAGTTCACTATTTGGGGTCAGGACGAAGTGCAGTCACGCACATTAACCGGCATAGTGAACGCCCAAAAGTTGTACTCCATCGTCCCTGCCCAAATTCTTGACGAGTTGGGCATCACACGGAGAGATTACGTGCGGTTTCAAAGAGAGGACGGTTTAGTGCGTCAACTCGGATTAGGCTGGGCAAAATTGGAGTTGCAGAGCAAAACTTCGCACACCTACATCATCTTCGGAGACGATCCCAACGAAACTGTTATTGGAAGTATGACCCTCATCGACTTCGCCTTCGCCGCTGACCCTGACCAAAAGCGGCTTATCCCCGGAGTGTTCAGTCTGTAATCAGGGAAATGGACAATTTCCGAAAACGCCGAAACCCATCAGTTCGCCGGCGCCGCCATAGAGGCCAAGGCCATTGGAATCGCCGGCAGCGCAAAGCGCGCCGTAAGCCTCAGCCGAGACCAAGTTCAGGGCTGCTTGGCCGTCAATCTCTGTTTTGGCTAGCGCCTGAGCATGGCAATCCTCTGCCACGGATAGCCGGGTTCAGAAAAAATCTAACAGCACACCATACTGACGACTACAGCGAGAGCGCAATGATTGAGCACTCGGGCGATATTCCAGAGCGGACCGCCGCAGGAGTGTCTGCTATCTACGTTGACACCGAAAACCTTACCCCACCGGCTGGTGAGGACGATGTGAATTTCGCGCAGGATCTTATCAGCCTTATCGTCTCTGACTGGCCGACCGCTTATCCACCAATTGGCCTGCTTGCGCTATACGTTCCAGCTGATAAAACCAGCCAGTGGCGAACTTGGGCAAGTGCCCTACCGCCAGTGCAGCAGCGAGGGTTATCCAGTAGTGATATGAAGTCATGGCGGGACCCGATCCTTACACAAAGCCGGGAGCGGTTGCGTGTGCGCGGTGTACAACACTTTACCCGTAATGGCTCCAAAAACTCTGCTGATCTGGCTATCGTCCTAGATGTTATGGACGACTTGCTACTATCACAGAGAGCAGATTTCGTCGCCGTACTCAGCAACGACAGCGATTTCTACGCATTGTTTGACAAGCTGTATGAAATAGTGACTGACCGCGGCGGCCATCCGGTGAGCAAAATACCACTGTTGTGGGTTGTTGCCCCCAACGGCAACAACTTGTCCCCCGAAATCAAGCGATTCCTACTACCTCAATTCATCTGGGATTTGTCCGAGGAATCAGCGAGTAGTAGCGTCGCGCACCAAGTCGCAAACCAGCATCAAGAACTTGGCAATAGAACCAGCGATGATCATGCCGGTGTCCCAGACGATGTCGGTGCCAGCGCATCGAAAGGCCAACTAGCTATTTCGATAGTACGAGAACTTGCTGGGAAAGGCGAATTCAAATCATCTGTCGCGCACGATATTGCCAAACGATTCTTTCCTTCACTCCCTGAGGTCAATTGCGATGGCCCACAGTTCGGGATGTACTTGGGGGACGTCCTGTGGCCGCTTATCGCCGAATACGGAGGCCGTAAGAGCAAACCTACACCTACGAGCTCGTGGGTGTATGAGATACCAGAAACGGCTACATCAGAAATCCCGACGGTTCCCTCAGATCCGGAATCTATCGCCAGTTGAACAGATATCGCTGCTGCGCTGAATGCGAAGTACGTACATGAGATCATACCGCTCGACGATACCATCGCCATCCTTAAGGAGAATTGGCCTAACCACCCGGTAATAACTTACTCCCATAGTCAATTCGATAAGGTATGGCGGGAGAAAATTTATCCTGGTTTGGCCCAATATGGATGGCAGCAAGTTATCGAAAAAGGCAACATCGTGTATATTCGTTCCCGTAGCTAACACTGAACAAGCAATATTATCGACTGTCAGTATCAAACAATAACAATGACCACCGCGCTCCCCAACCCGAACCCACCCGCCGCGCCATCTCCCGGCGCGGCGATCTATGTTGACACCGAGAACCTGCGGGATTCCGACCACGCTCAGAATATCGTCTCGCAGATCATCGCGGACTGGCCGGGGCCGCTCCCACTGGGCAGTGTATCTCTCTACGTGCGGGCCGACAAAATCGCGGTATGGGAAATGTGGGCCGAATCGTCGTACCCCGATTTGAGAGTGCGCGTTCGTGGAATCCAACACTTCAGCAACAACCGGGCCAAAAATTCCGCCGACCTCGCCATCACCGCCGACGCCGTGGCCGATCTGGGCACCGGCCAGGCCGCCGCCACCGCCGTGGTCAGCAACGACAGCGACTTTGGCGCGCTGTTCGTCAAGATCAAGGAAATGGCCCGCTCTGCCGGCTTGGAACATACCCCGTTCCTTTGGATTACATCTCCCGACGCCGGAGCCCTATCGCCGGAAATGGAGCGGTTCATTCCCGACGCCATGCGCTGGGACTTGTCCGCCAGCCCCGCTGCGCCGGTTGCGGCAGTTGACAAACCGGCGCCCAAACCCTTGCCGGAAGCCGCACGGCCGGCCCTTCCGACCGCCAGCGGCGACAACCCCGGCAACGAAACCATTGCCGAAGAGTTGATAAGCCGGCTGAACGTCGGCAAGTTCAAAGTCACCGACGCCCACGACGTTTTCCAGGAGCTATGGCCCAGACATCCGGCTGCCACCGGCCCGGCCCAATTCGGAACGTTCCTGCTCAAAGCAGTCTGGCCCATACTGCAAAAACGTGGTGTGCTGATGACTCGAAAAAGCTCGCCGCGCACCTACGAAATCACTCAGGCCGCCAAGGACTCTATCGCCAAACCGCAACCCCAACCGACGAGCCAGAGCAAAGCGAACGCTGAATCGACTCCAGCCCAGCCAGCCCGACCCGTCAAAGTTGGCGATCAACTCACGCCGTCGCAGCTGGCCTCCGCCGTTGCCACTGGCATCACTGACGACCTGTTCAAGGCGTCCGACGCGCAGGATGCCCTGAAACAACTCCAGCCCCAACATCCGGCCGCGTCCTACACCGCCGCGCAGTTCGGCACGTGGTTCGCCCGGCAACTGTGGCCCGTGATGGAACAACACGGCGTCGTCCTGGCCAGCGAAAAGCCCCGCCGCTACGAAATGACCCCCGACGCTCGGCATCGCCTGACTTCCCTCGTTTAGCCTGCGCTCCTCCAGCAACATCCCGGCGCTTGTCAGAATCGTGATTCGCAGGATTAAAGGATTTTCAGGATATTGCCCACAGGCTCATCAGCTGACCTAATCCTGAAAAATCTCCAAAATCCGGCAAATCCTGATTCTGACTTTTCTTCTTTTGGTGACACCTGCCCGTTGACCCAAGACAGGACAATGAGTGAACATGAGTTCGCTAATGCCGGCGGTTCCCAATCCTACGCCGCCGGTTCGGAGCGAACGAACCATGCTCATAAAAAGTACCCCCGACCGCTACGACAAGCTGCAAATCCTCGGCGGCATGGCCGCCTCCGACGACATTCTCACCGCCGGCAAAGCCGACCGCGGCGGCCATTCCCTCAGCGGCAAATTCACAGCCGGCTCCATTGGGAGCGGCAGAAACCGTGTCGCCTACTCCGACCCGCGCAAGAACCCGGCCCCCGGCATCTACAAGTCCAGCCTGCCCAACGGCAAGAAAATCAACCTCATGCGCGTTATGTTCACCGACTTCTGCAAGATGGACTGCGCCTATTGCCCCAACAGCATCTACGTTCCCCGCAAGCGCTACGCCTTCAAGCGCGAGGAACTGGCCGACACCTTCGCCGAGCTACACCAGCGCCTCGCCGTAGATGGCCTGTTCCTGAGTTCCGGCATCGCCGGCGACGGCACCAAGACCACCCAGCGCATGGTGGAAACCGTCGAGATCATTCGCAAAAAGCACGGGTTCAAGGGATACATCCATCTCAAGGTCATGCCCGGCGCATCCCGTGAACTCGTCGAACGCGCCCACCGGCTCGGCAGCCGCCTGTCCGTCAACATCGAAACTCCCGATCACGACATGATGCGTCGCATCAGCCCCCACAAGGACTTGCAGAAAGACATCCTGGACCCCATGGTCTGGATCAACGACCTGACCCGCGAAACCAGCGGCGGCGCGGTGGGGCAGGCAACGCAGTTCGTCGTGGGGGCCGCCGATGAGTCTGACCGCCAGATCTACCATCGCGTTGACCAGATGTACACCGACTGGAACCTCAAGCGCGTCTATTACCCGCCCTTCCGTCCGGCCCGGCACACTCCCATGGAGGAAAAGCCGCCGGTACACGCCGGCCGCGAGCATCGTCTCTACCAGATGGACTGGCTCCGTAGGGTCTATGACTTCGCCTCCGATGAGATAGATCTCGCCTTCGACCACGGCGGCTTCCTCTCCTTGGAGCAGGACCCCAAGACGGTCATCGCCATGGAGAACCTGGACGCCTTTCCCATAGACCTGAACGCAGCCAGTCGCGACCAGCTACTTCGCATCCCCGGCATCGGGCCGGTATCCGCCGGCCGCATCCTGGAAAACCGCCGTCGGCACAGTATCGACAACTGGCGGGATTTGCAGAGCATGGGCGTGGTCCGCAAGCGCGCCTGGCCCTACGTAGTCTTTCCCGGCCAGCGTCCGCCCTCGGGCAAGCAGTTGCGCATGGACCTCTTCAACGAGGCAAGCGACCGCCGCGCCGCGGAAGCCGCCGGGGTGGTGTTGCCGCCGCCCAAGTCGGAAGAACTGTCCGGCATCATGGGGACGCCGGCTGCGTACAACGCCGGGGGAACATACGACGGCCACGAGTGTATCCCTGGCAGCCGGGGGGCGATGTGCGCGGGCTGCCCAATTAACCCGGCAAGTTCCTCAAAATAATACAAAAATTGAACAAACGTTGCGATTGAGGCGATGACGTGCTATCGTGGTGGCAATTTCAACAGGCACTACCCGATGGCAGAGCGGGAAAACCTGCTGGCCTCCATAGCCAGCACCATCAAGGATTACCGGGCTGGTGAAATCGCCGAGCCCACGCCCGAACATGTAGATCGTTGGATCAAGCAATTCGGAGACGATGTTCAGGTTCCGATGCTACGCGAATTGGACCACGTGTTCAAACGGACGTACTGCTCAAAGGACAAAGTTGTCAGCCTGCTACGGACTTTGGTGCACCGCCCTCCTAATCGCTCCGCTCAATCTGTATGCTCTTTCTGGCGACGCGCTCAGATTCTAAATATTCAGCAGAATGGTGAAAGTCAGTCCGTCATTAGGAGTCTGTTTGGTGGAGTGTTGCACTTCGAGTGTGGCTTGGATATTGACCAAGCCGCACCCGATAGTCATACCCTTATCTACCTTGACGACGCTCTTTTTACTGGAAATCGTATAATCCGCGACTTGACCGATTGGATGCCACAAGCACCTGCAAAAACTACCGTGTACGTTTGCGTCTTCGCCAGCCACCCGGGCGGCGAGCGCTGGTGCCAAACGCGGGTTGCACAAATCGCAGACCAACTCGGTAAAGAAATTGACTTGCAGTTCTGGAGTGGAGATTCTACGGTTTCGAAAATCGAAAGTACTTTCGGAATGGATCCGCCGTACTCTGGCCAACTGCGGAGGTTTATAACGATTACAGTTTCTCGCCTCGACAGCCTGTAACAGAAGCAATATACCCTTTCGCCAGCGAGCAAGGCCGTCAGCTACTCGAGCGCGAATTTCTGAACGTTGGCTTCCGAATACGGAGCTTTGTCCATAACCCTAACCCAATCCTAAAACCTCTCGGCTTTTATAGCTTCAATCCCGGTTTCGGATCCCTGTTCGTAACTTACCGCAACTGTCCCAACAACTGTCCGCTTGCCTTGTGGTACGGAGACCCGTCTTTCGGACCCAGCCACCCATTCGGCAGATGGTATCCGTTGTTCCCACGTAAGACGTACAACCCGTAGGACAACCGAGATGACCACTGCGACCCGCATCTGCCAGACTCGTACCTATCATCGTGCGGAATCCGCCGTATTTCTCAAAACACGAGAAAAGTACGGCGGTCTGTCCAACATGGCCGGCGGTTTCCCGCTGGAAGTGAACGGCGTGAAAATCCGTACGTCGGAAGCGCTGTACCAAGCCTGCCGATTCCCACACATTCCGGGGATACAGTACGAGATCATCACTCAGAGAAGCCCGATGACCGCGAAAATGAAGGGCAAACCACACCGCTCCAATTCACGGACAGATTGGGACGCAGTTCGGATTAAAATTATGCGCTGGTGCTTGCAGGTGAAGCTGGCGCAGAATTGGGATAAATTCAGCGAATTGCTGCTGGAGACCGGGGATATGCCCATCGTCGAGCATTCCCGCCGCGATGATTTTTGGGGAGCCAAGCCAGTTGACGGGGAAACGCTGGTCGGCACCAATGCTTTGGGCCGTTTGCTTATGGAACTCAGAGAGCGAGTGAAAGACGAGCCTAAGGAAAATCTACTGTATGTGGCTCCTTTGCCCATTGATGGGTTCTTACTTTACGAGGATCCCATCAAAGCTATAGGTTGCCGAAACGGCTGTCCGAGTGAGGGGCAGGCCGAGTTGATGATGGATGATAACGGCCATGATAGGGTTTCCGATGAGCCGGCTGAAATGGAAGTAGCGTCGCCACCATCGGCTCAAATTGCGGAAACAGGCGGAAATTACACGCTACCTATCGCTGATTGCTCGGTTATAAACATCAACAATGCGACAGCCTCCGGACTAGCGAAAGCCAAATTGCCGGGCATTGGCCCAAACCTTGCCCAGAGGATAGTTGACTACCGCAAGGAAAAAGGCCCGTTCGAAAGCAGAGAAGATTTAACCGCTGTTCCCGGCATTGGGTCAAAGACCATTGCGAAAATCGGCACAAAGATCACCGTATAACAACATTCTGGCACTGTATAAGACAGCCGGCTGCTTGGTACAGCACATTTATTCCGCCTCCAAGTCGTCCGACGGTATCTCGTACCAGTACAGCTGCTCCGATTCCACGGACTCTTTCAGATTCCGGTCGTACCGCACGCCGGCGACGGCTGCTACTGCTGGCAGGCCAGTGAACCGGGTAATCAATTCGGCGTTGCGCAGGGCGCGTTGTGAATCCCGTCCGTTCACGGTGAAGGACGCTTCTACGGCAATGTAATGCGGGTTGCCTTCGCCGTCGGCAACCTGCATCACCAGGTCGGCGCGATGGAAACTTCTCAAGTCGTTGCGGGTAAGGTCAGAAACATCATGCTGCTCGGTCAGCCGACGCAAGTCGGCCCGTACCAGAGATTTCTCCCACACAAAGCCCATCTCGCGAGCAATCAGGTCCGCCTCATTGCACACAATGTCGTAAACCCTGCGGCCTATTATCCAGGTCAAGTCTTCCTGCATCCGGATTTGTTTCGCGTCCATCTGGGCGGAGATTTCAGCTATCCGCGTGGAAGTATCTGCAATAGTCATGGGCAACCTTTAATCCTCCACTTTCATTTTAGCAGAGAGGTCCCGCCGCCTTGTCGGCAACGGCCCTGTGCTATCATAGCCGCCGTCCCACCATACCCCGTCCGGAGGCCGTCACGCTGTGAAGAGCTACTACTTCTCCGAGTTTCCTTACCACGAATACCCCGACGAAGAGGGCGACAAGTACCCGTCCCTGCGGCTTACTTTCCCCAACACCTGGTTCAATCCCAATACCGCCAACGGCCTCTTCAAGCGCTACTTCGACGAGTGCGTGTACGCTGACGAGCTGGGCTTCGACGGCATCATGCTCAACGAGCATCACAACACGCCGTCCTGCATGAACGCGGCTACCAACCTGTCCGCCGCCGTCCTGGCGCGCATCACTCACCAGGCCAAGATCCTGCTGCTGGGCAACATACTGCCTATTCACGACAACCCGGTCCGCCTGGCCGAAGAGCTGGCGATGATCGACGTTATATCCGGCGGCCGCCTCATCTCAGGATTCGTCCGGGGCACCGGCGTGGAAACCGTCTCCACCAACAACAACCCTGTGGCCAATCGGGAACGGTTCGAGGAATGCCACGACCTGATTATGAAGACCTGGACCACTCCGGGGCCCTTCCGCTGGGAGGGCAAGCATTACAACTTCCGGGTCGTCAATCCGTGGATGGTGCCGATTCAGCAGCCGCACCCGCCCATCTGGGTGCCTGGCACGTCATCGCCCGAGACCGCCGAGTGGTCCGGTCAGCACGGGTACACCTACGTCGCCTTCCTCACCGACCTGGACGTAACCGAGGAGTTGTTCGGCATGTACACCCAGGCCGCCAACGCCGCCGGACGTGAGGCCGTGCCCGACAACTTCGGCTACCTGCTCTGCTGCTACGTCGGCGACACTCAGGAAGAAGCGGACGAGCAGGCCAGGCACTTCATCTGGCGCATGGGGCCTACCGTCCGCGGGCCGCGCGAGTACATGGCGCCCGTGGGCTACCGTTCCGCGGCCGGCGCCGCCATCGCGGCCCGGCGTTCCGGCCTCAAGCCCCTGAACCTGCAAACCTTCGAAGAACTCAAGGACAACTACCACATCGTCTGCGGCACCCCGGACACTGTGCTGGAAAAGCTGGAGTACCTCCACCAGCGCCTGGGCATGGAGCACCTGGTCTTCTACGGCCAGGAATCCCGCATGGACCACAAGGCCACCATGAAGAACATCGGACTCTTCGGCAAGGAAGTCCTCCCCGTCATCCAGAAGTGGTAGGCATCAACCTCCCAATCGTCATTCCGGCAACATCCGGAATCCAGCAGATAATAGGGGCGGGTTTGAAACCCGCCCCTACGCGCTCGGCGCGACCAACACCGCGCTTACACCAACGCCAGTTCCTTTTCCCGACGCTCTTCCGCTTCGGCCCGGAGTGGCGCCGGCGCCCGCACCAGCAGGGTCGGCGCCTGCGAATGACGCACTATCCGGTCCGCCACGCTGCCCAGCAGCGCCCTGCCGATTCCGCGACGCCCGTTGATAGACGACAATAAGGAATGCCGCTCGTGTTGACTATTCTTGCCGGTCTGG
>VXOG01000052.1 GCA_009840165.1 Chloroflexota bacterium
TCGTAGTGGCTCACCGGCCAGCCGTTCAGCGTCTCCACCGGGTCCCACCACACCAAGGCCGTGGGCGGCGACGGGTAGTACTGCACCCGCAGGCTCTCCGGCGTGCCCGGCGGAACACCGCCGGCTCCCGGCTGCGCCATGATCGTTGCCGCGTTGTTCTCCTCGATGTAGTCGTAGTAGTGCGTGCTGTGGGTCACGCCGTCGATGACCACCGTGTAGTCCTCGGTGTTGGCGATGGTGGCCGTGATGTCCGGCGCGTCAATGCCGGCCGGGGCGAGGAGGGTCAGCGTGGGATACTCGGTCTGCCCCCGGGCGGGCCGGGGATCAGAGATCGGCTGCTTGCCCAGTACCCATTCCGCCTCGCAGAGGCCGCCGGCGCAGGACGTTTCCCGGTACGTTCCATCGGTAAGCATGGAGTTCGAACCTTCGGGCACGCCCGTGAGGGTTACCAGCGCGGCCGAGGCCGCGTCCGGCCCGTTGTTGGCCGCGTGGATGGTGTAGGCCGTCTGATCCGCCGCCGCTAGAGGACTCGCCTCGCCGCCATCCATCACCGCCAGCTCTGCTACCGGACCTACGTGGAAAGTGTAGACGCCGGTGTCGGTGAGTTGGCCGGCGGTGTCGTGCGTGCCCCTGATGTCCATGGTCAAAACGTAGGTGCCCATAGTCTCGAAGACCAGTTCAACCGGGTATTCGTAGCCAGTGGTGATGAGGTCTGCGGTTTCCGTGATAGTGTCGTTCGTCACTACGCTAAGTAAGGTCTGCCCCTCCCTGTTGAGTAAGTTCATGGTAAGTGAGCCCGGCGGGTTCAGGCCATCGGATCCGGTCACGGTCAGGTCTTCGAATGGAGCGCTCCACACGCTACTGGGAAGGCGAGTTTGGGAATTTTTCAGTGCTAATTGTCCTCTTGTTGACCAGACTGTCACGCCGCCGCGAGTTATCCTATCATCAGGACCGACGGGGAGAACGAGGTCTTCGGGCTGCAAAAATCTCGTCGGTGATTGCAGCGTCGCAATCAGTTCCAGCGTGTCCGTGCCGGTGCAGGGCCTAGACGTGACGCCGACGCAGGGAAAGAAGTCGAACAGAGTGATCGCGCCTTTGCTTACCACCCGTTTGCCAAGGCAGAACGTGACGACGTCGTTTAACCGCACCTGCTGGTCCAACTCAAAGGCGGGTGTGGCGCCCACCACCGTCGCCGTCAGGCAGCGATGCTCCAAGGGGATGTCAACCCCGGTGACATTGACCGGAATCGACCAAGCTTTGATGGATGCAGGGCCGCTCAATCCACTGAGGATCCCCACACTCCAGATATTGCTTTCAACGTCAAAGGACGTGCCGACTGGCGGAGTCAATCCGGCAGGGAAGGACAAACCCTGCGAAAGATCTATCTTGATCTGCACATCCCATTGTTTAAGGCTCTTGAATCTTGTACTTACTAAGAGTCTGTCTCCGTATTCATAAAATTCATTAACTGAGTGGACATTAAACGTAGTCTGCGTACCCAACGCTGGAATAAGGTTAGTGCTGTAAACACCCACGGATGCATCTACACCTGGCCAACGAAACTGACCACTTGCTAGTCTCACATACCAACCCTCGGTTTCAATACTCCGTTGCTCGCCTGCCAATCTGGTGGGATAACGAGGTTCAACCAATACAGCGTGCAGTCGAACTGGAGTATCCTGGTCGAATCTGGGAAAAAATGCTTCGGGTCTAATGATCAATTCAGCGCTCTCACCCACTTGTATCACAGGAATGGTCCACTCCCCAGAGTCGCCTTCCCAGCGCCCGAGTGAGGGTTCGTCTGTAGCTGAGTGTTGCTGATACTCCTGACCATTGGCCGTGGCGGTAATGCGAACGACCACGTCATACGCTGGCGCAGTCGGGTGACCGGGGACTGGATCGTTGCGCACAATGACCGTCCACCAGGCATTGCCACTTAGACGTGGTATCGGCAGGCTATCCAGGCTGACGTCGCTCGCCGGCGGGGGCGAAGCAAACGCGGGCTTAGCAGCGCCGGTCGCGATGACGACCAGCGCTGCCAATAGACACAGCGAAACCAGCTTGAGGCCCACAGCAACCATCATCCGATGCTACTGGCTGCGCCAAGTAACGGTGACGGGTGCTGCATCAAGCCGATGGATAGGCGCGTTTTCCGTACCGTCCGGAATCACGTAAGTAGCATAAAATTCCACCGTCTCCGTCGTTGGTATGGTGCGCTGGATGGTGTGGCTTGCCGACCCTGCGGAAATACTTTCAGAGTCGACGAAGTGATAGATCACCTCATACCCTTCGCCGAAGTCCGTCACCGTAGCGGTGAGGGTCACTGTCTCGCCTACCACCGGGTTGAGCTTGTCCGCCTGGATAACTGCGCTGGTGGGCACGTCTTCCAGGGCAATCCTGACCAACAGGGTGTCGTCTATGGTGGAGTCGGGATTGCTCTCGTGGTCGATCTTGTTTGTCACCCCTAAGGTGAGGTCGTAGGTGGCCTCGGTCTCGTAGTCCAAGCTGGAGCCCTCGGCCACCTTGATCTGGACGGAGTAGGGATCGGCTTCGGTAGTGGATGCTACGGCGAAGTTCTCGTGGCCGTCGCCGGAGAGGCTGTACTCCAGGTCACTCGCTTCCGAGAAGGCCAGGACCGGGTCGCCGACGTTGGTCCCGGCGGCGGAGTTTTCCGGCACGCTACGGATAACGCCGAACTGGGGCGGCTCCACCTCGGCAAGAGGCCCCACGTGGATGACGTACTTCTTCACCTCGCCGGGTTCGGTGGCGTTTGCGCTTATCGCCTTCCAGTTCACATCGTAACCCTCTTCATCACGTTTGTGAGGATTATGTTGCCGCACGTACCCCACAGGCTGGACATATATTTCGTAGGTTCCGGCCTTGGTGAAGACCCACTGTAGGTCGTCGATGAGTACGCCGGGCGCTATCACCACGGGTGTGACGCCGACCTTAGCGCTGTTCCAGACCAACTTCGCTCCGGGCAGACTCGTCTGGCGTGCTCGATAAGCGAGGAGGTGAGGATGCTCGCCCGGGTCAATGCCGGGGTTGCGCTCAAGCCTGAACTCGTAGTGGACTCCCGTCCAGTACTTCTCGTCGAAGCGCTTCGTCGAGAAACCGAGGGCGAGGTCGGATTTCTGGTCCCCGCCGAGGTCCGGGTCGTCCAGCCGCAGCCACCAGACCCGATCGCCAGCATCTACGTAGTCGCCAACCTCTTCGTACTGGTCCAAACGCAAATGGTGGGTGCTGAGATCGTCCGGGTCGCCCTGCACCACAGTCACCTGACGCGAGTCCTCCACATGGACTATCAGCTCATCGATGTCAACGCGAGATTCGGTCAGTTTGGTGACCGCCACGGTGTCGAGGCCCTGCGTCTCGGTCGTATTCGTCACCAGCGGCGGACACTCGTTGGTGTGCAGCAAGCCGGTGTTCGCTTGTTCATCCCCCAAGCCTGGGGTTTCCGCTTGGTCTGGTTCCGTCTTCTCCCAGTAAGCGTCGAAGAGGGCGTAGTGGCCCGAGGTCTTCTCGTGGGGCTCGGGCATTTCGAATTCCCTGGTGTCAGGCCCGAGACCGCACGGGCGTGGGTCGCCGTAGGGGTTGGGCGGGCTTTGCGCTTGGGCACCGCTCGTCAAGGTCTGCACCAAAGCGGCCACGACCAAGGCGACGATAGCCAGGATGCCGCCATAGATTTTCAGTTGGCCGGTTCTCAAGTTCAGTGTGTGCATTGGGTTCCTTTGTTCTCCGTTCTCGAAATTTCGGTGGGGTTGGCCTCTCGAAGTTTCGTGCCATAGGCGGGTGTGGGTTTGCTTACACTAGCTCGTCTCCGTGCCGGACGGCAGGGTATAAAAGGAGTCCTGCGGCATCAGGCAAGTGCTGCGGCCGGCGGCAATACCGGCGCACGCGAAAAGCGGCCATGCCCGCGACAGTCAACACTGTCTGGACATGACCGCTGTAGCATAGGACGCTCTGATTTGAAGGGCTGGACTGCCTACAAGCGGGTCTGCCCTCGGAAAGGTCGGGGGGGGGGCTTAGAGGGGTAGGTATGGGCCAAATTCAAGCCCAATACGGCAGATGCTTCAGGGACCGGCAAACCCCGGTCCTGACCTCTGGCTAAAGTAGCTATTACTCCGTTCAGGTTCATCTCAATTGCACGGCGTGTGCGGAGACTGCTCAGTTATCGTTAGCGCCCGGTTGGCGGTAGCCAGTACCAAGACATTCGATAAAGTGGCGATAGGTTACACCCCAGTGTCAGCACATCTTGACGAATTCCAGGCTGGCAACGCAAAGGCTGCGTTTCGTGATACGTTATTGATACTGTGTATCTCAGCCAAGATTTTACACCGCCGGCACGGATGCTGTCAACACTGAGGTTGCGCTCAACCTTTGCCAGCCTCTACCCGAGTGCATTCGCCTTGCCTGCACAGGCCGGCGACCAGCAACTGGAGCAATGGCGACGTTTCGGTTGCTCGGCAAAGAGGAAATTGCAATCGCCATCCGCAAAGGTCGTTGTGGCCCGGGACCAATTCCCGCGCGCTGGTTGCCCCGAAGCCCCGGCCGGCCGGAAAGATTGGACAAGGGCATGAAGACGGGCACGGCGATAAACGGCCGTGCCCGCCTTGTCATCAGCCCTGATACGGTCTATCCTCTCTACAGGATCACCTCCCAGCGGAAAGTTCGCAATACGGTACGGTTAGGCCCACCAAGCTGGACAAAATCAAGAACCTTCACAATCAGGTTCGCATTGGTGGTCTGATGCCGCGCCGTGATCACACGCGGTGGTCGTCCACTGGACTGGAGCAACATTGGCAATCGACTTGAATCCAATCACCCCCCATCGTGGAATACTGTGGCGTCCGGCTAGGTGGGCGGTCATAGCGGTTGTCCTGATCCTGGTGATAGGGGCCTGTAGTAATCCTGCGGCCCCGAAGGATTGCGTTGACGCTGCGGAAGCGGCAGGCGCTCCGGAGCCGGTTTTGGATTTTCTGAATAATCCTACCGGGGACCTCGGCCAGGCGGAGAAATTTGTCATACGACAATTCTTGAACCGATCGCAGTTAAACGACGTTTGTGGCGACGCCTTGGACCACCTGGAATAATCGCTGCGAATCGAGCTGGTGTGGTAGATAGGTGGATGCCAGCGAGATATGACCCAATCCGGAGCGCCGGCTAAAATGCAGGGTGCCGGAAAATGACCAAGGACAAGCGGCGGGTTCCAGACACGCTTGAAACTGTGCAACCGGGCCAGTGTAGCCCTTGATGGCCGGGCTTGAATTCCAAGACAGCGCTCCAATTGATGCAGAGTTTGAAGATGGGGTTCCAAGCACGTTCTATCAACCCTCCTTATGATGCTGAAGCGGTCGCTAACGGCATCTACACGTCCGCAATCACGAGGGTGTATTTGTGGATTGCTTTGGGATTGGCAGTCACCGCCGGCGCGGCGTGGCTTGCGCATCAGCTGGGCGTTTGGCAAAACGTCGGTCTGCTGGGGTATTTGGTGGCCATCGCATTGGGTTTGCTGATTCTCTTGCATTTCGGCCGCTACCGCTTGCCATCCCCGATCACGGCAGCATTATATCTGGGCTTCACTGCGGTCGTAGGTGTCGTAGTTTCCTGCCTTGGCGTCGTGATTTCTTACATTTTCGCTACAAGCATAGCCGAAACGATTGTGCTTCCGTTCGGGCTGACTGCGGCCGTGTTTGCGGCCATGAGCATAATCGGATTTACTACCAAGCGTGATTTGTCCAAATGGTGGCTGATCCTGCTATTCGGTTTATTGGGAATAGTCATCTTCAGCCAGGTCCACATGCTCATAGGTTCTGGCCTGTTGTCCTGGGCGGTTACCATTGTGGCGTTGCCCTTGTTCCTGCTGTTGGTCTATTTGGAAAGGAAGGAGGTGAAAGAAGAAGCGCGAGAGGCTGCTGCCATTTGCGATACCAAAGCAGCGGAGAATATCGGCATAATTGGGGCTGTAGGAGTTTTTGTAGGACCTTTCCTGATACCATTCGGATCCTGGGACTGTTGAACGGCGACTAATCGCTTGTGATCCGCCGCTGACATCCAGCCGGTGATGGCCAAGGACGTTGTGCCGCCTCTGGCGCTCGGCGGTCTTCGCCTGCTTTAGGGAATTTTGTCCGCTCATTACTCGACATCGTTTCCAGCAAGGTTGTGTGAGGAGGTCAGCGCTCCCCGTAACCGGCACTGCCGATGATGGCCTGTTCCTGGTCAGCTGGATCAGTCTGGGGCTGTACAATACCCAAGCCTGTTCGCATTGTCTGAACTTTACATGGTGGCACTCATGCGTGGAGAGCGACGCCGGCCCAAGCGCGACGAGGGCAACGGGCGTCGATTTTCGTTAGTGGATGCCCCATGAACAGAGCAATTGGTCAGCTTGAGGATGCTTTTGATGGCGGTCAAAATTATCAGCGTGATAGTCGCCGTGTGTGTGGTCGCAGTTGTGATAGCGGCTATCGGGATGTGGCGCGGACTGATACCGGTCCCTGATGTGCTCGTTTCGGCATTGCTTCGTGGAGGGGAGCCGGAGCACACGGCTCGTTATTATCCTGCGGATACCATGGTTTACGCCTGGGCAACCCTGGCGCCGGGGGATGGTCAGTTTGAAGAGTTGCAGGAGGTGTGGGAGCTGCTCAACAAATCTCGCGCGTTTCGAAACGTGGTGGAAATGGCCCAGGATGACTTCGAGGAAGAAACCGGTATCGACTTTGAGCGAGACGTGATGTCGTGGATAGGTCCGGAATTTTCGGTGGGTTTGTTGGACGCCGACTTGGAACATGAGGAGTGGGTGGTTGCGGGAATGATTGGCGTGCGCGATAGGGAATCTGCTGAGCGCTGCCTTTACCATTGGCTGGACTACGTGGAGGATGAGTGGCATACGGAGTTCGGAGTTGATACATATCGTGGTTTTGATATTCTGGTGTCGGATGACGGTGAGCAGGCTTACGCGCTGACCGACGATTGGTTGGTGTTTGCCACGGACGAAAGGGCACTTGAGGACATCTTGTTGCGGGTTGCGGGCGAGGAGGACGATTCCTTAGGATCTAGGGACCTTTTCAAGGAGGCCAGGTCGCAACTGGCGGATCGCCGTTTTGCGTCTGTGCACCTTTCGGTTGTGGAAGCGGAGGATGTATTACAAGACGTCGCTGCCGAAATATTCGGGGCCGAGGCTATGGTGCGGGCAGAGGGCGAGGATGTGGATTGGATTGCTGCCTCTGTAGGTTTGGTGGAGTCGGCTATCGTGATGGAAGTAGCCGCTCCGGTTGGTATCGACTATCCACTCGAAGTGGCTGACCTTGGCGAGGCATCCGGTTTTCTGCCCAGCGACACGCTGGGCTTTGTGGCAATGACGTTCGACCCTGACGTTGATCGATGGCGTCGTGCCCTGCGGGAGTATGAGATTGGCGACGTCCTGACACCGGACGACATTGACGAGTTGAACGAGGCTGTCGAAGCGATGAGGGATAACGGCTGGCTGGGTGACGAGGATGGCTTGAACGCGGACGACGATTTGGATGCCCTGTTGGACTTGGCGTTGGACGCCATCGGGGAAGCAACAGGCATCGACTTGGAGGACGACCTGTTGGACCACCTGGGCGGCGAGTTGATTGTTACCGTGGGCGACGTCGATGTGGCTGAGTCACGACAGAGCCCGGACGGTAATGCGGTTGACGGGGTGGTGATGGTCTCGTACCTTGACGGGAGAGAGGAGGAGCTTGGCGATGCGATGGGTGACGTTGTGGGTCGGCTCATTGGGTACGCCGGCGTGAAAACCGATAGGTTGAATGTTGGCGCCGATGACCGGGCGGTCGTTCTGGATCTTGATTCTCTCGACGACGATTTGGTGGGTTATCGGCCGGGCTATGTTCTGCATGATGGGTACCTTACGTTGGGCAGCACTGACGATGCGCTGGAAGCGACTGTGAGACTTCAGAATGGGGGTGGAAAGGCGTTGTCCGCGAATGAAGAATTTATGCGGGCCGCCGGGTGGTTGCCGGAGAAAAGGCAATTCCTGGGTTACCTGGATCTGCACCGCATCATCCGGCAGCTGGACAGCGAAGACCTGGACCTGAGCCGCGACGAGTATCGGGTACTGGAGGAGAGTATAGGCGTGGTTGCAATGAGCTCCTATGCTCCCCATTGCGCGGACGGCCCAGAGGCTTTCGAGTGCGAATTGTCCGCCGGCGCCGATGTTTGGCGCTATACGGCTGTGCTGACCCTTTTCCCCGAGTAACGCACGGGAGTTGTTGTTCGCCCGCGGTCGTAGTTTGTCGGGTGAGCTATTCTACCGGAAGGTTAGCGCAGCAGGCGGTCGCCGCAGTGGATGCAATACGAAGCGTCGCTGCGGTTGAGTTGACCACAGTGGCTGCAGGTCAAGATACCGGCTTGGACGGCATGGCTGGGAATAGCCTCTCCGCAGAAGCGACAGAAACGGCTGATGACGATTATGTTTTGGCGGCAGGCGGGGCACTCGATGGTGGGGTAGTTCCGCCGATACCGAAAGGGCGAGGCGCGCCGGGCCCAGGCGAATCGCCCAAGTGTCCAGGCGATGCCCAGAGCTACCAGAAGGATGCTGGCTGGCCAGAATACGAACACGGTTACGTTAAATAATCCGTGGGCAATCGCTGCGGCAATGACGCCGGCGAGGGTTTGCCAGGAGCGGCGCTGCTCAGTTCGTATTTGCTCTCCCAAAGCGTATCCCCAGAAGCTGCCGAACACGACGTGGGCCGCCGTGCTCAACGGTGCGCGCCCGATCATGACCGCTGGGCCGAACGCGAGGATGTAGAACAGGTTCTCCAAAGACGCGAAACCGAGGCTGGATGCGGTGCCATATACGAGCGCGTCTCCGGGCTCGTCGAAGTACATAGACCGATAGGCCAGGAACCTGACGGCCAAAAATTTGCAGGTTTCCTCAGTTGGGCCGACAACGAACAGCATTCCAGTTGCCACCGATGACAGGGTGGCAGCGTCGTCGAGGATGCTGTCGTCAAGGAATATGACGTTGATGATGCCGGCCGGTACGGTCGAGGCCATACCGAGCAGGAAGGTGTAAATCAGCAAACGACGTGGACCGGGGCGATATACGGCCCTCCGCGTGAAGAACCAGAGCCAGAAAATGCCGGGCGTGAATGCCAGTAGCACGAAGGTGAGGGGCTGCAATTCGGATACCTATTTCCGGACGACAACGGTGTCGCAGATCACGTCGTGCATTCCGCGCTTCTGGGAGTGGAAAGCAATTACGAGGTATCCAACACCGAGGATCAGGAACGATATGACGCTGGTGAAATATCGCGCTAGAGCGCGGAGAGGGGCGACCTTGGAGCCATCCGGTCTGAGCACGTATATCCCAAACGTCCGCTTTCCAACGGTGGTTGACCAAGCCGACACACCAACGGTGTAGTAAAGGGCGGTTAGGGTAATCAGCAGCGCGTCTACCCAGTGGAAGTAGGCAGCGCTCCCAAAATACTCAGGTATGCCCGGCCAGGCGGCAATGAGGGTAATCTGGCCTACCAACAATATGGCGGCGTCGATGGTCCACGCGGCCAGTCTGATCCAGAACCCTGCTGGACGGCCGGTGTATAACGACGGCGGTGTCCGTGGGGCATCGGCTTCGACGTCGTCCAAGGGTAACCCGCAATTGAAACAAAACAGGGATCCCGTTTGGTTCACGGTGCGACAGCGCGGGCAGGCTAGGCCCGCGCGTTGTGGAACTGAAGACTGGTCGGCGTCACCAATGGGTTGGGGACCTTCGGAGGAAAGGGTGGTATCACCTTGAGTTTGGCCTGTTTGAAACGCGTCGCTTTGAGGTGGAAGCGCAGCAGGCTCGCGATTCGACCTGGCACGCGCTGCTTTGAACCAGCGCGCAAGGCGCGTGGCTAAGGCCCGGACGTTGCGGCCGACGAAAATCGCGACGGCCAAAATACGAGGCCACGCAAAAGCAGCCAGGTCGGCGCCGAGAACTCTCAGGTCGGTGGCTACGTCTTTGGCGGTGGGCTGGGATCCCTGGGCCGTGGATGATTGTGGAAGGGCGTCGCGGGATGACAGAGCATCGCCGCATCGGTGGCAGAAGCGGCTTTCCGGAGGATTGGTGGATGCGCATTGGTGGCAAACAACCGGCAAGGGACTCCCGCAGTGGTTGCAGAACATGGCGCCGGTTACCGGTTCGCTTTGGCATTGTGGGCATATCATCGATCAGCAAGGGAAACGCCGATAGGCAGGCGCGTTGGCGATTACGGTCGGCATAATGAGTGTGTTGGGCGTCATCTGATACCAGTGATACCGGCTAATCTCCGATCCGCCGAGACGGTGATGGACTGGAGCGCTGAGCGGGCAAGAAGTCGCTCTGGGTTCCGAGGATGACGGTTCTTGATGCACGAAACCGACCCAGAGACAAGAACATGGAATTGATTTTATCACCCGAGGGACCTGAACCGGACCCGGGATGCAATCTACATTGTCGGGGCGGAGAGGGTTGGCTCGGATGTCGCCAATGAATTCGTCGAATTTGGCTTGCGGCACCGTGCGGCAGCGGCGTTTGATTTCCTCCCGACGATGCGCCAGATTTCGATGGATTGGGGCCAAAATCCCATATAATCTCCATCATGTTCTCCATGCTGGAAGCACTTATTGAGCGATTCCGCGGCCTTGCGGCGGTTTGTATTGGCATACTCACGGTGTGCGTCGCCGCCTCTTCGCTGGCGTGCAATCTGAGCATCCCTTGGCACAACGCTGACCGTTTCATCGACATCAGCGTAGGTTGGCAGCACGCCTGTGCGATTCGTGCCGACGGCGTCACGGTGTGCTGGCCGGATAGTTCTGGGGTGGTTCCGCCGACCGGGGAACGGTTCACCGCCCTCACCAGCGGAGACCAGTATTCTTGCGGCCTCCGACCCGACGGATCTACCTTGTGCTGGGGAAGCGGCAGTTACATCTCGGGGTCGCTATCTCCTCCCCCCGATGAGCCGTTCATCGCCCTGAGCGAAGGAATCTCGCATCCCTGTGGAGTGCGCACCGACGGGACCCTATCTTGCTGGAGCGGCGCTGGCGATAGTAGCCCGCTGTACGTCCCGGCGGGCGAGAAGTTCGCGGCGGTTTCCATTGGCACGTATTACGGAGAGTTTTCCTGCGGCATCAACGAGAGTACCGCTCTCCTGTGCTGGAGCAGTCGCCTTCCCGCCCGCGGTCTATCCTACATCGAGGTTGACGACTCCACCACGATAGATGACGCCACCGCTGCCCTTGGTCACAGCGACCGTTTCTACGCTTGGACGGACAACGATGGCAAAGTGTACGTCCATGAGGAAGAGCCTGTCATGAACCTGGGTGAGGGATTCATTGCCGTTAGTACCGGCCGGGACGACGTTTGTGGCTTGAAGCAGTCCGGGGATCTGATCTGCTGGGAGTTCAGACGTTGGGCATCTTCGGTTTTTGACCTTGACGCACACTACCCCCTGCCAGACCAGAAATTGTCCGACTTGGGACACGGAGCGGCGTGGTTCCACCCTCATGACCAACACGCCGACTATCGCTGCGGGATAAGCCCAGACGGTTCCGCGCTCTGTTGGTTCCCCGACCCCGCGACGCAAGAACTGCTCACGGTCAAGATACCTACGGACGAAAAGTTTCTGAAGATTGGCAACGGATCGGCGCATACCTGCGGTCTGCTGGCGGACGGATCGATCAGGTGTTGGGGGCACAATCACGATGGCGAAATCATGGCCCCGCCGGTGGATGCCATGCCAACGCGCATCCCAACGGACTCCAGAGAATGCGTAGCCGGAATGTCGGTACCGTTGGGTTCCGGCTGCCAATTGTCCATGTACGACGCCGATCCGTCATTCGCGGTTACCGATCAAGGCGAGGCCATCCTCTACGATTGGGATCAAGTATGGGAAACCCAGTTCGGCGCCATGCACATCGGACACTATATCCATTCTCATCATGTCGTCGACGATAGAACTGTGGTCGAACACCATAAACACACCATATTGATGGCATATGCCAATGCCGACGGAAGCTGGAACCTTGCCAGAGTGAATGAATGGGATAATTAACCAGCAACGGCGTGCCGTTTGTTCCGTTGGCGCTCACCGCTGTCTCAGACGGGGACAATCGGCGATTCGGAGAGCGCCGGCTAGGAAGAGTTTCGGCACCAAAATCCCCAGGGTACTCAACCAGACCCGGAGCGGGTGCAATACTGTTAACGAATGCGCCACTGCCAGTCATTCTCTCACGCTAGGCCCACCGACGTTGAGTCCGAAACGGCCCGTCCCGCCGGGTTCAGCGCGGTTGCCGAGAACGGTCCTCTTGCCGCGCCGCCGGATTGCCGCCCCCAGGACTGCGCCCCGGGACAGGCCTCGTGGCCCGGTCCCCTAGCTGCCCCGCAACCGGCGTAGCTCTTCCTCCAACTCCCGGTTGCGAGCCTCGGCCCGAACGCGCCCTTCCCGTTCGCTGTCGACGCGGACCTCGGCGGCGTCCGCGCGGGCGCGCTCGCTCTCCAGGCTGGCGATGGGCTGCCCGGTGGATGGGTCGTAGAAGACCAATATACCCGCCACCCAGCGCAGGTACAAGTTCAGCGCCGGACTGTACCCCTGTAGGCTGCCGTCGGGCAGTTCCTCGATCTCTATGGGTTCGTATTGGCCTTCTACCAAAATACTCCCGGCGAGCCTGGCGCCGTGCCACTGGCCGGTAGGGGTTTGGTCGAACCGCCAGTACTCCGGTATGCCCAGCCTTTCGTAGAAGTCCCGCTTCACCCCCACGTCCACATGCCCGGTATGGCTGGAGGCGATCTCCAGTACCAGGTCCGGCGGCTTGCCCTGGTGCAACGCCACGTAGCCGTTGTCGGCTTCGTACCGCTCCGGGTCGACGCTGAAGGCCACCAGCAGGTCGGGGTAGCGTCGCGGCCCTCCCGGCGCGGCGCACACGTAGCGTTCGCCGGACACGATGGTGGCCTCCGGATGGTCCAGGTGAACCTTGAGCCGGTCCATGTTGCCGGTTTCGGCAAGCTGTTTGGAACTGGTCATGTCGTCGGGGTGCTTCTCCGGTATGTCCGGCAGCCGGAAGCGGCCCGGCGCTTGGGCAGTCTTGGCGAAGGTGTCGGGTGTGCTCATGTCGCACCTGTCTTCTGCGCGGCGGTCCCGGACAACGCCGCGGCCGCCGTTGCTCCGCGCCTCCCTAGGGAAGCGTCATTCCACTGGTGAGATTATACGCCGCCGGGCGGGTTCGTGAAAGCAGGACATGCAGGACATGGCGGAAGGCGTCGCCGGTCTGGATGGAAGACCGGGCGCTGGGCTGTGCCCGGCGGAGTTGCCCCGCCCTCCATCGACTATGGGTCCCGTAGGGATGAGCGGCTGGCGCAGCGACCGGTTCCCTACCCCCGGTCCGGCTCCTCTTGCTTCAGCATGGCGGAGCAGCCCCGCTCGTCCACGATGTGGTTGACGGAGACCCGGCCATGGCGGTCGTAGCCGGTGGTGTAGGCGAATTGCACCTCGGCGCCCCAGGGAACCCGGCCCCCGACGCGGATGGTCCCGTCGCCGGGCTTGCCGCCACTCCGTGGCCCGCCGGCGCCCTTGATTACCACGCCGTTGCGCCCGCCCTTCTTCCAGGCCATGACCTTCAGCTCCACCGGGGCCACCAACTCCCCTGGCGACGGCGCGAACAGCACCTGGTGCAGCCGCCGCAGCACGTCCCCGGAGGGCTTGCGCTTGCCGTTCATTACCTGGGAGAGCATCCCGGTGCTGATGCCCGCCCGCCGCGCCGTCTCGTTCTGGGACCAACCGTGGGCGTCCATGCGCTCCCACAGCGCCCGCGTGTCCACTTCGGCAGGCTGGGCGGTCTCCACCTTCACCGGAGCGTCCAGCACCGACTCCATGCGTATCTGGGCGGACGGGCTGAGATTGCGCTGGCCCCGGCTGACCTGGGTAACATACCCATAGGTCAGGCCCGCCCGGTCCGCCACCTGCCGCAGGGTCATGCCACGCTCCCTGGCCCGCTCCCGGAGGTAGGTGCTCTCTCCGCCTTTGACCACGCCGCCCTGGCGGTGGACGACGCCCTGGGGAGGTACCCAGCCCAGGACGGACTCGATCTTGCCGCTCATGTAGGGGGTGAGGTTCTTCTTGCCCCGGGCGACCTGGGACAGGTGGGAGGCACCGACGCCCATGAGGTCGGCCAGTTCGTTGAGGTTGAGGCCGCGCTCCCTGGCGGCGACGGACAGGTGGGACTCGGCCCGGCCGGTGATGGCGCCGGGTTGGGCTACCGGGGCGGCGGTTTCGCTAGTGTAGTTGACGCGGTTGGCGTGGTCGTCGCCGTTGGCCTGGGCGGTGGGTTCGACTTTGTAGTTGACGGTATTGGTGTTGGCTTTCATGTCGTTTCCTCCAAAACGCAGAAAGCGGGGCCGGCCCCGTACCTTTCGGTTCAGGGCCGACCCCGCTGGGATGCAGGTGTTCGGTGTGATTGGGTTTAGGAACCGCTCCGGCGGCCCCTTGGGTAATGGCTTCCACCGCGCGGCGCGGAAGCGCCGGCAATGGCTTGGACGGTTACGGTTCGGTCATGGACGTTCCTCCGTTCTTGTGGTTATCGTTGCCAAGGTTGTGGTGGCGGTCGCCGGCAGCGCGGCGACATCAAGGACTCAAGTCGGGGTGTCCTAGCCGGAGATGAGAATCCGGCGCTTGGCCAGTCGATAGCTTTCGCATTGCGCTGGAACGGAGCAGACCCACGTCGCCCCGGGACAGACGTCGCCCAGGAGGCTGACGCGGCGCGAGAGGGAAAAGCAGGAGAAGGTGGGAAGGGGAGAGCGGTTGCACCAGGCGACATAGCCGTGAAAGGGGGACGGCAACGCGCAGGACACAACGAAGAGAGCCGCCGTCCCCGTCGGGACCGGCGGCAGCGGCAGCAAGAGGAGCGGCTACGCCAGGGCGTCGCGGCGGAAATCGGCGCCGGGGCAGACTTGGGCGATAGCCGTGGGCGAGGAGGGGGATGGCCACGCGGTGGACGAACGCTACGTCGACGTCGACCTCGACGGCGCGGCAGAGGTACGCTACCGGCTAGGCGATTTCGCACAGCCAGAGCGCGAGGTAAACGGCGGGGCGCCACAGCTGATTATGAGCAACGGCGCCGGGACGTGAGGAAGCGGCCGGGGGCGAACCCGTTCCAGCCGCAGCATGAGGGGCGAGCGCGTGTCGTATGCGCTCTGGAAGTTGGACCGAGGGTTCAGGCCCTGGATTGCCGGATTGGTTCCGTTTTCACCTCCTGGACGATGTTGGCGATGCCGACCGCCGCTTTGCGAAACGGCGCCAGCTCGGTGTGGTGTCCCGCATCGACATGGGCGCCGGAGGAGCAGGGCTCGACTCCGTGGTCCGCGTCACGCAGCGGGTGGCGCTTGTCTCCGTTGAGGCCGTGTCAGGGAGAGCGAGGCTCGATCCCTGGCGAACGGTCCGGGTCGGGGACGGACCCTCCAGCTTTCAGGCGGGAAAGACTGGAAAACCGTGAACTGCATTGATTATCGCCCGCGCGATTGACCCAGGGAACGAATTTTGCAAGCGCTTGGTCCGTCCCGCCGGTGATCGCTTGCTCCGCGCTTGCTGGCCGCTTGCCGCCGTCATCTCTAACGTAAAATGAGCCACCGTGCTACGCAGTCAGCCCCGGCATCGATGGGGCCGGCCGCACCGTCCAATGTCATCTCTAACTTCAAGATGAGCTGGAATCTCCAAGTTGACGGTGAGCCACCTGGATCCGATGAGCAACTTCTACGGAGCAAGGGCGGAGGCTTCGGCAAGACCAGCCGTGGGATGGACAAGTGAAAGAGATATACCGGGGACGGGTGATACGCAGCCAAAGGCGAGCCTGGGAGCGCCTGTCACGTGATATGCTTCACCCGCCCGCCGGCGATTGCCCTTGCGGGGGAAGTGTGCAATGCCATGCCCGAACTCCAACCTCTGCCGATGATGATGCGTAATTCGCGGGCAACGCCAAGAGGCCCCAACGGTTTGTACCCGGTCACCCGAGTTTCCGCGTTGGGTCGGAGCGTCCTGCTGGCGGCTGGGTTGCTGACGCTGGCCGTCATGACGGCTTGCGCTCCGACCGCCGAGCCGACCCGGGCGCCAGCGCCGACCACCAATGCCAACGTCGTCGCTCTGGGAGTAGCGACGACGATGGCCCCACCGCCAACGTCATTGCCAACGGCGACGACGAATCCAGCGTCCACGGCGCCGTCTCCCACCACCCCGCCGACCGCCGCCCAACCGGCCGTTGCACCGGCGAAGAACCCCGGTCCGGCAATGCCATCGCCCACGGCCACAAAGACGCCTTTGGTCGAGCCGACCGGAAGCTGCGGCGTTCTGTGCACCGAAGAATTCTGGGAGGCCGGCGCGACCGTCGCGTCGGTTCGGGCCGAGTTGGAGCTGGGGGCGGACCCGAGGGCCCGGAACGACGACGGTACGCCCGCGCTCGCTTTTGCCGTGGGCTTTGGCAGCAACCCCGAGATCGTCAAATTGCTGCTGGATGCCGGGGCCGATCCCAACGCGGTGGACGACTACTCCGGTGTTCCCACCCTGCACATGGCGGTGATGCTGTCGGCTTACGCTTCCAATCCGGAAGCTCAAAGCTATGTTCCCGGTGATGGCGGCGACCTGGTCGAGAATACCCTCAAGAGCTTGGAGTTGCTGCTGGAGCGCGGGGCCGACGCTGGGGCGCGGGACAAGTACGGCCAGAGCGCCCTGTTTCTGTACTTCGCGAGCCAGGTTGGGGAATTCCGTAGAGCGGACGGGTCCCCGGACCTGGTTGGGCCGGACCCCCGGGTGGTGGAACTGCTGCTGTCGTCCGACGCGGAGGTCACGGTGGAGAGCGAGGCCGACCAGATGCTGTTACGATACGCCATGATGGTTCGGTCCGGGCCGGAGGTGATCGGGCTGCTGCTGGACCACGGCGCAGGGGCGGCGGCGATGGCCGCCGCTGGCGACTATCTCGGAACGCCGCTGCACTTGGCCGCGATGTTCAATCCCGACCCCTTGGTGCTCGAGTTGCTGCTGGAGCGGGGAGAGGACGCGGCGGTGCCCGGTCCATTGGGCAGGACGGCCCTGCATCTGGTGGCGCTGATCGGGGAGGCGGAGCCGAAGGCCGTGCGGCTCCTGCTGGACCACGGGGCGGACGTGAACGCCGCGGCTGACCAGGGAGACACTCCGCTGCACTACGCCGCCAGTCACTCCGGTCCTGATATCGTCAAAGTCCTGCTGGAGCGGGGCGCGGACGTGGCCGCCCGTGACCACAGTATGAACATTCCGTTGCACGCCGCCGTCACCGACGGCTACCTCTCTGGGCCGGACCGTGGCATCGCCGGCCCGGAGGTGATCGGTTTGTTGCTGGACGCCGGAGCGGAGGTGAATGCCAGGGGTGAAGGCGGCGGCACACCGCTGCATTTGGCCGCGTGGCATCAGGACGCCGACGCTGCCCGGCGGTTGGTGGCGGGCGGTGGAAACGTCAACGCCGTTGACGACCTGGCCCGCACGCCGCTGCACCGGGCGGCGGAGTTCCGGGAGACCTGGCGCCAGGGACCCGACGTGAGCATTGAGTTCGTCAGGATGCTGGTGGAGCTGGGCGCTGAGGTCTCCGCCAAAGACCGTGACGGCAAGACCGCCTGCGACCTGTCCCGAACCGACGACCCGGACCTCCGGTCCCTGCTGTGCTGATCTAATTGCGGCCTGAGTGATTGACGGCGCGGCGGCGCATCCAGCGCTCCCCGGTCCGGCTGGAACTGGGCCGGAGGCGTGGCTGAGGGTTCGGTTCACGGCTCCCCAAGCGCGACGGAGTGGGTGGGCAAAAACCCCATGCGGGCGAGGAGAAGCCAGTCCGCAGGGCGACGCAGCCAACCCCACCCTGTCCGCACGATACCCGCCCGTCCTGCCGCTTGCCACGGGTTAGCAGGATGGGAACTCCCCCGTTGGGGACCGCGATTGCAGTGCGGGACGGGGCCTAAACCCAACTGCTCGCCGGGACCGTCCGGTAGGGGGCTGCTGCCGCAGCAATCCGGTAGGAAATTGCAGCGAATTGTATTTCTACAAGTACTCTTTTCCTTGTACTACGCCGCAACAGGGAGCGCGTCGGGAAACGGGCTTTACCCTGAAGCCGGTCCCGACGCCGTTGCTCACGGCGTCTGACGCCGCCCTTTGCTGACAGTTTGCCCTTGCGCCGGCTTGGTGATCCTGGGGAAACTGGAGACTGGCGACGGTCCGCAGGTCAGGGAGGGACATGGTGAGCGCGGCGGGGAAGGCGCCGGGGAGGATGCCATTCCGCACAGCAGAGACCGGGACGTCAGGCTGCTGCGCCTGCTCGGGACCATGCCCTTCCTGGACCGTATCGAGCTGTCCCAGGTGGCCGGGGACGCCAACCAGCGGGTGTACGAGGAAATCGCGGACCTGGAGGAGTTGGGCGTGGTGGCCGGTGTCAGCCACGGCAGCCCTTTGCTGCCTCCCACCCGGCGGTATTACCTGACCCCCAAGGGAGTGGAGTGGCTGGCCGACATCGAAGGGATGAGCGAGGGAGATGTGCTGCGGCGCTACCCGGTGTCGCGGCGCTGGCAGCGGCTGTTGCTGGAGCGGTTGGACGCGGTGGGAGTGATCTACCGGGTGGCGGCCAGCCTGGCCATTGCCGCCGGCGGATTGTCGGGCATGGAATGGTACCGCAGCCGTGCGTTGGACGCGGTGGTTCACCTGCCCGGAGACCGGACCCTGGGAATCGTGCGCCAGGGGGCCACGTCGGAGCGTACCGGGTTCTCCAAGCGGGCCTGGCGGCTGGGTGAGGAACGCGGCCCCCGGACCGTGCTGGTTCTGGCGCCGGACCCGGTGCGGGCGCGGCACACCCGGCGGCTGATGTCCCAGTATGGAGGGATGGTCTTCGTGGCGCTGGAGGAGGACGCGGCCCGGGCCGACCCGGAGGACCGCGTCTGGCGCGCGCCGTCGGGCGGGTCGTGGCTGGGGCTGCCCGACGTGCTGAAGCGCGGCGTCTGGCGGGGCAAGACGCCTTGGGAGCCGCCGCTGGTGGAGACCATGTACCCGGAGCGTATCGAATTGCCGGAGAGCGGGCTGTGGGGGCCGGACTACCTGCTGCCGGCCCTGCTGAAACCCGGGGAGAAGCGGGTTTTGGATCTGCTAGCCGACTGGCCCTGGATCACGGCGGCGGAGTTGGAGGGCCTGCTGGGGGTGTCCAAGATGCGGGTGTCCCAGCTGCTGTCCCGGTTGGTGGAGGGCAGGCTGGTGGAGCGCAAATCGGCGGGCCGGCGCCGCCACCTGGGGCTGTCCGACTGGGGATTGGCGACGCTGGCCCGGAGGGACCGCACCTCGGTGGGCCGGTTGCGCCGGCAGTGGAGCGTGGAGATGAGCGGCGGGGGCGACGATGCGGAGTGGTGGCGGAGGGTGTGGGGGCGGCGGAGTCGGCTGCAGGCCCGCAACCTGGAGCACACCCAGGCGGTGCACCGGTTCCTGGCCCGGATGTCCCGCCAGGGGAAGGGCGAGGGGTACCGGGTGGTCCAGTACGACCCGCCGCACCGGGCGTCCCGCCACTTCCGCCACCTGGGGAAACTGCGGTCCATCCACCCCGACGCCTTCGGGATGCTGCGCTGGGAGGAGGAAGGGAAAGAGGAGGACGTGCCTTTCTTCCTGGAGTGGGAGCGGCGGGCGGTGCGGCCCGGGACCATGGCGGCGCGCCTGGCGCCCTACCTGCGCTACTATTCGTCCCAGCGTCCGTTGGACGATCACGGGGCGTGGCCGCTGGTGCTGATCGTGTTCGACGACGCGCTGGCGGAGGCCAACTTCCTGGGGGTGGCGAGGAAAGAGCTGGAGCGCAGCCGGGTGGATGTGCCCCTGTGGGTGTCCCACCGGGAGTTGGTGGACGACGTGGGACCCCTGGGCAAAGCCTGGCGCAACCCCGACGTGCTGGAACCCGACTACGCTTTCTGATTGCGGCCTCGAAAGGCGCGAAGCCGCCGGGCATATTGACCCTCAATCGGCAAATCTAGTTGACCCGGGACATCTGTACACGGGTATACCATGGTATTCGGTCCTGACAGCGGCTCTGCACCGGTGACTTGGCCGGTGAAAGCGAGCCTGTCGGGGTTCGCGTTCGGGCTTGCGTTCAGATGCAGCGAGGGATCTATGAAGCAATTGACGCGCCAGGCTTGGCCCATGACGACGCGGCAGTTCGTACGTTTGCCGCGGCCGCCAGGCCGTGCTTTCAGGCATCCGAGACAAGGAAATCGCTTCAGCATCCACCAGTCTGGTTGCGGAGGCTGAAGCTCTTGGTAATCCCTATCGTGACGCCATCGCCGGAGCGATTATCGTCCCTGCAAACCTGAACAAGAAAAAGGAAATCGTCGCCAACTGCCGCCCGGTCAACATTGGGGCGGCGCGTCGGAAACGGCATTGCCAAGCAGACGTGAGTGCGGGTCCCGGGCACCCCGAATTATTCCCTCTTGTCACATCCAACTGATGCCCCAGTGCTTGTCGCGCCGCCGATTGATGAGCCAACAGATTCCCAACACCGCCAAGACTTGAACCACCGTCAGCAACGCCAGCGATACCCACGCCTCTAGGGGTTCTGATGCAAGGTAGAAGCCGAAGAGTTCAACCAGTTGCCAATACCACAATATAAACAGGCCGAACCCCGGGGCAATCATGACAAAACCGATGAAAAATCCAAACGTTGGCGATATCCAATCGAATGACCGACCACACAGGATTCCAGTTGCCACGGGCGCTACCACGTGCACTCCGATGGAAGCCAGAAACCACCAAACTACCCAGAGTTCGATATCTATGGCACAACAAATTTGCATCATCATGGCGACAGTCCTTGGATCTGTCTGACATTGATATGCACGTTTCCTAATCCAACAGCTACAGGGGTCATTCAGAACTTTATTTCCAGCGTATTCGCAAGCATTGGGCCGCTGTGAGCGCCGTTTGCTGACGCTCACATCATATCATCGCGTCTGGGGCGGTGACATCTCGGTCGGTCTACGCCGGCACCGCCCTGCGGGCCATGGCTTCCCAGATGCAGCACCACTGCGGCGTGGTCAGCTTCGCCGCATCGCTGACCGCCGAGGTGTTCCGCTCCGAGGACCACGACCTGTTCGACCTGCTGCCCACCCACCGCTCCAACATTGGTTACCGCCGGGGCCGCACCAACTACGTGATCCATCCCGACGCATCGTTCACCCTGGAGTACAAAGGCCGGTGGCTGCCCTTCCTGCTGGAGTTCGAGCGCCGGGCCACCACGCCCAAGCGCACCCCCCGGCGCCTGGCGTCCTACCAACGCTACTTCGCGTCCGGCTGGGCGGAGCGGGAGCACGGGGGACGTCTTCCATCGGTGCTGTTCGTGTTCGAGACCCCGGAGAGCGAGACGGCCTTTATCGACGTCGCCGACGCTACCGAGGGTCTGGACGTGATCACCGCCAACAATGCCAGCCGCAACCGCCAGGCCAGGGACATTGACGAACCTGCCATCAGGCCAGTACAGCGTGTCCAGTAGGGGTAAGCGGAGCCGTTCCCTGGGTTTCCAACGGTTCCCAAAAAGGGCAGTGGTTACCATTCCTATGTCGGCGTGCAACAGGTGGCAAGGTTGCGAAATGTTGCAGGTCCAGGGCCGGGTAAACTCCAACACCATGCGCCGCCGCCAGAGGGTCAAGGGCTGGTTCCCCGTCGTTAGAGTGTAAGACAATGTGCTATAATGGACGGCGCAAGGAGCGATTATGGCCCCCATAATATCCAGGAACACCGAGACCGTCACGTTCTCGCTGCCCCCACCGCAGGCCCAGCAACTGCGCCAGGCGGCGGGGGAAGAGGAGCGCACCGTGAGCGAGCTTCTGCGGGAAGCCATCCGCCTGTACATGGAGGAGCGGGAGTGGCGAGTGAAAGAGCGGATGCAGCGGCGTTCCCGCCAAGTGGACACGGACGAAACGGAGGCAGAATGAAAAAGCAGCAGTTCCAACCGCTGACCCCGGCGGCGCTCTACGCCCGGGTCTCCAGCGACCGTCAGGATGTGGACCTCTCCGTGGCCGCCCAGTTGCGGGCGCTCCGGGACTACGCCAAGAACAACGGCTACTCCGTGGCCCGCGAGTACGTGGACGAGGCCGAGAGCGGCCGGATCGCCGACCGGCCCCAGTTCCGGGAGATGATCGACGAGGGGTCCAAGCCCAAGGCCTCCTTCCAGGTGATTTTGGTCTGGAAGTTTTCGAGATTCACCCGCAAGCGGGAGCACGCCGTGGCCTTCAAGGCCCAGTTGCGGCGCAAGGGCATCCGCGTGGTGTCCATCACCGAGCAGGCCGAGGACAACGCCACCGGCCGGCTGCTGGAGGGCATCATCGAGTCGGTGGACGAATATTACAGCGAGAATCTTGGGCAAGAAGTGACGCGGGGAATGCGGGAGGCGGCGTCCCGTGGTTTCTTCCTGGGTTCCAAGGCGCCCTTCGGCTACACCCGCGTCAAGGTCAGCGACGGGGTGAAGGAGCGTCCCACCC
>VXOG01000085.1 GCA_009840165.1 Chloroflexota bacterium
TGTGTTTTACTGCCGCCGGGCATCACCTCCACTCCGTGTCAGACAAAGCCCCCCTCCGTGCGGGCGGTGGGGGGCTTTCTCACGCACACGCGAACGTACTCTTCATTCGGTGTGCGGCCGGGAGTCCCGGTCCGTTCGGCCGGCTGGTCGCCGGTCCGTGGGCGCAGATGCTAAAGAAAAACGCCCCGGCAGGTAGCCGGGGCGTTCGCTTTCAGGTATAATAGACCTGCAGGGCTGCGCGCGTTCTGGCTCTGCCGTGTCCGGGGGTTGGCGAACCCGCTGGACAAGTAAATGGTACGCCCCGGGGTTCACCTCGTCAACCCCGGGGCGTATTTCTTTTAGGCCACCCCGGAACAAAACCGCGCCCTTTCTACCGGGGGCGCGGTTTCCTGTCCAGTACCGTGGAGTGCCGTGTTGTGCTCTCCTTTACCAGGAATTTGTCCGGCATTAGTCCGGCAAATCCACTCCAGATCTGTCGAAAACCCTCTTATTGATACCGTCTCTGAGTTTGTAGCCTGACCTTTTTGAGATTTTGGTGCCGAGGGAGGGATTCTCAACACCTCCAAACACCTTGACGGACAGCTCTGGTGTGCCACTCCAAGTCTACAGACGCTCTTGCGCTGGTCGTCTACGACACCAATGCGGCCAGGTCAACTTGCAAGCATTCGCTGAGCGAAGCCATCTTCCGACCTGCAGGTATGGTTTCACCCCGCTCCCAAGATCGTAGGGTCTTGCGATCTATTCCCAATCTTAATGCCAAGTCTGACTGACTCACCCCCAACGCGATTCGGCTTTCTTTGATCGTTGGTCCGAAGATATTTTGTGGTTTCGACGGTTGTGAGCGACGGAGCCGCACATTGAAGGGCCAGGTCAGGATTCGTGAGTCGTGCCCTCCCCCGTCTCCACCATCCCGTGTACATTCCCCATACGGGGTGCCTTACCCTTCGAAATCCTTTCTTACGGCAAGGCGGCCACTGCCTTGATTTCGACCAGGAACTCATCGCGTACCAGACCGTTTACCACCAACAAGGTGTTGGGTGGATAGTCTCCGTTGGGGAAAATGTCTGGGAAGACTTGATTTCTTCCGTCGATGAAGCCTTGCACCGAGTTGCGCCCCACCACGTATGTCGTGAATTCCACCACGTTGTCGAACCCCGCGCCGGCCGACTCCAAAACGCCGCCAATGTTCTGAAAAACCTGGCGCGTTTGGGCCGCGACGTCGCCGGGCCCTACGAGGACGCCCGAAAGGTCCACACCAACCTGCCCCGCCACGTATATCAGCTTCCCGGCCTCTACCGACATTCCGACCGAATAGGCGCCCAGGGGTTGTGGGGCTTGGTCGCTGATTATCGCTGTCCGTTGCAGTTCCGCCATCGCGTTCACCTCGCTTGCGTATCCTACAGGTTTCGTGCGCTCCCCACCGGGACATGGCACAGATGATACGCGATTCTAACAGCAGCCCGGATATATCGTTAAGGTGGTAGCGTTTTCCTGCCGGGAAGCGGCCGGCGTTTCAATACCGGCCTGCCGGGCTCCAGAAGGAAACTACAGGGCGTGCAGCGCGGGTATGACCTCCCGGCCCACTAGGTCGATATGCTCCAGCGCTTCGGCCTGGGACATCTCCGGGTAGAACAGCCTGATAGCTACGTCGGTGAATCCCATTTCGTGGTAAACGGCAATCTGCTCTACGCACTGCTCAGGGCTGCCCACCAGGAAGGTATCATCCATCAGCGTTTCCAGGTCGCCGGTCACCTTTCGGGTCAACTCGGCGTCCGTGCCGTGCAATCCGTGTTGGGCATAGACTTCGTACTTCCTCGCCAGGTTGCCTCTTGCCCGATCCAGCGCCGCGCGGTTCGGGGCGCAGAAGAACTCACGGACGATTACCATGTCCTCGGGAACGTCGTGCCCGTTCTCCTCAAGTGTCTGATGGTAAAGGGAAATCTGGTGGCGAATGGTGGCGTTGGACTGGGCGGGTCCGACGTAGAAGATGTCGCCGCTCCGACCGACCCGGCGCACCGCCGGATCGCTCATCGCGGCCTGCCAGATTTTCGGGTGCGGCTGCTGGTAAGGCCTGGCAGTGGGCCGCGCCCCGGTCACGTTGTAAAAGCGGCCGTGGTGGGTCACTTCATCATCGCTCCACAGCCGGCGCATCAGGCTGAGGGCTTCGGTACAGCGGGCGCCGCGCTCTGACATCTTCGTCCCGAAGGCTTCAAACTCCTCCGTCCGATAGCCCAGCCCGATGCCCAGGATGAAACGCCCTTCCGCGATGTGATCCAGGGTCGCGGCCTGCTCGGCGACGTCCACCGGATTCAGCAACGGCAGCAACAGGACCGAGGTAGCCAGTTTCATGTTGCCCGGCTCGGCGGCGAGGCGCGCCAGCACCGGCCAGGGCTGGAAGTGCTGGAAGGGGTCGATCAGGTAGTGGTGACCCCAGCAGTAGATGTCGAACCCGGCGTCGCGGGAGGCGCGGAACTGCTCCAGGTGGTTCTGCCATTGCTGCTGATGACCAATGCTGTCCCGCTGCACCACATGCCCAACCTGATAACCAACGCGCATATATTCACCTTTTCCCGCGCCAACACTGGCGGCCCAGCCATGCAGAAAGGGCGGCTTGAACTTTTCTAAAGACCTGACATTGTCTGTTCAGGCCGTGGGCAGCCGTCCAACACCACAACCGTCATACCGGCCTTGAGCCGGTATCCAGGAAATCCTTGTCAATCTCACGTTTACTGGCCCACTCGATTATCTGGGTTCCTGCGAAAGCAGGAACGACGCCGTGATGGTCAAAATACCGCCAGGCTCTAGCCCCCAACATGGCGGTACTTGATCAGCCGCTCGCCCTCGAGGTTCTGGTTCACGTAGATGTCGCCGTGCGAATCGACCCACACGGCGTGGGCGCCGTTGCCCCACCCGGCGTCCGAGGGGCTGCCCCAGCTGGCCAGGACGTTGCCCTCGATGTCCAGGATGGACATGAAACCGTCCAGTTCGGGCACGTACACTGCCTCATCGTCGTCTATGTAGATGTCGCAGGGCCGCGCCAGGTCTGTCCATTGCTCCAGGAAGTTGCCCTCGGAGTCGAAGATCTGCATGCGGTTGTTCTCGCGGTCGGCCACGAACACCCGCCCGTCGGTATGCACCCAGACGCCGTGGGGGACGTGGAACTCGCCGGGACCGGTCTTGCCCGGCTCACCCCAGGAGTCCACCAACTCGCCGTCGGGAGTGAATCGGTGCACCCGTGCGTTGCCGTAGCCATCGGAGATGTACAGCAGGCCATCCGGGGAAATGCCAATGTCGCTAGGGCGGTTGAACGGCCCCGCCGCCCTGACCGCCGGGTCGTTGTAGTTCCCCGACCACCCGGTATCCGATGGTTGATCCCACTCGCCCATGGTCATGAGCAGGTTGCCGCTGGGGTCGTACTTGAGCACCACGTGGCTGTTCTTGACTGGCAGGTAGAGGTTCTCGTCATCGTCGATGAACATGCCGTGGGCGTCGGTGAGGACACCCTCACCCCATGAGGCGAGATAATTGCCGTCCCGGTCCAGAACGATCAGCGGGTGTTCGCCACGGTTGAAAAGGTACACCCGGTCCTGGGAGTCGGTGACGATGGCCGTCTGGCCCAGGACCCATCCTTCGGGCAGCTTCTCCCAGTTCTCGACGCGCTCGTAAGTGTACTTGCCATTGCCGACGGTAGTCATATCGTCACCTCCTCGATTCGATTTTATTCGTCATCCTGGCCGATTTTTCTCGTCATTCCGGCGAAAGCCGGAATCCAGAGATTGCGATATGAAGAAACGGAAAGGATTGCTTACGATTTCGACCACTGGATTCCCGCGAAAGCGGGAATGACGGTAGTGGCGCGGGAATGATCGTTCATCGACAAGCCCTAGTACGTTGTCAGCGTATCGATGACCGCCTGCTCCAGCTCACCGGCGCGGACTGCCACCTGCTCCGAGGTCAGCCCACCCAACGGATGGGGGATGCCCAGCGGGTGGAAGTCGCCGCGGCCGAAGGTGCGGGCGTGGCGGAAGGCAGAGTTGAGGAACGGATCGGTGCAGAGCACCACCGTGGGGATGCCGAGGTTTTCCAGGGTCATTGCGTCGTGCACACTGCACGCGGTGCAGGACCCTCAATCGGCAATCGCGGTGACCACGAAGTCGCAACGGCCTGAGAGATCGCTGATGATGTCATCTGTGGCTGGCCGGGAATAGACGAACTTGTCCACAGCGATGATGTCGCCCAGCTCCAGGTTCTTAGCCATGCGCTCGCCGATGTTTCGCAGCAACAGATCGGCGTTGGCCTTGCGGTTGCCCAGCAAGCCGCCCACCTTGTCGTGCAGCGTGTCCAGCCGGGGCGCGGCCCGCCAGCGCGACGCCGCGTCCGGGTCGATGGGCAGGACCAAACCAAGTTCCTGCATCCGGTCTTGATAGTTTGTGACGGTCATGGTTACCTCTACTATTCGTCTGATCTGTTATTGCGAGCACAGGGTGGCAATCTCTTCCCCGAAGGGACATAGCTCAACCGCCGGGATTGCCACGTCGCTACGCTCCTCGCAATGACAAGGTGGGTACACAAGAGGATGTAATCAGCGTTCGATCTTTCGCGTAACCCGCTGGGATCCCCAGCCGGGCAGGTAGGCCGAGTGGGGGCCGCCGGCGCCGCCGGCGACGAAAATGTTGATGCGGTCCGGGGCGCGGACCACCGGCACCATCTGGTCGTCGTCATCGGCGTCGATGTACCTGGGCCAGAAGTGGCCGCGGCGGGAGTCGCCCTGGGGCGGGCCGCCCTGCTTGATTTTCCGCACCGGCTTGCGGGCATGTTCGTAGAGGAACTGGCGGATGTCCCGCTTGTTCCAGCCGTCGCGGTGCAGAAACTTGGCGTGCTCCGGGCCAATCACCACCATGGTGTCGCCCATCACGTACATCTGGACGTTGCCCAAAGTACACATGGTGTCCGCCAGCACGGTCAGGAAGTTCCGCGAGTGGGTGGCGTGGTACATGATGTTGTGGGGCGCCTCCGCCGGGAACACCGACACAGTGCTGTCGGTGGCAGCGAAGCCCAGCTCGACGTGCATTGGTTCCCAGGGGTTGGCGTCCTCGTCCTCGGCGACACAGTAGGTATAGGCGCCGGGGTGGCCGAAGGTGGCCTTGTTGGTCTCACCGGGTATCGCGCCGCCCAGGTTGAGCAGGGCCAGCTTGACGGCGCGGCCGATGGTGGCGTTGGCCCGCCAGCCGGAGCCGAAGCAGTTGTAGCCGCCGTTGATGTCCAGCTCCTTGATGATGGGGCCGTTGACGATCAGCAGGGGTGTGTGGATGCCCGTGGAGCACATCACGCCGCGCAGGTTGAACCGGTCGTCCATCATCGCTTCAAGAGCGGTGATGATCACCGGCATGTGCTCCGGCACGCAGCCGGCCATGACGGCGTTGACGGCGATGCGCTCGACGGTGGCCCGTCCGCCCAGCGGCGGCAATTCCGCGATAAGTTCATCGGCCCCGCGCCCGGTGATCTCCACGAACTTGCGGACCAGGGATTCGGACGGAGGCACGACAGGCAGACCATCAGTCCACCCGGTCTCAAACATCAATTCAATAGCATCGGAAACGTCGGTGGCAAGCATTATCGACTCATGAAGGAGGTTGGATTATCGCAGCACGGCGGGGCGAGTGTAATTCGCGCACATAACACTGTCAACGCGATAACCACCCGCATCAGGGACTTTTCAAAGTGGCAGATAACGGCCCTTCACTTTCAACCGTCATTCCGGCGAAAGAACGTCACCCCGTACTTGATACGGGGCCGGAACCCAGAAAATCCCCGACTGGCTCCATCCTGTCTATCCTCTCCATCCCGGTGAAATTCCCATTACGCGGATGACACCGCCCAGTTGACCAACCCCGCACACATGTTCCATCATAGTATCGTGCACACCGAATTCCAAGCCAGTCTCCGCCAGAGGTGAAAACCAAGGTCGTACACGGCCAACCCGTCAGAACCCAAATCGCATACCCGCTCCCGCCAGGACCAGCGTCCGGTCAATATCTAACCGGCGTGGTCGCAACGGGGCCAGCGCCTGCTCACACGCTGGGCGTCCGTCGCATTCGCCTCTCCATCTACTCCCGGAGAGGATTGGGTGAGGGATTCCTTCCTTGCCCGTGCGCCGTCCGCCAAACCTTGAGTGAGCAAAAACCCATGCGTAACCCCTCGGCCGTGGGGCTGACAACGACCACCGGAAAACATCACCTCTGGCAGACACAAACCTTCATAACCAAAAGGAGAAAGCCACCGAAACACCGACCGCTCAATCCCCCGCTCACGGCGCGAAACATCCGCCGTGGCGGGGGCCTGTCGGAACCTCCGTCTAATTTGGACTAGCCGCGCTAAGCGTCTCCCGGCGACCAGATCCAATACCTGGAAACGGCGCCCGCGTCCACGCGCAGGTCGAATCCCGTGATCATCTCAGCGTCGTCCGACGCCAGGAACACCGCGGCCTTTCCGTAATTGGACGGACTGGGTAGCTGGAGCAACGGAGCTCCTCTGCTTGCGTCCGGCAGCAATCCCGACGCCCGTTCTCCCAAACGCGGCCTGGGCCATTCCACGCCCCACCTGGCGGCCCGCTCCCGCCCCTCCGCCTGGCTGGTGGCCGTCGGCGTCAGGCTGTTGACCCGTATTCCGTATTGGGCCAGTTCCATCGCCACCGACCGGGTGAAGTTGAGCAATCCGCCCTTGGCGGTCCCGTAGCCGACATTGCCCGGCTCGCCCTGGTGTCCGGCGGTGGAAATGATGTTGATGATGTTGCCCTTCCGGTTCTGCTCGATCATCGAGTGCGCCACGTGCTGGGTGAAGAGGAACGCCCCGGTGAGAATGATGTCCGTCTGCCGTCGCCATTCGTCCAGCGGCATGTTCAGCACGCCCTTGAAATTGAACAGGGCCGCTCCGTTCACCAGGATGTCCACGCCGCCGTACCGCTCGTTAGCCTGCTCAATGGCGTTGACCACCTGTTCCTCGTCGGTGACGTCGCATACCACACCCATGGCGTCATGGCCGTCAGCGATGATGGCAGCCGCGCATTTCTCCGCGTACTCTTCCCGAATATCCAAGCAGACCAGATTCGCGCCCGCCCGCGCCAATTCTTCTGCGATCCCACCCATGATGTTGGGACTCGTGCCCGTAACCAGCGCCGTCTTGCCTTCCAGTTTCAAGGGTTCGTCTCCGGTGAATTCAGAAGATGATACTCACTGCCCCGTGCCAGGAAAGGGCCTCCAGGTCCAGCACGGCCCGCCGGTACGCGATACGGAAAGCGCCGCCGTCTCGCCGCAAGATGTAATCCACGCTGCCCACGTATGGAGCGCCCTCGCCTGCCCGGAACCGATACACCAGCACGTTCGAGGACACGGCAAGCTCGCCGTCCCCGGTTTCCTCAACCCGCACGTTGGAAATGAACCGCCGGGTCCGCGACCACGGATACTCCCGGTGCGCATGCCTGCTATTCAGCCGTACCGCCCGCGCCCGCAATCGGTTGATGTCGTCGTCGATGAACACCAGGTCCCGCCGGGGGTCTCCGTCCGGTAAATCGGTGGTGGGCACTATGTACCGCCCATCCTCGGTGAACAGATCCACCCAGTCGTCCAGGCGCCAATCGTCCAGGAGCGCCGCTTCTTTGAACAGAAAATCCTCGACCTGCTCGCGCAGCGTGGGTTGGTTGGTCGTCGTCATCATGCCCCCGTCTGCCGCGTGCTAGTTGTCCGACGCCAGAGCCAGCTCGGCTTCGACTTCAACGGCCGGCGCGTCCTGCACGTTGGTGTGCGTGAACCCCTGCATATTCGCGTGCCACTGCCGCCAGAATCCCCGCATCTGCAACTCGTCCGTGGACTTGGCCGGCCGCAGCATACCCCTGGAAATATCCGACCACTCGGTTTCGGTGGCCCGAAACCCGATCTGGCACGATTCGAGCGCCTCCACGTCATCCGGCGTGGCAAACCCGCCGGGGCCCAGGAACGTGAGGAAACTGTCCAACCTGGTTGCCAGCATCGCCTCCGATTCTTCCCGCGGAACGAGATGCCACGCCGTAACCTCCATATTGTCCGGCGCCAGCGGCTCGAAATACCGGATGGTGATCGCCATGATGTCGTTGATCACCAGGTTGGGATAAATGATCAGGTTACGGGAAGTATCGGCCATCCGGAAGGTACGCTCTTCACCGTACTTCTCCACCAGCCGCTGACGAATCCGCGCGATGGGATCCCTGACCTCTTCGCCGAACAGCGGGTGCCAGTGTGCGATGGGGCGTCCGTTCCGCACCGGCGATTCAATCACGCAGTGCCCGTTCCCCAACGCCCGCGCCTTGCCGACAATGCGCGATGCTGCCGTCTGCCCGCTGTCGTCCGCTCCCAGGCTGCTGATGTAATCCAGGTACGTCTGATGCGTCGGAACCAGGTGATAGCCGTCCAGGCTGTTTTCCACCAACAGCTTCCAGTTGGCTTTCATCGTGTACTTGTTGGAGCCGCGAACCACCCGCATCCCTTCTTCCGTCTGGTCCATGATCAGGTCAAGGTATTCCCTGGCGTCCGCCAGATAGGAGACCAGATCCTCCACGTGGCGGTTGAAGCTCACGAAGTAGAATCCCCGGTAGCTCTCAACCCGCGGCGGTTCTCTCAGGCCCAGTTCGTCCCGGTCAAAGTGAGGCCCGTATGCCTCCTGGTCAGGCACCCCGATGAGGTCCCCGTCCATGTTGAACGACCACGCATGATAGAAGCACTGTAATACTTCGGCATTCCCCTCGTCCCGCCGGCAAATCAACGCGCCCCGGTGCGGGCATGAGTTCAGAAACACCCGAACCTCGCCATCTCTCCCGCGCGTGAAGAAAAGCGGCCGGCCGGCCACCGTCCGGCGCCGGTAATCTCCCGGGCTCTCGACTTCCGACTCATGTCCCAGGTAGATCCAGCAGCGGCTGAAAATGAACTCCCGCTCCCGTTGGAACAGCTCGTCGGACGTCATCGACGACCTGTGAACCCTGAATACACCCCTCTGGCGATCGTCGATGATCAGGTCTTTGATCTCCATAATCTCACCCACGTTCTTCGGCGCCGGCCTCATTTTCGACGTTAGGCTAGAGTGCCGGTACAGCCTTGTCAACACGCAACCCCTTCACACCAAGGTCTTTCGATTATTCCCGTCATACCCAGCCTCACCGCGTCATGCCGGACTTGATCCGGCATCCAGGAACGCCTTGCTGCCACCAACTTGCCCTAATGCCATCATCTCCTGGATTCCGGCTTTCGCCGGAATGACGCGCTGGGATGAAAGTCTGCTGCCCCCACATTCAAATCCTTACGAAAGGGTGCCCAAACCCGGGATGATCCTCTCCCGAAAGGCGTCCACCTCGGCTCGGGGCATATCATAGCCGCCCTCCTGGGTGTGGGTAGGAAAGATGAAAACGTGGTCAATGCCCGATTCGTCCCGGGCCCGTTTCAGCCTGGCCAGGCATTCCACCGGTGTGCCGAACAGGCCAAAGGCATCGCATATTTCGTCAGCTTGGGCGTTGCTGATGCTCTCTGGGACGAAATCATCAGCCAGGTCGATACCGGCCTCGCGCAACCAGACCAGATTGGAGTCGCTGGGGTACTTCAGGTACGGCTGGTCGGGCCGGAACCACTGTTGAGGAAAGCGACGGGCAGTCGGGCCGTCATCCGATACCGTCGTCGGGGTGATGAAGATCGTCTGAAATCCATCGAGGCTGCGTCCCGCTCGCGCCGCTCCGATTTCCAGCCGGCGGCGTGCCGCATCTACCGCCTTGGGATGCAGTCCCACCAGCAGCAGAGCGCCGTCGGCAACCTCGCCCGCCAACTCCACCATCCGAGGACCGGCGGCGGTCATGAATACCGGCGTCGGCCGGTCGCTGATGTTGCGCAGCCGCGTTTCCACGCCGTTGAACTCCACCTGTTCGCCCCGCAGCAACCGGCGGATGGTCAGGATGGCCTCACGCATGGCCGCCACCGTGGCCCGGGGCCGCCCGATGTTACCGACCGACAGGTAGCCGGGTCCCACCGTCAGACGCACCCGCTCCGGCGAGATCTCCTCCAGTGAGTGCGCCAGCGACGCCAGCACCATAGGATGACGGGTGACCGGGTTGGACGTCGCCGGGTACAGGTTGAGCCGCGAAGTTCGCTCGGCGGCCAGTGCCAGGGTGAGAAAAACGTCCCGCCCGCTGTGCTGATGGTCATGCACGCCGACGCCGGAAAATCCCGCCGCCTCGCATCCCGCGATGAAGTCGGCGGTTTCGTGAATGGGCAAGCCGACGGGAACCCTGATGTCAACTTTCATGGAGCGCGCCTAACCCTCCGACCAAAGATGAGCGAACCGGCCGGCAACCACCTGTTCATAAGCCACGTCGCCGTCAAGCAGCCCAAGATTGCGGCAGAACTCGTTGAGGCTGGCTACCGTGTCCGGAGAAATTTCTGCGGAGTAGTAGGGAGCGTCCCGCCGGATCAGGTCTTCGATCAACTCGGCCTCATCGGCCGGGAACAGCCGCCGCCCGACTTCGGCCGCTCGGGACGGGTCGGATTGCAGTGCCTTCTGCGCCGCCACGACCGCGCGGACCGCTCCTCCTGCCGTGGCCGGGGAGTCCTCGATCAGCCGGTCAGTGGTGACCAGAGCCGCGAAAGTGTAGTGCCGCGCCGCCGCCGGACCCAGCCCGCGCCTCGGGTCCAGCAGGACTTTTCCGATCCCGCTCTGCACCGCGACCTCGGCTCCCATCGCGTTGGCCCAAAACCCGTCGATGATACCGTCGCGCAGAGCCTGAGCAGCATGGATGCCGAATGACACGCCGGCGGCGTCGCTGCCGGGCACGGGAGCAAGCGACACATCCGCCTCGGGGTCCACCCCCGCCTCGACTAGTAGTCGGCGTAGCGCCGCGTCGGGCCCGGGAGCCGCGCCGATGCGCAATCCCCTGATGGCCTCCACGTCGCCCGGCTCAATCTCCAGGTTGGAGCGCATCACCAGCAGCCAGAAGGTGTGGCGGGACAGGGCGGCCAGCAACTTTGCGCCCTCCCATCCGGGGAAGGCCGACAGGGTGGGGTGGGCAGGCCCGGCCACGAAGTCTATGTCGCCGTCCCGCAGCGCCCGCATCGCTCTGCCCACCGGTGACACCATCTCCAACTCCATGTCGATTTCGTGTTCCTTGAAGAACCCCAACTCCACCGCGGCAACCGCCGGAAAATAGGAATTGGACACCAGGTCGGGCACCGCGATGCGCATTTCGATTGTCTCCTGCTAGCCGACCGGATTTGAGGCTCGGGCTGCGCTGAGTTTACCACCCGCCTAACACCCGGTATGCTTTCTGCGACATTCACTTCACGGAGGTGGAACCATGTACAACAAGCCCATGCTCAGCCTGGAACAGGCGCAGAACGCCATCACGGCCATGATCGCAGACTTCAACCGGGACCCCGACCGCCGCAAGGTCGATATGGCCGTGGTGGACGATGCCGGCAACCTGTTGGCCTACGCCCGCATGGATCGGTGCCTGCGGCCCACCTTCGCCATCCGCAAGGCGTACACTTCGGCGGTGCGCTCCATGGACACCGCCGCCTTCGCTGAGCAACTCAGCAGCACTGGCAGGTCTCTGGAATCCTTCGGCGATTCCCAGTTGATCGCGCTGCCCGGAGGCGTCGCCGTTTTCCACGAGGGCCAGGTGATCGGCGCTATCGGCGTGGGCGGCCTGCCCAGCGGGTTCGACGACGAGGCCATCGCCAAGGCCGGGGTGGCAGCGCTGGGTATCTAACGCCGTGCGCGTCCGTCGCGGAGCCGATGAACAGCGCAATGCAGACCTCAAGGAGATGGTTGGGCATCCGGCATGGCCGACCCGGCTCCGCGATCTAGGCCCGGGGAAGGATGTTGCGCCTGTGGCTGAACATGTTCGTGGGATCGTACCTCTGCTTGAGGCGAGCCAGCCTCTCGAAGTTGTCGCCAAAAGCCGCCTGAATCCCTGCCGCGCCTTCTTCCGACGGCCCCCACCTGGTTGATGTATGGCGCTGAGGAAAAGGGCGACAGTGCCGATGCGAATTCACGAACCCACCGGATGTGGATCTCAGATTAGCCCGGGTCCAGGAAGACCGCGTTGGTAGCCCAATCGCATAAGGTGCCCCGGTGTCCGAAGGCAGTCGCTTGGCCGGTACCCGCCGGGTCGCATTGCCAAGAAATTGAAACAGGATGCTGGAGAGCGGCGAGGTTACCCGGTCGAAAAAGTCGAGATTAATCTCCATCACTTCATCGCCCACTTCGCTCATAAATTGGGATTTGAGGTAGTTCTGGCACCCCTGGGGAGCCAGCGCCAACGCCTGGGCCTCTCCGTAAGGAAAGGTCGATCATCAACCCGTCTTCGCAAACGCTGTTGCCGGGGAAGTTGTGACCGCCGCCGCGCACCGAAATCAGCAGCCCGTTCTCTCTGGCGAAGTTGACTGAGTTGATCACGTCCGCGATGCGCCTGTCCCCCTGAATGATTTCGGCGCCCGCCTAGTTTCTTCCGCTGGTTTGCGCCGTTTCGGATTATATGGCCGACGGGAGAACGCCGCTACCGGAGAACTTCCTGCCGCTGCTCCGAGCTAATCGAGGTTCCTCTCACGCCACGTCCGGTGCCCTACTTCAGCCGGATGACCTGCTCCCAGTGATTGTACCGCTTTCTATGTTACTTTGGCCGTCACTGCTCTTGCCCCCAGCCGCTCCAGGCCGTAAAGTAGGGTTGCCGTCAAATCTAAGCATTGACAGCGCTGCCTGATAGCCCGATTTCGGGTGGGGAGGAGTGGGCAGGATCCGTCTCCAAAAGGAGGTCCAGATGAGACTCGACCCCATCAATCTCTACGACTACGAGGAACGCGCCAGGCTGGTCCTGCCTCACGACGATTGGGATACGATCGACGCCGGGGCCATGGACATGTTCACCACCCGGCGCAACCGCACCGCCTTTGAGGAGCTGACCCTGCGCCCCAGGTTCCTCCGAGACATCGGGGAACGAGACCTGTCCACCACGATGCTGGGCAATGAAATCAGCATGCCCGTGTTCGTCTGCCCCGCAGGTTCCCACCACCGCGCCCATCCCGAGGGAGAGGTCGCTACGGCTCGCGGCGCAAGCATGTCCAACACCCTGATGATGCTCAGCACCGGTTCCAATTGCAGCATGGAAGAGGTAGCCGAGGAAGCAACCAGTCCCCTCTTCTTCCAGCTCTACCACCGGGGGTACCATCTTACCGAAATGCTGGTCCGCCGCGCCGAAGAGGCCGGGTTCAAGGCCATCACCCTGACGGTGGACACCCCTACCCCCAGCCCCAAGGAGCGCGACCTGCGCAACCGGTATAACCGGAACTTCGAGCAGGGCAACTTCCGGGGTGTCAACGAACCGGAGAACGTGCTGCGAGGCACCGACGAGTCCGTCGGCTGGAACGTCAACCGTACCGTTCCCCTCACCTGGCACGAGCTTGATTGGCTCCGCAACCTCACCGGCCTGCCGTTAGTGCTCAAGGGCATCCGCACCGCCGAGGACGCCCATATCGCCGCCGAGAGCGGTATCGACGGCGTCCTGGTGTCAACCCACGGTGGGCGCCAACTGGACATGACCATGGGAGCAATCGAGATGCTGCCCGAGGTCGTCGATGCGGTCAAAGGCAATTGCGAAGTGTACGTTGACTCCGGCGTACGCCGCGGCAGCGACGTCGTCAAGGCGTTGGCCCTGGGAGCCAAGGCCGTTGGCATCGGTCGTCCCCTCTTCTGGGGGCTGGCCGTTGACGGGGCCGAGGGTGTCCACGGCGTCTTGGAACTGCTACGGGAAGAGGTTGACCGGGCGATGGCCTACTGCGGCCAGACGTCGGTGCAGGACCTGGAGCCCAACCTGGTGAACATCCCGCAAGGCTGGGGAGCGCCACCCCAACCCGACTTCTAGGAAACTATCTCGAAACGTGGTTGTTTGAAGGAGAGAGCGGTTCTATCGCAGGGCTATCGCATATGAGCCATTAATCACCGTCATTCCCGCGAAAGCGGGAATCCAGTGGCCTAAATCGTCGGTTTCGTTGCAAAAATGAAGCCTTTGCCGGTGTCTGGACTCCGGCTTTCGCTGGAGGGACGAGGTTGAAATTTCATATGCGATAGCCTTGGGTTCTATTTCCGAAACTTGGGCATCACTTCCTTGGCGAAAAGCTCCATCGAACGCATCACCCTGGCATGCTCCATGTGCCCGAAGGACATGCTGGCGCCAAAGTACCCGATGCCGTGCTCGTCCCGGAGCCGCTCAATTCGTTGCACGCAATCCTCTGGTGTGCCGAAGTAAACCGTGCCCTCCAGCTCCGACTCGTAACTAGCCGGTTCGGTAGGTCGTATCCGGCACCAGTGGTCCAGGTCCACGTTGATCTCGTCGCCGTGGGTCAGGGTGCGCCGGTAGGTGGCCAGGTCCCGCACCCAGGTCAGCGACTGGCGCGGGTACTCCCGGGCAACCTGCTCGTCCTCGTCCAGGTACACGAACCGGAAGTAGGGCATTTCCGCAACGGGCAGGTCCTTTCCGGCGGCCGCGCAGCGCTCGGCGTAGAGGGAGAACAGGCCGAGGTTGTCGGCCTCCGGCGTGGAAAAACTGGTCAGGATGGGCAGGTTGCGCTCAACGGCGACGTCCACGCTGGCGGGCGTGCGCGACACCGCCATGTACACTGGGGGGTGCGGCTTTTGGACGGGCGAGGGGGCAATGGTCAGGTCTCTCACCTGGTAGAACTCGCCCTGGTATGAGAAATCCGACTGCGTCCACAGCCCCAGGATGATATCCAGCGCCTCCTGGGTGCGGACGTCGCGGGTGTCCATATCGATGTTGAAGTTGCCGTACTCGTAGTCCGCCGAGCCGCGTCCGACGCCGAAGTCCAGACGTCCGTTGCTCAGCACGTCCAGCATGGCGCTCTCCTCGGCCAGGAAGATGGGGTTGTAGAAGGGCAGGACGCTGACGCCGGCTCCGATGCGGATCTTCTTCGTGCGCGCGGCGATGTGGCACAGCAGCGGCATCAGCGACGGACAGATCCCGTACCGGCTGGAATGGTGCTCCGCGATCCATATCGAGTCAAACCCCAGTTCCTCCGCGTACTCCACCTGCTCCATCATCTCGCCGAATATCCGGCTTTGGGCGTCGGCTTCGGGCTCCGTCCAGGAACCCAACAAAAACAGGGCAAATTTCATGATAGGCAACTTTCCTCCTTCCGGTGCATTGTGGGTTACCTGTACGCATTCAAGGAGCGAACCGACTCCTCACCCCATCACCCGCCTGAAAAACGCCAGGGCGTTCCCCCCGGCAATCTTCCGAACGTCCTCGTCTGAGTAGCCCCGCGCAATCAACCCACGCACGATGTTCTTGCCGTCCGCCGGCGACTCCAAGCCGGTCATGTAGCGCGCCGGCGTCGGCCCCGGCCGGCCCATCACCGCCTCGCCTAGACCCACGGAGTCACCGATGCTGGTGTCCGTGCCGATTGCCACATGTTCGATGCCAACCAGTTGAACCATGTAGTCGTAGTGGTCAAGCACGCATTCGATGCTCTGCTCGGGGTCGTTGCTGAGGCGGTTGGGCACTGCGGTTATGCCGATCACGCCGCCCTTTCGGGCGCAGGCCAGCAGTTCCTCGTCCTTGCGCAGCCGCCGCGCCTGATAGCTGTGGCTGGCCAGCGTGAACGATCCGTCGTGGCTGAACGTCACCGGAGCCTCCGATGCCTCGATGGCGTCCATGGCAGTGCGGGATGAGGCGTGCGAAACGTCAACCACCATGCCTAGTTCATTCATCCGTCGCACCACCTCCAGCCCGAAGTCGCTGAGGCCGCCGTCGTTGCGCTCAAAGATGCCGTCGCCGATGTAGGCTTTGCGGCTGTAGGTCAGTCCGGCCAGCCGTATCCCCGCGTTGTACAGCACGTCCACCCGGTTCAGCTCATTGCCAATGGCCAGGTGCTCCACGGTGGGCAGGAACCCCACCTTGTCCTGCTGCTTGGCAGATTCGATTCCAGCCGCGTTGCTCACTTGCAGCACGTCCTCATGCCGCGAAATGTCCGAAATCATCATGCCGACTTCCTCAAGCAAGTCGGAGAATCGGATGAATGACATCTCGTTGGTGTGCAGCATACCCCGAAATACGTTGGCTGTCCCAACGGCGGTAAAGCCGCCGGCCCGCACCGCATCGTAACCCCATACGTAGCTGTCGCTGCGTAGGTAGTCCCAATACTGGCTGAAATCCTCAGGAATGACCATCGGGTGTTGGTGGAGGTCGATCATCACCGACTCTTCCATCAGGCGTTCAAACCTGATTTCCTGCTGAGCATCCAGCGGTATGGTCATGGAGGGCACGCGGCCCACCTGACTGACGAGGCGAAAGCGTCCTGGGGTCATGTCTCAACTCCGTGCGGCCTTGATAGCGTGGACATCTTTCGTCGGATTATACAAGCGTTCATATAGACTAACCCGCGATTCACCGGGACAATAGCGCCTCAAGACACGATTCAATGCAACGATGGTGACAAAATGGCTGAAATCTACACCCTGGGCGCCGGAACGCCCACACCGACACCCACCCGATTCGGCAGTTCCCACGTGCTCAAGCTCGGCGAACAGCTGCTGATGTTCGATTGCGGGCCGGCCGCCACCCACAAGCTGGTAAAGGCGGGACTGTTCCCCACGCAGGTGGACTACCTTTTCTTCACGCACCACCATTTCGACCACGACATCGACTATCCCTGTTTCCTGCTCTGCCGCTGGGATCAGAGCATCGGCAAGGAGAACAAGTTGCAGGTGTTCGGCCCCGACCTCACGGAAAAGATCACCGGGGGCATCCTGGGCGAGCAGGGGCTGTTCTCCCACGACTGGAAAGCGCGGGTGAACCATCCCCTCAGTCAGCAGGTATTCGTTAACCGCGGCGGCACACTGCCGCGTCCCGCTCCGTCCGTTGACGCCCTGGACGTTGGGCCGGGCAAAGTATTCGCCGGGCCTAGCTGGGAGGTGACCGCTGCGCCGGCTGAGCACGTCCAACCCTATCTGGACTCGCTGGCCTACCGCGTGGATTCGGCTGAAGGCAGCGTGATTTTTACGGGCGACACGCAGCCGTGCGACTCGGTGATCGAATTGTCTCGCGACGCCGACGTGATGCTGTGCATGTGCTGGGACGACCAGGCGGTGATGGACGCGAACGGTGAATACACCGGGCAGTGCGGCACCACCGGGGCGGCGCGCATGGCTCAGGCCGCCGGCGTGAAGAAACTGGTTCTCGTCCACATTGGTCCCCACTTGTCGGCACACGGCCCCATGGAGCAGGGCATCGGAGACATCAGCCGCATTTACGACGGAGAAGTGGTATTTTCGGAAGAACTGATGCGCCTTGCCCTGTGAGGGAAGAGAGCGGGTAATCCTGCCGGAGCCATTTGCATTGTCCGGTATGCTCGGCACATCTATACTTCGCGAAGGGTCAGTGTTTTACGCTGCCTGTGAGAGTACGCAAACGCCTGACCGGAGGTGTGATGATGGCTACTGCGAAAGTGAACGGCGCCGAGCTTTACTATGAGGAATCGGGCAGCGGGCCGCCCATCATCCTGTCGCCGGGCGGGCTACAGGGGGTTGCCAGCAGTTACGCGCCGGTGATTGACACGCTTTCCCAGGAGCACCGGGTTGTGGTTTACGACCGCCGCTTTGGCGGACAATCGCGCAGTGCCCTGGTAGTGCAGACGTGGGATATGGTGTGCGACGACGTGTTCGGCCTGATGGACGCCCTGGGCATCGAGCAGGCTTACCTGGGCGGCGGATCGTTCGGGGCGGCGATCTCTCTCGGCTGCGCGGTACGGCGTCCGGAAAGGGTGCGGGCGATCTTTCCGTCCAACATCGCGGGCGGCGTCATCTGCGACGCTTACCTCGCGGCCAAGTTGTTCAAGAGCATGGACATGGCGGAGAACGTCGGCATCGGGCCGGTGGTGGATGCCTTCGATCCTGATGACCGCTTTTCGCCTTTCAGCCCGGAGTTGGCCCAGACCGACCCGGAGTACCGCAAGGGCCTGGAGGCGATCAGCACGGAGGACTTCGTACAGGTGATGCGGGATACCATCTATGCCCTGTTCGACGGCTCCTACCTGACGCTGGGGATGACGGAGAAGGCGCTGAAGAGCGTCTCGGTGCCGGCAATGGTGATGCCCGGGAATAACGACGTTCACCCTCGCCGTCTGGCCGAGGCCGTGCATCGCCTGGTTCCCAACTGTCGTTGGGCAGAGGTGCGCCCCCACAGCGAGGAACCGGAGAAATACACCAAGCGTGTCTTGGAGTTCCTGGCAGACGTGGAAGCAAACGGAGGCGGTTAGAGGGGCACACCTGAAAGCAGGCAGGGAGACAGGTATATGGCAGACGTGAAATTTGCGACCCTTTCCGGCGATTACGACACCATCAGCGAGGCAGCGGTCAAGGACTTCAGGGCCAGTCTGCACGGAGAGTCGCTGTTGCCAGGAGACGATGGATACGACAGTGTCCGACGAGTCTGGAACGCCATGGTGGACAAACGGCCTGCGCTGATCGCCCGGTGCAGCGGAACTGCTGACGTGATCAACTCAGTCAATTTCGCCAGAGAGAACGGGCTGCTGATTTCGGTGCGCGGCGGCGGCCACAACTTCCCCGGCAACAGCGTTTGCGAAGACGGGTTGATGATCGACCTCTCCCGGATGACCGGCGTCCGCCTCGATCCTGCGGCCGAGACAGTTCGTGCCCAGGGCGGGACCAAGTGGGGAGCCTTCGACCACGAGACCCAGATTTTCGGCCTCGCCGCGCCGGGTGGCACCGACCCTGACACCGGCATCGCGGGCCTCACCCTGGGCGGAGGCATCGGATGGCTGTCCGGGAGCTACGGCCTCAGTTGCGACAACCTGATCTCCGCCGACGTGGTAACCGCCGATGGCAGGATGCTCACTGCCAGTGCCAGGGAGAACCCCGAACTGTTGTGGGGACTTCGGGGCGGCGGCGGAAATTTCGGCGTCGTCACCTCGCTCGAGTACCAACTGCATCCCGTAGGCCCAACGGTGTTGGCGGGTTACCTGGTGTATCCATACGCCAATGCAAGGGAACTGTTTGCCCTGATGGGCGAGTTCACCGCCAATATGCCCGACGAGATGAACATAATCACCTTCCTGGCAACCGCGCCGGAAAGCGGGGACAAGGTATGCAGAATTCTCCTCTGTTACTACGGCCCTATCGAAGAGGGTGAGCGGATCATCCGACCGCTTCGGGAGTTTGGGCCGCCGTTGTCGGATGGTGTTCGCCCGATGAGTTACGGCGAGGCCCAAGCGCTGGCGTTGGCTCCCCAGGGGCGGCAGAACTACCTCAAGTCTCATTTCATGAGCGAAGTCGGTGATGAAGTAGTGGACATCAATCTCGACTTTTTTGATCGGGCAACCTCACCCTTATCCAGCGTCTTGTTCCAATATCTGGGTAATGCCACACGGCGCGTGCCGGCCAACGAGACGGCCTTCGGACACCGGGGCGCCCTTTGCGAATGGGCAACCAACGCGGTCTTTCTGGATCCTGGCGAGTCGGAAATTCACATCCGGTGGGTTCGGGAGTTTGCATCGACCCTGTCGCCATTCTCCTCAGGGCCGTACATAAACCAGGTTGGGGCGGAAGCGGAAGAAGGCGCGGCGGAGATTCAGGCGGCTTTTGGGAACAACTTCGAGAAACTGGCCGGCCTCAAGCAGCGGTACGATCCTACCAACATGTTCAGCCACAACCACAACATCCGGCCCAGATCATAGGCGCAGTAAATGTTGGATGCCCAGGTCGCCCGACAGCCGGTTTGGAGGTATGTTGGGCGACCGTATTACAGCCTCAGGTTCGCAGCAAATCTGCCAAGCCGCTGACTGGCTCTCCATCTTCCAGCGAGTCCAGGCGTGACAGGAGTTCCGCAGTCGTTGCTTCCGATAGTAGCTGCGAGGCGCAGTCGCGGAATTTCTCGCGGATATCGTCCATGGTCACACCGCGCAGGGCTCCGCTGTTGGCTCGGTGCGCCTGCTGACGGAGCGTGCTGCCGTCCTTCATTTGGACGTCAACCTGGTGGTAGCCTTCGGTCCAGCTGGGTTGGCCTTCGTTGCCCGGAATGCGGCGCATGTCGATGCGTGGAATCAGCGCCTGGGCTTCGGGGCGCATCACCTGGTCGTCCGTGAAGGACTGCAACCCGACCCGCCGGTCCAGCAGGGCGGCGGCCAGGCAATACTGGATGCTGAACTTCCCTTCCAGCGACGACAGCGGACGAGAGTGGATCAGTGATCGCGGCGGGTCGAAGTCCACCATCACGTCGATCCGCTCCACCGCCTCCGGGTCGATGGCTGACTGGGACAGCAGGTCGAAGGTGGCATCCAGGGCCAGGTGGGCGCTGCCGCAGCAGGGGTATTTCTTGACTTCGATGCCCGACTCGACCATGTAGAGTTTTTTGCCCAGGTTCTGGGTCACCTGATCGCTGTCGAAACCCTCGCCGCCCGAGAAAGCCCGGATGAATCCGAACCTTCCTTCCAGGGCGTCGTCGCTGGCGGTGAAGCCGTCCCGCACCAGCTTGGCGGCTACGACGCCGGCGCGGGCGGAGTCTCCGGCGTGGAAGGGCTTGGTCATGGTGCCAAAGTTTTGTCGCAACCCCGACGCCTGGGAAGCAGCCAGGGAGACAGCCATTGCCGTGCGCTCCGAGTCCAGGGCCATAATCTTACTCGCGGCAGCGGCAGCCCCCACCGCCCCCAGCGGGCCGGTGGGATGCCAGCCCAAGTCGTCGTAATAGGCTTCGCTCAACGCCTCGCCCACGGCGCACGCGACCTCGAACCCCGTCAGGTATCCCAGCAGCATGTCCTTGCCGGAAGCGCCGACCTCCTCGGCCACCGCGAGGGATGCGGGCAGCAGGACGGTGGTGGGGTGGGTCTTGGTGATCTGGGTGATGTCGTCGTAGTCCAGGGCGTGGCCCATAGCGCCGTTGACGAGGGCAGCGTTGGCGGCCGAGGTCCGGAAGGCCCGGCCCACGACGCTGGCGGCGGGAGAGGCGCTCTCGGCGGCGACGTAGCGGCAAAGAATGTCCGCCAGGGATTCCCCGGACCCGGCCAGCATACACGCCAGGCAGTCCATGATCGCTCCCTTGGCCGCTTCAATGGCATCGGGCGGGAAGTCCTCGATGTCGCTGGCGGTGACGTATTCGGCGATATGCTTGGTGATGTTCATGGATAACCTCCTGTCAGACGAACGGCTGCTTGGCCCAGCCCTCCTCGAATGTCGTGTGGAAGAAGGGGGCCGACTTCTTGCTCCGGTACATCCACTTGCCTTCGACTCGCACGTATTCCTCTTCATCAAGACCGGCTCGCCACACTGCCTTGCCGGTGTCCACGGTGCAGGGCATGAACAAGTACCAGCGAGCGCGGGCGGTATCGCCGGTAACTTCAATCTGCGGGTTCAGCCCGTAATGCAAAGCAAAGACAAAGTGGCCGGAAATTCCGCGAAAGAACTCGCGAATCGCTTCTCTGCCCTCGTACTTGCCCATGCCCTGGCTTTCCCAAGTTGCGTCCTCAACGAACAATGCGGCCAGCCGGTCTGCGTCATAGTTATCGTCGCAAGCGGCGGCGTATTCCGCCTTGAGGTTGCGGAGCGCCTCAATGTCCTCCAGGTGGCGTATCCGCTCTTGCAACTCCGCCACCGCCGCTGACAAGTCGGTTGTTGGATCAGTTGACATCCAGTTACCTCATCCGAATTTAGTAGATATTTCAGCCATGCTGAGGCTTTAGCAGAAAGAAAATTATTTTGCAAGATGAATTGAAACTCACGCGTACCCCCTGGGTAATGGTCATCGCTACGAGGCCTGGGCTGGAAGGTCGCAGAGGAGCAGAGGGAGGTAGCGGTCGTTCCCGGCCCAGGGCAGGAGACTCAGGACGATGGTGTTGGGGTAGGGAACTTCGCCTTTCCGTCGGATGTCGTTGAGGTAGCGGTGGAGTCGGGCGAAGGTGGGGAGCCGAAAGCCGGCTTTGACGATGCGCTGGATCACGTCGGACGGTTCCGGGAGTTCGGCGGCTGAGGTCCAATCGTCGGCGATGGATTCGGCGATGCGGCGGAGTTGGATGATGGCAAGTTCGCGGGCGAATTTGCGTTTGAGGGCGTCGATGCGACGGCGGAGTTGGGAGATGGTCATGGCTACCTCGTGAAGGAGTTTTTACCTGGATGAAGGGGATGAACGGGATGGACAGGATTGGTTATGTAGGCGGGATATCGGAGATTTTGGGAAATCCCGCTCAGATCCGCTCATTTCCTATCATTTGAGTAGGGCGCTTGGCGGGTGGGGG
>VXOG01000014.1 GCA_009840165.1 Chloroflexota bacterium
ATCCAACCTCATGCACCTCCACGACCCGCCCCTCCCCATACTCAAATGACCGGAAATGAGCGGGATTCCCCAAATCACCCCATCCCAACACAATCCGATAATCCTGTCCATCGATGTAAAACTTCCCTCGTCGAGGTAAGCCCATGGTCATTGCCCAATATAGCTACGCGTGAACCTCCTGGGCGCCCAGCAAGGCTCATTTCGGCGCCGCGCCGCTAATATACGGCCATTCGGCCCACTATTCTACCGCGAACTATGCCGCGATTCCCCAGCCGGTGCTAAAATCCACGCAAAGACCGGCAAGCGAGAATCGAATACGCTGACTGGCGACTTGGCGCAGGCAACCGGAGGCATCTTGGCAATTATAGAGTTGGAAATCACCAAACGCAGCAGTTTCGCGTCCGGCCAGAGCTTCGGCGACGTGGGCGCATACGAACTTCTGGAAGGCACGGCCCACTACGCGGTGGACCCTCTGCACGCTAGCAATCAGGGGATCACGGACCTGGAACTTGCGCCGCGTAATTCTGCCGGCGGCGTGGAGTTTTCGGCAGATTTTGCCATGCTCCAGCCGGTGAACACCGACCGGGGTAACCGTCGCATCCTGTTCGATGTGGTGAACCGGGGTCGAAAGACCGCCCTCAGCCTGAACAGTGTGCCCACTCCAACAGATCCCACGACTCCCCTGGAAGCCGGCAACGGCTACCTGATGCGTCGCGGCTACACGGTGGTTTGGGGCGGTTGGCAGGCCGACGTGCCGCCCACTCCCGGACTCATCGGGCTGCACGCGCCGGAGGCCATCGGCCCCCAGGGGCCATTGACCGGCAAAATCATGTGCCAGTTCCAGTGCAACGAACCTACCCAGGTGTTCCTGCTGGCCGACCGGCAGCATTTGCCCAATCCCGCCGCCGACCCCGACGAGGCGGAGGCTATCCTGACGGTGCGGGACCTGCCTAACAGCCCGGCCACTCCCGTTGACCGGAGCAGTTGGTCCTTCGTTCGGGTCGAGGACGCCGATCTGGAACCGCAGCACAGCCACATCTACATGCCCTCCGGGTTCGATCCGGGGAAGATTTATCAGCTCGTGTACACCACTACGGGCAGCCGGATCGTGGGCCTGGGTTTCGCCGCCATGCGGGATGTTGTCTCCTTCGTGAAGCACGCCCCCACTTCGGCGGGGAACCCCAGCGCCGACGCCATCGACTACGCCTATGCCATGGGCCGGTCGCAGAGCGGACGTTTCTTGCGCCAGTACATCCACGTGGGCATCAACGAAGATGAAGAGGGCCGTCCGGCACTGGACGGCATCATCCCCCACGTGGCCGGCGGGATGCGAGGCGAGTTTAACCTGCGTTTCGGGCAGCCTTCCAAAGACGTTTGCTACATCATCCCCGAGATGTTTCCCTTTACCGACACTACCCAAAGGGATCCGGTGACCGGCGCTCAGGGTTCCCTGCTCGACGCTCTGGAACGGCAGGGGAACGTGCCCAAGATTATGTTTACCAACACCTCCGCCGAGTATTGGCGCGGCGACGCCGCTCTGATACATACCGACCTGGAGACCCTGAACGACGCGCCGGAGTCGCCGTCGGTCCGTCGCTACCATTTCGCCGGCTGCCAGCACGGTTCGGGCGATTTCCCTCCCATCGAGATCCGCCCCGCGGATGGTATCAAAGGACAATTGCCTTTCAACAGCGTGGACTACGCGCCTTTGCTGCGGGCCGCGCTGGACAATCTGGACCGCTGGGTTACTGACGGTGTGGAGCCTCCGGCGAGCCGTCATCCCAGCCTGAACAACGGCACGGCGGTGGAGTCTCATACGTTGCTGGAGCGGTTTGCCCAACTTCCCGACGTGCGCATCCCGACGGAAACCACCAGGGCCGTGCGCTTGGACTACGGCCCGGAATCGCACCTGGGCCGCACCACGAAGTTGCCCGCCGACATGGGCGAAGAGTTCCCGGCGCTGGTGGCCGACCTCGACGAATCCTTCAACGAGCGCGGCGGCATCCGCCTCCCGGACCTGACGGTTCCGGTGGCCACCTACACCGGCTGGAACCTCCGCGATGAGAGCATCGGCAACCCGAACCTTTTTATCGGCATCACCGGCGGCCTGGCTGGCTGGACACTCCCGCTGCCCGCCACCCGGGCCGAACGCGAGTCGTTCGGCGACCCGCGCGCCTCCATTGAGGAACGCTACACCAGCCGTGAAGACTATCTGGATCAGGTAACCCGCGCCGCGATGGATCTGGTGGCCGAGAGCTACCTTCTGGAGGAAGACGTAGCGGAAGTGGTGCACCTGGCCGGCCGCAAGTACGATTACTGGGCGGAAAACGGCAACCGGTGCTGACCCTGCTTCCAGAATCGGGGGCGGTGAAAACGCGGGACATCATCAACTTGGAGGGGAATCGTCATGCCTATGCAATTAGACCACACAATTGTGCCCGCCTATGACAAGGTGAAGTCCGCGCAGTTTATCGCCCGCATCTTCGGGCTGAAGTACGAGGGGCCTTGGGGACATTTCGCGCCCGTCAAGGTCAACGACATACTTACGCTGGACTTCGATGACTCCGATAACCCCCAGTCCAATCACTACGCTTTCCTGGCCTCGGATGAAGAGTTCGATGCGGTGCTTGAGCGCATCAAGAATGAAGGGATACCCTTCGGGAGCGGCCCGCGCTCGCGGACCGACGGCGAGATCAACCACCTGCACCAGGGGCGCGGTTTCTACTTCGAATGCGAAAACGGCCACGTCTGGGAAGTGATTACCCACACGTACATCACGGATTAGGACCCGTCCGGCATACATTCGTATCGTTTGCCTGCATTGGCTACCCGCAAATCATGGGTTGCTATCGGAAGCTCGGAGACCGTCCATGGAAGTAGGACTTTACATTCGCGACTATTTGGAAGACGCCGGCCGGCCCATGTACCAGCAGGTGGAAGAAGCCGCCGAGGTATGCCGTCGCGCCAAATCGCTGGGGTTCTCGGTCATCTATATGCCCCAGCACTACATTGCCCATCCCACCGTCTGGATGCAGCCAATGCAGACTCTGGCCCGGTTGGCTCCCGATGCCGAGGGATTGAAGCTTCTCACCGGCATTCTACTGCTGCCATACCACAACCCGGTGGACATCGCCGAGCAGACGGTAACGCTGGATCACATCAGCAACGGGCGGTTCATTCTTGGAGTAGGGCTGGGCTACCGCATTGCGGAGCTTGCTGCATTCGGAACCAACCGCAGAGATCGAGTCAGCCGGTTTGAAGAGTCCATTGAGCTGATGAAACTGCTGTGGAGCGGGGAGGAGGTCAACTACCATGGCAAACATTGGCAAGTGCATGACGCCAAACTGTCCCTGACTCCGGCGCAGGAACCGCACCCTCCTATCTGGATCGCAGCGCAAAGCCGGGGCGCAGTGCGCCGTGCCGCGGCCCTCGGCGATCGAGTCATCCTCGGACCGCAACCCGGATGGAATGACATAGGCGTCCTGACCCGCCAGTACAAGGAAGCCCTGGCAGAACTTGGCAAGGATCCCGCAGGGCGGATCGGCGCCCACCGTTCCATCGCCATAGCTAAAGACCGCGAAACCGCCATTACTGAAGCCCGGGAAATGGCCGCCAAAAAAGCCGGCATGTACGGCGCTTTCAACATGCAGGAGCGCACCACGGTGGATCTGGGGCTCGGCGGTCAGCGGGAGTTGCAAGACTGGGCAGTAGCCGGCAGCCCTCAGGACTGCGCCGAAATAATCAACCGTTGCAAGGAATCCGACGGCCTGGACTACATTGGGCTGGCCAGCCTGAACTTGCCCACAGAATTCTCCGCCAGGTTGGAATACCTGCAACTTATTTCAGAGGAACTGCTCCCGCACTTGTAATTAGGAGAAGCAAGAGGCATACCAACGCCGGCCTCACTGGCCGGTTCAGCCTCTGCCCACCGCCGCCTGACCCAGCACGCCCATCAAATCGCTAACGTCGTCCAGGCGTTCCAGGTTCTCCAGCATCTCCAGCGCTCGCTCAGTGTCAGCGTCAGAGAGGGCGCGCCGGAAGCAGTCGTGCACCTTCTCCAAGCGCTGCTCCCGGGACATCGGGTTGGACGCCGATCCGCTGAAGGCCAAACATTCTGCGCTGACCGTCCTCCCGTCTTTGAGCACAGCAGTGGCGAGGGTTGCGCCCGATTCGGGGCCTTCCGGTTCCACGCGCATGCGTCCCAGCATATCCTCCATATCGGGCGAGAATCGGCGTGCGTCGGTGAAGGTGTCGATACCCACGTGCCCGTCCAGCAGGGCGGCGGCGGCGCAGTATTCCACGCTGAACTTGCCGTCCAGACCACTGCGGGGCCGGGGACCGGAATGGCCGCGTCCCCGGCGACTGATGGTTACCTGCTCGATGTCGGCAGGGTTGATTCCGTTCTGCTCGCGCAAATTCAACGCCGCCTCGATGGCGTTCTGCATATATACCTGAGCGGGGAACCGCTTGATGTCAAAGCCCGGATCCACCAGCCGCCACGATTCGCCCAGGCCACCGGTGGCAACGTCCCAATCGAATTCTCCGCCGAACAGGGCGGCAGCAAACCCCACGGGAGATTCCAGCGCCTCGTCGCTGGCGGTGTAGCCCATACCGGCCAGGATGCCCGCCTCGGCTCCCATGCGGGCAGCATTGCCCGGGTGGGTGGACTTGACCATGGTGCCGGTGTTGGCGGTGAGGCCGCCGGTGCGCGAGGCGGCGATGCCCAGAGCCATCAGGGTCTGCTCTGCGTCCAAGCCGAGCGTCTTGGCGGATGCCGCCGCACCCCCCAGGGGGCCGACCAGGCCCGGCGGGTGATAGCCGGGCCGGGTGGCCGGCGCTGAAGCGGCTCGCAACCGCCCCTGTATTTCCCAACCCAGCACGTAGGCCGTGATAACACGATTGCCAGCGATGTGATGCTGTTCTGCCAAGGCCAGGGCCGACGGAAGACAGGATGACGTGCCGTGGGTGGGCGGGAACCCCTGGATCTCGTAGTCGAGGCAGTGGCCGAACACTCCGTTGGCAAAGGCGGCGGCCGGCGGGTTGGTCCGGTATCCCCAACCTACTACCGAGGCCTGGGGCGAGCCACCGGCGTCCCGCACGTAGCGTCCGATGATGTCCGCTAATTCCTGCACCGAGCCGGCGACCATGTTGGCCACCCCGTCCAGAATGGCGATTTTAGCCGCTTCCACCACCGGTGAGGGCAGGTTCGCGAAGTCGGTGTCGGCAATAAACTGGGCCAGAGTTCGGGTTGCGCTCATGGTGTACCTACCTCTCGGATCGCCGGGATAACGTCAAAGCAGGATACTCCAATAATGGTATGCAGGCTATAATGCCTCCATACCAGTTTGGGAGGCGCTCCATGGCCAAGATCAAGCACGTTGCCATCACCTGCGAGGACCCGGACGCAGTGGCGAAATTCTACAAGGAAGGTTTCGACCTGTTCGAGGTCGCCCGCAACGCCCGGCAGATCCAGCTCTCCGACGGCGACATCAACCTGACCATCCTCAAGTGGAAGACCAACGAAGACGCCGACGTCGGCCCCAACGGGGAGAATTACGACGGCATCCACCACATCGGCTTCCAGGTGGACAGCCTGGAGGAAACCGGAGCCAAGCTGCGCGAGATTGACGGCGAGGAGATCGTACGCCGTGAAGTGGCCGGCGACGGCCAACCCCGACCACCCCGCGCCGAGGAAAAGTGGTCCGGCCCCAACGGGCAGGTCCTGGACATTTCGGAGCCGGGCTGGCTGCACAAGCCAGCCATGGACTAGTACTCGATCAAACCTGCATTGGGAGACAGAGGAAGCAATGAGCCGAGGAGGGGGCAGACTCTCGCTGCGGGACTTGTCCTCGAATATGAACGGGATGGTCTCCGCCCAAGCTATCGGCAAGTACGAGCGCGGCGAGATGATGCCCAGTTCATCCGTTGCCATTGCGTTGGCCAACGCTCTGGATGTTTCGACCACTTACCTGCTCAGCCCTACCGTAATCTCTCTGGAATCCGTCGATTTCAGGAAGTTGGCTTCCACCAGAGTCCGTGAACGCGCGATGGTATAAGCGGCGGTTCGTGACCATGTGGACCGTTACCTGCAGGTGGAAGAGCTCTGGACATCGCCAGCAGCGTCTGGGAAATCCCCCACGGCGCGCCGTACCATGTAGAAACCGTTGAGGATGGCGAGCTGATCGCGGCGAGAGTGCGCGAAGAGCGGAGGACGCAATATCTGAAGCCAAGGCCGCCGAACTCCTGGGTATGCGGGTCACCGACATCGAGCGCGCCATGTTGGGAACGGCGGATTAATAAGCCATGCACGTCCTCGTCAGCGATAGCTCCGTGCCGATCGAGTTATCCAAGCGGAACCTGCTGGACAGGATGTTCGAGCTGAGTTTTCAGTTCGCCGTGCCGGACCTGCTGTTCAACGAGGAGATCATAGACCTGGGCCGCTATGACCGACAGGACCTCGTCAGACTTGGCCTTCGCGTCGAAGCCCTGGACCCTGAAAGTTTGGCGACCGCTATCGGCTATCAAAGCCGGCGGCGCGCCCCCAGCCTGGTGGACTGCTTCGCCCTGGCTCTGGCCCATCACCGGGGGTACACCCTGCTGACGGAGGACAGACGCATGCCATCCTTCGCCCTCGAAGAGGACATTCAGCACCATGACGTCCTATGGCTTATCGACGAGATGCACCGAGCGACCATACTGACCACGTCCCAAGCGGTCGCCGCTTTGGAAGAGATGCTTGCAGATCCCAGTAGCCCGGTTCCGAAACAGGAATTGGCGCGACACCTTCGGAATTTGGCTGTGTAATCCGCTAAACCTTGAGCATCGCCGTCCTCCGTCCTACCCATCCTAGATTCCGGAATCCACGCCGGTTATGGCCTCCATTCCCCGCACCACAACCGTTGCAGTACCGCCGCTTACCGCAGTTTTGTTGGCAACCGATTTCCGGCCACCACTCTCAGCTTGTGCTGGCTCAAGTAGCCATGCTGATACCCGCCATGGTTCGCCAAACGGCCGTTACGTGAACCTTCCCACACCGGGATTCTCCAAGATGGCCGGGGAACGCCGAGCTCGCAGCCTTGCCACTTCGCCGCCAATGGCGCCTGGCGGCCGTGCAGGTGATGGCACATACTCAGGGATGTCCCTGGCAAAACCAGTTCAGTTCTGCCCTGGCGAGACTGCGAGTCCTGCCCCTCCCTTCCTGAAGCCGGCCTCGGCGTTTGACCTGTCCACATCCCGCATCGTCCATTTCATCGGCATCAGGTCCTCGCCAGCCCGTTCCCTGTCCCTTCATCCCTCGTCCGACTACCGCCAACGTTTCCTTCGGTGGATTCGAGATTGGGCGCCAGTGTTTTTCAGCGGGACCGTGGACCCGGCAAATTCGCCCCATCAACTCTGAACCGTTACATGTTTCGGCTTTTTGTTGACATTCGACTTGGCCAATCCTAATATGCTGCTAATCGGCGCCGGGTTTAGTGTTCTGGGCTCGATAAACGGAGGGGTGGTAATGTCCCACCAAGAAGACATTCAATTGATGGCCCATTTAATGAGACGGGCCGGCTTCGCTGATACCCGTGAGGAACTGGAGGAGCGCGTCTCCAAAGGTTACGAAGCCGTGGTCGAGGAGCTTCTGCATCCAGAGCGGCAACCGGCCATAGACGACGAACTGCTGTACCGGATCTTCCCGGGTTATGAGGGGGCCGGGGCGCTGCCGATAAATCAGGCCAATTGGGTGTTCCGGATGATCAACACCCAACGTCCTCTGGAAGAGAAGATGGCCCTCTTCTGGCATCAGTTGTTCGCCACCAGCAACTCCAAGGTGGACAATCCCCTGGAGCTGACTCGCCAGATTGCCATCTTCCGTGAATACGGATTGGGTACTTACCGTGACCTCCTGGTAGAGGTTGCAAAGTCGCCAGCCATGATCTTCTGGTTGGACAACCAGGGAAATCGTGACGGCGCCATAAATGAAAACTGGGGGCGGGAGTTGTTGGAGCTTTTCTCCCTCGGAGTCGGAAACTACTCCGAGGATGATATCAGGGAAGCAGCCAGGGCCTTTACCGGATGGACGATTGCCCCAAAGATTCCCCGTAATCCTTACGGTCGTTTCCACTGGCTATTCGACTACAAACCTGAGGAACACGACGATCGGGAGAAAACCTTCCTGGGATATACCGGGGACTTCAATGGCGAAGACATCGTGGACATTATTGCGGATCAACCGGCTACGGCCCGGTTCCTGGCCCGTCACCTCTACAGATTCTTCGTCGCCGACGAGCCCCATGTCGCCAGTTGGAACGTTACACCACCGGTTGACCCTGAAGCCATCGAGTTGTTGGCGGATGCCTACAGTGAATCCCGTGGCGACATCCGGTTTATTTTACGAGTGCTGTTCAACTCAGAGTTCTTCAAGAACGCCCGCTTCGCCCGGGTGAAAAGCCCGGCTGAATTGATCGTTGGCACTGTCCGTATGGCGGGCAACTATCAAGGCTTCAAGCCAGGATTAAACAATCTGGCGTTGGAGTGCGGTTGGCAGGGACAGGCGCTGCTCAATCCTCCCAGCGTAGAGGGTTGGCACACCGGCTCAGAATGGATCGACCCCGGCGTTTTGATGCGCCGGGTGAACTTTGCCGCGAGGATATTTGGAGACATCTCACTACCCGGCGTGCAGGCTATCGTCAAACGGGTGTTGGTGAATGTGCATGTGCATGGGGATTCTTCCCCCCAGGCGATAGTGGAAGCTTGTCTCGATGCGATGGGACCGTTGGAAGTCAGTAGGACGACCCACTCTGAATTGATTGCCCATGCCGAAAAATGTGGCGATCTAGCCTGGAGCACCCACGAAGAATTCAGGGCTACAATGCACAATGTGAGCAAGATCTTGACCTTGATTGCCGCCTCGCGGGAATATCAGTTTGCCTAGGCAGGCGCATACCACTGCTGTAGAGGGATATTAAAATGGCATCCACCCATAAAGACCCCGTGCTGGTCGTGCTGGAGCTAACTGGGGCCAACGACTACCTCAATACGATTGTTCCTTATAGCAATCCCCTGTATTGGGATAACCGGCCCAAGGTCCACATCCCTGAAGACCAATTGCTGCCCATAAATGACCAACTGGCATTCCGGGGCGGTATGGAGCCGTTGAAAGAAATCTACGACCAGGGCAACATGGCAATCATTCACGGAATCGGGTTTGAAAATTCGCCCCGTTCGCACTTTCGCGCCATGGACATCTGGCATACCTGCGAGCCGGATTCCATCGGGATTGACGGCTGGCTCGCCAAAGTCGTCCGGGACTTGGATCCTGGTGGCGAGAACGTGCTGAAGGGGGTTAACTTGGGCCAGGGCCTGCCTCGGGCGCTGGCCATGAAGGGGGTTCCTGTTACTTCTGTCAACCACCTTCCTTCATACGGTGTACTCTCATCAAATCCGGGAATCGCCTCCGAGCAAGATCGGATCCAGTTGTTGGAGACCTTTGCCCGCATGTACGCTCCCACCATCGGCACCGGACCGACCATGGAATACCTGGGACAGGCAGGACGGGATGCGTTGCGAGGAGCCGACATCATCCGGGTTGCTCCCGAAACCTACTCTTCAAACGTAGAGTACGCCAATAATGCCATCGCGAGGCGCTTCAGAGACGTGGCCCAAGTGCACCTGGCCGGCTTGGGCGCCCAGGTCTTTTACACCGCCCACGGGCCCTTCGACACCCACTATGACCAGCTGGGACCACATGAAAAACTTTGGACGGAAATTTCCGTTGCCATACGCGACTTCTTCGACGACCTGCGTGAGCACGACGCCTCAGACGAGGTGGTTGTTATGTTGTTCAGCGAGTTTGGACGCCGCGTCCGCGATAATGGCACTGGTACCGACCACGGAGCGGCTGGGGTAGCGTTCGCCATTGGCGACCGGGTGAATGGTGGAATGTACGGGACCTATCCCTCGCTGAATCCGGGGGATCTCACTCAGGGAGACCTGGCGCCCAACTACGATTTCCGTGGCTTCTACTCCACTTTGGCGGAAAAGTGGCTGGGACTCGACCCTGTACCTATCGTCGGTGGACACTTCGAGCAAATGTCCTTCGTGTAGCTTCAGGACCTCAAATAGTTCGCGGGAGAGGGGATATGCTGACCACCGTCGCCGCCGGCCGGGTGTATGACTACAGCTACTGCATAGGCATGTACAGTCAGGACGGCAGGGGGTTTTGGGCTCCCCAGGATTTCGTCCTGGGACCGAACGGTCGAATTTATGTGTTGAGCCGCGGTGTGGAACAATTGGGGCAGCGTGTCACCAAGATCAACTTTGACCACGATTTTCAAGGACAGTTCGGCTCCGTCGGCGAGGGCGACGGGGGCTTCGTTTGGCCCCGGTCAATTGATTTGGACCGCCACGGCCGAGTGTTCCTTTCGGACGAGTATCTCAACCGGGTAACCATTTACAGTGAAGAGGGTAGTTATCGATATCACTGGGGCAGGCCCGGCAGCGGAGACGGGCAGCTGAACGGACCGTCGGGCATTGCTTTCGACTCCCAGGGAACCATTTGGGTGGTGGACAGCTTGAATCACCGGGTGCAGAGTTTCAGCGAGATCGGTGAGTTTCAGTCCAAATTCGGGCAGCAAGGTGGCGGTGACGGAGATCTGGAGATGCCATGGGGCATCTGCATAGACCATCAGGACAACATCTACGTCGCGGATTGGGGAAATAACCGGGTGCAAAAATTCGCCCCTACTGGAGAGTTGCTCGTCAAGTTCGAAGGCTCCAGCGCCGGGGTGGGTTCGCTCAAAGGGCCATCCGGTGTAGCTGTGGACTCAGATGGAGATGTTTACGTAACTGACTGGGGGAACCACCGAGTCCAGATCTACGCCGCCGACGGCCAATATATTACGGCGCTGGTCGGTGACGCCCAGGAGCCTTCGCCATGGGCCCAGACCTACATCGATGCCAATCCGGATATCATCAAAGCCAGGCGGCGCACAGATCTGGAGCCTGAATGGCGGTTCCGGCGGCCAGTGGCTGTCAACGTTGACGCAGACGACCGGATCGTAGTTTTGGAGTCCTACCATCACCGGCTTCAAATCTACAACAAGCTGAAGGATTACGAGGAACCCTCAATAAACTTGTAGGCTCCTGCCCGTCTCCAAATATTTGCCCGTTCCCGGTCACTTTCTAAGTTCGGCCCATCTAAGAACCCCTGACAAAATGGCTTGCTAATCCATAATCAGGGGGCTAATCTCTCGGTAAGTTCATTCCGTTGCATTGGGTTCCGCTGGCACAGTATCGGCGGAAGCGGGAGGTGGTGTTTGATGGCGAAACCTTTGGTCAGCGGCGAACTACGGGAGATCATACAGCCGCTGCTGCCCGCCCCCAAACCTCGGCGGTTCCGCAATAAGGGTCGCAAGCCGCTGGACGACCGCAGGGCGCTGACTGACATTCTGTTCGTACTGAAGAGCGGCATTCCCCCGTATTAAGTACGGGGGCAGGTTCTGGTGGAGGCCGTGCAGCCGGTGCGCGGTCAACGGGACCGTCCCCGTCGTCGGCCCCTGCGGCTGTACGCCGGCCGGGCCTATGACTCCCGGCAGCAACGCCAGGAATTGCGCAGGCGCCACATCGCGCCCTCCCTGGCTCGGCGGGGCGCGGAACACGGCTGCGGGTCCGCTACGAGCGTCACGCCGACATTAATGAAGCCTTCCTGTCCCTGGGCTGCTCAATCATCTGCTTCTGACGCTTGACCTCTTTCTGTTAGGGGTTCTTAGTTTTGCGTTCCCAGCGTCGGGTACCCGGTTCGGAAACGCACGCCAGTCAGCGCGGAACGGTCGCGATCAGCTCATCCCTGATGCTGTCCGGCGTCGGCGTGGATCCCACGTAGAGCCCGATGTCCAGCCCGCGGGTGATGGACGCCAGCAGAGCGGCGGTTTCCTCCCGGTAGCATACCGTTCCGATGCGAAAGTGGAGCCGGAACTGGCGAAAGGATCGTGGTGGGCGGGCAATACCCGCGAAGTAGCATTTTGGCCGCGAGGCTGGGCCTGATACTCAGTAGCGATGCGCATACGATGAGATGAAAAATGGATCGCTGCCCCGGCTATCATTCAGGGGAGCGCAATGAACATCGCCACCGAAATGCCCTCAGTCAACTTTCACCTGTGGAGACCATGCAACATGCGGTGCAGATTCTGCTTCGCCACTTCCCTGGACATCGGCAGGGGCATCCTTCCCAAAGGCCATCTGAACCGAGCGGATTGCCTGTCGGTGGTGGAAGCGCCGGCCGCCGCCGGGTTCGACAAAATCAACTTCGCCGGCGGGGAACCCACCCTCTGTCCCTGGCTGCCGGACCTGATCCCTGCGTGCCAAGGGCCTGGGTTGCACCACATCAATTGTCACCAACGGAAGCCGGATCACCGCTGATTGGCTGGACAGCTTGGACGGGTGTCTTGACTGGACCGCCCTGAGCATTGACACCGTGGATCCGGAGAGGTTGCAGAGGATCGGGCGTGCCACGGTCGCCGGCGCTCTCAGCGAGGCCCATTACCTGCACGTCGTGGATATGTTGAAGTAGCGAGACATCCGCGTCAAAATCAACACGGTGGTGACTCAAGCGAATTGGGACGACGATCTCACCGAGTTCATCACCAAGGTACGCCCAGAGCGGTGCACGACAACCGGCGATTTATCGATGCGGTGTGTTGGGTGCTGCGTACCGGCGCGCCCTGGCGCGATTTGCCCCCGGATTACGGGGATTGGAAGAACTCCCACCGCCGCTTCTGCCGCTGGCGGGACCGGGGTGAATGGGCCAAGTTGCTGGAAGCCTTGATTGACGATCCTGATTTTGAATGGTTGATGATCGATGCCAGCTACATCAAAGCCCACCCGCACAGCGCCGGCGCTCGTGGCGGCAATCAAGGCATCGACCGCACTAAAGGGGGCTGAACAGCAAGCTGCACCTGGCCGTGGACGCCCACGGTATGCCGGTACTGCTGAGACCTTCGCGGAACCCGATAGACTGCCGGAATTAGCACTGATCGGAGTGGATCCCAGGTGCTAAAGTTTCGGTAACACTCTTCGGTGAGGCAACAGGCCATTTCCGCTTGTTTCCCTTCGTGGTTGTATGTGCGCCGATGGTAGTGGCACGGGTTGAGTATAGCAGGCGCCCACCGCATTAGCTGCAAGCTATCCCGTCCTAGAGTGACATCATGCGGACGCGGAAGCCTGCCCATATCACGCAAGCCAAGACGCAGGGAGGAATGAATATGTCCCCAAAGATAATCATCACTCCCGACGACCCCAAGTTGCGCGCCATGTTCGAGAAAATGCTGGCCGACACCGGGGGCCTGAAAGATTTCTTGAAGCAGGAGGCCGAGCACAGAGAGTTGTTTTCTCGTATGGCCCGGAAGTCGGCATCGTTGCGGGAGCTTTATCCTGATCAGTTCGTGGCTATGACGGTGACCGACGAGCTAATTGTCGCCGATACCCTGGACGAACTACTCAGTAGTCTGAGAGAAAAAGGCATCCCCAGGAGTAAATACGTCATCGAGTTTTTGGACGCGGAATGGGAACGAATGGTCGTATGATTGCCGGCGAGTTAGGGGAATTGGCCCGTCCGCTTGTCGATTGCAGTCTGTCGCTACCGCGATTGGGAGTCTATGCCGAAATAATCTTTCTGGTTGACACCGGGGCGGATGCAACCTATCTGCATCCGGCCGCCGGTTCGGGTATAGGCGTCCCTTCTGACTTGCTGCAACGCCGCGTCACATCAAGAGGGATTGGAGGTAACGCAACCTATTTCCCGGAGCCTGGCTATCCTGTTGTTCGCCGGCCACGCAGCACAGCCCGACTGCGCTACGGCTATCGCATAGACATCAACGTCGCCCGGCTTGGCGACGTCAGCGACCGGATTCCGTCGTTGCTGGGGTACGACGTTATCCGCCGCTGGCGGATGGACCACGACCCGACCAACAGTCGGTTGGCATTTACGGTTCGGGATGCCGATTTCACGATGGCCGTTGCCTGATCATTGGCTTGCGAGAAAGCGTGATTTACAAAATCAGCATGGCGTCGCCGAAGGAGTAGAAGCGGTACTTTTGCTGGATAGCTTCCTGGTAGGCGGCGAGGATGCGTTCGCGGCCGGCGAAGGCGGATACCAGCATGAGCAGGGTGGAGCGGGGCAGGTGGAAGTTGGTGAGCATGGCGTCCACCAGCCGGAATTGATGGCCGGGGGTGATGAAGAGGTCGGCATCGCCGAAGGTTGCAGCGATGTCGCTATCGGAATCCTGGGCCACGTGTTCGAGGGTGCGGACGGTAGTGGTGCCGACGGCGATGATGCGATGGCCATCGCGGCGGGCGCGATTGATGGCCTCGGCCGTGTCCTGGGGCAAGTCAAACCACTCGGTATGAATCTTGTGCTCGCTGATGTCCTCGCCATGCACGGGGCGGAAGGTGTCGAGGCCAACGTGAAGGATCACCCATGCGGTATGCACGCCGAGGGTACGAATAGCGTCCAGCATGCCATCGGTGAAGTGGAGGCCGGCGGTGGGCGCGGCGACGCTGCCGGGCGCGTCGGCGTACACGGTCTGGTAGCGTTCGGGGTCCTCGGGCGTCTCCTTAATATATGGAGGTAGGGGTAGCTCACCAAGGTGGTCCAGTTCGTCCTCTCTGGAAAGACGCACGGTACGGAGACCGTTCTCGTGGGTTTTCAGTATCTCGATACGGACGCCGTCGGTGGGGCCGGCGTCGGGCAAGTGCGGGGCGATGATCACTTCAGCGCCGGCGCGCAGGCGGCGACCGGGGCGACCCAGGGCCTGCCAGATTCCCGGCTCCAGGCGGCGCACCAGCAGCACCTCAACGCGGGCGCCGGAGCGGGTTTCGGTTCCGTGGAGACGGGCAGGGATGACACGGCTGCGGTTAAATACCATCAGGTCGCCGGGGCGCAGGTAATCGGTGAGGTCGCGGAACCTGCGGTGCTCGATGCCGCCGTCGGGTCGGTGGCGATGGAGCGCCAGCAGCCGGGACGCATCGCGTGGTTCGGCGGGAGTCTGGGCGATCAGCTCGGGCGGCAGGTGGTAGTCAAAGTCACTGGTCTGCATCGCGCGCTTTGGATTCCCGCCTGCGCGGGAATGACGTGATAAGAGTGGAATGACGTGAGGCGTGAGTGTCGTGGAGGCGGGAATGGCGTCTAAGACGTGGGAATGAAGAGTTATTCAGTTGTGGCGCGTCGAGCGGCGTGAAGGGTGTTGCTGATGAGCATGGCGACGGTCATGGGGCCGATGCCGCCGGGGACGGGAGTGATGGCCTCGGCTTTGGCGGCTACCGGGTCGAAGTCGATGTCGCCGATCAGACGGTAACCGCGGCGGCGGGAAGCATCCTCAACGCGGTTGATGCCCACGTCGATGACGACGGCTCCGGGGCGCACCATTTCAGCTCCGATGGCGCGGGGAACACCCATGGCGGCGATGAGGATGTCGGCCTGGCGGGTGATGTCTGGAAGGTCGCGGGTCCTGGTGTGGCAGACGGTGACGGTGGCGTTGCCTCCGGGAGACCGCTGCATCAGGAGGGCGGCCAGGGGTTTGCCGACGATGTTGCTGCGCCCGACGATCACCACGTGTTGGCCGGCCGGGTCATAGCCGGAGCGGAGGAGTACCTGCTGGACGCCGGCCGGAGTGCAGGGCAGGAAAGAGGGTTGGCCTTGCAACATACGGCCCTGGCTGACCGGATGCAGGCCGTCCACGTCCTTGCGGGGGTCGATTCGCTCGATGATGGAGGCTTCGTCCAGATGGTCGGGCAAGGGCAACTGCACCAGGATGCCGTGGAACGCGCGGCTGGCGTTGAGCTCGTTGATGAGGGTAGTCATCTCTTGCTGTGTGGCGCCGGTCGGCAAATGGAAGGTTTCCGAGAATATGCCGGCTTCATCGCACGCGCGACGTTTGTTGCGCACGTACACCGACGACGCCGGATCGTCGCCCACCAACACGGCGGCCAAACCGGGCCTCACCCCGGTGTCTGCGAACAGTTCCGCAACGTCCCAAGCTGACTCGGAGCGGAGGTCGGCGGCCAGTTCGTTGCCGTTGAGGATGCGAGCCGACAAGACAGTTATCCCATGGGTCCGGGCAAATCGAAAACATATTCACGCACCGGAAAGACAAAGCCGGGCAGGATGTCCTCTCCGTCGAGGGTTTCGGGGGCGTCCAGCGTTTCCGGTGCGTCCTGGCCGGCGCGGTAGATAAAAACCTGGCGGTTGCGCGTGTCAATCAGCCAGCCGAGGCGGGCGCCGCCGGCCATCCACAGCGCCATCTTGTTTTGCAACGGAGGCAGGTCATCGGTTCGCGAACGGATTTCCACCACGAAATCGGGAGCGCCGTCAACAATCCAGTTCCACTCGTCCTCTGGCAGAACGTCGAATCGCTCCTGAGTAATCCAGGCAGCATCCGGGCCTCGAATCGCTCCCGATGGCAGACGAAAGCGCACCGTTTGGGAGGAGCCGCTACCGCCATTGGCAACCTCCCAATTGAAGAGAAATCCGCTCAAATAGTATTCGTGCTTGTGGCCTTGGTATCCGGTCGTGGGCAGTATCAGCAACTCTCCGTCGGCGTTGACTTCCATCTCGTAGAGGTCGTTCTGCTCACAGAATTCGATGAAGCGGACAGGGAAGTCATCGGCGCGGTGGTCGATGCCCAAGGGGGACAGCTTCAGGCGGATGGTTTCCTGGGGTTCGGCCACGGCCCTCGATGCGGGAGAAGTCTCGGCGGCGTTGGCGACCGGTTTCGCTGTCGTGGTCATCAGTTTGGGCACGCTCCGTAGGGTTGCAGGTCTATCATATCATTGTGAAGGCGTTTGCCATCGTGGATGAATCAGCCTACAATGCCGGGCATGCGTATCGTGTCATTGCTGCCCAGCGCGACGGAAATTGTTTTCGCCCTCGGGCTGGGGGATTCGCTGGTGGGCGTTTCCCATATGTGCGACTATCCGGAGAAAGCGAAAGGGCTGCCGGTAGTGAGCCGGAGCATCCGGAGCAAGTCGCATCTGTCCAGCGCGGAGATTGACGCTATCATCCAGCAGGCGCGCGCCACCGGCAACCCACTGTACATTATCGACGGCGACCTGCTGCGTCGATTGCAACCGGATTTGATCCTGACACAAGAGCTATGTGAGGTTTGTGCGGTGGGGGCTGGGTCAGTGTTTGAGACGGCAGCGAGAGCGCTTGATTACGCGCCAGAGATCCTCAGCATCCGGCCGGCTGGGCTGGATGACATTTTCGATAATATACGGCGAATCGGCGACGCGGCAGGGGTTCCGCAACGCGCCGGGGCTTTACTTGCGGAACTTCGAGATCGCGCCGATTACGTTTCCGAGCGAGCAGCGGACGGGAACCGCCCCAGGGTGTTCTGCATCGATTGGCTGGAGCCGCTGCGGAACACCGGGCAATGGACTCCGGAACTGGTCGAGTTGGCCGGAGGCGAGGAAGGTCTGGCGGAAAAATGGGGCAAGTCGCGGGAAGTGGGCTGGGACGAAGTGATGGAGTATCAACCGGACTACGTGATGGTGATGCCCTGCGCCTTCAATATGGACAGAACCATTGGCGAGACGGCGCGGCTTTCGGACTTGCCGGAGTGGAACTCGCTTGACGCGGTACGGAACGGGCGAATTTTCCTGTTCGACGGCCAGATTCCCAGCCGGCACGGTCCTCGTGTGATAGACGTTCTGGAAGGGTTGGCGGAAGCGATGCGCCCCGAAGTTTTCGACGGACTGACTCAGCCGGGAGTTTTCAGGCCGGCATCGGCCACCCAGTTCGCTGAAGTACGATAGCATCGCTTTGGGAGGTATTGCCCGATGGCTTTATACATGGTGTCGCTGGAACATGCGCCGGAGCGGTGCCCCGGCGTGGACTTGGGGGTACGGGATCGGGTGTTGCGAATGTCAGCAGAGCTGAATGAGACGTTGGGCAACCGGGGATGCGAGTTCAGGGGCGGTTGGGTCGGCAAGTCGTCGCATCAAACATGGTTGATTCTGGACGGCCCCGACGCTCACGCCATCGACGATGCGGTGATTGACATGGGTTTGGCCACCTGGAACCGGACCGCGATTTACCCGATCATCACGATGGAAGAGGCTTTCGGCGGGCTGCCTAACGATTGATACGAACCCGGTTGGCACGAATCCGGCTGACACGGACCCGGGCCCAACGCGCGCGAGGAGAAAAGCCATGAGCGAAAATATTTACCACCGCCGGCGACGCATGTACACCGATCCGAAAGACATCGGCGACAACAAGATGGCTCCGGCCCGCAGCGTGGACATCGGCGCGGTGGCGGACTTTCGCGAGTTTCCGGCGCGGGTCCGGTTGGAAAACGGTGAAGAGCACTGGTTGGCCAAGGGCCGTGACGGGCAATATCGGCTGCTGTCGATGGTGTGTCCCCATGCCTGGGGCCGGGTGGTGAAGTGGGACAAGAGCTTCTTGTGTCCCGACCACGGTTGGCGTTTTGAAGAGGGACAGGGAGTTTGCGTGAACGGGCCGCGGGCGCAGTTGTTTTTTCACGATGTGAAGGTGGAAAACGGGCGCTTGGTAGCGCAGATTCCGGCGGATAACGACCCATCGGTTACGCACGCGCCGCCGCCGGCATGGGCGGTTCCAAAGTAGGAATTTACAAGAGAAAAAACAGAGCGTTACTCCTACGTTCTTTCATACTTAACCGATAGTGGGGAACCATGAAAATAAAATCTCCAAAAGCCATAACTGCGCTTTTTCTGATTGCTCTCTTGGTCATCGCGAGTTGGATGGCTACGCCGGCGCCGTCACTGGCTCACGATGAGCAAGTGCCGGCTCCCGGCAAGCCAGAGGCCGAGCCGGGAGCTAATCCTGGCGAGGTGATTGTCAGGTGGGAAGCAGTTGATCAAGCGGATTTCTACAGGATCGGCTGGCTTTCCCGGGGGGATTACGAGGCAGCTGAGGCAGAGGGCCGGAACTGGCGGGATTCCGTCAACTACAAAGGCATGGCCAACAACGGACAGACCTCGGAAACCATTTCCGGACTGAGATCCGGCGAAACTTATGTATTCAAGGTGGGCGCCAGTACCGGGCGCTATAGCGAACCCCACTGGTCGTCCTGGTCCAACTGGGTGACGCTGGAAGGCTGCGCCGGCGACCGTGAAGCGTTGGTCGCCTTGTATGAGGCGACCAACGGCGACAGATGGCAGAACAACTTAAACTGGCTTACCGATGAGCCCATCGGTACTTGGTTCGGCGTGTCCACTGACCGGGACGGTTGCGTGGTGGTTCTTTACGTGGACAGCAACACCCTGAGCGGTACGTTGCCGCCTGAGTTGGGCAATCTGACCAGACTGGAAACACTGGACTTGGATGGCAACCGGATTGGCGGGAAGATACCTGCCGAAATTGGCAATCTCACTAATTTGACCGTACTGTCGCTTGATCACAACCGGTTGAGCGGGAGGATACCGGCCGAGTTGGGTAACCTGAAGAACCTTACCGACCTGGAGTTGTGGAACAACGAATTGACCGGGGAAATACCGCGCGAGATACTTGGCCTTGAAAACCTGAAGTCTCTCGACCTGGATAACAACAAACTGACCGGCGAGATACCGGCTGAGTTGGGCAGCCTCGACACGCTTGGCGCGCTGTGGCTCGGCAATAACGATCTTACAGGGGAAATACCGGCCGAACTGGGCAATCTCTCCGGCCTCTACTGGTTGGGCCTGTACGAGAATGAACTGACCGGGGAAATACCGGCCGAGCTGGGCAATCTCACTAATCTCAGGGGGCTGTTCCTCTATGACAATCAACTGACCGGCGAGATACCGGATGAGTTCGGAAATCTCGAGGAACTGTGGTATTTGTTCCTCCGCAATAACCGACTTACTGGCGAGATACCCCCGCAGTTGGGCAACCTGGAGAATCTGGAGGTAATGACTCTCCGCAACAACCGACTGACCGGCCAGATACCCACGGAGTTGGGCAACTTGGAGAATCTGGAGAGCCTGTACCTCTCCACTAACCGGCTGGTGGGAGCGATTCCTTCCGAATTGGGCGAGTTAACCAAGTTGGAGCGTTTGCAGTTGAGCAGCAACCGCCTGACCGGCACGGTTCCACCGGAGCTGGGCAACTTGGAAAATCTGGAGGCATTATACCTTCGTGAGAACGAGCTGACGGGTTCAATCCCGGCGGCGCTGGGGAACCTGACCGAGTTGAAGATCATGGACTTCAACCGGAACGATTTGACCGGTGCAATTCCGGCGGCATTGGGCGACCTGGAGAACCTGGAGCAACTGCACCTGGATAATAACGATTTGACGGGTGAGATTCCGGCGGAATTAGGGATGTTGGAGAAACTCGAGCAGCTGCATTTGGACAACAACATGCTCACCGGCGAGATTCCGGCAGAGTTAGCAAACCTGAGCAATCTGACCCTGTTCTACGTGGAACGGAACCAATTGACCGGGTGCATCCCGCCGGCGCTGCGTGACGTGGACGAGAACGACCTGGACACATATCCAGACCTGCCGGATTGCGAACCGGGCGGAAACGGGTCGAATTAGGTCCCGCGGGCAGGAGCGCGGATCCTTTGCGCTCCTGCCCACAGTTTGATGTTGGTTACCACTTTATAATCGTTATCAATTTTGAGCGATACGCCGATTTTCGGTTGACACGCTGTTGCGGGTAAATTAAACTGTCCGCAAAACATGAGTCGAGCGGGCACGCCTGCCCGTCTCTGGCTTTGGGAAAGTAAAACACAGGAAGGAGGCACAGGATGTCACACAAAGATGACCTGGCATTGATGGCCCACCTGATGCGGCGCGCCGGTTTTGGCGCCAACCGCGCTGAGTTGGAGCGCTGCGTTGCCCAGGGTTACGAAGCCACTGTGGAAGAGCTGTTGAACCCGCCCACGGAGAACGTAGGCGGCAAGATGGCGCTGTTGCTGCGGTATCACCCCAGCTTCCTGCTCCCCGGCGGCGTTCCCTTCTCCGGCCAGGCGAACTGGATGTACAACATGGTATCCAGCGACCGGCCGTTGGAAGAGAAGATGACCCTGTTCTGGCACCACGTGTTCGCCACTGGCAACTCCAAGGTTGACAACTGCGACCAGCTGCTCGAGCAGATCGACATGCTGCGTGAGCAAGGGATGGGCAACTACCGGGACATTCTGATTGAACTGTCCAAGAACCCGGCCATGATCTTCTGGCTGGACAACAATGAAAACCACCGGGACGCCGTGAACGAGAACTGGGGCCGCGAGCTGCTCGAGCTGTTCTCCATGGGCGTTTCCAACTACACCGAGGTTGACGTACGCGAGTGCTCGCGGGCATTCACCGGCTGGACCATCCAGGCCAAGCTGCCCCGGGCTCCCTACGGACGCTACCCTTGGAAGTTCACCTACAACGAAGCCGACCATGACTTCGGCGAAAAGACCTTCCTGGGCCGCACCGGCAACTTCGATGGCGAAGACATCATCGACATCATCCTGGAAGAGCCGGCAACCTCTCGCTTCATCTGCCGCCACCTTTACAACTTCTTCGTCGCCGACGAGCCGCAGGTTCCCGCGTGGACCATTGAGCCGGCCCGGGACGAGGACGCGCTGGAAGAGATGATGGACGTGTTCGAGCAGTCCGGCTTCGAGATGAAGGCCGTGCTGCGCCACATGTTCCTTTCACAGTGGTTCAAGGACGCCCGCTACCAGAAGATCAAGAGCCCGGCCGAAGTGGTCGCCGGCACCCTGCGGATGGTTGGCCTGTTCGAGAACCCGGATCCCGGCGTGCTGAACATCGGCAAGGAGCCCACCTACATGGGCCAGTCCATCCTGGACCCGCCGTCGGTGGAAGGCTGGCATACCGGCTTGGAGTGGATCAACTCCGGCGCGCTGTTGGCCCGCATCAACTTCGTGGCCGACCGGGTATCCAACCCCGACCTGCCCGGAATGCGCGACATCATTGACAACATGCAGGCCGAAGGTGTCGAAACCGCCGACCACCTGCTGGACGCCTGCACCGACTACATGGGCTTCGTGGAACTGAGCGAAGAGACCCGCGGCCAGCTGGCCGAGCACGTCCGCGCCGGCGGGAATGTTGACTGGAGCAACCGCGCCGCCACCGCGACCCGCGTGGGCGAGACGATGGCCCTGATCAGCGCCACCACCGAGTTCCAGTTCGGCTAAGCGGAATCGAGGCCGGGCGGAAACGGCCCCGCGCCAAACCAACAAAACCCACCGTCAGGTATTAAAAAATCCGAGCCCACGCGACGGAGAGGAATGGTCGGATAAGAGGGG
>VXOG01000095.1 GCA_009840165.1 Chloroflexota bacterium
ACCGCATCCGTTGGAACAGCATCCGCTGGCGCGACTACCCCTTCCCCCGCGCCCCGTAGCGTGGTCGATCCACCTCTGGTAATCTGCATTGTTACAACCGCGAGAGCGGTTTGACCCTCCGGGCGCGTGGGTTATAATGCGCGAATACCCCGCACGAGTCGCTCCTTCCGTGGCCATTGGTCGCGGGATTGTAGTTGGAGTTACCTGATGGCCACGGAATCTCCCCCGCAGCGCGGTTATCTGTCACAGAAGGCCTACAGGTTCCTTGCTGCGCTTGTCTTCAGAGATTTCCGATTCCTGGCCATTGCATCCCTGAGCAGCGGCAGCGGCGCGTGGGCGCTGATTGTGGCGCGCGGTGCCTGGGTGTTCAGCATCCCGGAGCTGCACGCGACTTGGGGATTGTGGGTAGGGTTGATCACCTTCGCGGCGATGTCGCCCCGCTTTTTCGCTACCCCATTCATCGGCTATCTGGCTGACAAGGTTACGCGCAAGACGCTGTTGCAGTGGGTGTACGCGCTGCAACTGGTCCAAGCTTCGGTGATGGCGGTACTGGTGATGCTGGGGGTTGATAATCCGTGGTACGTGGTTGGGCTTGCAGTTATCAACGGCACTTTGCGAGCCACCCAGCAGACCGCAGCGCAATCACTGACTCCGAATCTGGTGGACCGGGAACGACTGCCCAACGCGGTGGCGTTGAACGAGGCGATGCAGCAGGGATCACGCGCGGTTGGCCCCGCCATCCTGTTGGCCGTCTCAGTGCTGGTGGGCGCCGGCGCGGTATTCCAGTCGGGCGGAGTGTCGTTCTCGCTTCAGAACCTGGCGTTGACCATCGGCACGTCAGCGGTGATCTTCTGGGCGTGTGCCGTGTTCTACCTGGTGGCCCTGATCGCGGCGCTTAGCATCCGGACGGTTTCCAGCGGCGTTATTGATCGAAACCGGAGTTTCTGGTCCAACACTGCCGCCGGGTTCGTGTACTCGTACACCACGCCGTTGATCTTCGGCATCATACTCATGGCGCTGGCGCACTGCGTGCTGGTGATGTCCTTTGAATCCATGCTCCCTCCGCTCGCCCTGGAAAAACTTTCCGCCGACGGAGTCACGTTTGACCAGAACGATGTTTACGCGCTGATGACCGCGCTGGGAATCGGCGCTCTGATATCGTCGATATTCGTGGGCGGCATCGTCAGCCACCTCACCCGGGGACGGGTTTTTCTACTCCTGGGATTCACGAGCAGCCTGACGCCCATTGGATTGGGATTGTCTTCCCAAACGGGGATATCGATGATTGCGGCGGTGTTGATGGGACTCGGCACATCCGGGTTCATGACCATCACGCACACCGTGATCCATTCGGTGGTGCCGGACGAGATCCGGGGCCGCGTAGCATCGGTGTACTCGATGCACGTGGGCGGAAGCATGGCTTTCGCCAACCTTCTCTACGGCGCGTTGGCTGACCACTGGCAAGCGGGCATGATTATGGCGGTGTCCGGCGCGGCGTTCACACTGGTCGTAGTAGGAACCCTGGTGGGCAGTGGCTTCTGGCGCGGCATCTTCTTCCGAGGCGAAGCCCGACCTGTTGCAGCCGCCAGTCCGGCGGGCGCTGACTAAAACCCTGTCATTCCCACCCTGACCCGTCATTCCCGCGAAAGAACAGCCTGCCCCGTGCCTGACACGGGGTCACCCCGTACTTGATACGGGGCGGGAATCCAGAAAACGCGCTGACTAAAACCCGTCATTCCCGCGAAAGCCGGAATCTAAAGAACGCATAGCAAATATGGGAGTTCAGTTTTGCCGACAGACGAATTGACCCGGTACATGGAAACAACCCCCAAGTCACGGGCGTTGTGGGAAGAGGCTTGCCGGTACTTGCCCGATGGCGATAGCCGGCACTCGATATTCTGGAAGCCCTATCCCATTTTTACCGAATCTGCCCGGGGATCGGTGGTTACCGATGCCGATGGTGTGGAACGCCTCGACTTCATCAACACGATGACCACGATGATCCTGGGACACGGGCCGGCCCCGGTGCTCCAGGCCGCCCGCGAGCAGATGGAAAGCGGGCTGGCCTACAACTCGCCCAATCGTCACCAGGTCGAACTGGCGTCGCTGTTGTGCGAACGGGTGCCGTCATTCGATCAGGTGCGCTTCACCAATTCCGGCACCGAGGCCACGTTGAACGCGATTCGCGCAGCGCGGGCATACACCGGACGCAGCAAGATCGCGAAGGTCGAGGGCGGCTATCACGGAACCCACGATGCGGTGATGGTCAGTCTCCGTATCGACCCGGCGACCGGCGGCGAATACGAAAACCCCACCCCGGTAGCATCCAGCGCCGGCCTCGCGGATGGAACGCTGGATCAGGCGGTCATCATTCCGTACAACGATGTGGACGTGGCGCACGAAATCCTGAATCGGCACGGCGACGAGTTGGCCGCCGTGATTGTTGAGCCGGTGATGGGATCGGTGGGTATGTTGCCGGCGGATACGGCTTACCTCCAAATGCTGCGTGACTTCGCAGACACCAGCGGGGCGCTCCTGATCTTCGACGAAGTCATCAGTTTTCGGGTTCTACCCGGCGGAGCGCAGCAGCATTACGGAATCACGCCGGATATGACGGCGTTGGGCAAGATCATCGGCGGCGGTTTCCCGGTAGGAGCCTTCGGCGGCCGTTCCGACATCATGAGTCTGTACAGTCCGCTCAGCGGGCCGGTAATCAACCACGGCGGCACTTTCAACGCCAACCCGGTAACCATGGCGGCGGGCGTCGCTACCCTGACCGAGCTAACGCCGACGGTGTACCGGCGATTGGCGGAGCTGGCCGAGATGCTGCGTCAGGGCCTGCGGCAAGTCTGCTCCGAATTGGAGCAGCCGGTGCTGGTGACCGGGCTGGGCTCGCTGTTCGGCATCCATTTCACGGATCAACCGCTCCGCAACTACCGGGACATTGCCGCCTGCGACAAAGCGTTGAGCGAGCGGGTATTCATGGGGATGCTCAACGAGGGTTTCCTGCTGGCGCCCAACCTGGTGGGGGCAATGTCCACCGAGCTCGGAGAGGTTGAGGTGGACGCTTTCGTACGTGGTTTCCGGCGGGTATTACAACGACAGATTTAATGCGAAAGCACACGGTATAGGTAGGGGCAGGTTTGAAACCTGCCCCTACGCATCGTCAAACGGGTTTCAGCGTTCAGTCCACCGGAGGCCGCTTTTCCCACTTTTCGGGCGCGGGATAGACGGGAGTGGCAAGCTTGCGGATGTTCTCGGTGGCGAACCAGTCCGCGCATTCCTCACGCCACTTGATGAAGTGCGGAGCGTTCCGGTGCGCCTCAACAGCAGCCTCGTCTTCGTACACCTCGAACAGGTGCAGCTTGTTTTCGTCTTCGTTATCCTGTAGCACGTCGAAGCGCAGGCAACCCGGCTCGTCGTTGTTGGATCCGCGGGCGTCGCCCAGCATGGACGCCATGAACTGTTCCTTGAAACCGGGCTTGATGTTGATCTCGACAATCAGGGCAATCATTATCATCTCCTGTTGCAACTGACCGTCATTCCCGCGAAAGCGGGAATCCAGACCCTCTTTGCAGGGTGATGGATTCCGGCTTTCGCCGGAATGACAGGGTGGGTTTTGGGAACCGAGCGTCTGTCGATTCGCGCGAGATTATAGCAGTGGCCGCTGCAAAGTTGTAGAATGCGCCGCAACACAGGCCAACGGGAAGGGAGGAAATCATGGCAGACATCCCCATCGTGTACACGCTGACGGTGTGCCCCGCCTGCGACTCGTTGCGGGCAGCCTGGCGTCGGGAAGGTGTGGAATATGAGGAGCGCCGCGTTGACCAGAGCCAGGACACGCTGGACGAGGCCCTGGATTACGGCGATGCCGTGCCCATCATCGTGTGGCCGGATGGCAAGGTGGAAACGGGATTCCGCGGCCAGAAAGGTTGAGAAATCGGCTGACGGGCCGGCGGCCCGACCAAAAAACGATACGCAACAACCGCACTGCGGGTATCCATGACAGGCTCAGGGTGACTTGAAAAGGATGCAAACCGTTGGAACGGGATGTAACATTAACAGAATAGGACCCAAAACCAAGGTAGGTGATTTATGGCTCAACAGACCAGCGTGGTTACCCCGGAGCGCTTTGCCCAGGGCATGACCTATGATGAGTACATGGACAGTGTCAAAGTCAACAAGGCCCGCATCGAGGAGTACTACGCCAATGTCAGCCTGGAATCCACGCAGACTGACGCGCTCAAGGAACTCACTAGCGCAGAGGGTGGCCCGGCCCGGATGATGGTGATTGGCGAGGATTGGTGCGGCGACGTGGTGCGCGAGTTGCCGGTGCTGGCGCGGGTCGCGGAGGCCGCCGGCCTGGAACTCCGCATTTTCCCGCGAGATGAAAACCACGATATCATGAACGAGTTCCTCAAAGAGGGGAAATACATGTCCATTCCGGTGGCCGTGTTCTACGATGAAGGCCACGAGTACATCTGCCACTGGATTGAGCGTTCCGAGGCTGCCAGCCGCGAACAGGGCGAAATTGAGGCGGCCATCCGCTCCGAGAATCCTGATATTTCGGACCAGGACTTCGGGCGGCAGCGGCGAGCCCAAACCGCCGCCCGCGCTGGCGACTGGCAGAAGGCTACGGTGGATGAGCTACTCGGTATGCTGAGGGAGCATGCGCACTGATCGCACGTTGCCTGACGGTGTAGGGGCGAGGCATGCCTCGCCCCTATGTTGGTTCAGCTTTAGAGTTGCTCCAGCGTGAACCGGAAATCTTCAATCACCGGGTTCGCTAGCAGTTGATCGCACATGCCGGCTATCGACTGCTCGGCCGCTTCCTCTGTAGGGGCGTCCAGCCTGATCTCCAGGTACTTGCCGATACGGACGTCTGACACGGCGTCATAGCCCAGGCTGTGCAGCCTGCCCATGACGGTAAGGCCCTGTGGATCGTTGACAGCGGGTTTTAGAGTTACGTACACGCGGGCTAGAAACACGTTTCAGGTCCTTTTCGGAGCAGCATTGGCTAACCGCCGGACGAGTCAGTCATCTGGACGCCGGTGGTGCATGGCAGGCCGTTGGGAAACTCGGGTCCGGTGTTCCCAGGGAAGTCCCGGAAAAACCGGGCGATGCGTTCTGGGTCAACGCCCAGCATCCGGTCGAGAACGCCCCAAGTGGTCAGTGCGACCATTCCTTCGGGAATGTGATGATAACGGCGGACGATGGCGTATTCCTCCGCAAGCGGCATAGCTGCTACAGCGTCGCGCAACGCGGCGATCTCTACCGGGTCTTCAAGGTTGTAGCTGATTATGATGTTGCCGTGCTCCAGGTTGTGAACCAGCAACTCATCGGGCAGCGGGTAGTTGTAGAAACCGCAATCGCTCCACGCGCTCCAGTGCTGGCCTGAGGTTGGCGGTACGGTGTTGTAGCCGCCGGGTACGACGTCGGAGATGTGGAGTTGGACGGGGAAGTGGTCCCGGCTGGGCATGATGGCAGCACGGACCGGCCCATCCGTCACCGGCACTGCATTCAATGAGGGTGCCTCCAGCGTCGGAGATGGAGGTGGGATGGACGGAATGGGCGGTGGAGGAACATTGCCCACAGAAGCGGTGGGTGCCGGCGTCGGTGAGGGAGCCACGGTCGGTTGAATTGTGGCGGCAGGAATCAGCGGAGTTGCAATCGTGGGTGCCGGGGTTGCGGTTGGCGGCATCGCGGCAGTGGGTGTTGGCGTGGGAATGCGGGTGGGCAGCGGAGTAGCATCGGGAACCGCGACGCTTGGAGCCTGGTCGGACTGGCAACCTATCACCAGCAACACCAGTACGGCGGTGAGGGTTGTCGTCAACGCCCGCGTCAGCATCATCCGCGACGCGAAAATCTAGGCCGGGTTCATAACGCCCCCCTGGGTGCAGGGAGCGCCGCCGTTGGGAAATTCGGGGCTGAGGGTGCCCGAGTACGCGTCGAAAAAGGCTTCGATCCGGCCCTTCTGGATGCCGTCCATGGGGCCGTCAATGACGCCCCAAGTTGTCAGAGCCACGGTTCCCTCGGGAATCTGGTCGTAGAAACGGGCGACGCCCCAAAGGTTGGTCTTGCCAATGGAATCGAATACGTCCTCAAGATCCTGGATCTGATCCGGTTCCGTGAAGTTATAGCTGAGCACGATGTTGCCGTGTTCCATATTGTGGATGATACGCTCGTCGGCCAACGTTTGGTCGGGTCCATAGAAACCGCAGGCCGCCCATCCGTTCCAGTGGCGCCCGGAAGTAGGCGGAGTAGTGGAGTAACCTTCTCCGTTGTTCACCTGCTCGATAGTGTAGTTGTCAGCGAAGTGTGCCCGATCTTCGGACGTTTGGACTTGTGTGCCCACGCCGTCCACGTAGCCGTCGGCGCTACCCTGGCCAATACCTCCGAAGTTCAACGGCAGGATCACAGGAGCCAGAAGCGCGCCGATGAAAAGCACGGCAATCACGGCGAACGATATGAGCAGCCAACGGCTGCGGAAGCCTCCGGAGACTGCGACAGGTGGCGTGCGCCGGCTGGAACGGCGGTCGGCCCGCCGACGGCGATGTCTGGACGGTGGCAATTTGCGCTCCCGATCTGTTGGCGGATTCCGGCTACAGGGATTGCCCGGTCAAAAGCCGGTAGGCTTGCCGGTACAGCGCGGCCGTTTGTTGCACCACATCGTCGGGCAATTCAGGGGCCGGCGGTTCCTGATTCCAGCCCTGGGCGGTGAGCCAATCGCGCACAAACTGCTTGTCGTAGCTGGGCTGGGACTTTCCGGGAGCGTAGCCCTCAGCATCCCAGAACCGGCTGGAGTCGGGCGTGAGCAGCTCGTCGATGAGGATAAGCTCGCCGTCCAGGATGCCGAATTCCATCTTGGTGTCGGCCAGCACGATGCCGCGTTCCTTGGCGAAGTCGTGGGCGTAGAGATAGACGGATTTGCTGGTGTCGGCCAGCTTCTGAGCCATTTCCGCGCCGACCATGTCCACGACCTCGGCGTCGGACATATTTTCGTCGTGGCCTTCTTCGGCCTTAGTAGTGGGAGTGAACAGCGGTTCCGGGAACAGGTCGCCTTCAACCAGGCCCGCCGGCATCTCCTTGCCGGACACGGTGCCCTGCCGGCGGTATTCGCCCCAGGCCGATCCCGTGATATAGCCGCGCACGATACACTCGATGTCGATGCGTTGGGCTTTTTTGACCACCATGGCCTGCCGGCCGACATTGTCCTCGGCGTAGGCGGGGTCAGACATGATCGGGTTGTCGGCGTAGGCGGCGGCCTCCGGCGAGTCGGCCAACGCTACCAGGTGGTTGGGCACGATGTGATCGGTGAGGCCGAACCAGAACGCGGACATACCGTTGAGCGCGGCGCCTTTGTCGGGGATTCCGTTAGGCAGCACTACATCGAAAGCGGATATGCGGTCCGTGGCTACCATCAGCAGCAGGTCATCGGTCAACTGGTAGGTGTCCCGGACCTTGCCGCGGTGCATTCGGTTGGACATTCGGCTTTCAATAATCATGGCACCCTTCTGTACGCTGTGTCGTGTCGGTCGGTTTCAAACAAGCACTGCGGCCGGCAGCAGGCCGATGCGCTCAAAGTTGTCGTCAATGTAGCGGGTGTAGTAACCGTAATCGAACAGGGAGTCCATTTCGCTTTCAGTGAGATGCTCGGCTGCCTGGGGGTCTTTCTTAAGCAGTTGGCGGAAGTCCTGGGCGTCGTCCCAGGCGCGCATGGCGTTGCGCTGGACGATGTCGTAAGCCTCCTCACGGGAGAGGCCCTTTTCTTCCACTAACGTGAGCAGGACCCGCTGGCTGAAGATGAGGCCGCGGCTGCTCTCAAGGTTCTGCCACATGCGATCAACGTCAACGCGGAGGCCGCGCATGACGTGGGTGAAAATGTTGAGGATGTAGTCCAGCATCAAGCAAGTGTCGGGAAGAATGATGCGCTCGGAAGACGAGTGGCTGATGTCACGCTCGCCCCAGAGGGCCACATTTTCCAGCGCAGGGACGGTGTTTCCCCTGATGGTGCGTGCCAGGCCGCAGATTCGCTCGGTTAACTCCGGGTTGCGCTTGTGAGGCATGGAAGACGAGCCGGTCTGGCCGGCGCCGAAGGGTTCCTCGACTTCGTGAATCTCGGTCCGCTGCATCCCGCGAATTTCGGTGGCGAACTTCTCCAGCGATGCGGCCACCAGGGCGCAGGTGGTGATGAAGTGAGCATAGCGGTCGCGCTGCACCACCTGGTTGGAAACCGGCGCCACTTTGAGGCCAAGATGGGCGCAGACCCGATCCTCGATGTGGGGCGGGATGGTAGCGTGGGTGCCGACGGCGCCGGAGACTTTGCCGACGCGGATTGACTCCCGGGCTGCTTCCATGCGCTCGCGTTGGCGACGCAGTTCATCCCACCAGAGGGCGAGCTTCAGGCCGAAGGTCATCGGTTCGGCGTGGACGCCGTGGGTGCGCCCCATCATCAGGGTGTCCTTGTGTGTAACGGCCTGCTCCTGCACGGCGTCGATGGCGGTGTCAATTTCCTTGAGGAGCAGGTCGGCGGCGGCTACCATCTGGAGAGCCTGGCCGGTATCCAGCATGTCCGAGGACGTCATGCCCAAGTGGAGCCAGCGACCTTCCGGCCCGAGGGTTTCGGTGATGGAGCGGAGGAACGCGGTGACGTCGTGCCGGGTGGTCTCGAAGATTTCCATCATGCGGTCGTGGTTGTAAGCTGCCGACCGCAGCGATTCCATGTCTTCCAAGGGAATGACGCCGGCTTCCGTCCACGCTTCGCAGACGGCCAGTTCGACGTCCAACCACATCCGGTACTTATTTTCGTCCGACCAGACCCGCTTCATGTCGGGCCTGGAATATCGGTCAATCACGACGCTGTCGCCTCCGCTAGAGGTTTTCAACAAGCAAACATTTTATCATAGGGATGGGCCGAACCCGCTAGATTTGCGCGACATAACGGCACAGCGCATTGAGCACTGGGCCGAAATCGGTGAACGGGGTGTAGGCGATGCCGGCGTCGCTGCACATATCCGCCATCTGTCGATGAGCGAACACGGTGTCAGCCACCTCGCCGGCCTCGAAGTCGGAACGCCCGTCGCCGGCGAAAAACACGTGATACCCCTGTTCCTGAAAACGCCGCACCATGAGCGCCTTGCTGTTGCCCAGCTCCGGCGCGTCGGGGTAGGTGAAGTCGTAAGCGTACTTGGTGATGCGACCGCCATCCTCGAACTCGGCGCGGACGGCGTGGACCGGCATATCAGGCCAACCGGCTTCGTCAAGCAACGCCTGGACGTAGAAATCCAGGCCCTGACTGACGATGCACATAGGTATTGAGTGGTCGGCGCAGAACAGCGCAAGTTCGCCGAAATGATCGCGGAAGCAGGCGTTTTCCCGCACGTAGGTTTGCATGGCCTCTTTGCCCGCGGTCATTTCCCGGAAGGTGATTTCCTGGTATTCCTTAAGGGACAATTCCCCCTGCCGGAACCGCTCACGAACATCCGTCCAGGTGGGATGCCCAAAGCGATGCAACAGCAACTCCGCGACGTTCTGGGCCGCCGCGGTGTCGTCGAAGTCGGTGAGGACCGCCGGGAGGCGGCGATCCACGTCGGGCGGGTTAGCCACGGAGAGACTGTCGGTAACGCTCGACCGCTTCACGGATGCCGTCGTGTTTGATGGCGAGGATCTGCGCGGCGTAGTAGGCAGCGTTGCGCGCGCCCCAACCACCGACGGCCATGGCGGCCACCGGAATGCCCGGCGGCATCTGCGCCGTTGACAGCAGAGCGTCCCAGCCGTTGAGTTCGCTGGAGGTGAGGGGAATGCCGATGACGGGCAGCGTGGTCTGCGCGGCCAGGGCGCCACCCAACGCTGCGGAACCGCCGGCGGCCGCGATCAGCACTTCGATGCCGCGTTCCCGCGCCGTGCTGGCGTATTCATGGACCCGCTCGGGGGTGCGGTGGGCGGACATTACCCGGACTTCGTAATCGACGCCCAGGGATTCCAGGGTGTTGAGGGTTGGTTGGACGGCCTCTTCGTCAGAAGCGCTGCCCATCACTACTCCTACCAGTGGCAAAATTGTTCTCCTTTAATTCAACGTAGTTCTTGCGAAAGCTTGGTGGATTCCGGCTTTCGCCGGAATGACGGTGTTGGTCGCGCTTCCAGTTGACGGTGTTCGTTAGCACCCTTTGCTACTCGTTGATTTCGGCGATGTCGCGGAAGGCTCCCAGTAGGGCGGACTGGATGGCGTCGATATCTTCGTCATCATCGCCGTCCAGGTCAACTTCCTCATCTTCCACGTAAACGTAGCCGGCGTCATCTTCGTCAATGCCAACCCGCACCTCGATCTCTACCGGCTCGCCGTCGTGCCAATAGAGTACGTAGACGATTTCTTCTGCATCGTCCTCATCGGGCAGGTCATCTTCGTCGAACGCATACTCCCAGGACCGATTGACGATCAGTTGCGCCCCATTGTCCAGAAGGGCATCGTTCATTTGTCCGAGCAATTCGTTGATGCCCAGGCCGGCGGCAAACTTTTCCAGCAGCCCGCGCCTTTCCGCCGCGTTCGCCATCTGCCGGCCGTAGCCTTCGTTGTCCACGCGCCTCCGCAGTCGGTTCAGCTCATCCAGCCAAGGCATTAATGCGTCCTCCTATGCTCGCCTGATGCGGGCGTTAAGGTAACAGAATTCATCTACGGCGCGAAAGTCCGGGAGACCGAGACGAACGCGCAGCACTTGCGTGGCGTCCAGCAGGTCGATGTAGCACAGGCCGGGGTGGCCTTGCTTCAGTCCCGGAGGCAACATCCGCAACCCGCGCAATGCGCGCTCGGTGTGAGGACTCCAAGGCGCGAACAGCGTGGGTTCCCGCAGCGTCAGCAGGTACGACGGCCATTCCCGGCCGGCACCGACCAGGCCGAAGCCTCCCGTTTCGAGCGCGCATTCCTCGAAGCGGTTCTCCAACTTGATGATGTCGTAGAGCAGGAAATCAATGGCGTCTCGCACTTCCGCGATGGAATTGGTGCGGAATTTGGTGATCTGCCGGCCGCCAGCGCCGCGATACAGGGCGTCGGCCTGGGATTGGGCAAGCGTGGCCAGCGCCTCCTGCTCGAGCCAGCCCGCAGGGTCATCGGCGTAGGTCCACCGACGACGGCGGAATGAATCCAGCTCCCCAGACGCAACGGCCTGTCGAAAGGCATGGGACAGCGCCTCCCAGTCAGTCGAGGTTGATGATGGCTGCCTGGCAGTAACCACGATTTAGAATCATCCCACGCCGACCGGCACGTTGACGGCTTCTGCCGCGATGTCGCGCCGGTAGTATGCGCCGTCAAAGCTGATGCGGTCGGCCCGTTGGTAGGCGAGGTGGCGGGCATCCTGGACTGTGTCGCCCATGCCGACGCAGGCCAGCACCCGGCCACCGGCGGTCAATACGGTTTCGCCGTCGTCGTCCAGGCGCGCGCCGGCGTGGAATACCAGGGTGTCAGCATCAACAACGTCGTCCAAGCCTGAGATGGCGTATCCGGTTTGATAGGAGCCGGGGTAGCCGTTGGAGACCATGACGACTGCCACGGCCGGCCGGTTTGACCATAGTACCGGCTCAACGTCGGCCAGGCTGCCGGTGGCGCAGGCGAGCATCACCTCGGCCGGATCGCTGAGCAATCGGGGCATGATTACCTGAGTTTCCGGGTCTCCGAAGCGGCAGTTGAATTCGAGAACGCGCGGCCCGGCGCCGGTGAGCATGAGGCCGCAGTAAAGCGCGCCCCGGTAGCGCGCGCCGCGCCGGGCCAACTCCCGGATCACCGGCAGCATGAAATCTTCCCGAATGGTCTCGGCCAGTTCGTCGCTCCAGCAGTGGGGCGGCCCGTAGCTGCCCATGCCGCCGGTGTTGGGGCCGGCGCCGCCTTCGCCGATGCGCTTGTAGTCGGTAGCCGCGACCACCGGGGAGAGATTCTCGCCGTCGGTAAATCCGAACACGCTGACCTCCGGGCCGTTCAGCCAGTCTTCGATGACAACGGTTTCGCCGGCGTCGCCGAATGCTCGCTCCTCCATGCAGGCGCGGATGGCGTATTGAGCGTCCTCGCGGTTGGCGCACATGGCGACGCCTTTGCCGGCTGCCAGGCCGTCGGCTTTCACCACGACGGGCGCATCATGGTACTGGACGTAGCTGAGGGCGCCGGCAACGTTCTGAAAGACTCGGTAGTTGGGGCCCGGCACTCCGGCGGCGTCCATCACCGAGCGCGCGAAACTCTTGCTGGATTCCAGCTGCGCTGCCGCCCGGCTGGGGCCGAACGCGGGGATGCCGCCGGCGTCCAGGCGATTAGACAGGCCCAGCGCCAGCGGCACTTCCGGGCCAACCACCACCAGATCGATGGAACGCTCGGTAGAGACCGCAACGATGCCATCAAAGTCGGTTTCGGATAGGGGCAGGTTGATTCCCAAGCCAGCGGTGCCCGAGTTTCCGCGGGCTGCGAAGAGTTCGTACACCGACGGCGATTGCGCCAACCGCCAGGCCAGGGCGTGTTCTCGTCCGCCGGAACCTACGACCAAGACGCGCATACCGGACTACTCCCACTCGATGGTGCCCGGCGGCTTGCTGGTGATGTCGTACACGACGCGGTTCACGCCGGCCACCTCGTTGACGATGCGGTTGCTGATGCGGGCCAGCACGTCGTAGGGCAAACGCACCCAGTCAGCGGTCATGGCATCTTCGGAATTGACGGCGCGGATGGCGCAGGCGTACCCGTAGGTGCGGTAGTCGCCCATTACGCCCACCGTGCGGTTGTCGGTGAGCACGGCGAAACTCTGCCAGATGTCACGGTAGAGTCCGGCGTCGTTGATTTCTTCCAGCACGATTCGGTCGCAATTCCGCAGCAAGGCGACGCGCTCCGGGGTTACCTCTCCGATGATGCGTATGGCCAAGCCCGGCCCCGGGAAAGGCTGACGGTAGATGATCTCCTCTGGCAACCCCAGCTCCAGGCCAACGGCGCGAACCTCGTCCTTGAATAGGTAGCGCAACGGTTCCACCAGGCCGAAGTCCATGTGCTCGGGCAGGCCGCCGACGTTGTGGTGGGTCTTGATGCGGGCGGACGCGCGGTTGTCGGGGGTTTCGCTCTCAATCACGTCCGGGTACAGGGTGCCTTGGGCTAGCCACTGGACGTTTTCAATTTCGGCGGCGGCATCCTCGAACACTTTGATGAACTCGCCGCCGATGGTTTTACGCTTGGTTTCCGGGTCGGTGACGCCGGCGAGCTGGGTGAGGAACCGGGATTCGGCGTCCACGTAGCGCAAGTCCAGGCCCAGGCCGCGTTGGAAAGTGTCCTGCACCTGCTCGACTTCGCCGTGGCGCAGGAGGCCGTTGTTCACGAAAATGCAGGTGAGTTGAGGCCCGACTGCCCGGTGGAGCAATGCCGCCGCCACGGACGAGTCCACACCGCCGCTCAGCCCGCAGATCACACGGTCGTCGCCCACCTGCTCACGGACGCGATCTACCGTATCAGCGACGAAATTTCCGGGAGTCCACGATTCGCTGCAACCGCAGATTCGATGAACGAAATTAGCCAGGATGGTCATTCCGTCCGGGGTGTGCTGCACTTCAGGGTGAAACTGGAGGCCGAACCAACGCTTGCCGTCGGTGATGGCGGCGCAGTTGGTGTTGGCGGTACGCGCCAGGGCGGTCATACCGTGGGGCAGTTGCTCGACGCGGTCGCCGTGGCTCATCCACACCGGAACCTGACTGCCGACCCCGACCAGTAGCCCCGTTTCGCTTTGGTCGTTGATCAAGTCGGCGTGGCCGTATTCGCGCACGTCGCCGGCGACTACTGTTCCGCCGAGTTGGTGGACCAACGCCTGCATCCCGTAGCAGATGCCGAGTACGGGCAGGCCGGAGTCGATTACCCACTGTTGGATGGCAGGGGCGCCGGGATCGTACACGCTGGCCGGCCCGCCCGACAGGATAATCCCACGGGCGTTCAGGTGCGCGATTGCATCCTGGGACGCTGATGCCGGGATGATCTCGGAATATACCTGCAACTCCCGGATACGTCGGGCGATCAGGTGGGTGTACTGTGAGCCAAAGTCGATGACGACCACGGCTTCAGGTCGGTTCATGCTGTTCATCAAACGGTCGCCAACCCAGGAAAATTCGGCATCAATAGTAGCACAGTGAGGTTGTATCCCATAATGGTAAAATGCTTGCCGATGGTCAGCAAAAGGGAAATCGAGCAGGCACGGGATTGCATCGCCGGCGGCGGCGTGGTGGCGATTCCCACCGACACGCTATACGGCCTGGCGGCGGACGCGACCAACCCGGACGCCCTGGAAAAAGTGTACGAAATCAAGGGCCGCCCCTCCGGGATGGCTCTTCCGGTGCTGGTATCCGGTTGGGACCAGGTCGAGATGGTGTCAAGCGTCGCCGGACGCTGCGGGGAACTGGCGCGTATTCTGGCAGAACGGTTCTGGCCGGGGCCGCTGACGTTGGTACTGCCGGCGGACCCGGAATTGCCCCCACGCCTCACGGCGGGTTTGGACACCATTGCCGTGCGGATGCCGGATCACGCGGTGCCGTTGGCCCTGGCAGCCGGACTCGGCCGGCCCATTACGGGAACCAGCGCCAACCGCAGCGGCGAGCCTGACCTAACCGACCCGGAGGAGCTGAGCCGATGCCTGGGCGGGTTGGTTGATGGTATTATTGTCTCCGGAGAATCACCCCAGGGCACGGCCAGCACGATTGTTGCGGTTTCTGACGACGATCTGACTCTGCTCCGCGCAGGGGCGCTGCCATTTTCCGAGGTTCGCCGCGCCGTCGGACTGACCTAGTCCCCGGCGATTCGAGGGCAATCATCACTACGGCCACGACATACGACTCATACCGCGCCGTTGTGGACGCCGAGTTGCGCGCCGCTTTTGCGGACCGCCAGGGTATGCTTTACGACCTGCTCCGATACCATCTGGGATGGGTGGACGAGCGCGGCAACCCTGCCGACGGCACGCCGACGCCACTACATCACTGTGGCGTCCTCTCGCTGGCCACGGCCGACGCCGTGTCGGGAGAGCACGTACCGGCGGCGCCGGCGGCCTCGGCGGTGGAGTTGGCGTACAATTTCGTGCTGGTGCATAACGACGTGCAGGCCGGCCGGATCGACCAGACCGATAACCGCCCCAGCATCTGGTGGGTATGGGGGCCATCGCAGGCGATCAACGCCGGCGACGGGCTGCACGCTCTGGCCAGGTCGGCGCTGATGCGACTCAGCGATGGCGGCATCCCCGCCGGCACCGTCCTCGAAGCGCTGCGCTCCCTGGACCAGGCCTGCCTGACGCTATGCGAGGGGCAGTACATGGACCTGACCTACCAGGACCAGTTGATGGTATCCGAGTCCGACTATTTGGACATGATCCGGCGTAAATCGGGCGCGTTGGCGGGATGCTCGGCGCGAATTGGAGCGCTGGCAGCAGGAGCCGACGACGACACGGCCAGCGGGCTGTCCGGCTGGGGCGAAAAGCTGGGCATGGCGCTCCAGTTGCGAAACGACATAAACGATTTGTGGGGCGCCCAAGGCGATGGTTTCACGGCCAACAACGTGCTGAACAAGAAGAAGAGCCTGCCCTTGATTTACGCGCTGCAACATGCGCCAACGGCCGCCAAGCGGGAACTGGGCGGCATTTACATGAAGCGTGTGCTGGAACCAAGCGATTCCGCCCGCATTGTCGCCGTTCTGGACGATGCCGGTTCCCGCCGCTATGCCGAAGACTACGTTGACCGGCTGCTGGGCGAGGCCCACGCCGCCGCGTCATCGGAAAGCGTCCGGTTGCTGCGTCCCGAAGCCCTGCAACAGGCGACGGAATGGATAGTCGGCGGCGCGCTGGTTTGACCACTGAGGCAACACCAAAATGACCAAGCGAACCCTCTCCCAGTTGGATGTGGCCGGCAAGACCGTTCTCGTCAGAGTCGATTTCAACGTCCCTATCGAGCAGGGAGTGGAAGCAACCGCCAACTATGACCAGCGGTTGCGCGCAACCCTGCCCACCATCGAGTACTTGTTGGAGCGGCGATGCAAGGTTGTTCTCTGCTCACATCTGGGCCGACCGGCCGGTCAGATTGACGAGGGGTTGCGACTGGCGCCCGTGGGTGAGCGGCTCAGCGTCCTGCTGAACCGGCCGGTGATATCGCTGGCGGACTGCATAGGCACGGATGTTGCAGCAGCCGTTGGCGGGATGTCCGAAGGCGATATTTACCTGCTGGAAAACTTGCGATTCCATCCTGGCGAGGAAAAAAACGACGACTCGTTCAGCAGGGATCTGGCATCGCTGGCCGACTGCTTCGTAATGGATGCTTTCGCTGTTGCGCATCGCGCCCACGCATCCACGGTCGGGCTGCCCAACCTGCTCCCTTCAACGATGGGTCTGTTGACGCAGCGCGAGGTGGAATCCCTGGGGTTGGCGCTGGCTGAGCCGGAACGTCCGTTGGCTGCGCTGATGGGCGGAGCCAAAGTAAGCGACAAAATCCTGGTGCTGGAAAACCTGTTGTCCAGGCTTGACCATTTGTTCATCGGCGGTGGCATGGCGGTGACCTTTCTGGCCGCAACGGGCAAGCCCGTGGGCGCCTCTCCGGTGGAGGAAGACCGGCTGGAATTCGCCCGCGACGTGCTGCGCCGGGCCGACCGAAACGGGGTTGCGGTGCATCTGCCCGACGATGTGGTGGCTGCGGATAAATTCGCTCCCGAGCCGGATTCGGTGGCAACTCTCGCCGTCAGCGATGTTCCTGACGGGTGGTACATTATGGATGTGGGGGCCGAGACCGCTGGGCGTTACGCCGCAACATTAGCCGCTTGCAAGACCATCCTGTGGAACGGCCCGATGGGTGTTTTCGAGATGGATAAATTCAAAGCCGGCACCCGCGCCGTTGCAGACAGCATCGCGGGCCTGCCGGACGCCACTACCGTGGTGGGCGGCGGTTCAACCGCCGAAGCGGTGGAATCCCTGGGACTGATGGAGCGCATGACCCACGTGTCCACCGGCGGCGGCGCGTCGCTGGAGTTCCTGGAAGGCCGCGAACTGCCGGGGATAGCTGCATTGCCGGACGCCTGAACACTCTAAACCGACGGAGCGAACATGATCGACCTGGAACAGATTCACGACAGCATCGCGAGTACGCCGTCGAAAATAGTGCTGCTGGTGGCGGACGGCTTGGGCGGACTGCCGCACCCGGATACGCGCAAATCGGAGTTGGAAACGGCGAACATCCCCAACCTGGACGCGCTGGCGCAACGGAGCGCGTGTGGACTAACCACTCCGGTTGAGGTAGGCGTCGCGCCCGGCAGCGGGCCGGGACATCTGGCCCTGTTCGGATACAACCCGCTGAAATACATCATTGGTCGGGGTGCGCTGGAGGCGTTGGGCATCGACGTTGAATTGTTACCGGGCGATGTGGCGGCGCGTGGGAATTTCTGCACGGTTGACGATGACGGCCTGCTGACGGATCGCAGAGCGGGACGGATCGCCACCTCCCTGAGCGCACCACTGTGTGAGCGTTTAGACTGCATCGAGATACCCGGCGTGCAAGTGGATGTGTTTCCGGTGCAGGACTACCGGTTCGTGTTGCGCTTGCGCGGCGAGGGCTTGTCCGAACAGGTGGAGGAAACCGACCCGCAGCGGGAGGGAATGGCGCCCAGGCCGGCCAACGCCATCGTACCGGGAGCGGAGCGGACCGCTCAAATCGTGCAGCAGTTTGTGGGGGAAGCGGGCCGCATCCTCTCCGAAGAACAGCCGGCCAACATGGTTCTGCTCCGTGGCTGGGCGCAGCTGCCCAACCTGCCCGATTTCGGGGAAGTGTACCACCTGAACCCGGCGGCGATCGCAGCATACCCGATGTACCGAGGACTAGCTTCCGTGGCGAACATGCAGATCATTCCGACCGGCATGACTTTCGGCGAGGAGGTGGATACCCTCCACGCCAATTGGAAAGATCACGACTTCTTCTTCCTCCACTACAAGCCGGCGGACGCGGCCGGTGAAGACGGCGATTTTGACGCCAAGGTAAAGTGTCTGGAACAGTTGGACGTCCATTTGCCCAGAATCATGGAACTTGAGCCCGACGTGCTGATGGTCGCCGGTGATCACGCCACCCCGGCGATTATGGCGTCGCACAGTTGGCATCCGGTGCCGTTCATGCTGCACTCCAAGCTGACATTGGGTGAAGGCGTGGATGGGTTCAGCGAGCGAGCTTGCGCGCAGGGTTCCCTGGGTAGAATACCGGCGGAAACGATCATGCTGCTGGCGCTATCGCATTCTGGAAAACTCGCCAAGTTCGGCCCGTAACTGCTACGAGGTCGCCATTCCCGCGCAAGCGAGAATATAAGAGCGTTCTCTGGATTCCGGCTTTCGCCGGAACAACGGAATGATAACGGAAGGAGCGACCGATGCCCGACATTCGCAACATAGTCGCCGGCAACTGGAAAATGAACACCGACGTTGCGTCGGGCGTCGCTTTGGCGTCGGCAATCGCCGGTGGCGCAAGAGGTTTGAGCGGTGTGGACATCATCGTAGGGCCGCCTTTCGTTTCGCTGATCGCGGTGCGGGAAGCCGTTGCGGGCAGCGGCGTCATGGTCGCCGCCCAGAATATGCACGCCGACGCCAGCGGGGCGTTCACCGGGGAAATTGCGCCGCCGATGCTGGCGGGCCTGTGCGAATACGTAATAATCGGGCATTCCGAACGTCGCCAGTTTTTTGGAGAAACGGACGAATCGGTAGGCTGGAAAGCCGCCACCGCCCTGGCCCACGGTTTGCGCCCAATCGTGTGTGTTGGCGAAACGCTGGATGAACGGGAGTCGGGTCAGGCTGCGGAGGTAATTCGGCGGCAAGTCGTTGCTGCGCTGGCGGAGCTTGATCCGGAGGCAGCCCGGGGCACACTGTCGATTGCCTACGAGCCGGTCTGGGCCATTGGTACCGGGCGGGCGGCTACTCCCGAGATTGCCGACCAGGTGATGGGAAGCTCCATTCGACCCACCATCGCCGCCGCGCTGGGAGCGGAAGTCGCATCAAGTACGCCGATACTCTACGGGGGCAGCGTGAACCCCGCCAACGCCGCCGAATTCGCCGCCGTTGACAGCATCAACGGCGCCCTGGTAGGCGGGGCGAGTTTGGACGCCGATTCGTTCCTGTCGGTGGTCGCCGCCTTCGCCAGCCTGCGTTCGTGAAGCTGCGGAGGCCGATTAGTGTCGGCCCCGATTACCGTCGTAGCCGTCGTTGGCCCCACCGGGGTGGGCAAAACGGCGCTGGCTATCCAACTGGCGCAACGCTTTGATGGTGAAATCGTCAACGCCGACAGCCGCCAGGTTTATCTGGGCATGGACATCGGCACGGCCAAGCCGACTGTCGCCGAGCAACAGGCGGCGCGACACTACCTAATCGATATTCGCGCGGCGGATGAACCGCTCAGCCTGGGTGAATACCTGCCGCTGGCCGGCCAAGCAATCATTGACATAAACCGGAGGGGGAAGCTGCCCATCCTGTGCGGAGGAACCGGGCAGTACGTATGGGCGCTGCTTGAGGGCTGGCAGGTTCCCCAGGTGCCCCCCGATCCGCCCTATCGCGCGGAACTGGAGCGGCGCACCGAGGTTGAAGGCACAGCAGCACTGTGGCGCGAACTCAATTCGCTGGACCCCAACCGCGCCGAATCCATCGGGCCACACAATACCCGGCGCATCATCCGCGCTCTGGAAATCCTCCACACGACGGGCGAGAAGATCGCGGCAGCCGTGCGGAGCGCCGAACCGCCTTACAAGGAGTTGATAATCGGCCTTACCGCCGAGCGTTCAGTTCTATATGACCGTATCGACGCACGGTTCGACTTGATGATGTCCTCGGGACTGTTGGATGAAGTGCGCCGTTTGGAGGAGGACGGTTACGTGCTGGGAAGCGGGCCGCTAGCCAGCGTTGGCTATTCTCAACTGGGCGCATACCTTGCGGGGGAAATGACCCTTGATGAAGCGATAAACCGGGCCAAGACCCAGACGCACCGCCTGGTCCGGCGACAATACGCCTGGTTCAAACTGTCGGATGAGCGCATCGTGTGGCTGGACGCCACCCAGCGGCTGCCGGTGGCCGAAGCCAACCGGCAGGTTGCCGATTTCCTTTCGGAATGAAGTCGGTGTGATACAATTCCGCACCAGCGGCATCGCGCTGACCGGCCGCAGGAGTTCAATGATGGAATTCACGAAAATGCACGGCGCTGGCAACGACTACGTGTACATTGACGCCCGCAAGATGCCGGAACGAGACTGGGGCAGTCTTTCCAAGGCAATCAGCGACCGTCACTTCGGCGTCGGCGGGGATGGGCTGATCCTGGTGATGAATTCCGACGTGGCTGACCTCCAGATGCGGATGTTCAACTCCGATGGCTCCGAGGGAGCGATGTGTGGCAACGGGATAAGGTGCTTCGCCAAGTATGCCATTGAACGGTCGATCGTATCTCCTAATGCTCCGCAGGTGACCGTGGACACCATGTCCGGTGTCCGCACCATAGTGCCTCACTACAACGGCGCGGTAGTTGATTCGGCGCGGGTCAGCATGGGTCCACCGCGTTTTGAGCCGTCCGAAATCCCCGTTGATCTCGATCCGGCAATCAGCGCCCAACACGGGCCAATAGTCAACTACGCGATCCATCCCGGGGATTTCCGCCTGTTCCTGACGTTCGTGTCGATGGGCAATCCCCACGCCGTCACTTTCATTGACCAACCGGTGGAAGAGTTCCCGTTGCACAACATCGGCCCGCTGGTGGAGCGGCATCCGATTTTCCCGGACCGGGTAAACTTTGAAATCGTGAACCTGCGCGATGACGGCCAACTGGATGCCCGCGTTTGGGAGCGAGGTTCCGGCGAAACCATGGCTTGCGGCACCGGCGCGTGCGCCATCGGCGTCGCCTCCCGTCTGTTGGGGCACACCGGCGACAGCGTGGCAGTCAATCTGCCGGGTGGGACGCTCAACATCGAGTGGGATGGAGAGGGCGAAGTCTTTTTGGAAGGCCCAGCAGCCGAAGTATTCAGTGGAGTGTGGACAGAATGACCAACTACGTTTCCGGCCCGACCACCTATGATCAGCTGCGCTGGTCTGCCAACGCGTTTCGGAGTCTTGCCGACGACACGCTGTGCATCGCCGCGCGCGCTCCTGAATTCCGTGAGGCGTTGCAGAATGGCAGCGCCGACGCCGACTGGCCGGCGCTGGTGCGCTACGTGAACCAGTGGGGATGCCGGATTCCGCAGAGCAAAGCCGAGGGGATTGCGGATGCCGTTCGCAGCGCGATGCCTTACCTGGAGGCGCTGTCGGCGTCCGCGCTGGAGTTCAACGACCTGCGCTGCTCGACGCTGGACGTCATAGAACACGCCTACGACGCGCTGACCAGCGCCGATGGCGTAGGACCGACCGCCGCCTCGGCCATCCTGACCGCATTGAATCCGCAGCTGTTCGTGTCCTGGGGCAAGGGCATCAGGGAAGCCTACTTCCCTAACGACAAGCCCAACGGCGCAACCTATTCGCAATTCCTCACCATCATGCGGATGGCCGCGCTTTCGGTGGCGTCCGACGCCCGCGGCCAGCACGGAATCGAAGACCCGGCAGGCCGGCTTTCTGCGGTGCTTGGAATCGAGCCGGAGTTCAGCCTGGCCAAATTCATCGACGAATATAACTGGCTCACGCTGGAGCGGGAGATGGCGTATCAGGAGGAGGCAGCGATGGCAGCCGTTTAGGCGCGCATACGGAGATGATGTGCATGGCAACTGGAATCGTTCTTCCTACAACTTACCGTCAAATCCAGCAAGCTGCTGCCGATTACAATAATGGCAGAGACAAGTACAACGACGCCTATCGCGCGGTCTATGAGGGGAACTTTCGCCGTAACCTTGTAGAGCGCGGCAATGATACCGATATGAAGGAGTTGACACTTTTTCTCAACAAGTGGCGTTGCCATTTATCGCGCGACAGAACTCCGGCCATCCTTAAACTCTCGGTGCCCCAAGCGGTTTCCTATCTCAAGCCTCTGTCGGGCCTGTCGCTGGGCGTCAAAGAAGTGAGTCCTGCCACTTTTCGAGCTGTGGAAACGGCGTTTGATCGCCTCATTGAGGATAAAGGCATTGCGGCTACCGTGGCGTCAAAGATCCTGGGGGTCTTGAGCCCCGAATTTTGTGTGGCTTGGGATAAACC
>VXOG01000045.1 GCA_009840165.1 Chloroflexota bacterium
CGAAGGCACTCATCACTCCTCCCTGTCGAAACAAGCGTTTTCTGGGACAGGCTCGCACTGGAAGTACGGAATGAGGCGTTCGATATGACCGGCGGCCGTAGTCAAATTTCGCAAGCACTCTTGGCTGAATGAAGCCATTTCTAGCTTCACCACTGCAAATCGAAAATCCGCTTACGCGCCTCGAACACGAAACCCGGCAGCACTGGGTCGCCGCTAACCGTTTCCGGGTTATCCAGTACCTCTGGCGCGGCGTCTGGCCGGTAGATATGGACCTGACGGTTGGCAGGGTCGATCAGCCACCCCAGTTGCGCGCCGTTGGCGACGTACTCCGCCATTTTGAGGCGCATTACCCGCAGGTCGTCGACGGGAGTGCGAAGTTCCGCCACGAATGCCGGGCAAAAAAGCAGTATGTGATCCAGCCCGGTTTCGATGCGTCCTAACTGGTCCCCAGAAATCCAGCAGACATCCGGCCCATAGCGCGAGCCGTTGGGCAGGCGGACGCCGAGATTGAACCCGCCCGCTTGGCCACCATAGCCTTTTGACCATTGGCCAAGGTCAAAACCAAAATCACCCTGGGCTTGTGAACCATCCCACCCCGGGAAAGGCGATATCAGCAACGCGCCTTCCGAGTTAATCTCCAGATTGCCAATGTTGTCCTTATTAGCCCGGTTGAACCTGATCCACCAGTCGTCCAACTCGTAATCGGACAGACCGGACAGCAGCTCCAGAATAGGACGAAAGTCCAACCGCACCGGGGCCGGCGTTCTCTCACCGACGAACCATCCGGCCGTGCGCAGCGACTCCGGTTCGTCGTATGTGATTTGGGTGGTCATCGTTGTTTCTACCTACGCCGCGTCGTCGAGGCAGTCGCGGAGAGGGCGGTTGATGCAGGAGAAGATGGGCGTATCTTTGAGGGTGTAGGGGCGGGCTTTAGATTCCCGCAGTTCCATGACCAGGTCCAGGAATGTCCCGGGTTCGTCGGTCTCGAAGCCGAGGACGAATTCGGGGTCGTCGAGGCCAAATGAGTAGGCGGTGGAAATCTTGACCTGCGGGTATTTGTGGCCGATGACGAAATGGTCGTTCATCAGCTCCTGGCGGTCTTCCTTGGGCAGCTGGTACCAGTCGTGAGTCTTCCAGAAGGGATACATGAACAGGTAGCGCCGGCCCATCATACGCAGGGAGGCCGCGTCGCCGGTTCCTTCCTGACCTTCGTGCTGGTGGTTGTCGATATAGGGTGACCGCCGCGTCATGGCCAAGTAGGAATGGGGCGTTTCGAGATAGCCGCCCAGCCGGGTCTGGTTGAGCTGCGCCGCCATTTCGTTGATGGGTTCCAGCTCTGGACACACTCCCCAGAGCATGAAGTCGGCATCGCCGCGCGCGCCCACCAGGGTGTAGGTGTTCAGCGCCACCCGGTCAGCGTGCTCGGCGGCCACCGCGGCGAACTCATCCTTAGCAGTCGCCCGTTCGGAATCGGGGAGACGACGCCATTCGGGCTGCACCTTATAAAACGTGTACTTGACGAAATCGCGGCGGGGGTCGGCCATGTCTAATGCTCCCTTTGACGGCGGTGCGGATTGCCGGAGGTTTAGAGGTTTTAAGGTCAAGGCTATTGTAGCATCGGGATGCGCACGAGGAATCCAGGCCACCGGATGCGCGGCGGACGAAATGCGCTACAATCGGCTCGCCAGCGACTTGCAGTCGCACCGAACCATACGGAGGGAGAACGATGGTTACGATTGGGGAAGGTCAATTCACCTACGAGGTACAGGAAGGCTGGGGGCAGCTGCCGGATGGGTATGCATACAAGGAAGTCGCGGCGGTGGGCTGCGACGCGGACGACAACGTCTATGCCTTCAATCGGGGCGAGCACCCTATGATCGTATTCGACAAGGACGGGAACTTTATCAAGTCCTGGGGCGAGGGCGTGTTTCCCAGGGCGCACGGCATTACCATGTCTCCGGACGGTATGATGTTCTGTACCGACGACGGCGACCATACGGTGCGCAAATGTACGCTGGAGGGAGAAATACTGCTAACGTTGGGAACCTCCGGTCACCCGGCCGGGTTCATGTCCGGCGATCCCTTCAATCGCTGCACCCACGTGGCCATTGACCCGCGCAACGGCGACTTCTTCGTGTCCGACGGCTACGGCAACGCGCGGATCCACAAGTACAGCCCGGACGGACGGCTGCTGTTCTCCTGGGGCGAATCGGGCAACGGCCCCGGCCAGTTCAACATCGCCCACAACATCTGCACCAGCAGCGACGGCCGGGTCTATCTGGCCGACCGGGAGAACCACCGTGTGCAGGTGTTCAACTCCGATGGCCAGTTCCTCGACCAATGGGTCAACATGGCGCGGCCCTGCGGCCTGTACATCGACCAGGACGCCGGTCTGGTCTATATCGGCGAGTTGGGCGCGGCCATTGGGGCCAACGACCAGGCGCGGGGATTAGGCCCCCGGGTCAGCGTGTATGACACCGACGGCAAATTACTGGCCCGCATCGGCGATGGGCCAGAGGGCTTGCAGCCAGGCCAGTTCATCGCACCCCACGGCGTCTGCCTGGACTCGGCGGGCAACATTTACGTGGGCGAGGTGTCGTGGACGCACACCGGGCAGCATCTGGATCCGCCGCAAGAGATACGGAGTTTGCAGAAGCTGGTCAAGACGGGGTAAATGTCTCGGGATCGGGGGCGTGATTATTCGCCCCTACAGGTAAGGGTGAAATATGGAAATTCGGATTGGGAGTTTGAGTAGGGACGCGAATGAGGCCCAAGGGGCGGCGTTGGTGATTGACGTGTTCCGCGCGTTTACCACGGCAGCCATTGCGTTCGACCGGGGAGCGGAACGCATCACGCTGGTGGCAGAGGTAGAGGAAGCGCTGGAAATTCGGAAGCGAAATCCCGCCATCGCGGACATCCTGATGGGCGAAGTTGATGGAAGACGGCCCGACGGATTTGACTACGGCAACTCCCCCTACGAAGCGTCGTCGGTGGATTTCGCAGGCAAGAGCATTGTCCAGTCCACGCGCGCCGGGACGGTGGGGACGGCAGCAGCCGGCGCGGCCGGCTGCGATCCGATTTACGTGACGTCGTTTGTGGTCGCGGGCGCGACAGCTCGCGCGCTGCTGGCGGAGGATCCGCTGCCCGAGCGGGTGACGATTCTGGCCATGGGCGACCAGGGGGTGAATCGCTCTGACGAGGACGAGCAGTGCGCCCTCTACCTGCGCAACCGCATCGAGGGGCGCAACCCCGACCCGGAGGCGTTGCGCAAGCTGATCATGGCGGGCGGCGCGACGCAGAAGTTTTTCGACGACGCGCAGCCACAATTCCACCCCAGGGACGTTGGCCTGGCACTGGAAGTGGATCGCTACGGGTTCGCGATGCGGGTAACGCGGGAGGACGGGCTGCTGGTGGCGCGGCGGGCCAACTTCTGAAGCCGGTCACGCCGTCTCCACCCCCGCCGCCGCTTGCAAGCCCAGTTCCTCGACGGCCAGTTCGCGCATTCGGAATTTCTGGATTTTGCCGGTTACGGTCATGGGGAATTCGTCGGCGATTTTGACGTAGCGGGGAACCTTGTAGTGGGCGATACGTCCCCGGCAGTAGTCCCTGATTCCGTCAGGCGTGGCAGTAGCGTCGGGCCGCAGCATCACCCAGGCCATGACTTCCTCGCCGAACCGTTCGTCGGGCACGCCGATCACCTGCACGTCGGCGATCTGCGGATGGGTGTAAAGAAACTCTTCGATCTCGCGGGGGTAGATGTTCTCGCCGCCGCGGATGATCATGTCCTTGAGGCGGCCGGTGATCTTGTAGTACCCATCCTCGTCCACCGTGGCCAGGTCTCCGGTGTGCAACCAGCCTTCGGAATCTATCGCCTCTGCCGTGGCTTCCGGCATATTGAAGTATCCCTTCATCACCATGGTGCTGCGGGTCTGTAATTCACCCTGCTCGCCGGCCGAAACCTCGGCGCCGGTCTCGGGATCGACCAATCGCACTTCTACGCCGGGCAACACTTTGCCCACGGTTGATACGCGCCTTTCAATGGTGTCGTCGGCAAGGGTTTGGGTAACGACGGGCGACGCCTCGGTCTGACCGTAGGCGATGGTGATGCGAGAAGCACCCATGCGGTCTATGACCTCACGCATTACCTCAATGGGGCATGGGGAGCCGGCCATAATGCCGGTGCGGAGGGAAGTCAGGTCGAACTGTGCGAAATCGGGGTGACCCAACTGCGCGATGAACATGGTTGGAACGCCATGAACTGCGGTGCAGCGTTCCCGGTCTATGGCCGTGAGTGTCTGCAAGGGGTCAAAGTACTCCGACGGAATGACCATCGTAGAGCCGTGGACGACGCAGGCCAGGCTGCCCATGACACAGCCAAAGCAGTGATAAAAGGGCACAGGGATGCACAGGCGGTCGATTTCGGTCATCTCCATGCAGTCGCCGACGTGGAGGGCATTGGCGAGGAGGTTGTGGTGGGTGAGCATCGCGCCCTTGGGGTTGCCAGTGGTGCCGGACGTGTACTGAATGTTGATCACGTCGTCCGGATGGCACCGGGACTGTCGGGATCGCAGTTCTTCGAGGGCAGTACGGTCGGCAAGGCTCACCACCTCATCCCAACGCCACATTCCCGGTGGCGTGGCGGCCGCCGGATCATCGTGGGGCGGTACGTAGATGACGTGGTTGAAGTGGGGGAACGCGGCGCTATGAAGATCGCCGGGCGTTGATTCACGCAGTTCCCGTACCACCTCGTTGACCATCGCCACGTAGTCGGAGGTACGGAACCGGCCGATAATCACCAGGGCGTTCATCTGGGCCTGCTCGAGCACGTAGGCCAGTTCGTGGGTGCGGTATGCCGGGTTGACCGTGACCAGCACCGCGCCGATCTTCGCCGTGGCGTATTGCGTCAGCAGCCACTCGGTGTAGTTGGTGGCCCAGATTCCGACGTGTTGGCCCTTTTCGATGCCCAGGGACATGAGGCCCCGGGCCACGCGGTCCACTTCGGCCTGAAACTGCCGGTAGGTGTACCGCGCTCCGGACGAAACGTGAACGAGAACCTCACGCTCCGGAAAGCGATCCGTTTGGGAGTCCAGGATGTCCCCGATGGTGCTGTGGATGTCGATGGTCTCGGCCATGATGCGCCTCCTGATTGTGGCGACTAGGGCCTGCTAACGTTTTTCTGGATTCCGGCCGCGTATCAAGTACGGGGTGACCCCGTGTCAGGCACGGGGCAGGCTGTTCTTGCGCCGGAATGACAGATATGTCGATACGACTTAGAAACCCACCATCCACGCGACGAATTTGTTCAGCAAGTCCCCGGCTCCGGGCGCACGAATCCGACCGGAGGCAATGGCAGACTCCAGATCCAGCCGACCGTAAGCGAGGAGCAGATAGGTGTTGGCGTCGCACTCAACCGTGGCGTCTATGCTATCGTCGTGCAAAGCTACGCCGGCCCGCGCTCCGTCGGGGGCAACAAGCACGTCCATTGCGCCGGCATCGCTCAAGGCGAACCGATACTTGACCTCAACGGCGGGCGGCTGGCTGCCTGGGTTGTAGGCAGACCGCAGCCAATTGGTGGACATTCCAAGCAACACCGGCACGGCATCGGGATGCAGCGCGGCATCGGAATCCAGCCCGCTGCGGATGTCCCAGTCGTGGACGGCCAGTTCCTGGATGCGTTGACTGACGTACTCACGTCCGGTCATCGTACCCCGGCGGGGGTGCCAGCAATTGCAGCGCCAGTCGTCGCCGCTGAAACTGTCCAGCAGCCGATGCAACTCCCGGTAGTTCTCCGCAAAGGTGGGAATCAGGGCATCGCCCAAAGACCGGGAGTATTCGATGTCGGCGTCGGCGTTGGCGGCGGACATCGCCATGTTGTTGGAAGGCGCGATGAATCCGGCCGGCGGCGCGGAATCGCCGTTGCGCCCGCGGGTCATGCTGACAATCTGGCGCTCTGCCCGGTTGGTCAGGTGGCCGGCCACGTCGCGGATGGACCAGGCGTCGCAGGCCGACTGGGTGGCCAACTGCTCATGCGAGAGGCCGTCCAGAAATTCGTACAATCCGCGGGCCAGGGCGCCGATAACGCGCACTTCCTCCCTGATGACTGTTTCGTCGTAGGAAACCATGGTATTCAAACCCCGTTGTGTATCCAAATGGCTCATGGTTCGACGGGCTCACCATGAGTGGGCCACATATTGTTACTTTTCACCATCACCCCCGCATCAAGTGCGGGGCAGGCTCCAACCCTCTCCCGTCAAGGGAGAGGGGGATTTTATAGGCCGCCGAACCAGCGGCCCAGGTTGCGCAGGGCCACGTGGGCGATGGTGTCCGGCGCCTGGGAGACGCGGAGGCGGCCGGCGCGTTTGGCGGTGTTCCAGTCCACGCGATTGTACAGGCAGAGCAGGTAGGTTCCAGCGTCGGTGCGGACGGTTAGTTCAGGCTGGCGATCAGAGGAACACTCGGTTACGGTGAATGTGTCGCCGGTGACGATCACGTCGTGCCGGAGGTTTGCGCCTTCAGGCTCGCCGATGTCAAAGCGGTAGGTTACGGGCGTGGTCAACGGGGCCGTGGGGCGGAAGCAAAGCTGGTACCACATCTCCGAGGCCGGCAGAAGCGCAACCGCGCCCTCCGGGTCAAGGTTGCCGGAGCCGGCGCCGCCGGACCGTATGTCCCAGTCGTGGATAACCAACTCCTGGATTCGGAGGTCAACGTAGCTTTCCGCCGATATGGTCCCGCGCCGGCGGTGCCAGCAGCCAATGGACCAATCGCTCCAGCCTTGCAGCAAGTCGTCCAGCTCCTGGTAATTTTGCTGGAGGTTGTCCAGCAGGGCGTCGCCCCATTCGTTGCGAGTCTGGACGTTGCTGGTGGCGTTGGACTGCTGCACCTGGTCTGCGGTGGGCAAGGTTTCCTCACCCTCCGGGGGACCACCCTGACCATCCAGGCCGCGCAGCATTGCGTCGCGTTGTCGTGTGGCGCCACCAGCCAAGTGGGCGGCTACGGTTCCCACATCCCATTCGGAACACGCCGTGGGGCCGATAAGGGCTTCAGCAGGGGCTTCGGAAAGCCGGCGGTGAATGTCTCCGGACAGTCGTTTAACGAGCGAGACTTTGGCAGCGATCTCCATAGCAATGGGCCTCCGACGGGCTATCTGGGCACTTTCGCCACGCAGTGTACCACGCGGGGGGCGGACGGCTCCTTCGGCGACGAGATTGCCTCCCCCGCACCAAGTGCGGGGTCGCAATGACAGCTTGAGGGAAATGGCCTGTGGATTCCCGCACGCCGAGGGCGCATCTGCGACTTTCGCGGGAATGACGTTCTGACAGTGAAAAGGGCGGGAACCAAGCCCGCCCTATGCTGCGCCGGTATCGGCGATCATTGCCAGGTGAGCCGCCTTCGATAAACGAGGATGAACGCTCCAATAATGGCCAACAACAACCCCAGCACCATGACGAACCCAGGCAGAAGCGGCATTCCACCGTAGCGAACGTTGCTGACGTATGCCTGCGGGGAATTGGAAGGCAGCAGGCCAAGCTCGGATACGGATGGGACGGTCAGGTCTGCGGTGGAGCCGCCGGAAGCAGGACCGGACGTTTTGTCCGCGACTGCGGCAGGGAGGTCCACAAAATTGAGGTCCAGCACGCGGGTTTCGCCGTGTCCGCGGAACAGGATGTCCTGGTCTGCTTCAACCCGGTCCGGTCCGTCAACCAGCCAGAAGGTTACCATCCTGCCATCGGGTCGCAGCTGACCGGGGGCGATCTTGACCTGATATATTCCGTCCCAGCCGGTGCTAACCGAAGGGGTGACGTAGCCTGACTCACAGCCTCCCAAGCAAGCGATCAGCGAGACACCGGCAGGAGCCGCGCGATTGTCGGCGTAAGCATGGCCCTCAAATATCTCCCAGTTGTCGCTGACGTTGGATGCCTTTGGTTCATCAGGTCCGGCGCCAAGAGAAGCGAAGAGCCCGCACAACAGCAGAACGCCGGCCAATAGGATGGCGATTTCCTGTTTGACGCTATGGCGTAAAAGGCACGTATTCATAGCCACGCTCCGATGGTGTGGATTGGCTGTTAAGTCGCCTCGAACACCTGGGTGGCGACACGTAAATGTTACCCATTTACGCGGTATGTCGCTCGGTTATTGATGCACACTTTTTGACGTTTTTTGAAATAGGCGCATTGGAGCTGAGTTTGGCACAGGGTTTGCCAAGGGCTGCGCTTGCCACTGTGCCATCTTTCCGTTAGGCTACACGACAATCAGAGGGGGGAGACATGGTTGCTGCTGACACTAGCCCGATACTGGAAGTAAAGGATCTCCGGACCTATTTCCACACGCGCACCGGCGTGGTGAAAGCGGTGGACGGAGTGAACTTTGAGCTCTATCCCGGGGAGACGCTGGGAGTGGTCGGCGAATCCGGCTCGGGGAAGAGCATGACGTCATTATCGATCATGGGGTTAGTTCCCCAACCGGCCGGGCGGATTGAAGATGGGTCGCAGATACTGTACCGGGGCGAGAACCTGCTGGAAAAATCGGCAGCCGAGATGCGACAAATACGTGGGAAGGAAATCTGCATGATTTTGCAGGATCCCATGACGTCGCTGAACCCGGTGTACACCGTGGGGAACCAAGTTATCGAAACGCTCCGCCAGAGTGATGATACGCAGCGGAGTTCCAGCCTGAAGGAACGGGCCATCGACTTGCTGTCGAAAGTGAAGATACCCGCGCCGGACAGCCGGTTCACGAACTTCCCGCACCAGATGTCCGGCGGGATGCGGCAGCGGGTGGTGGGAGCCATCGCGATGGCCGGATCGCCCAACGTTCTGATTGCGGATGAAGCGACCACCTCCCTCGATGCCACCATTCAGTACCAATACCTGGCCTTGTTGAAAGAGCTCCAGGAAGAGACGGGCATGGCCATCATTTTCATCACCCACGACTTTGGCATCGTGGCGAAGATGTGCGACCGGGTTGCGGTGATGTACGCGGGACGGATGGCGGAGATCGCCGACGTGAGGGAGTTGTTCAACAACCCGCAACACCCGTACACCGAGGCTTTGATGCGGTCGGTTCCCAACGTGGACGAGGACATAGATTTCCTGTATTCCATCGAAGGGCAGCCGCCGGCCTTGGACAACCTGCCGCCCGGGTGTTCTTTCGCGGACCGATGCCCCTACGTATTTGACAAATGCTACGAGGAGTTCCCGCCGGCAGTGGTGGCGGGAGACCGCCACATCGCAACCTGCTGGCGATTGACTCCGGAACTGGCCGCTCAGGAGGCCCGCTGATGACACAGGCTACGACGGATGCTTCCACCGCTGCCAGCAATGGCAGTGGCAACGCGATTATCGAACTGGAGAACATCCGCAAGTATTTCCCCATAACGCGGGGCGTCCTGCTGCGCCGTTTGGTGGGCGAAGTGAAGGCGGTGGATGGCGTTTCTTTCCAAATCAAGGAAGGCGAAACGTACAGCCTGGTGGGCGAATCGGGATGCGGCAAAACCACCACCGCCCGCATGGTGTTGCAGGTGGAAACGCCCACCGAGGGCGTCATGCGCTTCAACGGCACTGATGCCAGCCGATTCACCGGACCAGAACGCCGGGAATACCGCGCTTCGGTGCAGGCGGTGTTTCAGGACCCGTGGAGTTCCCTGAACCCACGGATGCGGGTTGGGTCCATCATCATGGAACCCTTGTTGACCAACCAGCCCATGGGGAAGCACGAAGCACAGGAGCAGCTGGAAACGCTGCTGAGGGACGTTGGCCTGCGGCAAGCCCAGGGTGAGTATTACCCGCACGAGTTCAGCGGTGGACAGCGTCAGCGCATCGCCATCGCCCGCGCCCTCTCGCTGCGCCCCAAGCTGATCGTGCTGGATGAGCCAGTATCCGCGCTGGACGTGTCAATTCGCGCCCAGATAATGAACCTGCTACGGCAGTTGCAGGACCAGTACGGCGTCAGTTATCTGTTGATCGCTCACAACCTGGCCACGGTGAGGTATATGAGCCATCAGGTGGGAGTGATGTACCTGGGCCGGATGGTGGAGCAAGCCCCGGTGCGGGAGTTGTTCGCCAATCCCAGCCATCCCTACACCAAGGCGCTGATCGCCGCCTCGCTGCCGTCGCACCCTGACATTGAGCGGGAAGAGATGGTGATTTCGGGCGAAGTTCCGTCGCCGCTGAATCCGCCATCGGGGTGTCACTTCCATCCGCGTTGCCCTGTGGTGATGGAGCGCTGCTCCGCAGATGATCCTGAAATAAGGCAACTATCGCCGGTACACCAGGTGGCCTGTCACCTGTTCTAACGCGGGATGTCCGCAGACCGGGTCTGCGCTCGCTGCGGAGCCGTGCGCCATACGCCTGCGGGCGTATGCCCGAGGTGCGGACACGAGGGCGTCGCTGCATCAGCCGGTAGTGGACATTCCCGATTTCACCGTCCGGCGGATCCGCCGAGCCGATGCCCACACTGCGGGGCCGATTACGACTGGGGAACTCCGGCCTGCGGAGAATGTGGGAATCTGGTTTCCCGAGCGTGCCCCGGTTGCGGGGCGGCCAATTCTGTCGGGAACCACTATTGCGTATATTGCGGCGAGCGGATCGGCCACGGCGTTCCCCGGCTACTGGATATCGGAACGCGATTTGCCCTGCCAAGTTTCGCCGCATCGACAACGTTAGCCAAAGCAAAGACTGCCCTGCTGAACGCCCGGGAAGAACTGGATCTGTTCGACGGGGAGCCGTGGCTTCCCTCGTCCCGCAAAGCGCGGCTGGCCGTAGAGATAGCACTGATTTCGATCCTGACCCTGGCGGGATTGTTGGTCCGGGTTTGGGACATCGGGACGGTACCGCCGGCTCCGGCCGGCGACGAGAGCGCGGTTGCGTTGGAGACGATTCGCATCCTGAACGGCGAATGGATCGGCTTATGGAGCGGCGCGGCGCTGGGGAATCCTAGCGGGCACATGTATTGGATTGCTCCATTCTTCTGGCTGGGAGGGCCGACTTTGACGGCGCTCCGGCTAGCTTCTGCGCTGCCGGGAGTAATGCTAATCCCCATCTGCTACCTGATGGTCAGGATGCTGTTTCCCTTCAAGGTAGCATTGGTGGCAGTCGGACTCCTGACCTTCTTTTCCTGGTTTGTCGTCGTTTACCGAATTGGCATCCCGGTCACGTTGTCAATATTCGCAGCCGCCTTAAGTTTATGTCTGGTGATTTATGCAGCGCGTTCGTCCCGGCCGTGGGTGGCAATAATTGCCGGGCTGGTTCTAGGAGCCGGCCTTTACGTGTTCAAGGGGTACGTAATCTACTTTATTACTATCTGGGCAGCGACGTTGTTGGTCGCGCTGGTCAACCCCGGGCTGCGTCGGCAATGGACATTGTATCTGTTCCTGGGCGCTTCACTGATCGCTGGCGCTGCAATGATTACGTTCTACCTTGCGACCGACTACCTGACCAGTAACCTACAGAGCCAGTATCAAGTAAGCGGGACAGATTTGCTATCGTTGCCTCGTCATCTGGACAGGATGTTCGACGTGCTAATGTACGTACACAACCCTCCTGACGCAGGCGGATTCGGATTCGACGGCATCATTCCAGAGCCTCTGCTTCATCCCGTCGTCGCCATATTCTTCTGGACTGGGGCGCTTATCACGCTGCTGTTCATCAATCGGATACCGTTCCAGCTTCTGATATTGGGGTGGTTGATCGGAATGGCTCCGGCCATCCTGGTGCCAGGGGGAGAAACGCGCAGGTATCTATTTGGCGTATTTTTCGTGCTGGTGATCACAGCAATCGGTTATACCGGCATCCTTAGCCTAGTGATCAATCGATGGTTTAGTCTTGGAGGCAGATCGCCGTTGAAATACTTTGGAGTCAAGAGACAGTGGCTCGGGTATTTTCTGGCGGCGTTTGCCACGCTGGTCTTCATTGGCCCGTTTGCGGTTCAAAACCTCTCCGCGTTCACAGAATGGACCCGCGGCCAGGAAACGAAGTTCCAATTTGATCCCGAAATTGCCGAGGCGGCGCGGTTTATGGGCACGCTGGACGAAGGCCAGACGGTGCGCTTTTACTCGGTGAGGTGGTCGGTTGATTACGAGACGGTGCGCTGGTTCGCGCCCTTGGCTCAGGGTGTTGACGGGAGCGAAGAATTCGGCGGGGACGGGACTATATTTTCGAGCGGCGTTGTGGACGAACCCACCGTATTCATGCTGCTGGGCGGATACCTGCACTTGATCGACGACCTGAAGGCCACGTATCCCGACGGCTTGGAGCGGCTGGAGACCGGGCCTGACGGCCAGACCCTTTTCATCGCTTACGCGATTGACACACCGCCGCCACCCGGAACCGTCAAAGCGCCGCCAAATTACAGGTCGCCGACGCGCCCTGCAAAAATAGACTTCCGGGTCGGAGGCGTCAGGATAATGCCAGACCCGGCGGAGTTAGAAATTCGCGCTGCGCCCCGGGAGCATCATGCCCTGGACCTGGTGAGCTCCCAATCCGTGTTGATTGTCCCACGGCCTGCGGAGACCGTCAAAATCCACAACAATCCGGATCTGCAAGGCGAAAACGGATGTGAAACGGTTCAGAATCGTCCGGAAGGAGATACCAGGCTCTCGATAATTTTGCCCAATGCCGGAAAGGAGAGTCGGAGTTTGTTTTACGTAGTTGGGTGCGCCGCCGGGCCGGCGGCGCTGGACGTTATGGCCGATGGAACGGTGTTGGACACCTATGCTTTCACAATCACTGATCCGTGATTGCACCGGATCAGGTGCGGAAAGTCACGCGTCGGAAAGCTTCCGCCAGGGTGAGGCCGGTGACGTCGTCATCGTCCGACGAGTTTCCCGCGTCGGCCTCATCCGTGGCGCGAGCGCGGAGGAAGGCCCGCATCTCTTCTTCCGTGCGCTGGCCGGTTTGGGTGCGGTGAGCGAGCACAGCTTTAAGCTTAGTGTCGAAACTGTCGGCGATGTCGAAGAAAGCGTTGGGACTCTCCGAGCCCCAAAACATGATGGCGGCGGTCTTGTGCGGCTCAATACCTTCGTTGGCGAAAAGATCGCCGAAATGGAGATGGTCGCGGGCGTAGGGGAACACCGCGTCAAGGGCCACCTGACCCGCGATACGGTGGTCCCGATGCCACCGCATATTTCTCCGGTAGGGTTCGCTGGTCAGAACCACATCCGGCTGGAACAGCCTGATCTGGCGCACCAAGTCCTTGCGAAAGTCGGCAGTGTCTTCCAGCTCTCCGTCGGGGCGGCCCAGCATGACCACATCGGTGATGCCCAATATCTCCGCGGCTTCCAACTGTTCACGGGAACGTATCTTCGTCAACTCGGACGGTTGCATCTCAGGGTCCTGAGTCCCTTTGCTGCCATCGGTGCAGAGGACGCAACGAACTTCAGCGCCGGCTCGAACCCATTTTGAGATCACCCCGCCGGCCCACACCTCGGCGTCATCGGGGTGTGGCGTTATAACCAAGGCGCGTTCCGGAGTGAATTCCATAAGGGATGTCCTCCTCTACTAGTCCTGTACTAATCCTGGGATTCGGTTGTTGCCGCCGGCGCGGGTTGGGTTCGGGCCGGCACTACGGGCACAGATGCGACGCCTGCAGGAGCGGCGCCGTGGGCCCATCCTGATTCGCGGCCGGGCCACGAGGTAATGTCCCTGATGGCCCGTTTCGAGAAAATGTCTCCAGCCAGAATGCCACCCGAGATGATCATTCGCATGGCCTCTTCGACTGAGATGTCCGTGGGGGTAACCTGGGTCTCCGGCACGACCACCAAGTACCCGGAAGAGGGAACCGGTGTGGTGGGAACGTACACCGAAAGGTATTCATCCGATCCATTAAGTTTGCCCAGTTCGGAAGTGATCAATCCCATAGACAACACACCCTCTCTGGGAAATTCCAGGAGCACGACACCGCGATAGTGATGGGCCTGGGTTTCAGAGAGGAAGTCGATACCGTGGCGAGTGGTGCTGTACACGGGTCCGATAACGGGGATTCGGCCAATGACATCGTGGACACGATCTATCATCAGCCGGGTAACGGCCCAACCGATCAACAAGCCGGTTCCGTAGAGGATGAAGAGGATGATTATGATTTCGCCGATGTCAGCGATGTCAACGCCAGGCCCATGAGGGATGCCAAATTGCCGGATGAAGGGGTCCAGCAGCGAGTCAACGATGCCATAGAAGAAATCCACGACGAAATAGGTGACAAATATCGGGAGGAAGACGAGGACGCCAGCGATCAAGCGGCGTTGGACATGGCCGATAGTCCTCGTCACACCACGGCGTGGAGGGCGACCGTCCCTGAGGATTCGGTCGTGGAGATTCGGAACGGATTCACCTTGAGATTCACGGCGACGGAATCGGTTCGGCATCACGTCCCCTCGGAACCTTGGTCGTGGCCCGACAGTTCCCGGTAAATGGTGAGGAGTTGTCCAGCGACGGCGTCCCAGCTCATGCTTTCGGCCGTTTCTCTGGCCGTGAGGCCCATGCAGTTCTGCAAGCTGCGATTAACCAGCAGCATTTCCAGAGAGTTGGCGAAAGTTTCGGGGCACCGCCACGATTTCAGATAGCCGGTGCGTCCGTGACGGACGACAGTGGGCAAGCCGCCGACTCGCGAAGCGACCACAGGGGTTCCGCAAGCCATGCTTTCCAGGGCCACCAAGCCGAAACTCTCGTAGTAGGAAGGCACCACGCACACGTCAGCGGCGGAGTAATACCAGGGGAGCCGATCCTGGGCGACTCGACCGACAAAGTCGATCGATTCCGATACGTTAAGGGATTCGGCGATGCGCTTCAGACGCCCCAGGTCTCCACTTCCGTCTGCATCGTCTCCCACTACGAGAACTTTGACATTGCCGGCGTCGAGGTGAGCTGTAGTCTGGATCAGCAACTCCAGGCCTTTGAGGGCTTCAATACGGCCCACATAGAGAAGCACCTTGTCGCCGTTCAACCCAAGTTCGTCCCGCGCCTCGGCCCGACCCAACGGGCGGAAGCGCTCCAGATCAACTCCACAAGGGACCAGGCGTATGCGATCGGGGTCTCCTTCGTACAGCTTGACCATGGCGTCCCGTTCGTGCTCGCTGAAGGCGATGACACAATCGGAGCCGGCAATGATTTCGGCTTCGGAACGCTGGCGGAGCACCGGCTCCGATTCGCCCGAACGCGATAGCATTTTTATTCGGGACAAGGTGTGGAAAGTGACGACGTGGGGAGCGTTGATGGCAGCGGCCAATTGCCGGCCGGCCAGTCCGCTCAACCAGTAGTGAGAATGGACAGCCTGGTAATCCGCCTGAATCCGGTCGCGACGCCTCAGGATGCCATCCAGAAACTCCGGTAGGTACTCATGCTGCTCGGATAGAGGAGCGTCCGCGGGGCCGGCGGGAACATGGACGACGTTTACGCCGTCGGCAATGGCCGGCGCATCCATGTCCTGGCCTTCGTGAGCGCGAGTGAATATGTCAACCTGAGCGCCGCGTTCAGACAGAGCGCGCCCGATTTCCCGAACGTGTACGTTCATACCGCCAGATTTGCCCTGGCCGGGGGCAGCCAAGGGGCAGGCGTGATAAGCCAAGAGGGCTATCCGGTTGCTGAAATCGCCGTTCACGTGGCGGCACCCTCGCCGGTTTGCTCCAGGCTGATGCGATACAGATGGTGGTCGGTTCCGCCGAGACGGTATTTGTACGGTTCGTTGCCCCGCAGGAAGTCGAAGTAGCGGTAGCCTTGCTCCAAGGCGTCGCGGAGGCACAGTGAATGCAAGAGGAGCCCGACGCTGTAGTAACGGTATTCGGGATCGTGCCCGCTGTTGTACAACATGCGGACGCCGTCATAGTCGAAACAGAGGGAAGCCGCTACAGGCAGGTCGTCCATTTCCATGAAGAACAGCCTGAGCATACCCTCAGCGGCAGTGGCTTCGACCATGCGTCGGAAAAAAGTTTCACGCTCCGGGGTGAGGAATTCGGCCTTGGCGGGGTCGCTGCGGCGCATCAAGTCCACAAAGGTGTCCATGCGCTCGGCGGCCGCCGCGGGGTCGGAAACGCAGTACCAACGCCAGTTACCCTGGGAATCGAGGCGACGGAGCTTGCGGCGGAGTTCGTGGCGGTCCTTCTTGCTCAAGCCGGCGAGGTAGTCGTCCCAAGTATCGGCCAGCATGATACGGGGAGCAACGTCCTCTTCGGCGACAACGACGGCGTAGCCTCTGGCACGGGCCAAATCAGGCAGGATGGCCAGCGTAGGAGATTCTTCGCTGATGGAAAAAAGGTCAAGTCGAGTGGCGCCGTTGGCGGATATGGTATCAAGCAGCGCGGGGTAGAAGACTTCTTCCTTGCCGGCGGCGACAATAAAGTCGTTGTAGTCAAAGGTGTCGCTGTTGCCCACTAACGAATAGTGATCCGCAGCCCTGGAAAGAGAGGCTATGGCCGTGACTGCTCCTCCATTGTCGGTGAAATAGAATCCAGCCAGCGAGCGTCCGTTTTGAAAAGCGTTCCACCACAATTCCTGCCACACCGGCGTGACGTACAGGTTGTTGACGGAGGAGCGGCCCAAAAGCTGCTGCCATTCGGAACGGATTTGATCGAAAGACGTCAACGGAGTGGGGGTTTCAAACGCGGGCATGGGAAGCGTCCTCACGATTCCAACATGGCGAGCAGATCGCGGTTGGAGTAACCGGCCATTTGATCGCCCAATCGCACAGCCGTAGTGACCATGCGATGGCCGGGTTTTTGCACGCCGCGCATGGACATGCAGAGATGCTCGGCTTCCAGGCGGCAGGCCACGGCCAAGGGCCTGACGCGGCAAACTACGGCGTCGGCCAATTGAGAAGTAAGGCGTTCCTGCACCTGAAGTCGGCGAGACGCCGTATCCAGCGCGCGTGCGATTTTGCTGATGCCTGCAATATGGCGGTTCGGAACGTACACCAAGCTAGCCTGGCCGAAGAAGGGCAGGAGGTGGTGTTCGCACATCGAATAGAACTGGAGGCCGCGGACCAGCACGGGATCATTGGAAACATCGTCGGAAAAGATGGCATCGATTTCATCGGCGGGGTTCTTGCCCACACCCGAAAACAGCTCGACGTACATTTCCGCGACACGTTCGGGAGTACGCCACAAACCCTCGCGGCCGCTGTCTTCATCAACGTACTTAAGTACGGCGCCGATAGCCACCTCGATGGCGGCAGAGTTCATTTTGTGGGAATGGACGGACATCGCTGCTATGGTCGCTTCGGCGTATGGATCATGGGCGCCGATCAAGAGACTCCATGATCGCGGACTCGATGGCTTCTAGGTTGGGTTGAACCTCCACCGTATGGGCTTGGGCGCTGCTTACTGCCAAGTCAGGATCTTTGAGGCCGGTGCCGGTAATGACACACACAGCGCGCTTTCCGCGCAGTTCCAGGCCGGCGCGGGACATTTTGAGCAATCCGGCGACCGAGGCGGCCGAGGCGGGTTCACCGAAAATGCCTTCCTGGGAGGCCAGCAGGCGATACGCGTCCAGGATTTCGTCATCGGACACGGCGTCGATTACTCCGCCGGACTGATCGCGGGCCCGTTCGGCGAATTTCCAACTGGCCGGATTCCCGATGCGAATGGCTGAGGCGATGGTTTGAGGGTAGAGCACGGGCTTGCCGCGAACGATAGGGGCAGCGCCCTCGGCCTGGAAGCCCATCATTCTGGGCAGCGAATCGTTGCGGCCAAGCTGGTGGTATTCAACGAAGCCACGCCAGTAGGCCGTGATGTTGCCGGCGTTGCCAACGGGGATGAACAGATAGTCGGGAGCGTCGCCCAGGACGTCGGAAACCTCGAACGACGCGGTCTTTTGACCCTCGATCCGGTGTTGGTTGACTGAGTTCACCAGTGTAATGGGACTGGACTCGGTGAACTCTCTGACCAAGGCGAGAGCGGCGTCGAAATTGCCATCGACCAACAGGATTCGCGCGCCGTAGGCCATGGCTTGAGCGAGCTTGCCGAGGGCGACCTCACCTTTCGGAATCAGGACCCAGCAAGTCAGTCCGCAATAGGCCGAATACGCGGCTGCGGACGCGCTGGTGTTCCCTGTGGAGGCGCACATTACGCCAAGGCAACGTTCTTCCATGGCCTTGGCGATGGCGACAACCATGCCGCGATCCTTGAAAGATCCGGTGGGGTTGCACCCTTCCAGCTTGAAGTACAGGTCGCAGCCCAACTGAGGCCCCAAGTTGCGAGACCGCACCAAAGGCGTGTCGCCCTCCCCCATGGAGAAGATGGGGGTCTCCTCGCTGACCGGCAGCAGTTCACGGTATTGTTGTAATACGCCAACGCCCATCAGATTTTACGACCAAAGCTCGATATTCAGCGCTCTGACTTATTCCTCGATCCTAATCAGATTGTTGACGCTGACGACTACACCCAATTCAGAAACGGCGCGGAGAGCGGATTGCACGTCGGCCTCTCGCGAGGGGTAGGTGGTGATTACCAATTGAGCAGTGCCGCTGCCCGGGTCGGTATCTTTCTGAATGACGGTGGCGATGGAGATATTGCCGTCCCCCAGGATTTGGGCGATTTGCGCCAAGACGCCGGCCTGGTCAGCACAGGTGAGGCGCATGTAGTAGGCGCTGGACAACTCATCGATGGGATGCGCCAGGACATCGAGGCCGCCATCCTGTGCCATGCCGGGGGTATCAGGGAGTGGCGGAGGCCCGTCCGAGTTGGCCAGTGCGCGGACAATGCCGAGCACGTCGCCCATCACAGCGCTGGTGGTAGCGTCGCGGCCGGCTCCCTGCCCATGCAGGATAATCTGGCCGCACAGATCCCCAGTCACTTCAATGGCATTATACACGCCGTCAACGTTGGCCAACAGGTGATTGTCGGGAACCAGCGCGGGGTGGACTCGCGCACGGACGGCGCCGTCGGGTTCCGCCACGGCAATGGCAAGGGATTTGATGGCGTATCCCAGTTCGGCGGCGTATCGGAAATCCTCGGGCGCGAGACGGCTGATGCCCTCGGTATAGACCAGGTGGTGCGGGATCGGCCGGTGGAAGGCGAGGCTGCCCAGCACGGAAAGCTTGTAGGCCGCGTCGATACCTTCGATGTCGTTGGTAGGATCGGCTTCCGCGTAGCCATGGGCCTGAGCTTCGGCGAGGGCGTCGGCAAAGGGCGTTTGCTCGCGCGCCATTCGAGTCAGGATGTAGTTGGTGGTGCCATTGATGATGGAACGAATGGAACTGATATCGTTAGCGAGCAACTGGGACATCAAGCAGCCGACGATGGGAATGCCACCGCCGGCAGATGCCTCAAAGAGCAGGTTGACGCGCCTTTCCTGCGCCAAGGCCAACAACGACGGGCCGCGACGAGACATGACCTCCTTGTTGGCGGTGACGACGTGTTTTCCTGCCGCGATGGCTCGCTCCAGGTATTCTCCGGCGGGCGAGTCGCCGCCCATCATTTCCACCACGATGTCCAAGTCGGGATCGGACAAAATGTCTTCCGGGTTGGTGGTCAATAATTCCGTCGGGAGGGACGGGTCGCGCGGACGGGACAGATCCCGAACCAGCGCTCGCTTGAGCCGTACCATGCGCCCGGTTTTTTGCTTGATGGCTTCGGCGTTGTCCAGCAGAGAGGCAGCGACGCCGCCGCCCACAGTGCCCAAACCCATCAGGCCGATGTTGATTGTCGAGTTGCCGCGGGTCATGTTTACACTTGGTGGTGGCGCATAATGCCGGGCATTGCCGCGGCCGTGTTGGTCATTGTATCAAGGGATGGCCGGATCTGCCCGAAAGATTTGCAGCCGGATAACTCGGGTTACTGCGGGAGCAGGCCGCCGAGTCCTCCCGGTTGCTGCTGAGGCTGTGGAGTAACCCTGGGACGGGTGAGCCGGACCTGTTCGGTGACCCAAGCGTACCGGTTGCTGTCGAAATTGATTTTGACCCAACCTTCCTGAGTGCCCTGGGTCAGTTGATCGTCCTTCCACTGCTCCACCCGGGCGCCAGCCATCCGACGCTGCATCGACGGATCGAGTTCCCGAGTCTCAACATCGCCGATGGCTTGGATCAGGAAGATGGCCTGTTCCACGTATATCGGATCAGAAACGTCTCCCGCAGACAGCAGCGGCGGCTTGGGTTGAGTTTCGCCGCTTTCAGTGACCACCGTTTCTCCGAACAGGTGGCGGTCGAATTCAGGGAACGCGCCTTCGGGCACCCAGCCGATGTATCCGTCGTTGCTGGAGATTTCCCGGGACACCGCGGCAAAGTCTTCGCCCAGTTCCAACCGTTCTTTCACCGCTTCGGGGGCGGCGTCGGAATTGATGCTCAAGGCGATGGCTTGCAACTCCACATGCTGCGCCTCCTCCGGCAACGAAGCGAGCATACGCGCCCACAGTCCAAATTCCTGGAGATCTTCTTCCACAATACGGCGATAGCCGTCGTCGGTGAGGTTCACCTGAGTCAAGAAACCGGTGTAGGTATTCTGGTACTCAGCGTCCAATTGGGCGTCATCCACTTCCTGCCCCGGCTGCGCTTCCGGACGGAACCGTGCCCTGATGGCTTCTTCAATCTGGTCATCAGTGATGTTGATTGCCAGACCGGGCGCCGCCTGGCGCAATATCTCGGCGTGCAGCAGGTCGGTCAATAGCTCGAACGGGATGGTACTCAGGTCAACCTGTCCACCCTGGTAACGGTCGATCCCCTGGAGGACGCGGATGCGTTCCACCAGGTCTCCCATGGTGAATCGGACGCCACGGACTTCGCCAGCCATGACGCGAGGAGGATGGATGTAGGCTTGATAAACGCCGGCCATGATCACGCCAATGATGATGAGGATCAGCACGCCGCCGATTATCAAAGCGATGCGCTGGCGTTTCCGCTCGGCGCTGCGCCTGGCCCTGGCGGCAACGGCGGCATTTTCATCGTTGATGCCCAGGCGCCGGTTGCGTCTCCCACGCCGGCGCGCCGGAAGCCGTTCCGATGCGTCGGGCGGTTCATCGACTCCGGTATCAGCGCTGCGTTTCCAGGGCAGCGGCAGGTTCAGCATGTGTAATTGCCGAGGGTAGCGTGAGATCCGGTCGTAGTTAGCTAACGACCGGAACGCATGCCGATGTTGATGCTGTGTTCAGGCGCGTAGGGCAGGAGGGCCAGATAGCGAGCGCGCTTAATTGCCTGAGCCAACAGTCGCTGATTCTTGGCCGACGTGCCGGTCTTGCGGGTGGGTTCGATTTTGCCCTGCTCCGAGATGTAACGACGCAAGCGGTCAACATCCTTGTAGTCGGGAACCACGCCTTCGACGGTGAACGCGCACACCCGGCGTCGCGGGCCGTAGCGCCGTCCGCCCCGTCCGCCGCCTCGGGGCCCGCCCCGTCCTGGGGGTCGTCCACCGGGTCCGCC